>CAZEFW010000004.1:0-11161 GCA_964511535.1 uncultured Myxococcales bacterium | reverse complement strand
GAAGCCTGCCGAGGGTGAGGCCGCCGAGGCCAAGCCTGCCGCAGCTGAAGAGAAAACGACGCCTACGGCTCCGCCTGCCGAGGCCGCACCGGCTGCCGACGCCGACAAGAAGGAGGAGTAGTCATGTCCATGGGTTTTCTGAAGAAGAGGCGTCGTTTTGGCCGCCGCAAGGTCTGCCGTTTTTGCGCCGACAGCAGCATCCAGATCGACTACAAGGATCCCCAGCTGCTCAAGTACTTCATCACCGAGCGGGGCAAGATTATTCCTCGCCGCATCAGCGGCACCTGCGCGAAGCACCAGCGCAAGCTGGCCCTGGCCATCAAGCGGTCTCGCATGATCGCCCTGATGCCCTTTTCGGTCGCGGGCAAATAGGCGGAGGTGAGCCATGCAAGTCATCCTGCGTGAAGATGTAGACAACCTGGGCCGCGCCGGCGACCTGGTCAACGTGGCCGACGGTTACGGCCGCAATTTCCTGATCCCCAAGGGGCTGGCCGTGCTGGCCACCTCGCGTAACAAGCGGCAGCTTGAGCATGAGAAGAAGGTCATCGAGCAGCACACGGCCAAGCAGCTCAAGTCCGCCGAGGAGGTGAAGGCCAAGCTGGAGCAGCTGTCGCTGACCATCGCCAAGCAGGCAGGCGAGGAGGGCAAGCTGTTCGGTTCGGTCACCACCAAGGAGATCGCCGAGGGCCTGAAAGAAGAGGGCCTGGAGGTGGACCGCAAGAAGATCCGCCTGGAGGAGCCGATCAAATCTCTCGGTGTGTACACCGTGGAGATTCGACTCACCCGCGACATCCTCGCCGCCTTGAAGGTCTGGGTGGTGGCGAAGTAACCTGGATCCCTCCTCCCCCCACCTGTAAAATCCGGATCCATGGCTGAAGGTCAGCAGAGCAGATCCGGGCGCACCCTCCCTCACCAGCTGGAAGCCGAGGCCTCGGTCCTGGGCGGAATCCTCATTTCGCCCAAGGAGGCCATCAACAGGGTGCTCTCCATCCTGAACCCGGAGGACTTCTACAGCCCGGCGAACCTGGAAGTGTACGAGTCGATGCTGCGGCTGGAGGAGCGCGGCAAGCCCATCGACATCATCACGCTGGAGGAGGAGCTGCGCACCTCGGGCCGCATCGGCCGCGTGGGGGGCGTGGCGGGCCTGGCTGAGCTGGCCAGCAAGGTGCCCACCGCCGAGAACATCATCTACCACGCGCGAATCGTGCGGGACAAGGCGACGGTGCGGCGGGTGATCCAGGCCTGCTCGCAGATCGCCGCCGAGGGGTACGACGACCCGTCGGAGGTCGCCGACTACATGGACGACGCGGAGCGGCAGATCTTCGCGCTGGCCCAGCGCACCGACCGGGCCAACTACCACGAGATCAAGCCGATCCTGACCGAGGTGTTCCACAACATCGAGGAGCGGCACGCCAAGGACAAGGACATCACCGGCGTGCCCACCGGCTACCCGGACTTCGACGCGTTGACCGCCGGGCTGCAGCCAGGGGATCTGATCATCGTGGCGGCGCGCCCCTCCATGGGCAAGACCTCCTTCTGCATCAACATCGCGCACAACGCGGCCATGGATCACAACGTGCCGGTGCTGATCTTCTCCCTGGAGATGAGCAAGGAGTCCCTCGTCGAGCGCGTGCTGGCCGCCGAGGCGCAGATCAACTCGCGCAAGCTGCGCTCAGGCTCCATCGAGAAGGGGGAGTGGGGGGAGCTCACCGCGGCGGCGGGGCGCATCAGCGAGGCGCCGATCTTCATCGACGACTCGGCCGCCTTGACCGTGCTGGAGATCCGGGCCAAGTCGCGCCGCTTCAGGCATGACACGCGGATCTTTCCCGAGGTGGAGGGGCAGTCGTCGCCCATGGGGTTCATCGTCATCGACTACCTGCAGCTGGTGCGGGCGCGGACCAAGCAGAACGCCTCACGTGAGCAGGAGGTGGCGGAGGTGAGCCGCGGGCTCAAGGCGCTGGCCAAGGACGTGGGGCTGCCGGTCATCGCGCTGTCGCAGCTGCGGCGCGCGGTGGAGGACCGCAAGGACCAGCGCCCGCAGCTGAGCGACCTTCGCGAGTCAGGGGCCATCGAGCAGGACGCGGACCTCATCGCGTTCATCCACCGCGCCCGGGGCAACGAGGACGGCGAGGAGTTCGACCCGAACCAGCCGATCCCGGCCGAGCTGATCATCGGCAAGCAGCGCAACGGCCCGCTCGGCAACGTGGAGCTGGTCTTCTTGCCCAAGTACACCCGGTTCGAGAGCCGCTCGAGACATGACGTCTGAGGCTGCTCCAGGGGCGGTCTTTCTGGATCGGGACGACACCCTGCTGGACGACGAGAGCTACATGTCCCGGCCGGAGCAGGTGCGGCTGCTGCCGGGCGTGCATGACGCGCTGCTGCGGCTGCAGGAGGCCGGGCGGGCGCTGGTGCTGGTGAGCAACCAGTCGGGGGTGGGCCGGGGGTGGTTCACCGAGCGGGACGTGGCGGCGATCCAGGCGCGGATGCTCGAGCTGCTGCCCGGGGTGACCTTCGCCGGGTTCGAGTACTGCTTCCACACCCCGGACGAGGGGTGCCCCTGCCGCAAGCCGCAGCCGCTGATGATCCTGCGCGCCGCCAGCCGGCTCGGCGTGGACCTGTCCCGCTCGGTGATGGTGGGTGATCGGCCCAGCGACATGGGCGCCGCCCGGGCCGCCGGCTGCAGGTCACTGTTCCTGAGCGCCGACCAGGCGGCCATCAACGAGGTCGCCCCGGACCACGCCGCGGCAGACCTGCCCGCCGGCGTGGAGTGGATCCTGAGGGCCACCCGCTAACGGGGCGTCCCCCTGCTCATCTCCTCATGGCCACGGCGCCCGGGGATGCTGTGGCCTCGTCGGGCAGCGTGATTGTGTCTCCGGCCAGGGCGCGCGGTACAGGGGCGCCGTCCTGGTCCAGCAGCGGGTCCAGGACCAGCGCCTGCCGCTTCAGCCCGCGGTCGCACAGCGTGACGCTGTCTCCGCGCGACACCGGGTTCTTCAGCCGCAGCGTCCCCGGCGCCTCCACCTCGCCTACATACCTCGGCGCGCCGTCCCAGGGCATGCCGCCGGGCAGGTAGGTCTCGGGCCGGTCCTGCTCGCCGGTGTAGAAGTGCGTGGAGAACGGCCGCGTCGAGACCTCCCGCAGCCCGGCCAAGTAGTCGGGCACGGCCGCGGCGAAGCCCCGCGCGTCGCCGTCGGCCAGGCGGTCCAGGGCGTGGCGATAGATGTCCACGGTGACCGCCAGGTAGAGCGCCGAGCGCGTGCGCCCCTCCAGCTTCAGGGCCCGGACCCCCGTCTCCACCAGCCGGTCGAGCACCGGCATGGCGCACAGGTCGCGGGCGTCGAAGAAGTAGGTGCCCCGCTCGTCCTGCTCCACCGGGTTCGCCTCCCCCGGCCGGCGCCCGTCCTCGATGAACCGGTAGCGCCACCGGCACCCCTGGGCGCAGCTGCCGCGCCGCGGGTCGCGTCCGGGCCCCGCGCCGTAGAGCGACAGGAGGCAGCGCCCGGAGTAGGCCACGCACACGGCCCCGTGCGCGAACGCCTCGAACCGCACCTCCGGCGCCTCGCCCACCATGGCGCCCAGCTGCTCGAGCGACAGCTCGCGCGCGGCGATGATGCGCTGGACGCCCGCCGCCTCATGCCAGAACCGGGCGGCCGCCGCGTTGGTCACGCTGGCCTGGGTCGAGAGGTGCAGCGGCAGCTCGGGCGCGTGGCGCCGGCACAGCGCCATCACCCCCGGATCGGCCACGATGAGGGCGTCGGGCTTCAAGTCCGCCAGCGCCTCGAGGGTGTCGATCAAGCTCGCGTCGAGGTCCTCGTCGAACGGCTGCAGGTTGATGGCCACGTAGACCCGCCGGCCCATGGATCGGGTCAGCGACAGCGCGTCGTCCAGCTGCTCGAGGGTGAAGTTGCCTGCCCCTGCGCGCAGGGAGTAGCGCCGCAGCCCGAGGTAGACCGCGTCGGCGCCGAAATGAAGAGCGGTTCGCAGCTTGGCCGGGGTCCCGGCCGGGGCGAGGAGATCGGGGGGTCGCACTTAGAGCGCCGAGCGGCTTGATGCCGCAGCGAAGACGCGATGCTGGAGGTGGATCGCGAGCGCGCTCGGAGGGCCCACCGGAGGCGTACTTGTGGTACGGCGAGGATGGGCGAGAGGACGCAAGCCGCGAGACGCCCCAGGACCGCGTTTGCAGCAGGTGTTCAAGCCGTTCGGCGCTCTACAGCACGTGGGCGTCGGCGGCGGCCTTGTCCTCGGCCCGGATCTGCTTGCGAAGCTCCCACAGCTCCGACAGCACCCCGAGCACCACCCTGGGCTCCGGCAAGCCGAGGGGCGTGTCCGCCTCGAAGTGCGCCTCGCCCGCCGCGCGCGGGTAGTGGGTCACGGGCACCTCCATGATCAGCCTGCCGGCCATGCGCGCCCGGGCCACGATCTCCGGGTCGATGAGGCCTGTGTCGCTGGTCAAGGTCATGCCGTCGAACATGGCCTTGCGGAACAGCTTGAAGGCGCAGTCCACGTCGGTGACGCCGGTGCCGAGGGCGACGTCCATGATCTTGTTGTAGACCGCTGCCGTGATCTTGCGCGCCAGCGGGTCCTGCCGCTCCTCGCGGATTCCGGTGACCAGGTCGGCGCCCTCCATCAGCGGCGCGAACCTGACGATCTCATCCGGGTCGAACTGGTTGTCGGCGTCGGTGTAGAAGATGTACCGATAGCGCGCCGCCTCGATGCCGAGCCGTAGCGCCACGCCGTAGCCGCGTCGAGCCTTCGGCTGCACAACCACCCGCAGCAGCTCGTCCTGCTGCTCCAGGTCGGCCAGGATGCGGTCGGTTCCATCGCTGGTCCCCTCGTAGAGCACCACGATGACCTCGTGCTTGCGCGCCACCTTCTCCATGGCGCCGTGCAGCCGCTGCACCACCTCGGCGATGTTGTCCGCCTCGTTGTAGGCCGGCACGAACGCGCTGATCTCTGCCAACGGTCTCTTCTTGTCAGTCATGGGGGAAAACTTTGCCCGATCCTGCGGCAATATCAAGGGGCGGAGAGGCATCCGCAGCCCGGGTGGTAGGATCGGCGTTGATGATCAGGATCGAATGGATTCGGCGCGTCGCCCTCGCGGTGGCGCTGTGGGCAGCCGCGGGTTGCGCAGGGCGGCCCGTTCCTGGTGACCCCGGTGACGCCGGGGGGCCAGCGGACGCGCGGCGGCTGGACGGTGGGCGGCTCGACCGGGGCCGTGATTCCGCTGCGCCGCGTCCTGACCTGGCCGCGCCGCCAGACCTGGTCGTGCCGCCGGATCGGCTGCAGCAGAGCCCCGTGGCCGAGGTGGGCTGGAGCAGCGTGACCCAGGTCATCACCAAGATGTTTGCCTATTCCTACTTCAGCTCATACCTCGGCGGGAAGCTGAAGTGGGCCAACTCTGCCGCGATACGCGACCCGTCCAAGAGCTGCATCAAGCAGCTGACCAAGGCCCAGCAAGGCGCCCTGGTGGCCGCGGCGGGCAAGGTGGCCTGGAGCGCCGTGGCGCCGAAATACGGCAACCCGCCCATCTGCTTCGGCATGGGGATGTGGGACACCAGGACGACGTTCTGGGTCACGCGCAAGGACGGCACCACCCGGGAGATCAAGACCCGCCACTGCCCGGCGGGCGACCATGTGGGGGTCCCCACCGGCCTGCCCGCCGACCTGACCGGGTTCCTCAAGGCGAAGCGGGCGGTGGAGCTGCATCACTGTCCCTGAAGGCTGGCTGTGTAATTACGACTCCCCGCCGGGGGGCGCGCGCTAGTCCTCCACGTAGATGATCTTGCTGCCCTGGGGCTCCAGGCGGATCTTGTGGTCCTTGAGCGGGGCCAGCGCCTCGCGTACGCGGGGCTGGTTGTGGGGCTCGACGAACAGCAGCAGGAAGCCGCCGCCGCCGGCGCCGGTGATCTTGCCGCCGAGCGCCCCCGCGCCGCGCGCCGCGTCGTACATGGCGTCGATCTCGTCGGTGGAGATCCCGGAGGTGAGCTCGCGCTTGATCTGCCACGCCTCGTGGAGCATCTCGCCGACCCGCGTGATCTCCCGGTTGGAGCTGAGGATCTGGGCCACCTCCACGGTGGCGTCCACCATCTTGCCCAGGGCCTCCTGCTTGTCCGGCGTCTCCTTGCTCTGCTTCTCGAGGATCTTCGACGCCGAGCGCGTGATGCCGGTGTAGAACAGCATCAGGTGCGACTCCAGCGCCAGCTTGGTCTCCTTGCGGCAGATGATCGGGTCCACGAACACCGTCTCGTCCGGGTTGAAGCGCATGCGCTGCAACCCCCCGTACGCCGCGATGTACTGGTCCTGCTTGCCCGCCGGCTCCCCAAGCACCTCCAGCTCGATGTGGCACGCCTCCTCGGCCAGCCGCCGGTTCGATACGAACACCCCCTGGTAGGCCCACAGCGCGTTGAGCAGCCCCACCAGGTACGCCGACGACGAGCCGAGGCCCGTGCCACGCGACGGGATCCCGGCGATGGAGGTGATCTCCACCGCGCGCTCCACGCCGGTCAGCCGCAGCGCCTCCCGGATCAGCGGGTGCTGCACTTCGTCCACCGACCCCACGATCTCGGTCCTGGAGTAGGACGCGCGGATATGGTCCGAGAAGGAGGGGTTGACCGTGATGTAGATGTACTTGTCGATGGTGGTGTTGACCACCGCGCCCTGGCTCAGGCGGTAGTACGCCGGCAGGTCGCTGCCGCCGCCCATCAGGGAGATGCGGAGAGGGGTGCGCGAGATGATCACGGGGTCTCCTCCAGTTGCGGGTCGAGGGCCGAGATGGCGTAGCGCACCGCCTCCTCGGAGCTGCGGCTCGCGGTCCAGCCCAGCGACGCCAGCCGGTCCGGGCTCAGGCGCATGGTGGGCACATCGCCGGCCCAGCCCCGGCGCCCGCCGGTGTAGCGCAGCCGCGCGCGCCCGCCGGTCCACGACTGCACCACCAGCTCGGAGATTCGGGCCACCGTGACGTTGTCGGCCGGCGCCAGGTTATAGATGTTGTGCGCCCCGTCCGCGTGCTCCACCACGAACTGCATGGCCGCCACGCAGTCGTCCACGCCGAGGTACGATTTCTGCTGCCGCCCGTCGCCCAGCACCTCCAGCTCGCGCGCGTCGGCGCGCAGCTTGCCCGCGAAGTCGTGCAGGATGCCGTGGGTGGAGCGCGGCCCGACGATGTTTGCGAACCGGAACACGTCCGCCCGAAGCCCGTAGCAGTGGCCGAAGGCGCTGATCAGCCCCTCGGCTCCCAGCTTGGCCGCGCCGTACAGCGAGATCGGCGTCAGCGGGCCGTACTCCTCCGGCGTGGGCATCACCGTGGGCTCACCGTAGACCACCGAGCTGGAGGCGAACGCGATGGCCGGCACCTCCTGCCGGCGCATGGCCTCCAGCACGTTGTAGGTCACCAGCGTGCCCTGCTCCAGGTCCAGCCGCGTCGAGCGCGTGCCCTGGCGGATGTCGCTGTTGGCCGCCAGGTGCCAGATCCGCGCCTTGCCTGCGGCCTCCGCCTCCAGCCGCTCGAGGTCCTCCAGGTCGGCCACCACCAGGCGCGCCCCGCGCGCCAGCGCCCCGTCGAGGAACTCCCGCCGCCCGAGGCTGAGGTTGTCGTACACCGTCACACGGTGGCCGCGGTCCAGCAGGGCGTCCACCAGGTGACTGCCGATGAATCCGGCGCCGCCGGTAACGAGATGTTCTTCAGGCATGGGTCAAGGGTACGTTGGTCAGAGGCCAAGATAGCGCAGAAACAGCTTCGCCTGGTTGATTATCCCCCGCCGCCAGATGTTGCGCGCGTAGCGCAGGGCGAAGGTGGGCCGCAGGTAGAAGTCCTTCATGGCCGCCTTGACGAACCGGTCCAGCTCCTCGGGCGAGTGCTGCCCCGACGAGGTGGGGAACAGGGGCTGGTCCGGCGCGCCCACGGCGTCGAAGGCGGTGGTGCAGGGGTAGGGCGTGAAGATGTGGTACGAGACATAGTCTGGCCGCAGCCGGTTGGCGAACTCCACGGTGCGCTTCATCTGCTCCATGGTCTCCCCCGGCAGCCCGAACATGAAGAACGCCAGCGCCTCCATGCCCGCGGCCTGGGTCCAGCGCACGGCCTGCTCCACCTTCGGCAGCTCCAGCCGCTTGTTGATCTGGTCCACCATCTGCTGATCGCCCGACTCCACGCCGTAGTGCACGAGGGTGCAGCCCGCGGCCTTCATCTGCTTGAGCAGCTCCGGGCTCACCGCGTCGGCGCGGGTGGAGCAGCACCACTGCAGATCATGCCGCGCCCGGATCAGGTATTCGCACAGCTCCTCCACCGCTCGCCGGTTGAGGCAGAACTCCATGTCGATGAAGCAGATGTTCTTCGCGCCGTACGCCTCCACGGCGTGGCGCACCTCGCGGATCAGCCGCGCCCCGCTCTTCTTGCGGTAATTGGGCCCATACATCGCCTGCAGGCAGGTGGTGCACTTGAACGGGCAGCCCCGCGACGCCTCGAGCAGCACCGACCTCGGGCCCATGATCACGTGCTCGTAGCGATCCATCGGCAGCAGCTCGAAGGCGGGCAGCGGCGTGGCGTTCAGGTCGAGCAGCTCGTCGCGGCCCGGGGTGAAGCGCGGCGCCTCGCCGTCGAGCCCTGGCAGGCAGAGGCCTGGCACCTGCTCCAGGTCCATGCCGCTGGCGATGTCGACGATGGCCAGCTCCGGCTCGCCGAGGATCGCAGCCCGCGCCCCGGTCAGCGGCAGCATCTCGTTGGGCCGCACCGTGCCGTGCACGCCCATGGTGTACAGCTCCGGCGCCACGCGTGACAGCGCCTGCGCGCAGGCCACGAACGGCTCGATGTCGGTGTTGGGGCACTCCCAGCGATCCAGGGCGGAGGAGGTGAGGAACACCTGGTCGCAGCCCTGCACCTTGCGGCAAACCTCCGCGGGGGGCAGGCGCAGGGCGTGGCCGTCGATGATCCGCACCTGGATCCCGCGCTCCTGCAGCAGCGCGGCCGCGATGCACAGATCCAGCGGCACGAACAGCCGGTTGTGCATGTACGGCTCGTCCGGATTGGCCGGGAACTCCCAGCTCGGCCGGACGAGGGCGACCTCGCGGGGCGCCGTGGAATCGGGGGGATGGGGCAATTGTCTGTCGCTCGCTGCATGAAACCTACGGGGGCGGTTGGGGGGTGTCAAGGAAGCGCGGCAAGGTAGTCGTGGACCTGGACGGACCCTGCATGCCGCACCCTCCTCACCTTCACGAGTGCGCTCATCGCCCGGTCCGCGCTAGAATCAGGGCATCATGAAGCCGATCCTGTCGCTGCTGGTCCTTGCCCTCGCCCTGAGCGGGTGCGCCAACGCACGCAACACGGGATCGACCAAGAAAAACGTGCGGCAGGACAGCGGGGTCAAGGACAAAAAGGTCACACCGCCGCCCAAGAAAGACCGCGGCGGGGTCAAGCCGAAGCAGGACAAGGGGCGAAAGGACGGGCCCGTGTCGGACGTCAAGCCGTGGCCAAAAGACCTGCCGCCGCCGCCGCCGGATCAGGGCAAGCCAGACCTGCCGACCCCCAAACCCTGCCCTGACCCTCTGGAGCCCAACAACACCTGCCTCGCAGGCCGCTCCATCGGCAGCACCACCGAGGGGACCGCCTGGGTCAAAAAGAGCGCCACCCTGTCGCCGCCAGGGGACGTGGACTGGTTCTACGCCGCGGGAAAAGAGGCGTCACACAGCTGCCTCCCCTTCACCTCCCAGACCTACTACTTCCGCTTCAGGGTGGACGTCCCCGCAGGCCGCCAGGTAAAGGCGTGCGTGATCAAAGACTCCTGCTCCGGCAGCAACATATGCAAGACCGCCTCGGGCCCGTCCCAGATCAACGTGCAGTACAAAGTCAGCGGCACCTGCGCCTTCACCGACGACACCAAGGCCAAGATGATGGTCCAGGCCCTGGACACCAAGCACAGCTGCGCGCCTTACAGCATGTCCTTCAACTACAAATAGCCCCACCCGCTCCGTGCTCGCTTCGCTCGCCCGGTCGCGGCCGTTTTGGGGTTGTGCGCGGGTTGGGACCTTGGCGGTCTGCTTTCTCGTTGTGCTCGTTTTTACCTTGGCGTGGGGCTGATAGGGGTGAGGGTGGGTTGGGGCGTTGATGTGTTTTCTGGGACGTCGTGCTCGCGTGGACCTTGGCGTGAGGCTGATAGGGGCGGTGGTGGGTTGGACCTTGGTGCGTTTTCCGCATCTGGTGCCAGGCCGCGCCGTTGCCCCGGCCTGTTGATGGCTGTGGGAAGACGGCGGAGCCGGCGTTCCACAACATCAACAGCAAACGGGCACAACGGAACGAACCACCACTGCCGCGCCTCGGACCACGCCCAGAACCACAAACAAACAGAAAGAAACCGCAGTCCGGGCTTGTGGGCATGTGGGCAAGGCGAAGCCTTGTCCAAGCGCCCGCCAGGGCGCGTCATGTCCACAGCCCTACGACCTCACGTCGAGCTCCAGCAACCAACCCACTGCACCAGCGTAATCCACCGGCACCATCCCATCCCACGTCGGCGTGCCCGTCTCAGCGTCGATATTCAGAGCTTCATTCTGGTCGAGCAGCGCCTGCACAGGGCGAGGCGGCAGCACAACAGGGGGCGGCGTGGCTTCGAGGCGCTGTCCGTCGGGTGAATGGAAGCGAAGCTCGCCTTCTTCTGTCTTCTTGAAGCTGAAACCACCCTCGTGAACTGCCCGGTGGTGGGTGCTGCAGAGCAGCGCGAGGTTATCCAGGTCCGTGGGACCGCCTTTTGCCCAGTGTTTGACATGGTGCATGTGCAAGAACCGCCGACTTTCACACCCTGGAAACTGGCAGATGCCCTCGTCACGCACTTTCACTGCCCGCTCCAGCGGGGCGCTCGCTCGACGGCGGGAACGTTCCAGCTGAAACGCCCCGGTGAACTTTTCCACCGGCATTTCCAGCACAGGGTTGTCGCAGCACAGGCGCCTGGCTGTCTCTGGAGAGATGCCAACGCCGCCTTCCACTTCACCGCGGCCCTGCTCCTCCGATTCTTCCAGCACTTCTTTGTTCACATGAACCATCACCTGGTAGTTCTTCGGCCGCGCCTTGCCTGCCCGGTCGGCCAATCCCCTGTCCAGCGCCGCGCCGGCCACCTCGCCCAGGGCGTCGGCCAGCCGCTGGTTCGGCTCGGCGTCGCTGTCGTCGCACCGCTCCTCG
>CAZEFW010000003.1:42589-156002 GCA_964511535.1 uncultured Myxococcales bacterium | reverse complement strand
CTAACTCAACCGCTATTCATCTTCATTATCAGGGTCATCCCGCGAGGCGGGGTGGGTGCCTTGCCCTGGAGGCCAGCGTTGAGCGTGCCAGGGTGCAACTGGGCACCGCTCAGCCTGGCGCGCTCGTCGAATGGGCGCTTGCGCCGGCCACGCGCAAACGATCACGCGGGCAAAGGGCCGGCGATTGCAAGCGCCCATGTCTGGACGGAAGGGCAAGGCACACGCGCCGCCGGGGCTTCGTATACATTCAGGTACAGAGGGAACAGGGGCCAGGAGGGCCAGGGCTGGGGCCAGGGCCGGGGCAGGGTACCGCTAGCGCGGCATCAGCGCCTTGAGGTTGGCCGGCGCCAGGTCCATGTGGAACCACACGTCGTAGGCGTCGCCGATGCCGTGGTCGGTCATGACCTGGAGGCGGGCGGTGATGGAGGCGTTGGTCCAGCGCTGCACGTCGTAGGAGGCGTTGAGGCTGAAAGACCGGACCCTGGAGCCGGCCAGGGCCGCGAGCTCGCCGGCGTCGGAGCGGCCGTCCTGGTCGCGGTCGGTCCAGAGCAGCAGCCGGGAGAACACGGCGTCCTGCGCGTCGATGAAGCCGTCGCCGTTGCCGCCGCGGGCAGGGGCATCGTACTGGGCCAGGGCGTCCACGCCGTCGTAGCAGCGCGCGCCTGCGCAGTCCGTGGAGCTGCCGAACAGCTCGGTCCCGTCAGTCACCTGGCCGTCGCCGTCCAGGTCCAGCGCCAGCAGGGCCTCCCGGGGGCCGACCCAGGACAAACGCTGGGGGTTGCCGTCGGCCAGCAGGTCGAAGGTCACCTTGCCGCGGGCCATGGACAGGCCGTCGCCGTCCAGGTCCACCGCCACGGGCGAGCCGATGTAGATGTACTTGGTCTGGCAGGAGAGGCACTGGCCGCCGCTGGTCTCGGCGCACCACACGCGCTTGTTGTCCGGCTCGCGGGTGCCCACGCAGCGCAGCTTGCCCGACCGGCGCTGCTTGCGGCAGCACACCTTGTACTGGCCCGGCTTCTCGATCCACCAGCCCTTGAGGTAGCCGTTGGCGGTGACGCCGCGAGTGGTCATGCGGCACTCGCCGCCCTTGGTGGCGCCGTCGGGCACGCAGCGGGTGTCGCCGCAGGGGATGGTGGCGCGCAGGCTGAACAGCTCCGACTTGAGCACCTTGACCTGCTGAGTGATGCCGACCTTGATGCCCTCCTTGCGCTTGATCTCGGCCTGCTGGAACACCTGGCCGAGGGTGCTGATGTCCTCCTCCTTGCACACCGCGTGGGCCTTCATCCAGGCGTCGATCTTGGTCAGGGAGGTGCTCTCGACCTTCTTGGCGATGGCGTCGGTGTTCACCACGCAGGAGCTGACCTGGGTGCGGGCCCAGGCGCGCATCTCCATCACGATCTTGTGGCCCTGCTGCACGCCGAGCTTGTAGCTGACCTCCATCTTGTCCTTGGTGCTGTCGCACTGGGCGGCGGCGCTGAGCTGGTGCTCGGCGTACACCGCGGCCACCGACGAGCCGTGGGCGATGGCCGCCTGGGCCCAGGCCTGGATGAACTTCTGCGCCTCGGAGGACAGGTCCTTGTGCAGCTTCTGCACCTCGGCCACAGCCTTCTGCTGGGAGGTCTTGAGCGCTGCGGCGGCCTTGGCCACCACGCCCTTGACCAGCTTCTCGCAGGTGGTGCCCACGCTGGAGCCCGGCGCGAGGATGGGGCACTTGAAGTACTTGGCGTAGTCCGGGGTGAGGGCCAGATCCCGGGTGGCCACGTCACCGGACTTGGTGGTGGTCCCGCCCGAGGTCAGGGCGCTGGGCAGGTCGTACATGGCCTCGTCGATCATGCCCTCGTTGAGGTTGTCGGCCACCTTGGTGTCCAGGCCCTTGGCCTTGAGCTCCTTCTTCAGCTCGTCCGCGAAGATCTTCATGCCCAGGGTCTGCCCGTCAGCGATCTGGCCCCACGCGCCGAACACGGCGGCGTTGACCTCGGTGGTGTCCATGTTGAGCAGCGGCTGGCTGCCCAGGGGATCCGATGCCTCCCTCGGGTCCGTGGGCCACCCCGTGCCTTCCTCGGTGGGGTCGCAGCCGATGGTGGCCAACAGGCCGATGAGCGTCGCCGATACCAGGATCCTCGCGTGCATGCCTCTCCTCCTTGGGTTGCCCCATATTATACAAGATGCGATCCAGAAACGGGCAGGAGCCTTGCTTTGGTCCTGATCCTGTAATTACAGGAGGTTGAAGATTGCCGCCGGGTGGGCGTGGCCGGGCAGGGGACGGGAGTCCCCGTGACAGGAAGCGCCAGTGGGTACTGTTGACCCCTGTGTCCGGATCAGAGCAGGAGCACCAGGGCCACGATGGGGATCACGATGCCGGCTCCCAGGAGCAGGCCCCCTCTGCCGCGCAAGCCGTACTTGCCCTTGACCAGAAATATCCCGGACAGCCCCAGGAAAAGCAGCGCCACGGCGTAGATGTCAGCGATCCAGGTCCAAGCTCCTGCCGGCTCGTTGAGGTGCAGGAAGTTGATCTGTCTGAAGAAGGGCCGCGGCTTGCGCACCCAGTGCTCCACAACTCCCGTCGAGGGCAGATAGTCCACCACGTCCCTGCCCCCCGCGCCGAAAAACAGGCTCAGCCGGTCAGGCGCGCGCCAGAAAGCGTTGGACGGCATCACATCGCGACCTGTGCGTCGAACGAGCGCCTGGATCAGCTTCTGCGGCTGCTGACGGGCCAGGTCCCCGGGGGTGCTCCGCGGCGCGGAGACGCCGAGCAGCTGGGCAGGGGTCCCCACCCGCTCGGTGCGATGCTCCACGACCCAGGAGTAGTTCCAGTCATGCTTGTGGTTCACCGCCACGCCGGAGATGGCATAGATCACGGTGAGGCCCACCGCCACGTAGCCGATGTCACGGTGCAGCGTGATGAGCCGCCGGCGCCAGCGCAAAGAGGGGCCCTAGAAGAACTTCGCGCCCTTGGCGCGCAGGACGGCCTCGTGGTGCACATCGCCCTTGATCTTGGACGGATCCGCGGTGCCATGCTCCTTGGCGATGTGCCGCGCCCGGGCCGCGGGGATCTCGATCTTCTCGACGATCCCTTCCACCAGCACCTTGCGCCCGATGGAGCCGCCAGGCGTGAGGAACGCCGGGTGGGTGATCACGCGCAGCTGCCTGCCGCTGTCGTCGTCCACCATGGAGAACCAGAGCTTGCGGTGGTGGCACATGGCCGCGACGCTGCCACGCAGGGCCACCAGCTTGCCCTCGAATTCGGCCGGAGCCTTCATCAACGCCACGACCTTGGCCGTCGGGGCGCCGGTGAGCGCCGCGCCCACGAGGGTCGCATCGCCCTCTTTGCGTTGGCCCGCGTGCGCCACAGGCCCGGCGCCGGCGCAGCTGCCGCAGCCCCCTGAAGCCGCCTTGGGTGGGGCAGGGTCCACGTTGTGGTAGGCGTGGGTCTTTACCTTCTCCTCGGTTTTTTTGACGGCCGTCTTCGTGGCCTTCGCCCCGGTGCCCCTTGGATTCTGCACCTTGAGCTGCTCACAGGCAGGCAACAGCATCATCAGAACGCTAAATGCAATTAAAGTCGTCGATTTCATGGACTATCTCCCGGTCTCACAACGGCAGCTTTATTACGACGCGGGCGTGATTTCAAGGGCCAAATAGGGCCTCGACGATGTACTGCACGTCCTTCGCCCGCTGTCGGGCTGACCGGGCCAGGGCGAGCTGCGACCGGGCCCGGACCAGGTTGTGGTCCGAGGCCGAAGTATGACGCGCCCGATCCCAGCCGAAGTAGCGCTCCTCCAGGGCGTCGGCGCAGAACCGCGCGGCAAGCTCGGTGGCGATGAGCTGCGCGGCGCCGGGCAGGGCGCCCCTCTCGGCGTCCGTCAGCATTCCCCCGACGCTGGACGCGTAACCCTCGAGCGCCGCAGCGGTCAACTCCAGGTCGAGCTGGCCCGGCGCCTCCTCGCCTGCCGGGTTGCACCAGGACCGCAGGGCGTCGCCCAGCTCAAGGTGAACCGGCATGCGCGCCAGGGTGTCCAGGTCCACCAGGCAGCGTGCCGCGCCATCGTCGGTGAAGATGATGTTGGTGATCTTGGGATCGCCGTGCACAACGCGCTCCGGCAGGGTCGGGCAGGGCGCCTGCGCGCCGGCGAGCTCGAGGATCGCCCGGGCCAGCGGCTCCACCTGGCGCAGGTTGCGGTGCTCCGGGTGTCGGTGCAGAGCCCGTCGCAGGGCGGCCAGGTGGCGCGGCGTATCGTGAACCCCCACCCGGCGATGGCGGAACGCCGGCTCGAAGTCAGCCAGACACCGGTGGAAGCGTCCCAGCAGGGCCCCAGCCGAACGTGCCCGGTCAGCCGAATCCACCGTGGTCACCGTCTCCCCCTCCACCCAGGTCAGCGCCCGCCAGACCATGCCCTCCAGGTCTCGCGACCAGGGTTCACCATCAACCGTTCGCACCAGCCGCGGCGTCTGCATCCCGGCCCGGGCCAGGTGAGCAGTCACCGCCTCGATGTCCTCGTTGACCTCCGGTCCAAAGATCGGGTTGAGCCGCTGCAAGATCAGCGGATCCGGCCCGTGAACCAGGAAGGTCTGGTTGATCAATCCTGAGGTGATGGGGGTCGCACTGGTGTCAGCCAGGTCCCAGGCATCGAGGATTTCGGGGGGAGGGGACATGTACCCGGGTTTATCACAGGCGCTGCCCAGAAAATAAAATGTGAGCGGCTGAAATTTGTTCTTCGGCGCCGTTTCCCGCTTCGAAGGTCTTAGCTCGGTTGTGCCTGCCGCGCCCTGTCACCAGGACCCGTCTGCCTCTCATGAGGTTGGCTAGACTTACAGAGTTTTATATTCAACGGTGTTAGCGACCGTATTGGTTTCTTCGCTCCCTCTTTGACCTTTTCCTGTCACCAGGTTGGCCTCTGAGGTCTTTGCACCGTTGACCGACCGGGGCCACTTGCGTGGAGTCCGGTCATCCTCTCGTAGTCTTTCGCTCCTCTCCAGAGTATTTCACATCCGAGCTTGCTCTCCCTGAAGTATCCTCCAGCTCGAACAACCTCCCTTGCGGTTTCGTCCCCTTCGACGTTTTCCCGGTTCCAGGCAGCTACTCGTCTCGAAGGTTACCAGCCCTCGAGTACCATTCCCTCTCAGCGTTTCTCACGCTCTCAGGGCTTTATTCCGCCTGGACCCTGCCGGCCTTGTTTCATGCCGGTCCCGTCCTTGGGGTTCTACCCTCCAGGGTTCTTCCCACCCGCGGAGCCGCACGCCCTCTCGGACGCCGTTGCCTTCCTGTGGTTACCCGCTTCCTGGTTGCTGCGTCATTTCCTCTGGTTTCCGTGACCCGCCAGGTGCCGGTCTCTTTCACCTTCGGCATTTTGTTTGACGCAACCCTGGGTAGCAGCCTCCACTTCAAGGCCTTGCTCCCCGCGAGCGTCCGTTCCTCTGGTCAGTTGATTAGACTGAACCACAGGCCATGACCCTCATGGGCTTTTTCCTCCCTAGGGGTTTCTCCCTTCTTGCCGGGGCTCATCCTGGAGCCATCCTCTCTTGAACTTCTTGATCGACGCGCAAGCTAAATCGACCATGGTCCTTCAGAGTTTTGGCCCGGCAAAATGGTTGGCTTGACTCCCTCGAGTCTGCCTTCCCTTTCGAGGTCCTTCCACCCTCGTCGGTCCTCCTCGTTCGCCGAAGCTCCCTTGGATTTCCGCCTCCGGTGGCGGCACTTCAGAACGACCTTCCAGCCGCTCACGAAAGACAATCTAGCAGTGACCCCGGACCCGTCAAGGCCGAACTTCACATTTCTGTCACTTTTTTTTCATTGTTTTGACACGAACGGAAAAATCCATAAACAACGAATTTCCTTACAATTATCCTACAAAGATCTAGGAGTTTGGATCCGTCAGCGGCGCCGGCCGGGCAAACTGTGGCCTGCCAGCCTTCTATATAGGGAGACGGCGTAGCTGTCGGTCATTCCGGAGATGAAATCAGTGCAGGAGAGCAGGTTTGGGTACACCTCTCCGTGGTCGCCGAGCCAGGGGAAGAGCGTCTTCATTTTGCGAGAGCGGCGTCGGGTGGGGTGCAGGGCCGCCCCCACGAACCGGTCCAGCAGCGCAGCGATGACCTCGAACCCGGCCAGCTCCACCTCCACCACGTCCCGGGCGCGATAGCAGTAGGTCACGCTGTCGGTCTCGATCTGGTCCAGCTGGTCCCTGGCCTGGATCAGGGACGTGAGCGGCCGGTCCATCTCACCGGCCAGTATCCCCTCCTCGTGGGCCAAAAAGGCGTCGGCCACCTGGCCGATGAGCACCCCGATGGCCATGGCGCGCAGCACACCGCCATGGGCGCGCTGCGCGGCCACGCTGGCGCCCTCGGGCTGTTGACCGCGAAATCCGGGGTGCTGGCTCGCGATGGGGCCCATCAGCTCCACGTACCGCTCGTGCGGCACGTAGCCCAGCCGGTGGCCATCCTCCAGGTCGAGGATCAGGTAGCAGATGTCGTCCGCGGCCTCCACCAGGTAGGCCAGCGGGTGTCGCCACCAGGCCCCGGGCTGTTCGGCGCGCTCCGGCAACCCCAGGGCAGCGGCCACCGCCTCGAAGTGGTGCATCTCGGCCTGGTAAACACCCAGCTTGGCGATGCTCTTGCCGTGGTGACAGCCCTGGTCCAGCAGCGCCCCCCGCGGGTACTTGGTGAACGCGCCCAGGGTGGCGTGGGTCAGCTGCAGCCCGCCGCGGCGGCCGCCCAGCTCGCGGCTGGTGAGCAGGCGGAAGCCCTGGGCGTTGCCCTCGAAGCTGCGCAGGTCCTCACGCTGACCCGCCGACAGCTCGGCGGCCCGCTCGTCGCTGTCGAGCCAGCCCTCGAACCAGGAGCGCATGGCCTCCTCGCCGGAGTGGCCGAAGGGCGGGTTGCCCAGGTCATGGGCCAGGCAGGCCGCGTGCACGCAGTCGCCCAGGTCGCGAAAGGAGACCACGCCCTGCAGCTCGGGCCGGCGGGCCAGCACCCCCTCGCCCACGCGGTTGCCGATGGAGCGGCCCACGCTGGCCACCTCCAGGCTGTGGGTCAGGCGAGTGTGCACATGGTCGTCGTCCGGCAGCGGGTAGACCTGGGTCTTGCCCTGAAGCCGGCGGAACGCGTTGGAGAAGGTGATGCGGTCGGCGTCCACCTGAAAGGCGGTGCGCACGGGCCCTGCCTCGGGCTTGCGTCCGCCGCACAGCCGGTCCCGGCTCATCAGGCGGTCCCACTTCATCGGATCACTCATGGTCCGTCTCCTGGATGATGTCCCGGTATACACCGATCAGGCGCGCCATGATCGGCTCGGGCGCAAAATCCCGGCTCGCGTGGGCCCGGGCCGCATCGCCCAGCCGCCGGGCCAGGGCAGCGTCCTGTTCGAGGCGGCTGGCGGCCTGGCCCAGGGCGCGAACATCGCCTGGCGGCACCAGCAGCCCGGTGACCTCGTGGTCCAGCCAGTCGGTGACGCCGCCCGTGTGGCTGGCGATGACCGGCACGCCCAGGTGTTGCGCCTCCAGGCCCACGATGCCGAACGGCTCGGCCCAGATGCCGGGCATCCACAGGCTGCGGGCGCCTGACATCAGGTCCATCAGCTCGGCATGCTCCAGCCAGCCCGCGTGGCGCACCCTGTCAGGGTGGTTCCTGGCCGCTCGCATGACCTCCTGCTCCAGGGGGCCGCTGCCGGCCACCACCAGGGGCAGGTCCAGCGTGCGGGCCGCCTGCAGCGCCTCTGTGACGCCCTTGTGCTCGGACAGGCGGCCTGCCAGCAGGTGATAATCACCGGGGTCTTCTCGGCGCCGGCGCGCGGGGATGTCCACGAAGGGAGGGATGACGGTGACGGGCCTGATGGGGATGTCGGCCGCCTCGAGCTCTGCCTTCATGTAGTTCGACAGCACCAGGAGCCGGGCCATGTCGCCCGCGCCGATCTGGCGACACCGGGTCAGGATGTCCATCTTGTCGGCGTAGGCTTGCTCGTCGAAGCAGCGCGCGCATCCGTCGCCCATGGGGACGTCGCAGGGCGCGCCCGCCGCGTCCACCTTGCCTCTACCCGGGCAGAACAGCCGGTGGTCCTGCACCATCATCACGCCGCGGCCGGTGGGGGACACCATCCTGAGCAGTTCCGGGTCCATCACGTCGTTGACCTGTATGACGTCGGGCTGCCAGCGGTCCAGCAGCGCGGCCAGGCGGTCGCGCGCGCCCTGTCCGCCTCGCCCCGACAGCCCGGAGCGGTCCAGCCCCTTGACCCGCTCGTACGGACCGATGCGCGCCGCCTCGTGGGGTGGAAACGTCGGATCCACCGACCCCACCGCGCACAGGGTCTGGGCCTGGCCCTGCAGGCGCGCCAGCACCGAGAGCATCCACCGGTGCGCGCCGCCGCGGGTGGTCAGGCGGGAGTTGAGGAACAGGACTCGCACGAAAAGATAATGACAGAACGACGAAATGACAGAACGACGAAATGACAGAACGGGAGATGACAGACCAGGGGAAATGACGGAAGGGATCTGAAGAATCATGAGCGATGGCTTGTTTCGCGGGCCGATCCTCTCTTTAATAGCGGCCATGACAGAGCAAGCCACGAGCTGGAAGTTTCCTCGCCCATTCTGGACAGCCAACGCCGCCGAGCTGTGCGAGCGCGCGGCGTACTACGGCACCTTCATCGCCCTGCGCACCTACCTCATCCGGGTCGTGGGCCTCGACGACGTGGAGGCCGGCGTCATTGCGGGCATGTTCGGCGGCTGGATCTACCTGGTGCCGTTCTTCACCGGCGCCACCGCCGACCGCATCGGCTTCCGCAAGGCGCTGCTCATCGCCTTCGGCCTGCTGACCGTTGGCTACGGCACCCTCGGCATGTTCCACACCCTCGGGCCGGTGCTGGCGGGCCTCGGCCTCATCGTGCTCGGCGGCTCCTTCGTCAAGCCGGTGATCACGGGCACCGTCTCCAAGACCTCCGACGAGGTCAACCGGGCGCGGGCGTTCTCCATCTTCTACATGGTGGTCAACATCGGCTCCTTCACCGGCAAGACGGTGGTGGCGCCCATGCGGATCCAGCTGGGCGTGGACACGGTCCCCTACTTCTCGTCGGGGGCCGCGGCGCTGGCGCTGGTGCTGGTGTTCCTGCTCTACTTCCCGCCCGACGACGCCGAGTCCAAGCCGAAGGACATCAAGGAGGTGCTCGGCGGCATGTGGCTCGCCATGAGCAACCTGCGTTTCCTGGCGCTGATCCTGATCACCGCCGGCTTCTGGGCCATCCAGGGTCAGCTCTACGCGTCCATGCCGGACTACGTGCTGCGCATGGCTGGTGAGACCTACAAGCCGGAGTGGTACGCCAACGTCAACCCTCTGGTGGTGGTGCTCTTCGTGGTGATGATCACGCAGCTGGTCAAGGACTGGAAGCCGCAGAAATCCATCCTGGTTGCCATGTGCATGATCCCGCTGTCGGCCCTGACAATGGCCCTGTCGGCCTACATCACCACAAACTTCGTGATCTTCGGCTACGAGGTGCACCCGATCACCGTCATGATGGTGATCGGCATCTCGATCCAGGGGCTGGCCGAGTGCTTCCTCAGCCCCAAGTACCTGGAGTACGCCTCGAAACAAGCGCCCGCGGGCAAGGAGGGCATCTTCCTCGGCTTCGCCCATGTAAACACGTTCTTCGCCTGGATCTTCGGCTTCATCTTCTCGGGGTTCCTGCTCAAGAAGTACTGTCCCGACCCGAACACCCTGTCCAAGCCCCTGCAGGAGCAGCACGCCCTGGCGCTGGTGGGCAAGGGCCCCATGCCCGATAACTACTCCCGCGCCCACTACCTGTGGTTCGCCTACACCATCGTCGGCGCGATCTCGCTGGTGGCGCTGATCTGCTACAACTTCATCACTGCGAAGATGGATCGCGCGGCCGGCGTGAGCGACGAAAAGTAGGCAGGGCAGCAGGCACCCTCATTACCCTGGCTCCTCATCCTCATGGCCGAGCCCACCACCACCCTCGACAGACTGTGCGGCGAATGGCGCATCCACCAGCTGCGGCGGGGGCACCGGTTCTCCACCGACGACGTGCTCACGGCGTGGACCGGGCTCCGGGCGCGGCCGGGCGCGCAGCGGGTGCTGGACCTGGGCGCCGGGGTCGGGTCGGTGGGGCTGATGACCCTGTACGGGCTGAGTGAGGCGGCGCGGCTCGTCAGCGTGGAGGTGCAGCAGGTGAGCGCGGATCTGGCCCGCCGCACGGTGGCGTACAACGGCCTGGAGGCGCGGGTGGAGGTGCGGCGTGGCGACCTGCGAGACCGCGCCATGGTCCGCGATCAGGAGCGCTTCGACCTCGTGGTGGCCAACCCGCCTTACCTGCCCGAGGGGAGCGCCACACGTTCGCCCAACCCCCAGCGGGCCGCGGCGCGGCTGGAGCTGCATGGCGACGTGTTCGATTACTGTGAGGTGGCTGCTCGCCACCTCGCCCCGGGCGGCGTCTTCTGCTTCTGCCACGCGGCCCGCGACCCGCGCCCGCTGGAGGCGGTGTCCCGCGCGGGGCTGGCGCTGCTCTGGCGGCAGGCGGTGATCTTCCGCAATGGCCAGCCGCCGCACCTCGCGCTGCACGCCTGCGCCGCGCAAGGCGACCGGGCCGACCCTCCGCCGCTGCAGGTGCGCGGCGAGGATGGGCAGTGGACCGCCGAGTACCTGACCCTGCGCTGCCAGATGGGGCTGGACGAGTGACCGCGCCGCGTGACTTCCGGGCCGAGCTGGACGGTGTGGCCTGCTGGGACCGCTCCACGCAGGAACTCTACGAGGCGCGCGGCGAGCCGCTGCAGGACCGGGTGCTGCAAAACCGCGAGGAGCTCATCGCCCTGTGCCGGTTCATCGAGGCTCATGACATCCGCTCCTACCTCGAGGTGGGGGTATGGACCGGGCGCCTCGTCTCCACGCTGCACCGGATGTTCGAGTTCGATCGGGTGGCCGCCTGCGACGACGGCTACGCCCAGCGGCTGGGCTTGCCGCTGCACCTGCCCGACGGCGCGCGCTGCTTCGCCGGCGACTCCGCCTCCGACGCCTACCGCAGCTTCCGCGCGTCCCTGGGGCATGTGGACCTGGTGTTCATCGACGCCAACCACCACTACGCCGGGGTGCGCGCCGACCTGGAGCTGGAGCGCCAGTTCAGCCACCGCTTCGTCGCCCTGCACGACATCACGGGCGCCAACCGCCACACCCGCGGCGTGGCCCGGCTGTGGGGTGAGCTTCAGGGGCGCAAGGTCGAGATCGTCGAGCCGCACCGGGAGCTGGGGCTGGAGCGCTCGGTGATGGGGATCGGGATCTTGAGCGCGCCCTGACGGGCGCGAATGCCAGGATGCCAGGATGCCAGAACGCCAGAACGCCGGGATGCCAGGGTGACAGTACGGCCGGGTTACTTGTTCGCCAGGGCCTTCATCCAGGCGGCCAGCACCTTCGCCTGCTGGACCAGCTTATCGGATGACAGCTGAATCGGAGTGTCGGCGGCGGTGTGGTACTGCATGCCCTGGGGGTGGGGGCCGTACATGTAGACGCTCTTGATGCCCCGGGCCATGAAGTTGGCGTGGTCGCTGCGGCCGCTGTTGATGGTGCCGAACATGCTCTTGAGCTTGAGCGCCTTGGTCACCTTCTCCAGCGTCGGCTTCAGCGCCGCGCTGTCAGCGGGCGAGATGTCCACGCTTGCATCGCCGTCGCCGGCGCCACCCACCATGTCCAGGTTCACCGAGTAGTCGATCTCGCTGGCCTTGAGCTTCTTGGCGTCGAGCCACTCCCGCGAGCCGATGAGCCCGTCCTCCTCGGCGCCCCACAGGCCGAACACCAGGTTGCGCTTGATGGAGAGCTTCTTCTCCGCGGCCAGGCGGCAGGCGGCGTCGACGATCACGGCGGTGCCCGAGGCGTTGTCCAGGGCGCCGGGGAAGTAGATGAACGGCGGCATGTCGAAGCCGAGGTGGTCGTAGTGCGCCCCGGCCACCACGTACTGCTTCACGGTGGTCCCCACGGGACGGACCACGCCGAGCACGTTGTACGCGATGGCGTCCTTGATCGCCTTGCGCGACAGCAGCAGGCGCAGCTTGTGGCCGGTGTCCAGGGACTGCGGGCCCTTCTTGTTCAGATCGTCGCGCAGCCCCTTGAGGGTCTTGCCCGCGGGCAGGAACGCCTCGGCCGGCGTCTGCTTCATCACCGCCGTGAGCATGGGCAGCAGCTCGTGGCCCTGGCTGCCGCCCCAGATGTTCACCGACCAGTCGTCCTCGGCCAGCAGGATGAAGCCCTTGGCCTTGTACTTCTTGGCGGTGTGCACCTTGGCCACGTCGTTGCACGTCTGTTCGTCCCCCACGCCGGGCGGGCAGCCGCGGAACGCCACCACCACCGCCCCGGTGACGTCGAGGCCCTTGTAGTCGTCGTGCTTCTTGTCGTCGATGCCGTAGCCGATGAACACCAGCTTGCCCGTCACATCGCCGCCCGGGCTGGTGCGGCCTGGGCGCCAGGTCTTGCGGTACGGGAAGCTGGCTGCTGCGCCGGCCTTGGGCTGCAGGGTCATGGCCATCTTGCCGGTGTGCACGATGGGCGTGATCTTGAAGGCGTGCAGGTAGCTCGCCGCGCTGTCGCCGAACGGCTCCACGCCGCACTCGGCGAACCGGGCGGCGATGTATTTGGCCGCCTTGGTGCCGCCGGGTGTGCCTGACTTGCGCCCGGTGTAAGCCGGGGTGGAGAGCTCCACGGCCATGGCGTAGGGGTCCGGGCGCCGGGCCGGCAGCGTGCCGCCGTCGGCGAACACCGAGTCGGGGTAGACGTGGAAGTCCACCACCGCCTGGTCAGGCACGCCGGCGTCGGCCGGGAGCTGGGTCGGATCGTCCCCGTCGCAACCGATGGGGGCCAGGGCGAGGATGCAGGTCAGGTACAGGGCGCCGCGAGACATGGTGCAATCTTAGCACCGGTGGCGCCCGCGGCAGGCAAGAGAGGGGGGATTCAGTTGGGCCGGTCCATCACCTCGGCGATGGTCTTGAGCAGCAGCTGCTGGTCCACCGGCTTGGACAGGTAGGCGTTGGGCGGCGGCACCTGCCGCCGGGTGCTGATGAACTGTTTGAACTCCTCCATCACGCCGGTGACCATGATCACCGGGACCTCCTTGAACTCCTCGCTCTCCCGCACGTCGCGGTAGAATCGCACCCCCGACTTCTCGGGCATGGTGATGTCCAGCAAGATCAGGTCGGGCGTCTCCGCCTTCAGCTTATCCAGCCCCTCGGCGCCGTTGCAGGCCGACACATGGTCGTAGCCGTTGTCCTCCAGCAGGGCCTCCATGAAGGCGACGATGCTCGGGTCGTCGTCGATGACCAGGACTTTCTTCTTGTCGCTCATTTTTTCCTCCGCAGCGCTTCCCGCTAGTGCCATTCGAACTCGATGAAGCCCGGGTTGACGCCCTCGATGGCGTTGACGATCAACTCCACCAGGCCATCGTAGTACAGCCCGCACTTCTCGAACCCGTCGTAGTAATCGATGATGTCCCGCAGCTGGCCCTTGCAGTTGCTGCAAGGGGCGCAGATGTACTTGAACGCCTCGGGCTCCATGGGCTCGTCCTTGAAGGCGTCGAGCACCTGGCGGAACTTCTTGCGCCCCGACACATGGTGGCGCCAGTCGCCGAAGTTGTGCCCCGACATGATGGCGAAGCCGGAGCCGCCGCCGCAGCAGTAGTTCTCCACGCCGTGGGGCGTCATCTCCCGGAACCGTCCCGGCGGGGTGATCGCCTTGATGATCTCGCGCTGGGGCTCCACGATGCCCATGAGCCGCACGTAGTTGCACGGGTCGTGAAGGGTGACCGGGAAGTCGTTGCGCATGGGGTCGAACTTGATCTTGCCCGACAGCACGATGTCCCGCAGCAGCGGCATACAGCTCTCGCGCGGGATGTTCAGCTCGCCGGTGAGCACGCGGTCGGCGATGATCGTCAGCGCCTTGTGGGCGTGGCCGCACTCGCCGAGGACGATCTTCTTGACGCCCAGCTTGGCGGCCGCCTTGGCGTGAATCAGCGCCGTGCGCGCGAACTGCATGTCATCGTAGAACACGCCGTAGTTGATGCTGTCGTAGGCCACGGCATCGCTGGACATGGTCCAGTTGAGGCCGGCCATGTTGAACAGCACGGCGAAGGCGCCCACGTTGTCCGGCCAGGCCATGATCTCGCCGGCGTTGTGCAGCAGCAGGATGTCCGCGCCCTCCTTGTCCCACGGGATCTTGCAGAGCTCCTCGGGCAGGCCGGTCTTGTCGGCGGTGTCCTCCTCGATGAACTCGCAGTTGTCCTTGACCACCAGGGAGTTCATGCCCGTGGAGGAGCCAACGGTCTGCTGCAGCACCGAGCCGTTTTCGTGCAGCTCCACCGGGAAGATGCTCATCTCCTGGCTGGCGATCTTGCGGATCTCCCGCGCCATCAGGCCGTTGTCCGCGCCCACCGGGCAGGTCTGGGCGCAGCGGCGGCACAGGTTGCAGCGGTAGGCCAGCTCGATGAGCCGGGTCACGGTCTTCCAGTTCAGGTCGATGTCGCCGTGGACCCAGGTGGAGCCGCCCTTGACATACTTGTAGTAGATGCGGCGCAGGATCTCCGCGCGGTAGGTCGGTCGATACAGCGGGTTGTCGCCGCTCTCCTCGAAGATGTGGCACGAGTCGGAGCAGGTCTGGCACCTGGCGCAGTGCTCCAGGGTCATCATCAGCGGCTGGTAGAAGGTCCAGTTGTCGTCGGGGTTGACCAGCTTGCGCAGCCCCGAGATGAACTTGTTTACCAGCTCCTCCTCCTCCTCCTTGCTCGACGGGACCGGGATGTTCAGCGCGACGGTGTCGTCCACCACCACGTTGCCCTCCTTCGCCTTGTCCGTCAGCCCGTCGAATGCGGGGATGTTCTCTGGATTGTCAAAGGGTGGGGGGAGCGGCGGCTGGCTGGCAGCCTCCACGTGGGTCACGGCCCCGTCACCCCGGGAGAGGTCCTTGATGCTCTTGAACTGGCTCATTGCTTCACCTCCTCGGTGGCGAGTTCAGCCCAGGATTTTTTTCCGTCCGCGCCGATGTGGTGGGCTGACCAGCTCACCGGACGCTGCAGCACCTCGCCGATGGCTGCCTCGTGCTCGCCGCCGCGCAGGTTCGGCTCGTCGGCCCAGCGGATGGCGTGGTAAGCGAAGAACTTGCCCACGAAGTGAGACATGTGGGTCATCGGGATGTACG
Source organism: uncultured Myxococcales bacterium (assembly GCA_964511535.1). Classification (GTDB taxonomy): domain Bacteria; phylum Myxococcota_A; class Polyangia; family CAZCFB01; genus CAZCFB01. The sequence continues at coordinate 140,837 of CAZEFW010000003.1, read as the reverse complement.
CCACCAGGGCGCCCATCAGGATCACCGCCACCGCCGGGAGCAGGACGCCGAGCCCCGCGCCGGCCATGGGCGCGAACGAAAAGGTCATCAGGCCGCTGACGAACAGCAGGGTGTTGGCGAAGCCGCCAGGCACCAGCAGGCTGGCGAAGGCCACGCCGAATGCCACGGCCACGAACAGCAGGTTGAAGAAGTCGCTCGGGGCGCTGAAGTCACGCAGCTCCGGATCCGCCAGGCGGCGCTGCAGCAGCCCGAGCGCACCCAGGGCGCCCAGGGGCAAGCCGACGTACGCGCAGGCCTGGATCAGGTAGCCCAACACCGAGGTGATGCTGGCCGGCAGCAGCCCGCCCAACAGGCCGACGAACATCATCATCGCCGAGGCGCCGATGACCAGGTAGATGCCGAAGTGAAACGGGAAGGAGCGAACCCAGAGCTTCGGGTTGTGCTCCTTGAGCGCCACCAGGTAGAGGATCTCAGGGATCATCACCTTCATCTCGCCGACGAGGGAGCTCTCGCGCGGCTTCTTCCACCAGTCCACGTCTTCCAGGTACGAGCCGCCGTGGTCAGCCCGCGGATCGTGTGCCACCGGGTAGAGCTCCCAGCGGACATGAAGGGGCATCTTCTGCCACATGAAGAACCGGCCCACCACGGCCACGGCGAAGATACCCAGGGCGACATAGGCCACCACATAAGGGATCATGGTCATTTTTGTTCACCTCTCAGTTGGTTAGCGGTCTGTAACGTCAACTCGCATCCTCCATCTAAGGCTTCTATAGCGTCCGCGTTGCAATGCTGCAACCCTTTAATATCATTACAAATTCTACCTGTTTAGTGTAAATTACAACTATCATGAAATCGTTCAGTTTTACTGTTATGCGTTTTAAATCATAGTTATTACGTGGAGTTACTTATTTGGGCGGGTTCGCAAAATGGCGGGTGCATTTGTGGTCCACCAGCGGCTCCAAGGGGTCCCTTTGGGGGTAATCGAGAGCACCGCCGCCATTGCATCGAGGCATCATCACAACTATTGTGTGGGGCTCTACGGGAGACCTCTGTATGGGAATCACTGACCTGTTCAAGCCCAAGTGGAAGCACAGTAACGCCTCGGTTCGCGCCACAGCAGTAAAGGACATGGGACCGGAGGAGATGGAAGCCCTCGCGGACATCGCGCGCCAGGACGACGACCCCGCCGTCAGGCGGGTGGCCATCAAGAAGATTCCGGACCCGGAATTGCTGATGGAGATCGCCCGCCAGGACGCGGATGAAGGTCTGCGCAGGCTGGCCGAGGAGCGCGCGCTGTCACTGCTGGTGGGGACCGCCATCCAGGGGGAAGAGGAAGAGGCGGCCGCCGCGTTGACCATGATCTCGGACGACGTGACCCTGGTGGAGGTGGCCGGCAACGCCGTTGCGGTGGCGACCAGGCTCGAGGCGGTGGCTCGCATCCAGGGACAGAAGGCCCTGGGCGAGGTGACCCGCCGCGCCGGAGAGCACGCCGTGAGGCTCGCCGCGCTGGAGCGCGTCACCGACGGAGAGGTGCTGCGCAGCCTCTGCCTCGGGGAGCTGCCCAAGGAGCTCTGCCTCACCGCGCTGGAGCGTGTGGAGGACCAGAAGGACCTGGAGGCGATCGGCCACAAGGCGCGCATCAAGGCGGTGCGTACCCGGGCGAAGCGGCGCCAGGCCGAGCTGCGCCAGGCCGAGCGGGGCGGGCCGCGGCTGACCAACGAGCAGCGGCGCAACCACGCCCGCCAGGTGCAGCTGTGCCAGGAAGCCGAGGCCCTCGGCCGGCAGGAGAAGATCAAGGAGGCGTGGCCCCGGTTCGAGGCCCTCTTGACCGAGTGGGACAAGGTCAGCGGCGCCGCGGACGAGGAGCTGGACGCGCGCTTCGCCAGGGCAGGGGAGCTGCTCCAGGCCCGCCGCGAGAAGATGTTGGAGGCGCGGGAGGCCCACGAGGCGCGGGCGCAGGAGCTGGAGTCGAACCTCGATTCCTGCCTCGGCATCCTGAGCCGGCTGGAGGCCAACGCGGGGAAGCTGGACCAGAGCGAGATCGAGGCCGCTCAGCGCGCGTGGGACAACGTGGGTGACCTGCCCGAGAACCGGCGCGACGAGCTGGAGCGGCGCTTCTTCAAGGCCTGCAGGGCCGAGGAGCCGGAGTTCGAGATCAAGCCTCCCCCGCGGGAGGAGCGGCCCCGCCGGGAGCCGGTGGCGCCGGAGGACATCCGCGCGGCCATGGAGGGGCTGGTGGACGAGGCCGAGGCGCTGCTGGAGGGTGAGCTGCGCACCGGCGCGGCCCTGCGCCGCTACGACCGGATCAAGGAGCGCTGGGACGCTCTCGGTGAGGCCAGGGAGCAGGAGGCCGCCACCGATCTCGAGGAGCGCTTCGAGGGCGTGGGCCAGGTGTTCGTGCGCCGCAAGACGGAGGAGAAGGAGCGCCAGGAGAGCCGCAAGCGCGAGACCGAGGAGCGCCTCAACAGCTCGCTGGAGCAGATGCAGAAAGCGCTGGAAGGCGGCGACCTGGCCCAGGTGGACCGGGCGCTCAAGACCGCCAGCGGGCGGTTCCGCAAGCCCGGCCCGCTCACGAGCAGGGAGGTCGAGGAGGAGCTCAACGACCGCTACAAGGCGCTGCGCCTGGAGCTCGCGGCGCGTCGCGAGGACCTGCGGGAGGCCGAGGAGTGGAAGCGCTGGGCCAACGTGCGCGAGCTGGAGGAGCTGTGCGTGCGGGTGGAGGGGCTGGCCAAGGTGGAGGACCTCAAGGAGGTCTCGGACAAGCTCAAGGCGGCGCAAAAGAAGTGGAAGAAGGTCGGCCCGGCGCCGCGCAGCAAGAGCGAGGAGCTGTGGAAGCGCTTCAAGGGCGCGTGCGACGCGGCCTACGAGCGGTGCCAGGATTACTTCAGCCAGCTGGACGACGAGCGCAAGGAGAACCTGACGCTCAAGGAGGCGCTGTGCGTCGAGGTGGAGGCGCTGGTTGACTCCACCGAGTGGAACGAGACGTCGGAGCAGATCAAGGACCTGCAGCAGCGGTGGCGCGATGTGGGGCCCGTGCCGCGGGCGCAGTCCGACGAGATCTGGAAGCGCTTCAGGGGGGCGTGCGACCAGTTCTTCGGCCGCCGGGACGAGCAGCTCGGCTCGGCGAGCGACCGGCGGATAGACAACCTGGCGCAGAAGGAGGCCATGTGTCTGGAGGTCGAAGCGCTGGCCGAGTCCACCGACTGGGTTGAGACGGGAAACAAGATCAAGGAGATCCAGCGCAAGTGGCGCAAGGTTGGGCCGGTGCCGAGGGCGCAATCCGACGAGGTCTGGAAGCGGTTCCGCGCCGGGTGCGACCGGTTCTTCAACGCCCGGGACGCGGCCAAGGAAGAGGAGCGCCAGGCCAGGGCGAAGGCCCTGGAGGCGGTGTGCGAGGAGGCCGATGCGCTGGCCGACGGGGGCGCAGAGGGCGTGGACCCGGGGGCGCTGGCGCAGCAGGTGGTAGGGCTGTACGACAAGCTGCAGGAGGGCGCTCCGGGCGCGCTGCAGGGGCGCTTTGTCGCGGCCTGGCGACGCCTGGTGGAGAGCCACGGAAACATCTTTGAAGGGACCGCGCTGGACGCGGCGGCGAACCTGGCGGGCCGTGAGGAGATCCTCGCGGGGCTGGAGGCCCTGGCGCCCGCTGAGGGCGAAACGCCAGAGCAGGAAGAGGTCACCCCGGCGGAGCGCAAGCAGGGGCAGGAGCAGCTGCGCAAGGCGCGCGCCGCGTGGAAGGCTGCCGGCCCGGTTGCGGCCGAGCACGCCGAGGCCCTGGAGGAGCGCTTCAAGGCAGCCGCGACCAGGGCCCAGCAGCGCTTCGGCAAGAAGGGCAGGGGCGGCCGCGTTGATGACAGTGACCGTCAGGCCAACCTGGAGCGCAAGCAGGAGCTGGTGCGGCAGGCCGAACTCCTCGCAGGCAGCGAGGACCCACAGGCCCACCGCGACGCCATCCGCACCCTGCAAAAGGAATGGAAGATCATCGGCCGGGTCCCTGACGCCGACGCCAAGCCGCTGTGGAATCGGTTCCGCAAGGCGTGCGGCAAGTGTCTGGGCAAGAAAAAGAAGAAGCGGAAGAAGAAGGGACCGGCGGAGGCGGCGGCGACGCCGGACGTCTCGGAGGCTGGAGTCGACAGTCAACAGTCAACAGTCGACAGTTCCGAACCCCCGCCCGACCCCGCGCCCGCTCCCGAGCCCGCTCCCGAGCCCGCGCCCGAACCCGATCCCGAACCCGAGGCCAAAAAACCGGCCTCCACCGCCACCGTCCCCACCACCGACGGCTGGGACGACCCCACCGAAGAACAGTAAATGTCAGCTCAACCAGAGAAGCTCCCCCCCACCTTCGGCTTCAAGGATGTGTTCACCACCATCAACCTGATGGGCGGCGTGGCCGCGGTCCTGTTCTGCTTCCAGGGCAACACACGCTACGCGGCCTATGCCTTCCTGCTCGGCTATATCTTCGGCGATGCCCTGGACGGCCTGGTGGCCCGGGCCACCAACACGGGCAACAAGTTCGGCGCCGAGTTCGACGCGGCCAGCGACTACATGGCGCACAACATCGCGCCGGCCTTCATCCTGTTCGTGGCCTACCGCGACATCTCTTACTGGCTGGGTGTCTTCCTGGCCTCGATCCTGATCATCACCGGCACCATCCGCCAGGCGCGGTCCGCGGTGGTTCCCTGGGGCTTCCCCGTGGCCTACTGCGGCATCCCGCGCACCGGCTCGGCGCTGATCCTTGCCTCCTTCGTCAACTCGCTCATCTTCCAGGAGTTCGAGGTGGCAAAGTGGGTGGGCGTCGTGCTGGTGGTGCTCCTGTCGGTGGGGCACATCCTGCCCATCCCGGTGCGCACCCACAAGGGGCGCAAGATCAAGACCTACGTCAAGATCCTGATCTTCGGCTTCTTCGCCACCACCCTCGGCTCCATGGCGTTCTACCGGCCCATCGTGTTCGACGTGGTCTTCTTCTGGATCCAGGGCTACGTCATCTGTTCCTGGATCGCGCTGAACCCCGACGAGCGGGTCGGCTTCTTCAAACGATGGAAGGAGTGGAGCCTGGAGGTACGGAGCGCGCGGTAGGGGAGGGGGCGCGCCGGATCAGCTGCCCCAGCGGTAGCCGGCGCTGATGTTGAACGCCTGGAGCACGCCGAAGTAGCGCGAGCGCTCCTGCAGCGACCAGGTGCGGCTGTACTGGGCCAGCCCGTAGAGGTTGTCGGTGATGCGCACACGCCCCTCGGCGGCGGCCACGACGCCGTTGGCCACACCGTGGGGCGACTCCAGGCCGCGCATCATCAACATCACGCCCAGGTTGAGCCGCTGCCTCGGCTGGGCCGACAGGCGCAACCAGAGCTGGTGCGCGTCGGGGCCCGGGCGGTAGCCGTAGCCCACCTTGGCACGCACGCGCTGACCCATCTGCACGCCGGCCTGCACCAACCCGCCGTGCCCCTCGTACAGCCCACGCGCCATGCCGGCCAGCTTCGTATTGCGATGGCCAGCGTTGGCCTTGCGGGCGTCCTTGAACGTCAGGCCCGCCTGGTGGCGCTCCACGTCGTAGAAGGTGGTGAAGTAGGCCGGTGCGTGGCCGGCGCTGCTGTAGCGGTACTCGCCCTGGAGGCCGACGATGATATTGCCATCCTGGCCAACCCTGAGCTGCCCCATGGCCCCGAGGTGGACTCCCATGCCCATCAGCGACGTGCCCAGGTCCACGTACGGCTCCACGCTGCCCAGCCCCTTGCGCTCCAGGCGATACGACGCGTCGAGCCCCATGAGCGCCAGCACCCGCGTATCGGACTGCAGGTTGTACGCCGAGTCCACGGCGCGCCGGCCCTGGTCGTCGGAGCGGACCGCCACCGGCGCGGTGGGATCCATGACGACCGTGCCGCCCAGCTTCAGCCCCCGGAGGCGCCCCTTGAAGGGCGAGACGGCGCCGCGCAGGGCCACCACGGCCGGGCGGACGAAGTTGTCCAGCAGCGCCTCCACCTCGAACCGCTCGTTGGACACGCGCAGGGTGAGGCCCGTGTGCTGATGGTCCGGGTCGGAGATGTTGCTGTAGTCCCGCATCAGGGTGCCGTGGCCGAGGGTATGCCCGAGCATCTCGCCCATCTTGGCGTCCAGGGTCACCGAGGAGAACTGGCGGCTGTAGCGCAGGGTGCGCAGGATGTGGACGAAGTCCGACGCCTCGTCCCAGTCGCGCTGGCGCAGGGCGCCCTCCTCGTCGTGGTTGTGCAGCATGAGCCGCACTCGCCCGAACAGGGTGATCATCAGGCGGCCCTCTTGAATGTCGAGGCCGGCCTGGATCGTGGCGCTCGCGGTGTCGTCAACCGACCCGATGCCGAGGTCGCCAGCCAGGCCCAGCAATGGGCTGGCACCGGCAAGGGCAGGGGTAAGGAGCAGGGTGAGGATAAACGCCGTGCGGGTAATCTTTTGTCGCATCATGTCCTATATACTCCTACATGTAGGTCATGGTGCGCAAGAAATGTGACGCGTCACGGCATTTTTTTTGAATCATTTTGCCTGTTAGGTGCACCTACTTTATGAGAAGGAGGTGAACACATGAACAGGCTGAGTATGATAATCCTGCTTGCGGCAGTGGCCCAGGGAGCCGGGTGCGCGGGGCGAACCGCCCATGTCGCCGGGCCCGAGGCGAAGGGGCCAAACATCTCGAGCATCAAGGTGGCGGTGGCCGCGCTGACCCCTGTCATGGAGCAGGAGCGCGAGGCTTCGGCGGACTTCGTGATGCTGGAGGTGAAGGTCAAGAACCCGGAGCGGGTCGGCGCCAGCGGCAAGATCGCCTGCCTGCGGGACCAGCAGCTTGACCGCGAGCTCGACTCGCGTCCCCTGCTGCACCGTTTCGACGTGGATCCAGAGCAGCTGGCCCAGTACAAGGTCCCGGTGGACGTCCAGGAGCCAGCAGCCTATGTCCTGCGCTGCCGGCTGGAGTTCAACGACGAGATAGGCGCGCCCCATCGCACCCCCAGCCCATGGGTCAAGGTGCAGGTGCCCTCCAGAGGCTGAACTAACCCCAATAAAATGTCATATAGGGGGGTCAGACCCCTACACTTGACATTTTATTTGAGCTCTCCTGTTGGCCTGCGAATAAATGTCATATAGGGGGGTCAGACCCCTACACTTGACATTTTATTGTTGGCCAGGCGGTCAGAGGACCAGCGCCAGCAGGCGGGCGCAGACGGTGAGCAGGATCAGGGCCACCGGATAGATGGTGGCGTACGAGATCACCGGGGTCTCGTGGTCCGTGCGAGAGGTGATGACGCCCAGGCCCGGGGTGGAGGTCATGCCGCCGCAGATGGCGCCCAGGGACTGCAGCAGGTCCATACGCAGGGCCCATCGCGCCACGACGAAGCCGGCCACCATGGGGATGAAGGCGATACCAGCGGCCGCGCCCAGCAGGCTGGCGCTGTACTGGCTCAGCACCGGCACCAGCTGACCGCCGGCCTTGACCCCCGCGTCCGCCAGGAAGAACACGAGGCCGAGCTCCTGCAGCAACAGCCGCGATGCGCGGGGCAGGTATCCGGCCACTGGCCCGATCCGGCCGAAGTGGCCCAGCACCAGCGCCACGAGCAACGGGCCGCCGGCCATGCCGAGGGAGAGCTGGCTGCCGCCGAGGCCGAAGGAGACCATGCCGAGCAGCACTCCCGCCACCAGGCCCACGCCCACCGAGAGCAGATCAGTCTCGTCGTAGGCCCGCGCCCGGTGGCCCGCCAGCGCGGCGAAGGCGCGCAGGTTCTCGGGCTCCCCCACCACCTGCAGCATGTTCCCGTAATGGATCGGCGTGTCCGGGCGCGGCACGAACTCAACCCCGTGCCGGTAGACCCGCGCCACGGTCACGCCGTGCAGGGTGCGCAGGCTCAGCTCGGCCAGGGTCTTGCCCACCACCTCGGGCGAGGTGACCACCACCCGCATGCGGTGCTGCTCCGTCTCGAGCACGCAGTCGGTGCGGGCCGACCGCTTGCCCAGCAGGGGGATCACCGCCTCCAGCTGGGTCTCCCGCCCCACCAGCAGCAGGTGTTGGCCCAGGCGCACCTCCAGCCCCGAGGCCACCGGCTCCAGGGAGATCCCCTCGAGCTCGCGGGACACCAGGCAGTTGGACTGGGCCAGGAAGTCGAGCTCGTCCAGGGTCTTGCCCTCCACCGCCGGGTTGGTCACCTCCACCAGCATGTGGACCACCTGGCCCTTGTCCTCCTCGGTCGGGCCGGCCTGCTCCTCCAACTGCTTCATGGTTTTGTGCAGCAGCCGGGGCAGGAGCTGCACGAACAGCACCACGCCCACCACGCCAAAGGGGTAGGCCAGGCCATAGCCCACCGCGGTCTTGCCGCCGGCGGGCAGCGCTTCGAGGGCCGCGGCCAGGGCCGGGGTGCTGGTCATGGCGCCGGCGAACACGCCGAGGGCGAGGTCGACCGGGATGGCCAGCAGGCGCGCGAAGCCGTAGGTCGCGCCGCCGCCCAGGACCACCAGCGCCAGGCCGAGCAGGGCCAGCCGCTCGCCCTGGCGCACGAAGGCGCGGAAGAACCGCGGGCCGGCGGTGATGCCCACGCAGTAGACGAACAGCACCAGCCCGAGCCCGCCCACGCCCCCCGGGATGGAGTACCCGAGGTGCCCCAGCGCGAGCGCGGTGAAGATCACCCCCGACGACCCGAGGGACAGGCCGCCCAGGTTGATCCGCCCCAGCGCCATGCCGGTGACGATGACCAGGAACAGCGCGAGCAGGGGAGTGCCGAGGATCAACGCCATGGCAGGGCTCAGAAATCCATGGTGTCCCAGAAGTCGCAGCGCGCCTGCTTCAGCTTCGCGGCGGTCTTGATGGTCAGGTCGAGCTGCAGGTGCTGGTCGGTGGGTTTGTCGTAGCCGGGCCAGCTCACCGCGCCGCCGCCGTTTGGATCGCCGGTCTTCGCGAAGCGGGTCCAGTAGCCCATGATGGCGGCCGAGAGCGTCTTCTCGCCGGCGTCGAACCCGCTGTTCTGGGGGTTGCCGAACACGAAGCCGAGGTCGGCGCCGTGGAAGCAGCGCAGGAAAGGCATGTTGTAGAACGACGGCGTGCGAGTGAAGCGGTAGGCGTGGGCTTCGAGGCCCGCGGCGGTGACCGCGCGCAGGGTGCGGCGCACGGGGCAGATGAACCCGGCGTCGCCGATGAGGTCAGCGGCGGCCTCGCTCACGTCCCCGTAACCAGACAGCGGGTACTGCGCCTTGACCTTGGCCGCGTGGGTCTTGCCGAACACCTGCTCCAGCAGGGTGTCGAAGTCCGCCGGCTTCATCACCAGCAGCCCGCCCGAGACCAGGAAGATGGTGCCCTCGTCCTTGGTCACGCCGGCCATGATCGGCACCTTGTTGAAGGTGCCGGCCTGCAGGCGCTTCATCGGCAGGTCTGGCAGATCGGTGCCGTCCACGATGGGGCCCCAGGTGGCGCCGGCGCCGATGATCAACCCCTTCTTCAGGGCGAGCGCCTTGTTCACCTCCTGCGCCTTCTTGCCCCGCAGGCACGCGAGCGGATCCGCCGCGGCGTCGCACTTGAGCGCCGCGGCCAGCTTCTGCCCCTGGGCCTCGGCGGCGGACAGGGACAGCGCCGTGGTGCCGCTGGAGCAGGCGCCGCTCTGCAGGATCGCCCGGTGGAACAGGCCAGCGCTGGTGGGAGAGGTGATATGTGCGCACACGCTGACCGATCCTGCGGACTGGCCGAACAGGGTCACGCTGGACGGGTCGCCCCCGAAGGCGCTGATGTTGCGCTGGACCCAGCGCAGGGCCGCTTGCTGGTCCTTCAGCCCGTGGTTGCCCGACCCCTTGCCCAGGGCCTTGTGCGCCAGGAAGCCGAGGGGCCCGAGGCGGTAGTTGAGGGTCACCAGGACCACGCCCATCTTGCCCGCCAGGGCGTGGCCGTCGTAGGCCGCCTCGGTGGAGGATCCCATGACGAAGCCGCCGCCGTGGATCCACACCATCACCGGCGCCCTGTCCGGGGCGGGCAGGGGGGTGTAGACGTTGATGAACAGGCAATCCTCGTCCTGGGTGCCGCTGGCCTTGGTCAGCCCCAGATCGAGCTGGGGGCAGATGTTGCCCGCCACCGTGGCATCGCGCACGCCGCTCCAGCCGGCGTGGGCCGCGGGCGGCGCGAACCGCAAGGCCCCCACGGGCGGCGCGGCGTAGGGCACCCCGAGGAAGGCCCGATGGTCGGTCTTGAGCAGGCCCTTGAGCGCGCCGGATCCGGTGGTCACCAGGGACGGATCCGGCGGGGCGGCCTCGTCGTCGCCACAGGCGGCGCCCAGCAGCAGGAGCAGGAGCAAGAGCGAGCAGGGGGGGCGAGCGCGAGCGTGCATGATCGTTGACCTCCGTCGGCCGATACTATCACCTATGGATGTGATGCCGCCCAGCAGCAGCGACGCCGCCCCGGGCTCCGGGGCATGGGCGCGGACCCGGCGCCTGGCGTGGTGGGCCCTGGCCCCGGCGCTGGCCCTGGTGTTCTACCGGGGGGTGTACCAGTTCGAGTTCCTGGGCGATGCGCAGTTTCTGATCCTGGAGAACAGGTTCCTGCGCGAGCCGGGCATGGCCTGGCAGCAGGTGGTGCACAACTATTTCTGGTCCTCCTCGGGCAACATCATCCCCTACTGGCGCCCCTGGACCAAGCTGAGCTGGTACTGGGAGTACCAGCTGTTCGGACCGTCGCCGGCCGGGTTCATGGCGGTTCAGCTCGCCTGGCATCTGCTCGGGATCCTGGGGGTGCAGCTGCTGGCGCGTGCCCTGGGCGCGACCCGCGCCGTGGCTGCCCTGGCCGGCTTGTGGTTCGCCCTGCACCCGGTGGCGGTGGCCCCCGTGTGCATGCTCATGGCGCGCTCCGACGTGGTGGCCGCCTGCGCCATGGTGTGGCTCGCCGTGGGGTGGGTGAGGTGGTGCGGAGGCGGCGGCGCGCCGTGGCTGGCCCTGGCGGCGCTGGCCCTCGCGCTGGGGCTGGGCAGCAAGGAGACCGTGGTGGTTGCCCCGGCCATTTTGGCCGGCTGGGTGCTGGTCAGGCAGGACGCCAGGGCAAGCCTGCGCAGGTGGGCCCCGGCGCTGGCCGGCAGCGCGTTGATGGCCGGGGGGTACCTGCTCTGCAGGCGCGCGGTGCTGGAGTCCGACGCCGCCGGGCTTCAGGCGGTGGCCGTGGAGCTCGAGCCGGCGCGGCTCTGGGCCAGCCTGGCCATGTACTGCAGGAGCCTCTGGCCGTTCATCTTCACCTCCGGGGTGCGGGACGTCCCGCTGTCCGAAGCCAGCAGCGTACCCTTCGCGGTGCGCGGCCTGGTGGCCCTCGGGGCGGCGGCCGCGGTGGGTGTGTGGGCGGCCCGGCGGCGGGAGTGGGAGTGGCTGTGGCTCATGGGCTGGGCTGGCGTGGCCCTCGGCCCGGTCGTGGTGGCGGCGGGGATCCATGTCCCTGGCGCCGATGGCAAGTACCCGCTGGCCGACCGGTGGCTCTACCATGCCCTCGGGCCGGCGATGCTGCTCTGCGCGCTGGCGCTGGGCGAGCTGATGCGCCGGATTGAATCGCGGCTGCGGGTCGCGCGCGCGGTCGCGGCCCTGCTGGTGGCCGGCTGTTGCGGGCTGTGGCTGGCCGGCTCCGGCGACGCGACCCGGGAGTTCGCGTCGGTGGACGGCATGCTGGACAACGAGGACCGCGCCTACTACCACGCCACCCCGGCCTCACACCGCACCGAGCAGGACGAGTGCCGCTTCCTGGACCGCAAGGTGGTGCGCGCGCTGAGGGCCGGCGACCACGCCGCGGTGCTGGACCGCAGCGCCAGGCTGACGGCGCGCTGCGGCGAGACCCCCGAGCGAGGCCACCCGGTGCTCTCCTCGCTGGTGACCCTTGGCCGGTTCAAGGAGGCCGAGCCCCTGGCCCGGCGGCTGATGCGCGCGCCCCCCACCGACCGGCGCGGGCACGCGGCCATCGCTCGATTGGCGGGTCAGGTGTTCCTGCGCGTCGGCGCCCCCGCCGACGCCGAGGCCGCCCTGCGCGCGGCGGCGAAGCTGGGCGGCGCCAGCTGCCGCACGCTGCTGGCCCTGGCCGAGGCCCAGCGCGCCCAGGCCAAGCTGGCGCCAGCCGGGCGGCAGCTGGTGGAGGCCTACCGTTGCGGCGGGCGGACGGACCCCTCCATTCTGCTCATGGCCGCCACCTTGCTGCTGCAGGCGGGAGAGCGTGAGCCCACGGCCAGGTTGCTGCGCGCGGCGGAGAACCACCGGCTGAGCGACGACCAGCAGGCCCAGGCGAGACGGTTGAGGGATGGGCTGCGGTAGGGGCCAAGGGGGGGGGCAGGGCGATTCAGGAGAGCAAGCGCGGGCGGAATTTGTACCCGTAGACGATGAGCCCCTCGCTGCGCCCCGCGCGCAGGCGCCGGGTGACCATCTCCAGGGGCATGCCGGTTCGCGCGGCCCCGGGCTCCACGTCGGTGAGCTGCGCGGTGACCCTGCACCCCTCGTCCAGGGCCACCAGGCCCAGCAGGAGCCCCGCGCCGCCGTCGAACCCCCGGGCGGGCTGGCGGATCCGGGTCCAGGAGATGAGCTCGCCGCGCCCGCTCAGCTCGAAGGTGGTCAGGGCGTCGGCGCCGCAGGATGCGCAGCGGCTGGTGGGGTGGACGCTGACGGCCTTGCACTGGAGGCAGCGCCAGCCCTCGAGCCGATAATAAGAGGATCGCAGCCGGTGATAACGTGGCAGCTCCATTGTCACACTCCGAGGATGTGGGTGTACGCCGCGGTGGCCAGGCCGCCGATGCTCTGGGTCATGCCCACGCCGCAGCCGGGCACCTGGCTCTCGCCGGCCTCACCGCGCAGCTGTCGTACCGCCTCGACGATCTGGTACAGGCCGCTGGCGCCCACCGGGTGCCCGCGCGCCTTGAGCCCTCCCTGGGTCGAAATGGGCAGCTCGCCGTCCAGCTGGATCCCCTCGTCCCGGGCGAAGTCGGTGCCCTGGCCGGCGGCGCAGAAGCCGGACGCCTCCAGCGACAGGGCGGAGACGATGGTGAACGCGTCGTGCAGCTCGAAGAAGTCGACGCGATGCGGGCCGAGGCCGGCCTGGGCGAACGCCTGGCGAGCCGAGTCTTCCACGGCGCCGAACCAGAGCGGATCGCCCCGCGTGGCCAGGCCCACCGAGTCGGTGGCCGCCCCGGATCCGAGCACCCGGATGGCCCGGCCGCTGTTGGCCCCGTTGGCGCCGCCGCGGCAGAGCACCACCGCCGCCGCGCCGTCGCACACGGGCGAGGCGTCGAGCACCCCGGCCGGATCCGCCACCATGGGCGAGGCCAGGTACCGCGCCTCGTCCACCTCGTAGCGGAACATGGCGTTCGGGTTGCTCACCGCGTTGTGGTGGGCCGCCTGGACGAACGGCGCCAGGCTCCCGCGCGCCAGCCCGTGGCGCTCCAGATAGGCGCGCATCAGCAAGGCGTTCAGCGCGGTGAAGGTGGCGCCCTGCGCCGACTCGTAGTCCGCGTCGGCGGCGGTGGCCAGGCCCGCGGTGACCCCGTCGATGGCCAGGTCGGTCATCTTCTCCACGCCCAGGGCCACCGCCACGTCGCACACCCCCGCGGCGACCGCAAGGTAGGCAGCGCGGAACGCGGCCCCACCCGAGGCGCAGGCCGCCTCCACCACGGCGGCCTCGATGCCCGGGAAGCCGGCGTATTCGGCCATCAGGGCGCCCAGGTTCTGTTGCTTGCACAGGACGCCGCCCAGCATGTTGCCCACGAACAGGGCGCCCGGACGCTCGACCCCGGCGTCCCGCAAGGCCGCCGTCACCGCCTCGCCGCCCAGCTCCCGCAGGGAGCGGTCCCATCGCTCGCCGACGCGGGTCTGCCCCACGCCGATGATGCTCACGTTCTGCACTGTGCCCCTCCTCTCCGGAGTGTTCACTCCATGTGGATCTTGTCCATCAACTGCAGGTAGCGGCCGTAATCGTGGATCTCCTCGGCGCGGCCGAGGTAGTCGCTCACCGTGGGCACCTCGCGGGCGCGCGCCCCGCGGATCCGGTCGGTGACGGCCAGGGAGATGGCGTCGCTGCCGGCGCCCGATCCGTAGGACGCGAAGAAGATCCGCTCACCGCCGGTGGCCACGTCGAGAGTGGCGGCGAGGCCAAGCAGCGAGGAGCCGGAGTAGGTGTTGCCGATGTGGGGGGCGACGAAGCCGGGGTCGATCTGCTCCCGCTCGAAGCCCAGCTCCCGCGAGAGCCGGAGCACGAACTTCGGGTTCGGCTGGTGGAACACGGCGTAGCGGTAGTCGGCGGGCTTGAGGCCGAGGTCCGACAGCAGCGAGCGGGAGGCGTGCAGGGAGTGGTGGAAGTATGCCGAGTCTCCGGTAAAGCGCTGCCCGTGCTGGGGGTAGTGGTGGTGGGCGCGGCGGAAGAAGTCCGGTGTATCAGTGACGTAGGAGAGGCTGCCCTCGATGGTCGCCACCGCGCCGGCGGCAGGCGCGAAGACGAACGCGGCGCCGCCCGCCGCGGCGGTGAACTCCAGCGAGTCACCGGGGCGCGACTGGGCCGCGTCCATGCCGATGGCCAGGGCCGCCCGGGCCATGCCCGAGCCCACGTAGGCGATGGCGGTCTGCATGGCTTCAGAGCCGGCCTTGCAGGCGAACTCCATGTCCGCCGCGCTCACGTAGGGCGTCAGGCCCAGGGCCTCGGCCACCACCGTGGAGGTGGGCTTCACCGCGTACGGCTTCGACTCCGTGCCGACCCAGACCGCGCGGATCTCCTCGCGCGGGATCTTCGCTCGACGCAGCGCGTTGCGCGCCGCCTCGATGCTCATGGTGGCGGTGTCCTCGTCGGGGCCGGGCACGGACTTGACCCTGATGGGCGCCCGCTTCGGCTCCTTGCCCCAGGCCGCGGCGATGACCTCATTCAGAACCCTCAACCTGGGGACATAGGCCCCGTAGCCCGCGATGCCCACCGGGACCCTGGCGTGCATGGCATGGCTCGCTTTTAGCTTCATCTCCATGGCGCCGGGCAAAGCAGGACATGTGCCAGGCGTGGACTCGTGCGGAATGGTTGAACATTGGGAAATGGCCCGGAGCGGGCCTCCCCGGGAGGTTGTTTTGGAAAGCAACGGCGACCACACCAAGTGCGTCAACATGGCTCAAGATCGGGCCCCGGACAGGCTCGCGGAGCGGGTGGCAAACGACCCTGGTCGGGGGGGCTGCGGGATCCTGGCGCTGGCGGATCTCAGGGCGCCGGCCTCTCACGAGCTGCTGGCCGCGGCCCTGCGTGGGATCCGCCGCATGGAGCACCGCGGGGGCTCCCTGGACGGCACCGGGGACGGGGCCGGAGTGCTGATCCGCCCCGAGCGCGCCTTCTTCGAGCGCTTCGTGGCGCCGGGGCGGTCCCTGCCGTCCAGAGATGAGCCGCTGGTGGTGGGAATGCTCGCCGCGCTGCCGGGTGAGCGGAACATGGTCCAGTACCGGCGAGAGGTGGACGGGATCCTGCGCCGACGAGGGCTCAAGCCCATGGGGTGGCGGCAGGTGCCCGTGCGCGAGGAGGTCCTCGGCGCCAGGGCGCGCCAGGACGTGCCGCAGCTGCACCAGGTGCTGGTGGCCAAGGGGCATCGCCGGGAGGCCCAGCTGCGCCGGGTGCTCTACCTGGTCAAGGGGACCATCGAGGCGCGCTTCGCCGGCGCGCTCAACGTGGTCTCGCTGGCCAGCCACACCACGGTGTACAAGGTGCTCGGCACCGGCGAGCAGCTCGGCGGGTTCTTCCCCGATCTGCAGGACCCCGACATGGCCACCCGGGTGGTGGTGGGCCACCGCCGCTTCGCCACCAACACCTTCAGCAGCTGGCACCTGGTGCAGCCGTTCAGGCTGCTGGCGCACAACGGCGAGATCAACACCATCACCGCAAACGTGCGCGCGGTGCGTGACCTGGACAGCGCCCTGGGGGTGCAGTGCCCGCTCATGCCCCACGGCAGCGACTCGGCTCACCTGGATCGGGTGGCCGAGATGATGACGGCCCACGGCATGTCCAGCGTGGCCGAGGCTCTGCGCCGGATGATCCCCCCCGCCTGGATGGACCGCCCCGACGGTGATGACCAGGAGCGCCGCTTCTGGGAGGGCAACCGCCGCGCCATGGGGTCCCTCGGCGCGTGGGAGGGGCCCGCGGCGGTGGCCGCCAGCGACGGAGAGCTCGTGCTCGGCCTGCTCGACCGCATGGGGCTGCGGCCCCTGCGCTACACCGTCACCCGCGCAGGCCGGCTGGTCATCGCCAGCGAGGCCGGGGTGGTGCCGGTGATGCCCGGCGATGTGGAGCGCGACGGGCAGCTCGAGCCGGGGGAGATGATCGTCGGCGATCTCGAGACCGGGGAGGTGGTGCTGCCCGGCGCGGCCACGCGCTGGGTGATCCAGCTCAGCGGGCTGAACTTCGGCGGATTGGCCAGCGACAACCTGGTGCCCATGGAGGACGGCGCGGGCGCGCGCGACCTGTCCACCGAGTCGCTCAACCGCTTCGGCTGGACCACCGAGCGCGCCCGGCGGCTGCGGCAGACCGCGGCGGCGTCGCGATCGCCCGTGCACAGCATGGGGAACGATTTGCCCCTGGCCATCTTCAGCGAGAACCACTCGCGGCTCTACAGCTACCTGAACCAGATCGTGGCGGTGGTGACCAACCCGCCCATCGACCCCCTGCGCGAGGGGGGCGCCATGGACACCACGGTGTTCCTCGGACGTTCCCCGCAGGTGACCAAGTACAGCTCCTACGAGACCTGGCCCCAGTACCGGCTGGAGCACCCGGTGCTGCGCGATGAGCAGGTCGCCCGGCTGTTCATGCCCTGCCATGGCCACCTGCGCGCGCTGCGCATGGACGCCAGCTACGGCGGCGCCGAGAGCCGCCAGCTGGTGCGCCGGATCCATGACCTCACCGACGAGTGCCTCGACGCCGTGCGGCGCGGCGTCTCCATCCTGGTGCTGTCGGACCTGGAGGCGGCCAGCAGCCAGCGCCTGCCGGTGCCCATGCTGCTGCTCACCGGCGCGGTGCACCGGGCCCTGGCCCGGGAGGGCCTGCGGCGAGACGCCAGCATCGTGGTGGAGACCGGGGAGGTGCACGAGGGGCATGACCTGGCGGTGCTGCTGGCGTACGGGGCCACTGCGGTCAACCCCTACGCCATGCTCCACCTGGCGCGCACGGTCAAGGGGGTCTCGCCGCTGGAGGCGGTGAACAACCTGGTGCGCGCGCTGGTGGCGTCCCTGCGGCGCATCATGTCCAAGATGGGGATCACCACCCTCGGGGGGTACCGGGGGTCGGCCCTGTTCGAGGCCATCGGCCTGTCAGGGGAGGTGGTGGACTACTTCATCCCTGACACGGTGTGCCGGGTGGAGGGGCTGGAGATGGAGGAGATCCACGCTGACATCGTGGCGCGGTGCGGCGCGCGGGAGAAGGAGGGGCGCCTGGACCGGAACCGCAACATGCCGGTCTACCGCAAGGAGGTGACCAACGCGCTGCAGCTGGTGGCCCGGGACGGCAACCGCGCCGGGGCGTACGACCGCTTCACCGCGCTGCTGGAGAGCACGCCGCCGGTCTACCTGCGGGACCTGCTGCGCCTTCGGCCGTCGGAGGCGCCGGCGCTGCCCCTGGACGAGGTGGCCAGCGTCGAGGAGATCGTGCGCGCCACCTTCAGGGGCGCGGCCATGTCTCACGGGGCGCTGCACGCCACCGCCCACCGGGCCATCGCGGCGGCCTTCAACCGGTTCGGCGCGCTGTCCAACTCGGGCGAGGGCGGCGAGGACAGCCGGCGCAACCCGGGCGGCCCGTGGGCCGATGACCGGGACAGGGTCCGGCAGGTGGCGTCCGGCCGGTTCGGCGTGGACGCCGAGTACCTCGCGGGGGCCGACGAGCTGGAGATCAAGATCGGCCAGGGGGCCAAGCCGGGGGAGGGCGGGCACCTGCCGGGGCCCAAGGTCACCGGCGTCATCGCCGCCATCCGCAAGGTGAAGCCGGGGGTCGCGCTCATCTCGCCGCCGCCGCATCACGACATCTACAGCATCGAGGACCTGGCCCAGCTGATCACCAACCTGCGCCAGTGCAACCCGGCGGCCACCATCTCGGTCAAGGTGCCCGCGGTGTCGAACCTGGGCACCATCTCGGTGGGGGTGGCCAAGGCAGGGGCCGACATCATCACGGTGAGCGGCTTCGAGGGGGGGACCGGCGCCGCCCACGCCGGCAGCATCCTGCACGCAGGCCTGCCCCTGGACCGCGGGCTGAGCGAGGCGCACCAGCACCTGGCGCTCAACGGCCTGCGCGGCAGGGTTCGCCTTCGCGCCGACGGCGGCCTGAAGTCCGGGCTCGACGTGGCCCGGGTGATGGCCCTGGGCGCGGACGAGGTGGCGTTCGGGACGCCGCTGCTGGTGGCTGAGAACTGCGTCTACTGCCGCGGGTGCAGCCGGGGCAGCTGCCCCGAGGGCATCGCCACCCAGGACGGCGAGGTGCAGGCGCGCTTCATGCGGCGCCACAAGCCGGGGCCGATCCACGCCGACACCTCCGAGGAGGAGCGGTACCGCGAGGCGCGAAACGGCGTGGTGCGGTACCTGACCTGCGTGGCCGGGGAGGTGCGGTCGCTGCTGGCGGGCCTCGGCCTGCGGCGCCCGTCCGAGCTCGTGGGGCGAGTGGACCTGCTGGAGCAGCGCCCGAGCGGCTCTCCCCGCTGGGACAAGCTGCACCTGGCCGAGCTGACGGCCCCGGTGGGCGACGGGCAAGGCCCGCGGGAGGGCGCGGACGAGGCGCCTATCATCTCGCCGGCCAACCAGCGCATCCTCGACGCCAGCGCGGCGGCCCTGTCCGGACAGGAGGACCGCGCGGTGGTGTCCCTGCAGGTGGACAACCGGGACCGGGCGCTCGGCGCCACCCTCGCCGTTGAGCTGGCGCGCGTCGGACCGGCGGCAGAGGTGGAGCTGCGCACCGCCGGCGCCGCCGGTCAAGGCCTGGCCTTCGCCGCCTGCGACGGGATGAAGGTCCGGCATGTGGGCCACGCCAACGACGGGGTGGCCAGCGCCATGAGCGCCGGCGCCCTGGTGGTGGTGCGCGCGCCCGAGGGCCTGCCCGACGCGCCGCACCTGGTGGGCAACGCCGCCGCCTACGGCGCCACCGGGGGGCACCTGCTGGTGGGCGGCGGCGCGGGGCAGCGCTTCGGCGTGCGCAACAGCGGGGCCACGCTGGTGGCCGAGCGGGTGGGCAAGTACGCCTTCGAGTACATGACCGGCGGCACCGGCGTGGTGCTGGGCAGCTGCGGCCCGTGCGTGGGCTCTGGCATGACCGGGGGCGAGCTGTACCTGATGCACGGGCAGCCCCTGGAGATGCTCCACGACGACGTGGCGCTGTGCGGCGATGAGTCCCCCCGGGGGGAGGAGCTGCAGCGGCTGCGGGCCATCCTCAGGCGCATGGTCGCCGAGACCGGCAGCCGCTGGGCCCGGGAGCTGCTGCAGTTCGGCACGGGCGTGCCCATGAGGCGGGTGTTGCCGGTGGCAGCGGCCTCGGGCCGCTGAAGGCCGGCGCGCCAGAACGCCGCAGCCCCGGGGCGGCTCAGTAAGTATCCACCAGCAGGTTCACCTGCTTCCTGGAGACGAGGGTGCGGGTGCCGCTGCCGTCCAGGCTCGATATGCGCAGGTCGTTGTGGTGGGCATGCTCGGGGGCGCGGCCCCAGAGCACGGACTTGCCGTCCAGGGTGAAGCGGACCCCGCCGAGCACGATGCCGGGGCCCGAGGTGAGCTTGCGCTGTACCGGCGTGCCGCCGGCGTTCACCTGCACCAGGTACAGGTTGATCCGGCCGGAGCCCGGCTGGGAGACGAGCAACGCGACGACGGTCCCGTCGTGGTTCGGGATGATGCTGTGGATCTTGTTGGGGACGCTGAAGTGCGTCAGCTTGACCGGCCTGGAGGTCTTGCCCTGATCGAAGAACCACAGGTTCCACTTCGACTTGCCCGCCAGCCCGCTCTCGACGAAGAAGACGCGGTTCGAGGCGCCCCTGGCTGACTGGACGTCAGACACATACCGCCCGGTGAAGACGTCCCTGAGCTTCATGGTGGTCAGGTCCAGGGCCTGGAGGTCGCGCCCGTGGAAGGTGGTGTTCACCGGCGCCCGCTGTTGCAGGAAGTAGATCTGTTTGCCGTCGGGTGAGCGCCACCCGCCGTCGGGGCTCAGCTTGCCCGGGGTGACGAAGGGCCAGGTGGCATCCCCGGTGCCGGTCAGGTTCGCCAGCGCGCCGGTGGAGAGCCTGTAATGATAGAGGTCCTGCGACCGTCCGCCCACCACCGCGCCGGCCCAGAAGAGCAGGTCGTCCGCGCTGGTCCAGGCGAGGGCCGAGACGCCCGCCATCTTTGCGCCGGGGAAGCTCTTGGCGTCCGTCACCTTCACCGCCGGCTGGCTCCGGTCCGTCGGCCTGACATAAAGCTCCATCCCCGAATTGTCGAAGGCGATGTATGCCAGGTGCTTGTTCCCGGGGGACAACGCGATGAAGACGTCCTTGAAGAAGAGGCCGCCGCCAAAGTAATCGTGGCTGGCGGTGGAGGTGAAGTTCACTGCCTTTTGGGTCAGGGCGTCCACCAGGATCACGTCTGCCTGCCTGGTCGCCAGCCCCTGGGAGCCCACCACCATCAGGTGCCTGCGGTCCGCCGAGATCCCGAAGTGCAGCCCGAGGTAGTCCGGTGTCGAGCCTGCCACATCGGGCAGCTTCACCACCGCGGCCCTCGCCGAACAGTCCAGGGGCGCCGAGAACAGGAATGACCTGTGCCAGCCGCGGGCCTGGAACCAGACCCGCTTCTCTGAAAAGACGAACACCGACTTGTTCCAGAAAGTGAAGCCGGCGGGCGGGGCAGCAGGCGAGAAGTCGCACACGGCGCTCTTGGTGTGGGAGAACTTCTTGCCGTCGAGGCGGATCAGCTTGAAGCCCACCGGTTCGGGGATGGGGTTGTAGTGGGCCACCGCGAGGATGGCGCTGTCCGGGCTGAAGCTCACCATGGGGTAGAACCCATCGAACGTCCCTTTGCCGGACACGGAGCTCAGGGTCCTGACCGTGCCGTCGGCTTTGACCTGGACAAAGGTCTCGGCCGCCGGCTTGGTGGTGCTCACCAGGTAGAGGCGACCCAGGGAACCGGGAAGCAGGATCGCCGCTCCCCTGTTCAGGGCGCGGCTGTGGTCGACCTCGGTGTGATCGTAGTCGCGGACAGGGTATGTGGACGGCGTGGCGATGGTGACGTCCTCGATGTCGAAGCCCACGGGCCACTCCTTGAGTGCTGCTCCGCCTGTGCCGTCGAGCTTCATGGTCCGGGCCGTGAGCACCAGGCCATTTTCCGGTCCTATTTCGCCGTTACCCACGCCGCCGAAATAATGGAAGGTCCCCTTCGGCCCCCTGGCGGTGGTGGTGTCGGCGGATGCCCCGCCGTCGGCCAGTCCCGGGTTGGTGCCCTTGTCGATCCCAACACCGCAGGCTGCGCACGCGAGGCACACCAGCGCGCAGACCGCTGACCACACCGAGTTTGGTGAGCAAGACATCTTCGCCTCCCTGTCGTGAGCTACGGTCCTTGGATGCTCAGGAGCCGCGGAACGTTCATCACCACCAGGATGGGCGAGCGCGTCAGGCCGCCTCGTCGCGCCGGAACGGGCCGTGGTGCGCCAGGGCCTGAATCTCCATGCGCACCGCCGGGCGCTCCCGGGCCAGGTGGCGGTCCACCGCCAGGGCGAGTCCCGGGTGGCGCAGCCAGTGGGCGCTGTAGGTGGGGCAGGGCATCATGCCCCGGCGAAGCTTCTGGATACCCTGTGCCCCGGCCTCGTAGCGGCGCCAGCCCTCGCGGATGCACAGCTCCATGGGCATGTAGAAGCAGAGCTCGAAGTGCAGGAACTCCGCGTTGACCAGGGTGCCCCAGTAGCGGCCGTACAGGGCGCCGCCGCGTTGCAGGAAGAGCGCCCCCGCCACCGGCGTGTCGCCGTCCTCGGCCAGGGTGACCACCACCCGGTGGTCCAGGGTGTCGCGCGCCTCCTGGAAGAAGGCGTGGTTCAGGTATGGGTCGCCCCACTTGCGCCCGGTGGTGTCGCGGTAGAACTGGTACAGCGACTGCCAGTGAAGCGGCGTCAGGTCCGGCCCGCGCATGGTGCGCAGCCGGTAGCCCAGGGCGGCGGCGCGCCGGCGCTCCTTGCGCGTGTTCTTGCGCATGCGGCTGCGGAACTGGCCCAGGTAATGCTCGAAGTCCTCGTAGCCGCGGTTGTGCCAGTGGAACTGGTGCGACAGGCGCGGCATCAGGCGCCCGGTCTCGGCCGCCATGCGCTGCTCCTGCTCGGTGCAAAAGAGCATGTGCACGCCCTGGGCGTCCAGATCATCGGCGAGCTTGCGCGCGCCCGCCAGCAGGGCCTCCCCGGCCGGCCTCCCCGCCTCGCCGGGCGCGATGAGCAGCCGCCGCCCGGGCACCGGCGTGAAGGGCACCGCCGCGGTGAGCTTCGGATAGTAGGGGACCCCCGAGGCGTGGGCCGCCTCGGCCCAGCCGAAGTCGAAGATGTACTCGCCCTGGCTGTCGTCCTTGAGGTACAGCGGCATGGCCCCCGCCAGATCCCCGGCGTCGTCGTGGTACAGCAGGTGCCGCGGCTCCCAGCCGGTGCCCCGGCCCACGCACCCGGCCCGCTCCAGCGCTGACAGGAACGCGTGCTCGGTGAACGGGTCGTCCGGATCGGTCAGCGCGTCCCAGCGCGCAGCCTCGACCTCGGCCAGGCTCCCGATGACCCGGATCGACATCAACTGAACCGGTAGCTCAGCTCGCCGTCCTCGCCCAGGTCGACCTCCACCTCGCCGCCGCCCGTGAGCGCCCCGAAGAGCAGCTCGTCGCTCAGGCGCTGGCGGATGGTCTGCTGGATCACCCGCTCCAGCGGGCGGGCCCCGAACTTCGGGTCATGGCCCTCCCGGGCCAGATGGTCCCGGGCCGCCTCGGTGAGCCGGATGCGCACCTTGCGATCCTCGAGCTGGGTCTGCAGCTCGGCCACCAGCTTGTCCACGATGAGCAGCATCACCTCCTGGCCCAGGGGCGAGAAGGAGACCCGGGCGTCCAGCCGGTTGCGGAACTCGGGCGCGAACAGCCGCTTGTAGTCGGCGTCCGCGCCGGCCGGCGGCTCGTCGTCCTCGCCGCCGCCGAACCCCACCCGCCGGCGCTCCAGCTCCCGTGCGCCCACGTTGCTGGTCATCAGCAGCACCACGTGGCGGAAGTCGGCCTGCTGGCCGTTGTTGTCGGTGAGCGCGCCGTGGTCCATCACCTGCAGCAGCAGGTTGAACACGTCGGGGTGCGCCTTCTCCACCTCGTCCAGCAGCAGCACGGCGTGGGGGGTCTTGCGGATCTGATCCGTGAGCAGCCCGCCCTGGTCGAAGCCGACATAGCCGGGAGGCGCCCCGATGAGGCGGCTGACGGTGTGGCGCTCCATGTACTCGCTCATGTCGAAGCGGATCAGCTCCAGACCGAGCACCTCCGCCAGCTGGCGCGCCAGCTCCGTCTTGCCGACGCCGGTGGGGCCAGTGAAGAGGAAGCTCCCCACCGGGCGCTCCCGGGAGGTGAGCCCCGCGCGGGAGCGCTTGATCGCCGCGGCCACCTGCTTGACCGCCTCGTCCTGGCCGAACACCCTGCGCCTGAGGTCCTGCTCCAGGTTGCGCAGCCGCGCCTGGTCGTCCTGGCTCACCTGCTGCTCGGGGATCTGGGCCGCGCGGGCCAGCACCCGCTCCACCTCCCGCGCCATGATCCGCCCGCCGTCCCTGCCGGCCAGGCGCGCGGCGGCGCCCGCCTCGTCGATGAGGTCGATGGCCTTGTCCGGGAGGCGCCGGTCGTGCAGGTACCTGGCAGAGAGGCTGGCCGCGGCCTTGATGGCGCCCTTGGTATAGGTCACCCGGTGGTGCTCCTCGTACCGCTCCCGCAGGCCGTGCAGGATCTTCTCGGTCTCGCCCACGGACGGCTCGCCCACGTCGATCTTCTGAAACCGCCGCATCAGCGCCCGGTCCCGCTCGATGTGCCCCCGGTAGTCCTGGTAGGTGGTGGATCCGATGCAGCGCAGCTTGCCGCTGGCCAGGGCCGGCTTGAGCAGGTTGGAGGCGTCGAGGGCGCCGCCCGAGGCGGCCCCCGCGCCGATGACCGTGTGCATCTCGTCGATGAACAGCACCGCCCCCGGGCGCTCGTCCAGGGCGTTGAGCACCGCCTTCATGCGGGCCTCGAAGTCGCCCCGGTAGCGCGTGCCGGCCAGCAGTGCGCCGAGATCCAGGCTGTAGATCACGGTGTCTGCCAGCAGATCGGGCACGTCCCCCTCGTGGATCTTCAGCGCCAGGCCCTCCACGATGGCCGTCTTGCCCACGCCGGAGTCGCCCACGAAGATCGGGTTGTTCTTGCGCCGGCGGGCCAGGATGTTCAGCGACCGTTTCACCTCCTCGAGGCGTCCGATGAGGGGGTCGATTTCGCCCTCGGCGGCCATGACGCTCAGGTCCACCGTGAAGGCCTCCAGCGGGTCCTCGACCTGCGCTCCCTCGGGGTCATCGGCGTCCGACGCCGGCGAGGGCTGCAGCGCGCCGGCGCGGGTCACGCCGTGGGAGATGTAGGTCACCAGGTCGAGGCGACCGACCCCCTGCTCCTGCAGGTAGTGCACCGCGAAGCTGTCGGGCTCGGCGTACATGGCCACCAGCACGTTCTTGCCCTCCACCTCCTCCTTGCCCGTGGAGGAGACATGGTGGGCCGCCCGCGCCATCACCCGCTGCAGGGCGATGGTGGGCCGCGGCGCCGCGTCCACGTGGGCCGGCGCGGCCTCCACCTCGCTTTCCAGGTGGCGGTCCAGCTTGGTCTTGAGCCGCTCTGGATCGCCGCCGCATTGCTTGATCATGTCAGCGGTGTCGTCATCATGGGTCAGCGCGTAGAGCAGGTGCTCCAGCCCGAAATATTCATGCCTCCGCCCGGCCGCCACGTTTGCCGCCACGTTGATGGCGACCTCAAGGTCCTGGCTAAGGTTCATTGCTCCTCCTCGTGGTCGCTCTCCGGCTCCATGGTGCACAGGAGCGGGTGCTCCTCTTCGCGGGCCAGCTCCAGCACCCGCGCCACCTTGGTCTCGGCGACCTCTCGGGTGAAGACGCCGCAGACGCCACGGCCGCGGGTGTGCACGTGGAGCATGATGTGCGTCGCCTCGTCGCGGCTCTTGTGGAAAACATCCATCAGCACCTGCACCACGAACTCCATTGTGGTGTAGTCGTCGTTGTGGAGCACCACCCGGTACAGGCGCGGGCGCTTGAGGCGCGGCCGCTCCTTGATCTCGGGCTGAGGCACGAGATCCTGCCCTGGTCGTCGGTCGCTCAAATTCGACTCCTGGTTCGTCTCACCTGTTTTGGAGTAGCAGGCAGCGGCGAGGGGGCAAGAAGCAAAAGCTAGAAGTTAAAAGCGAAAAGCAAAAAGCTGGGGGTGAGAGATCGAGGGCAGGAGCAGAAAGTTGCGAGGCTCGGTAGCCAGGTCGAAGGGTCTTCCGCGCGCTTCGCCAGCCTCACTCGCCGTTTTTTCGATTCTTGCTCCTCCCGTGCGGCGGCAATGAAGCCAGAGAAAACTGAGAGACCCAAGGATTCGTTGAAACAAAAAACAAGGAACAAGAAACAAGAAATAGAAAATGGCAGGCCCAGGTTGGTCTTGCCCTGTTCAGGCAGGCCCCACGCATGCTCGCCAACAGTCCCATGCCCGGTAGGAAGGGGCCGGACTCTCGGAGCATTTTTTATTCTGAATCTTCTGTTTCTTGTTTTTTGTTTTCTTCTTCTTCATCAAACAGCATCCGCACCCCTGGCGTCTCCAGGTCGTCGAACTGGCCGCTTCTGCTGGCCCAGATGAAGAAGCAGACGAAGAGCACCGCCAGCAGGATGGAGACGGGCAGGGCTATGTAGATCACGCTCATGGGGGCGTCACGGCAGGGCCCTCGGGGCCGACGGCCTGGGCTGCCTCGGCAGGCGGCGCGAAGGTGCGCCCGCGGTAGGAGCTGGTCACCACGGTCAGGGAGCTCAGCGGCATGAGCAGCGCGGCCAGCAGCGGGTGGACCAGGCCCGCCACGGACAGGGCCGCGGCCACGATGTTGTAGGCCAGGGAGAAGACCAGGTTGCGCCGAATCACGGCCAGGGTGCGGCGGGCGCCGTCCATCAGCTCCACCACCGGCGCCAGGCCCGGCCGGTCGAGGAAGACGTCGGCCGCCGCAAGGCTGGCCTCGGCCCCGCCGTGCACGGCGATGCCAAGGTGCGCGGCCGCCAGGGCGGCGGCGTCGTTCACCCCGTCGCCCACCATCACCACCGGGTTGGTTCGCCCCGCCCGCTCCACCGCGGACAGCTTCTGCTCAGGGCTCAGGCCGCCCCGGCATCGCCCCGGCTCCAGCCCCAGGCGCCGGGCCACCGCCGCCACCACCTCCGGATGGTCGCCCGACAGGATGCCCACATTCCACCCCCGGCGGCGTAGCCCGGCCAGGGTGTCAGCGGCGTCCGGGCGCAGCGGATCCCCGAGGGCGAACCGGGCCCGCACCTCGCCGTCCACCTCGGCCAGCACCGGCGTCAGGGCGTCGGCGGCCGCTTGCAACGCGGCCTCGTCTCCGTCCGCGCCGATGAACGCCGGGGAGCCGACCCGCACCCGCCGCCCGGCCACCACGCCGGTGATGCCCCCGCCGGCCACTTCCTGGACCTCACGCACCTCCAGGTCGTCCTCGGCGTCCAGGGCCGCGGCCAGCGCCCGCGCCAGGGGGTGGGCCGACTGGCGCTCCAGCGCAGCCACCAGGGGCCAGACGCTCCGGTCACCGCTGGCGTGCTCGAGGCTGACGCGCCCGGCGGTGAGGGTGCCGGTCTTGTCCAGGTAGATGTGGCCGGGCCGGGTGAGCAGCTGGAGCACATCGCCGCCCTTGATCAGGATGCCGCGCCGCGCCGCCCTGCCGATGGCCACGCTCACCGCCAGGGGGGTGGCCAGGCCCAGGGCGCAGGGGCAGGTGACGATGAGCAGCGCCATGGCGTTGGGCAGGGCGCGCTCGGGCGCGATGACCCACCAGATGAGGAACGTGAGGCAGGCCAGGCCGAGGGCGGTGGCCACGAAGATGCCCGCCAGGCGATCTGCCAGCAGGACCACCGGCGCCCGCCGCCGGGCGTAGGCCTCCACCTGGGCCAACAGCTGCCCCACCCGGGTCTGCTCTCCCGTGGCGCTCACCCGCACCCGCAGCCTCGCGCTCATGTTCACGGTGCCGGCGCACAGCTCGGCGCCGGGCCCCACCGGCGCCGGGGCGCTCTCGCCCGTGAGCAGGGCCGCGTCCACCCGGCTCTCGCCGTGCAGGACCACGCCGTCCGCGGGGATGGAGTCGCCGGCCAGTACCTCCACCTCGTCCCCCGGCACCAGCGCCTCCACGGGCACCTCTCGGCTTGCGCCCGCGCCCTCCAGCAGCCGGGCCGTGCGGGGCGTCAGCGAGAGCATCAGCTCGGCCGCGTCGGCCGCGCGCCGCTGCTGGCGCCGCTGCAGGTACCGGCCGAGCAGCAGCAGGAAGACCAGCATGGTGACGGTGTCGTAGTACACCTCGCCGTGCCCGCGCAGGGTGCTCCACACGCTCCAGCCGAGCCCCGCGGCCAGGCCCACGGCGATGGGCAGGTCCATGTGCAGCGAGCGGGTGCGCAGGGCAGCCAGGGCGCCGCGGAAGAACGGCGCGCCGGCCCAGAGCACCGCCGGCAGGGCGATGGCCATGCTGGCCCAGGAGAAGAGGGCCATGTGCGCGGCCGACATCCCGCTCCAGAGGCCGCTGTACAGGGCGAAGGCCAGCAGCATCACGTTGCCCGCCGCGGCCCCCGCCACGGCCAGACGCGTGACGAACCGCCGGTCCTCCCGGCGGCGCATGCGCTCCCTCGCGCCGCCGCGCACCGGGTGCGGCGTGTACCCGAGGGACTCCAGCAGCGCAGCGGCGCGGCTAAGCCGGGTCCGGGTCGGGTCCCAGGTGATCTGCACCGCCTGGCGCGTCAGATCCAGCCGCGCGGACACCACCCCTCGGGCGTCCGGCAGGGTGGGCAGCTTCTCCACCAGCCATACGCAGGCGGCGCAGTGCACGCCTTCGAGGTAGAGGTCCGCCGTCAGCCACCCCTCGGCGGTGGGGCGGCAGTGCAGGCCCTGAAACGCGGCGTCGTCCAGCTCGGCGTAGGAGCGCCCGGTGAGCTTCGTCTGGCGGCCGGCGTCGTCGTCCAGGGCGTAGAACCGCTCCAGTCCGAGATCATGCAGCATGCCGTGGACCGCCCGGCACCCGGCGCAGCAAAACTGCAGCTCCGCATCCCGATCCACCAGCCCCGCAGGCACGGGCTGGCCACAATGATCGCAGGCCGGCTCGCCGCCCAGATTCGCTGCGCGGCGGCTCACTTCTTCTCGTCCTGGCAGCAGGGGGCGTCGGGGCTCTCCCCCAGCGCGTCGATGCGCTGGACCGAGGCGTTCAGGTCCACGTCCTGCATCCGGGGCAGGCGATCCACGCCGAGCCGTCCGGTGAGGGTGAGCAGGCCCACCACGATGAGCGCCGCCGCGGTGAGGGCCGGCAGCCGCCGCCGCAACGGCTCGGCCAGCCGCTGCACCCCGGCGCCGAGGCCCAGCAGGGCAGGGACGGTGCCGAGCCAGAAGGCCGCCATCACCAGCGCGCCTCCGCTGACCCGCCCGGTGGCGGCGGCCGCCACGGCGAACGCGTAGAGCCAGCCGCAGGGCAAGAAGGTGGTGAGCAGGCCCATGGCCAGGGCCCTGATCACCGGCGGGCGTTGGGCGAGGTTCCGCGCGGCGCGGGTCATGAACCGCGGGGCAGCGCCGCCGAGGCTCGCGCGCCCCACGCCGAGGGCAGCCAGGAGGCTGGCCACCCCCCAGAGCACCATCACGCCGCCGCAGAGCAGGGCCGCTGCGCGCTTGACGTCTGCCGCCGAGCCGGCCAGGTCCACCGCGGCGCCCAGGGCGCCCGCCAGCGCGCCGAGGGTGAGGTAGGTCGCCAACCGCCCGGCGCTGTAGGCCAGGTGCGGCGCCCACGCGCGCCCGGCCCCGGCCGCCGCGTAGAAGCCGACGAACGGCCCGCACATGCCCACGCAGTGCAGCGATCCGAGGAAGCTGGCAGTGAGCACCGAAAGCAGCAGGGCGCTCACTGCGCGTCCTCCCCGCTGCCCCCGCGATGGGGCCATATCTGGTGGGTCATGGTGCGGGTGAACCGCGCGTCGCCCAGGGTCACCACGAAGCGCAGCTCCCAGCGGCCGGGTCGCCGCGCGCCTAGGTCCGCGTGGTACGCGCCCTGTCGCTCGGTGAAGTCCGCGCGCCGGACCCGGTTGCCCCGCGCCCGATGGAACGCCGCCACGGACACGGACGCCCCGCGCAGCCGCGCGCCGTCCGCGTCCCGCAGGTCCACCTCGAGGTGGGCGCCGTCGGTGGTGAGGTCGAGCTGCCAGCCGAGCTGCTGGTTGCGGCGCTCCTGGGCCATCACCTCGTCGTGGGCCATGGCCTTCTCGTAGTAATCGGGCTCCACCGAGAAGGACTCGTTGTTCAGCGCCCGGGACACGAGCAGCAGGTTGGCGCATGCGGTGAGCAGCAACAGCCCCCCCAGGATGAAGGGCCAGTGGCGCCCGCCGCCCTTGCCCGACGTCACTGCCCGCTCCCGGCGGTGGCGGGCCCGAGCAGCCGGTAGGTCAGCGCCTGTTCAAAGCCCGCGCCATCGCTCACCTTGATCTTGATCGGCACCTCGCCGGATCCGGTGAACGCGTCCGCTGGCAGGATGATGAACACCGGCGCCGTGCGCGCCTGGGAGCCGGCCACCTTCAGCGGGTTCATGGGCGAGATCATGCGCGCGCCCTCGGGGGCGCCCTCCAGGTCGATGCGGTAGCTGCGGCTGGAGCGCCCGCGGTTCTGCACCTTGACCCGGAGCGGGTTGGACACCTCTCCGCTGTCGAGCACCGAAAACGGGCTGGTCAGCGCCCGCAGGATGGTGACGTCGGCCGACCCCTTGCGCGCCAGGGTGAAGCCGAAGGCGCCCAGCGAAAGCAGGATGATCAGCGGGTAGATGATCACCCGCGGGCGCACGAGCTTCGCCTCCTCACCCTCCTGCTTCGCCTTGTTGGTGTAGCTCACCAGCCCCCGGTCGAGGCCCACCCTGTCCATCATGGAGTCGCAGGCGTCGGCGCAGCTGGTGCAGGCGATGCACTCGAGCTGGAACCCGTTTCGGATGTCGATGCCCATGGGGCACACCCGGGTACAGAGCCTACAGTTGACGCAGTGGCCCAGCGCGGCCTTCTGCTCGTCGGACATGGACTTCTTGCGGGCGCCCCGGGGCTCGCCGCGCACCTCGTCGTACCCCACGATGAGCGACCGCTTGTCCTGCAGCACCGCCTGGATCCGGCCGTAGGGGCAGGCCACGATGCAGGTCTGCTCGCGGAAGTAGCCGAAGTCGAAGTAGATCAACGCCGCGGTGCAGAGCATGACCGTGAAGGAGAACCGGTGGTCCAGCGGCGACTCGGTGAGCCAGCCAAACAGCTCCTTGAGCCCCACGAAGTAGCCGAGGAAGATGTGGGCCAGGAACAATGACAGCGCCAGGAAGATCACCTGTTTGGCCGCCCGCCGCGCCAGGGTAGGCTGGCGCTTCTTCTTGCCGTACGCCTTGCCCTCCAGCAGCCGCTCGAGCGGCCTGAAGATGAACTCCATGTACACCGTCTGGGGGCACGCCCAGCCGCACCAGACCCGGCCGAACAGGGCGGTGAGCAGGAACACCATCACCACCAGCGTGACCATCAGGCTCATGAGCAGCACGGTGTCGGTGGCCAGGAACATCTTGCCGAAGAAGGTGAACTGGCGCCGGGGGAGGTCGAGCAGCACCAGGGGGACGCCCCCCACATGGATCACCGGCAGGGCGATGAACAGCGCCATCAGGCCGTAGGCCACCGCGCGCCGCTTGCGATAGAAGGCACCCTTGACCGGCTTCGGCGCCAGCCGAACCCGGGAGCCGTCCGTGTTCAGGGTCGAGAGGACCTTCTCGTCAGGTCGTGGTGGGGTGCTGTCCATACTGCTCAGTATCCGCCTGTCCCCGGGGACAGCGCGCCCCCGACATTTCCCCCTCAAGCCTCAAGCCCAGGCCATCTCCCCTCAAGCCCAAAGCCATCTCCCCTCAAGTCTCAAGCCTCAAGCCTCAAGCCTCAAGTCAGTTTAATCCTTCTCACCCTCCGCCTTCTTGCCGTTGGGAGGGTTGGTCCCCACCAGCTTGGTCACATACGCCGCCAGGTTCACCACCTGCTTCGCCTTGAGCTCCTTGCCCCAGGCGAGCATACCCTTCTCGGGCACACCCTCATCCACGGTCTTGTAGATGGCCAGCGCGGAGCCGCCGTGGATCCAGTATTCGTCGGTGAGGTTCGGGCCGATTCCGCCCTCGCCCAGCTTGCCGTGGCACTGGGCGCACTTGTCCATGTACAGGGCCTTGGCCTGCCCCATGGCCGCCGCGTCCTTGGCCACGCCGGTCACCATGGCCGCGGTAACCTTGAGCGGCCCGCCGCGCTTGGCCTGCTCGTCGTAGAACGCCGCCATCTCGGCGTCGTACTCGCCGAAGTGGTCCACGCCAGGGCCGCCCAGGTGGTAGTAGATGCCGTAACCCACGGACCAGATTATGGAGATGACGAAGATCGCCTTCCACCAGCCGGGCAACGGGTTGTCGTACTCCTGGATCCCGTCGTACTGATGATCCATCAACCGGTCGTCATCGGTCCTCGTGTCAG
Organism: uncultured Myxococcales bacterium; assembly: GCA_964511535.1. GTDB lineage: Bacteria > Myxococcota_A > Polyangia > CAZCFB01 > CAZCFB01. The sequence goes on along the minus strand of CAZEFW010000003.1, from coordinate 109,146 downwards.
GCATGGTCCTCTCCGCCGTCGTCGTTGAGGTTGTCGCTGTCAGCGCCCGGCTCGTCGTCGAGGGGGAGGCGCGCCTTCTCGCTCCAGCTGCGGCCCCGGCCCGGCAACAGCAGGTAGAGCCCCAGCAGCAAGAAGCCGCCCATGGCGATGGGCAGCGCCCACTGGGCGTACATGGACAGGTCCGCGTGGCTCACAACGTCCGAGACTCGCATCAGTCGTCCCCCCGCTCGACCTTGTGCTGCGCCACCTTTTTCTTTTCCGCCTTCTTCCTGGGCTGCTTCGGCTTGACCTTGATGTCGGTGCCGAGCCGCTGCAGGTAGGCGATGAGCGCCACCAGCTCGGTGGCCTCCAGCCCGGCGGGACCGGAGGCGGCGACGATCTCGTCGGCGATCTTCTTGGCCTGGGCTTGCGCCGCCTCCCGCGCTCCGGCCACCTCGGCGTCGGTGTACGGCACCCCCAGCGTGACCATGGCCCCCATGGTCGCGTCCACCGCCTCGAGGTCCAGCTTCTGTTTCGCCAGCCAGGGGTAGACCGGCATGATCGATCCCTTGGTGGTGGAGGTCGGGTCCGCCATGTGCCGCACATGCCACAGGTGCGGGTACTTGCGCCCCACGCGGTGCACGTCGGGCCCGATGCGTCGCGAGCCCCACTGGAACGGGTGGTCATAGATGAACTCGCCGGCCTTGCTGTACTCGCCCTTGTAGCGGACCGTCTCGGCGCGGAAGGGGCGCACCATCTGAGAGTGGCAGTTGTAGCACCCCTCCTTGATGTAGATGTCCCGCCCGCGCAGCTCCAGCGGCGTGTACGGCTTGACCGAGGCGATGGTGGGCACGTTGCTCTTGATGAGGAAGGTGGGGATGACCTGGAACAGGGTGGCCACCACCACCGAGATGAGCACCGCGATGGACAGCGTCTTGGGCAGCCGCTCCCACACCCGGTGCCAGCTGAGCGACACGAACTTCTCCATGGTGTAGGCGAACTCGATGACCGCCGCGCCGCTCTCCTTGAGGGGCGAGCCCGCCGGCTCCTCGTGCGTCTCCTGCGCGCTCAGGGGCGGCGCGCTCTGCTGCTGCTCCTCGTAGGTCTTCGGGGCCGCGCGCCAGGTCATCACCAGGTTGAACAGGCACAGCACCGTGCCCACCAGGAACAGGACCCCGCCGGCGGCGCGCACCCAGTACATGGGGATCAGCTGGAGCACCGTCTCCACGAAGTCGGGGTGCTGGAGATCGCCCATGTCGTCGAAGGCGAGCCACATCAGGCCCTGGGTGATGCCCGCGTTCCACATGCTGGTGATGTAGAGCAGGATGCCCACGAGCCCCAGCCAGAAGTGCAGGGTCGCCAGCTTCTTGCTGTACAGCTCGGCCTGGAACACCCGCGGGGCGAGCCAGTAGAGCATGCCGTAGATCATGAAAGCGACCCAGCCCAGGGCGCCGCCGTGCACATGGCCGATAGTCCAGTCGGTGTAGTGGCTCAGGGCGTTGACGCTCTTGACCGACATGAGCGGCCCCTCGAAGGTGCTCATGCCGTAGAAGGTGATGCCCACCACGAAGAACTTCAGGATCGGATCCTCGGCCACCTTGCCCCAGGCGCCGCGCAGGGTGAGCAGGCCGTTGATCATGCCGCCCCACGAGGGCATCCAGAGCATCACGGAGAAGACCATGCCCAGGGTGGAGGCCCAGGCGGGCAGGGCGGTGTAGTGCAGGTGGTGGGGCCCGGCCCAGATGTAGATGAACACCAGCGACCAGAAGTGCAGGATGCTCAGCCGATAGGAGAAGACCGGCCGCCCGGCGGCCTTGGGCAGGAAGTAGTACATCAGCCCCAGGAAGGGCGTGGTGAGGAAGAAGCCCACCGCGTTGTGCCCGTACCACCACTGCATGAAGGCGTCCTGCACCCCGGCGTATACCGAGTAGGACCGGCCCCAGTCGGCAGGGATCACGAGGCTGTTGAACACGTGCAGGATGGTGATGGTGATCAACGTGGCGATGTAGAACCAGACCGCCACGTACAGGTGCCGCTCGCGCCGGCGGGCCACGGTGCCGAAGACGTTGAACGCGAAGACCAGCCAGACCACGGCGATGGCCAGGTCGATGGGCCACTCCAGCTCGGCGTACTCCTTGCCCTGGGTGTACCCGAGGGGCAGGGAGATGGCCGCCGCGACGATGATCAGCTGCCAGCCCCAGAAGTGGAAGTTGCTCAGACCATCGGAGAACATGCGCGCCTTGAGCAGCCGCTGGCACGAGTAGTACACCGCGGCGAACACGGCGTTGCCGGCGAAGGCGAAGATCACCGCGTTGGTGTGCAGAGGGCGCAGCCGGCCGAAGGTGAACCAGGGCAGGCCCAGGCTCAGGTCCGGCACTGCGAGCTGGAGGGCGAGGATGACGCCCACAAGCATGCCGACGATGCCGAAGATGATGGTGGCCCAGAGGAATTTCCGGACGATGGCGTCGTCATAGACAAATGTCTCGTTCGCTGGCTTATTCATTGGCAGATCACCTGGAGATCCAAGGGCGAATTGCAGGTCCTGAATTGCCTTTTGATTACCAGCGACCATCCCACGGGGCACCCTCCTGGATCAATGTCTTACTTGATCCAGGTCAAGTCTATTGTATAGATAGACATGGACGGATCGGGAGGAGCCCCAGGCAGAGCCAGAACAGCTGTCAACAGCAGGCGGTCAGCGTGCTGTCTGACCTGCGATGAGCGCTGCGGCTCCGTCTTTTCCGATCTCAAGGACGAGGACATCTCCCTGCTGCACGGCATGAAGGTGAGCAATGTCTACCAGCCGGGGCAGTTTATTTTCTACGAGGGGAACCCCTGCCTCGGGTTGTACTGCGTACAGTCGGGCGCGCTCGGCATTCGTAAGCGGGACCCGGGCGGCCAGGAGGCGCTGGTGAGGCTGGCGCTGCCCGGATCCACGCTGGGGCACCGGGCGTACTTCTCCAGTGGGGAGTACCGGGCCTCGGCCAGCGCCCTGGTCCCGAGCCGGGTGTGTTTCCTGGATCGCACGGGCATGGCCCACCTGCTGGAGCGGGATCCTGGCCTGGCCGGGCGGTTCCTCAAGCGCCTGGCCCTGGATCTGGAGGCCTCGGAGGCCGCGCGGCTGAGGGCAGCCTCCATGCCGGTGCGCGCCCGGGTGGCCAGCCTGCTGCTGGAGCTGAAGGACCGGTTCGCCTCGGTGGACGACTCGGGGGACCTGACGATCCAGCTGCCCCTGTCGCGCAAGGAGATGGCCTCTTACGTCGGGACTCGCCCGGAGACCATCGCCCGGACAATCCGCGCGCTGAACAACGACGGGGTGACCCACTTCATGGGTCCACGAGTGGTGGTGTCAGACCTGGACGCGCTGTTGGACGAGGTCGAGCCCATGGATCCCGGCCGCTGAGGCCAGGCGCGGTCCGCGGCCCTGTGCTTCGCGACCTGCGGCGGGACCAATCTGCCCGGTGGGGCCACTTAGTGGCTAATCATTCGGGAGCCCACCATGAGCCTCAGCATCACCCGGAGTGCGGACCGCAGATGGCAGGGGAGAGTCAGCTTGGAGGTGGAGCTGACCTGGTCCGGTGACAACACCTTCTTCACCGGCTTCAGCAACGACATCTCCCAGGGGGGAGTGTTCATCGCAGCGGCCGAGGGCGAGCCGCCCGCCCGGCACCTCGCTCTGAACCTGCACCTGCCCGACGGCGAGCCGCCCATTGAGGTGGCCGGCGAGGTGAGGTGGGTCCGCCAGGAAGCCCGCGAACATATCGGGCCGCGCGGCTTCGGCGTTCGGTTCGAGGAGCTCGACGCAGGTCAGCGCCGGCGCATCGACGCCTTCATCCAGCGCAAGGCGCCCATCATCGGCGATATTTGAGTCCCACGCGTTATCGAGCGCCGTGCAGCGAGGCGGTGGAGATCAGCTCCACCGGGGCGCCGGGCACCACTACCTGATTCTCCACGAGCACGCTGGGGCGCAGGGGATCGCCGGCTGAGCTCGGGCCGAGCACCAGCCCCATGCTGCCATCGTCCAGCCTCACCCGCGCTCCCACCGGGATGCCACCCGAGGCCTTGAGGATCACCCTGACCCAGACCTCGTTGTAGGTGCTGCCCTCGTTGTCCACCGCCTGGGCCAGCAGGTCCGCGAAGGTCAAATCGAACGACTCGTGCGGCGGGCATCTCCGCCGCTCGAGCTCGTAGCACAGGTGCACCAGCCCGGTAATCTTGGCGCCGAGCAGGGCGATGGACCTGGCGGACTTGATCCGATACATCATGGCGCACACCCGCAGCCGGTGGGGGGTGACGCCGCTCACCGCCGAGGGCTCCCGCTCGATGTAGGCCCGCAGGGCTGACTCCGCAGCCTTTCCCACGGCCAGGCCGCCCCGGTCTCGCAGCCCGTGGCTGGAGCAGGCGAGCACGCAGTGGGCCACGGCCCGGATCATGCCAGGGGAGACGCCGAGGGCGGTGAGGGAAGACAGGGCCCGGAAGGTGGCCGCCACCGCCCGGCGCGCCGGGGTCCACTCCCGTAGGCCGATCTCGATGGCCCGGTGGCCGGCCAGCTGGTCCGTGGACTGCACCCGCAGCAGCTGCCGAATCACCGAAAGAGCGAGGCTGCCGTCCCACGGCTCGCCGATCCCGGCGGCCAGCTTCTCCGCTCCCTCGATGGCCAGCGCCACCTGGGTGGAGACATAGACCTCCGGGTCCAGCGCCTGCATCTCCGTGCCCGGCAGCTTGCGCCACTTGAACCCGCGCGGCTCCAGCCCGTCGAGGGTCCCGGGTTCGCCGGAGGAGAGGGCCACCCCCAGGCGCAGCAGGTCATCGCCTGATGGCGGATCGGAGAAAGAGAGCTCGGAGACGCCCACCTGGCCCAGGGCCGCGCGCAGCGCCAGCACGTGGGCGTGGCCCCTGGTGCCGAAGGGCACGAACTCACCGTCCCTGAACACCGCGTCGCCCACGAACTGCAGCGAGATGGGGAGCCCCGCCTTGGCCAGGGTCTCCCCCATGGACTTGGCCGCGTCGAGGGTCGTGGGGTGGGACTCACCGTAGGTGCCGAGGCAGTGCATCATCATGAACAGCCCATCGATGACCGAGCGGTTCAGCCGGGTGAAGAGGACGTCCGCCGGGGTCTGGGGGCCGGTGATCTGCTGCTCGTCCATTACTCCGCCTCCTCGTCCTGCAGCTGCTTGCGCGCCAGCTTCATGGCGTCACGGACGGCCGCGGGGTAGAGCATCTCCTGCAGGCCGAACTTGACGGCCTCGGACAGGGCCCGCCGGGTCCCCCCCTTCTTGAGCGTCCGGATCAGCGCCACGCGCACCGCCGGGTCCACCTCGTTGGAGCGCACCATCGGGACCAGGTAGCTGCGGGCCAGCTTGCGCCTGGCCAGGTGCAGGCCGACGGTGACCACGGTGCGCTCGAGCCAGCCGCTGCCGCCCGATTCTGCCAGCGCCTCTCCCAGCAGCTTCAGCCAGCGTGGGTCCTCCTGCTTGAGCAGCGCCCCCACGAGCTCGTGCCGCTGGCTCCCCGACGCGTTGAGCAGGGTCTGGCGAAGCTGGGGGGTCATGTTCTCCAGGTGCGCCTCGGGCAGCTGGACCAGCACCGCCACGGCAGCGTCCGAGCCGAGGCCGCTGATCATCTCCCCCAGCTGTCGCCCGGGCGCCTTGACGCACAGCAGCAGCCAGCAGGCAACCCGGGCGGCGCCCGCGGACAGGGTGTTCAACTCCAGGCTCTGCAAGAAGCTGTCAACGCCCGTGGCCATGGCCACGTTCACCAGCGCGCGGGCCACCCGCTTGTCCCGGTGGGCGCGCTCAAGCAGGCCGGAAAGCAGCCCCGCGGCGATGCTCTCCAGGGCGGGATCTTGCAGCACCTCGTGCAGCGCCTTGATGCTGGCGCCGGTGAGCGGCAGCTCCTGGGCCAGGTTGTTGCCCAGGGGGCCGCTCATGAGCCCATCCTGAAGGGAGCGCGAGTACGGGTCCTTGCGCTGGCCCATGGTCGCCAGCAGCTTGAGCGCCGAGAGGTCCGCCGCGCGGCCCATCATGCCGCCCACACGGCGGGCCAGCTTGCCGGCCTTGAGCACCGCCCGGAGCCCCTCGTTGTCCAGCACCGTGTCCACCTCGGCCTCTGCCCAGTAGAGCGGATCTTCGGCGGCGGCGCGCAGGGCGGCCACGTCGTCCGGGCCGAGCTGGATCTCGTCTCGCGCGACCTTCTTCGCCAGCATGTCCAGCGGCCCCTGGCACTCATCGGGGCCCACGTCCCCGTCCACCTGGCCGGTGGCCAGGGCGAGGGCCTGCTCGGTCATGGCCACCGAGGCGGCCACGCGCCCCTCGGTGAGCTCCTTGCGCGCCTCGTCAATATCGACGAAGGCGGTGTCCAGGCCAGCCGCGAAGCTGTCATCCAGGTCGAGCTCGAAGCCCTCGGCGCCGTCAGCCCACATCCAGTCGGAGAAATGTCTGAGCGGCACCACCTCGGGCTCGAGATCGGCGAGCGCGGTGGCGAAGAAGATCAGCTCCTCCTGGCCGCAGTGGGGCAGCACGCGGATGGCGCGAAGCCCCGCCATATACGCTGGCAGCAGCCAGGCGCCGCCGGCGCGGGTCCCTTCCAGCAGGTCCGCCCCCTCACTGCTCAGCTGTCCCGGCCCGATGTCCAGCTGGCCATCAGGCACCTCGCGCCATTTTAGGGTCAGCTCATGAGCCAGCTCCGTGGTGGCCGACTCCCTGCTGGCCTTGCGCGTCTGAACGAGGGCGTCGAGGGTGATGGCGACATCCCGCAACCGGGCCATGCGCTGACGGCTGGCAAGATCCCGCGCTTGAGGTGTCCCTTCATCCGGGGGGGGGCTAGACCCGTTGTTCATTCTGCCCGCTCCTGTCGCGGCCCCGGATGGGGGGAATGGTTCCCCGTCGGAGCAACCCCCTCTTTTGGTTGTTAGATTAACGATCTAAGTGTCTTACGGCGCGTGGACTTTCGTCAAGATCCAATGCGTAGGGGATTTCCCCACCGGGGCATCAAAAAGGGGCCTGCTACCCCCCTGATATACTGCCGCCATGCCCCTGCTCCTTCGCCTCCATGCGGTCCGATTGCCCCTCACCCTGACCCTGATCCTCGTGGCATCCATGGTCGGCTGCCGCGAGGAGCTCACCGTCACCCTCGATGGGTTCGGCGATGACGGCGCCGTGGACGCCGGGCCAGCCGAGGGGGGATCTCCGGAAGGAGGTGCTGCGGATCGGGGCCGTCCGGACATGGGGGATCCTGATGGGCCGACGGCTGTGGATCAGGCCTCGGCAGACCAGTCCAACGGGGACCAGGGCAAGCCTGCCGCGTGCGGCGCCTCGCCGCGATCCTACAGCGGCTCGCTCTGCGGCCCGGGGACCAGCCCGTGCAAGGTGAAGGTCAACGAGGTCCTCCCGGGCAAGGCGGGCTTCCGCAACCGACAGCCCGCCCTGGCGCTGGACGCCAAGGGCGCCCCGCGGGTGCTCTTCTCCCTCGCCGTGGGAGGATACAGCGGCCACCTCGGGGCGCGCGGCGCCGCGGGGTGGACGGTGACCTCGACCCCCTTCGCGCTGGCCATGGGAGACCTTGAGCGTGACACCGCCGGTGGGCTGGTGGCCCTGACGCATGACGGCGCCACCAAGGGTGGCGAGCTGTGGCGCCACGCCGGGACCACCTGGACCAAGCTGGCAGCGGTGACCCCGTCGGTGGCGGGCTTCACCAAGGCCATCGCCGGCTGGCCGGCAGGTCTGGAGCTGGACAGCGGCGGCTGCGCCCACCTCGGCATCTACGATCTGGCCCAGTCCGAGGCGTACCTGCGCCGCAGCGCGGCGGGCGGTTGGACCAAGCTAGCCCTGGCCAGCGGGCCGTCGGGCACGGACATGAAGCTGGCGCTGGCTTCGGGGGGCGCGGCCCACGTGGCCCAGTGGGCCGGCGCGCTGTCGGGCAGCGGCTGGCAGATGCTCTGGCATGTGCCCGGGCTGCGCAAGCCCGAGGCGATCCTCCCCGGCGGCGCATCTCCGACGCTCAAGCAGCGCGCCATCGGCATCGCGGTCACCGGCAGCGGGATCGGAACGCCACACCTGCTCTTCGCCCGGGGCAAGACCGTCGGCACCGAGCTGACCTACGCCACCCGGGGGGCCGTGAGCTGGACCCTGACCAAGATCGCAACGGACGGCGCCCAGAGCTGCGGCAAGTGCGCTGTCGGAGCCACCTGCAATTACGATTACTACACCTACGAGCCACACGGCGTCATCGCGGCCGGCGGCGCCGACGTGCGGCTGCTCTGGAGCCGCGCCCGCTACACCGGGCCGCGGGTGGGCACCTCGATGCCCCCCAAGGGCTGCTACTGGAAGGGGGGCAAGGTCACCGGCGATCTGATGCTCGGGTGGCCCACCACCGGCGGCGCGGTTGGGCAGGTGGTGCTGCTCAAGGGCGCGTCGCTGCTGCCGGGGACAGTGGAGGCCGAGGTGGACAAGGCGGGGGACATCCACCTCGCCATCTACGCCTCAAGCGATGCCAGCACCAACACCGTGGTGCGGTACCTCAAGATCGGGAAATAGGTCGCGGTACTCCAGCCCTCAAATCTCAGGGCGCGAAGGGATCCTTGCAGCTGGTCATGGCTTTGTTGCACTGGCTGGCGGGGTACTTGTAAGCCGTCACCTGTGTGGGCGACCCGGGGGCGGTGGTGAGGGTGGCATGGTGGGTCGCCCCCTTGGGGTAGGTGCCGCTGTACGCCTTGTAGTTGGACAGAGTGAAGCTGGCGCTCTTGAGCCCGTTGGGGTGGCAGGTGGAGCTGGGGAAGTGCAGCTGGAAGGTCATCGGCTTGCTGGTGATGTTCCAGGTCGTCGACCCGGTGCAGTTCCAGTACGGCACGGTGCCGCCGGACATCTTGCCAGCCAGGATGTGCGCCTTGCCGCCGCAGCAAGAGACGGCCTCGAAGCGCACCCAGGAGAAGCGGTTGAGCCCGCCGATCCAGCCCACGAGCCAGGTGCCGTCCAGCAGGTTGGCCAGCACGCCGGCGTCACCGGACGGGAACTGATCCGTCGCAGCGCCGCCCTCCAGCGGGGCAGCGTCCATGGGCGACGCCTTGTCTGGCCCGTTGGGGAGGTCAACGGGTGGGGCCTTGTCCATGGGAGGGGGCAGCTTGTCTCCGGCCAGGTGCCCGTCCGGTGGGGAGCGATCCGGGGGGCGGTAGAGGTCGGCCACGGATTGATCAGGACCGGCGTCGGGGTTGGAGGTTGGATCATCGCTGCAGGCGGCGAGGGCCAGGGCCAGGGCCAGGGAAGCGTGGAGGGCGCGGGGTCTCATGAGCCGGATCCTACCATCACCTCGGGAGCAGCTTGTGGCGGCTGGCGGAAAAGCGATTGACGAAGCGGGCGTGAAAGAAGACCGGCACCTTGACCTCGATGTCCAGGAAGCCCCTGCTCACCACGGGGATCCCCTTGTGCCGGCCGAAGCGCAGCTTGATGTAGAACTTCCTGAGCGGGAAGGGGAGCTTCGCCATGGTGCCCTCGAGTAGCACCGCGTGCAGCGTGTCGGTGGCGAAGTACATCACGCCCTCGAAGTGCTGCGCGGTCTTCTTGCGTGGGATCACCTGGAGCTTGTGGCACGCGATCCCCTGCACCTTTTTCTGTCCCTGCAGCTTGAACCGGTAGTTCTCGGCGCTCTTGCTGTCGAACAGTGGCAGGATGGCCTGCTGCTCTCCCTTGGGCTTGCAGTCCTTGGCCTTGCGCGCCTCTCCGTTGACCTCGCAGGCGAGGATATGCTGGGCCGGCTTGAGGTAGAAATGACTCCAAAAATCTACCTTGAACTTCTTGGTTTCACGAAGCTTGCCGCTCTTGGGGTCCAGCTGGCGTGAGGTCATTTTGCGCAGCTGGCGGACGCCCTTGTATTTGGCAAACATCGGCGCGGAGCGCTCCCGCAGCGTGCGGACCAGGTCCGCAGTCGTGGGCGCCGCGGCGCTGGAGGAGGGGATGAGCAGCAACAACAGCAGGGCGATGAGGGTGGGGCGGGGCATTTGCTATCCAGTCGCTGTGAGTCGGTGTGTCATTACACAATGTTCATGACCGGCATGCCGGGGCCGCTATTCAACCCGTGCCGTCCGATCCATCCGGTCGTACCACGCCGAGCAGCCCGAGCTCGTGCTCCAGGTTCGGGGTCAGGGCGCCGCCGCCCCGGGCACGTATGAGCTCCGCGGCCGTCCAGAACCGGCCCTCCTCGATCTCCTCCGGGTGCAGCTCGAACGGCCCCTGGTGCTCCAGGGCGAAGGTGCAGATCAGCTCGGTCTCCACCGCCGAGCGCCAGGTGTAGCGGTGGAGCTCCTCCAGCGTCTCCGGATCCGCCAGGGCCACGCCGAGCTCCTCGTGTAGCTCGCGCAGGGCCGCCTGGCGGTAGCTCTCTCCGGGATCCACATGCCCGCCCACGGAGGTATCCCAGCGGCCGGGCTGGATGCGCTTGTTCCGTGAGCGCTTCTGCAGGTAGATCCGGCCGGCGGCATCCCGCACCACCACGTGAACCGCGCGGTGAATCAGCGCGGGGTCACCGTGGATCTCGCCCCTGCGGCGCAGGCCGAGCATCCGGCCGTCAGGGCTGAAAACCTCCAGCAGTTCGCTGTCCGATTCGGCGCTCATGGCTCTTCGGGATCCTCGCGTGCCTCTGACTGCTGCACCGCTTCGGGGTCCGCCGGCTGCAGCTCATTCAGCGGCTCGCGGGTGATGCGTCCAGTGATCCAGGTCAGGGCCATGGGCGCCTCGTCGTGCACGCTGGCCAGGAAGGTCTTTAGCGGCGCGGTGCCGTGGCATGCGCCGCAGGACTTCATCTGGCCCCCGGGCCGAGGTGGGTTATTCAGGACGCTGCTCGCGACGCAGTGACAGTCGAGGCAGTCCTGGCTGGTCAGTTCGTCTGCGACGCCGGAGGCAGGGAGCCCCGGGGTCAGGGCGAAGGCGAGCAGGAGCGGCAGGCGCGGGGAGGGGCGAGGTGCCTTCATCATCGGATCAAAATACACCAGATCCGGGTGGAGTATCAGCGCGGCAAGCGGGCCATCAGATCCGCGCGCAGTTTGCGGTGCACGCCCGGGACGCGCGCGGCGGACTGCAGGGCCAGGATCGCCTCCACCGTGGACTCGGCCCCGGCGTTGCTGTTGGCAGAATACCGCACCGCGCCGCTCTGCTTGACCTGGCGGATCCCGTCATAGCCGCGGCCGCTGAGCGGATCATAGACCAGGGCGCCGGCGTCGTTGTTGCCCAGCAGCCAGCTGGCCCACCGGGCCGTGGCGCGGGCGTGACGCTTGCTGCCCGTGGCCTCGAACAGGCGGGCGTAGCCCGAGACCACCGCCTCGACGCCGTAGGCGATCTGCTCCTCGCCCGGCGAGGCGATGCTGGTGGGGGTGCGCTTGCCCCAGTAGTGGTCCGCGCAGCGCGCGGCCGCGCGGATCCAGCGGCGCTTGCCCAGCAGCTTGCCCGCCTCGGCCAGCACCTCCACCTGTCGGCTGCCCCACAGGTGCACGGCCGACGGGTCCTTCATGCTGTGCAGGAAGCGGCCATGGTCAGGGGCTCGCCGATCCGTCACCTGCGCGGCGGCGATGCCGTCAGCGTAGCGGCTGATCACGGCCCGCAGGCGGGTCCGGAGCTTGCCCCGAGGGACGGCGCGGTAGAACGCCAGCAGGCCCTTGAGGGCCACCGCGGTCTGGTCGGCCCCGTCGTTGATCAACCAGCCGGGCAGCTTCTTGCCCCCCATGAGGTGGTAGGTGCCGCGGCGAGCCGCGAGGTCCTTCTCCAGCCGCCCGAGGGTGCGCTTCAGCCCCGTCAGCAGCGCGCCCGCCGCGGCCGGGTCCTTCTTGCGCAGGGAGGCGTACCCCTCGCCCATGGCCCACAACGCCCGGCCGGCCCAGAAATCGATCCCCTTCTTGCTGGTGGCCCCGTCGCGGTTCACCTTCAGCTTGCCGCTCCCCTGCAGGGACGCGAAGTTGAAGAACTCGCCGTCCGGGGCCTGCATCATGGAGACGAAGGCCAGCCCCTGGCGAGCGCGCTTGAGCTTGAGCGGGTCAGCCCGGCGCCGGTGGGACTGCAGCAGCGCCACGGTGGTCCGCGCGATGTCGTCCACGCAGTACGAACCCTCGCCCATGGCGGTCACGGGCAGGAAGCGGCCGACCTTGCCGTCCGCGGGCATGTTCTCGGCGTAGATCTCGATGAGCAGCTTGCCATCCTTGACCTTCCCCAGGGCGCCGAGCAGGTGGTCGAAGTTCACCAGGTCCTTCTGCCGGCTCAGGGCGGCGCGGTTGGGCATCGCTTTGAACACCGCCGCGGGCTTCAGCCTGGTGATGTAGGCGTGGCGCCTCGCCAGCTCCAGCAGCGGGATCGCCTCCACCGCCGCCTTGACGGCGGCCGCATCGCCAGCGGGGGACTTCGGCGCCACCAGGTGCGAGGTGCTGGTGAGCAGCTGCACCGCCCGGGGCGTCAGCTTGCCGCCCGCGGCGCGATGGGCCCGGACCATGGTCATCAGGTGGGCCTGCAGGCCCTGGCGCAGCTTGTTGACCTGGGCCGGCGAGGGCGGCGCCGTGGAGAGGAAGGGGTTGCCCCCCGGAAACTGGGCCTGGCGGGTGACGGTGAGGAAGTAGCCCTCGGGCAACCTGGCGCCCCGCTCGAAGGTGCGCAGCAGGGCCGGGTGCACGGACTGGGAGAAGGTGGCCACGTCATGCTCCGACAGCTCGCCGCGGCGGGCGGCGCTCATCAGCTCGTCGATCTTGCTGCTCCGGAGCAGCACCTTCTGCTTGCCGGCGAGCTTCTCCACCGGCGCGCTGAGCAGGTAGCGTTGCAGCGCGTTGAGCGATGCCGCGCCGCCGGGGCGTGTCACCCGCCGCTTGGCCTTGCGGGCGGCGCGGCGGGCCAGCTTGACCGGCTTGCGCCTGGCGGTGCGGTGCCGGATCTGCTTGTACCGTCTCGCGCTGTGGGGCGGCGGCGGCTTGCGCAGCCGCTGCACCTTCTTCTTGCCCGTCTCGCGCGCCCCCGCCGGCGGCGCCCAGAGCAACGCCACGGCGCCGACGAAGATTATCAGATAGCGACCCACGTCCATGGGCCGACAGTACCACGCGGTGCGCCGACCTTTTGACGTCACCCCCTGCCAGACCCCAGTATGGATCCCACCCCATGAACCCGACGCCCACCCTTCACACGCTCGACTACCTCGTCATCGGCAGCTACATGGTGTTCGCCCTGGCCGTGGGGGTCATGCTCTCCCGGCGCGCGTCCCAGAGCTCGGAATCATTCTTCCTGGGCGGGCGCTCGTTGCCCTGGTGGCTGGTGGGCATCTCCATGGTGGCCACCTCCTTCGCCTCGGACACGCCCATCGTGGTCACCGAGATGATCCGGCAGTACGGCCTGCAGCGCGTGTGGTGGCTCTTTTCGGCCTGCATCGCGCTGTCCACCGGCATGTTCCTGTTCAGCCGGCTCTGGCGGCGGGCCGAGATCACCACCGACGCCGAGTTCTACGAGCTGCGCTACCACGGGCGGTCGGCGGCGCTGTTGCGCGGCCTGCGCGCGGCCATGTCTGGCGTCCTGACCAACATCATGACCATGGGGTGGGTCACCCTGGCCATGACCAGCGTCATCGCCACCATCGCCGACGTCAACCGCTGGGTCGCCATCGGCCTGTGCGCGGGCGTGGCCCTGACCTACGCCACCTTCAGCGGCTTCTACGGCGTGGTGCTCACGGACTTCGTGCAGTTCTTCATCGCGGTGGGCAGCATGGTCTACCTCGGCGCGCTGGCCTGGGGCAGGGTGGGGGGCTGGGAAGCCATCTCGGCCAAGATCGCCGCGGCCCAGGGCTACGGCCCCACCTGGACCGACCTGCTGCCCGACCTCACCACCCCGAGCCTCGACCTGCTGGCGCTGGTGATCTTCGTGGGCGTGCTGTGGTGGACAGACTCGGGCGGCTACACCATGCAGCGCCTCTCGTCGTGCAAGAGCGAGCGCCACTCCATCGGCGCCGCCATCTTCCAGTCGGTGTTTCAGACCAGCCGCGTGTGGATGTGGATCGCCGTGGCGCTGGTGTCCATCGTGCTCTTCCCCGACCTGTCTGACACCCCGTTCGGCGACACCCAGGCCTACCCGATGGTGATGAACGCCTACCTCGGCCCCGGCTTCAAGGGGCTGCTGGTCACCGGCTTCCTCGCCGCCTACATGTCCACCATCGACACCCACCTGAACTGGGGCGCGTCGTACATCATGACCGACGTGTACCGGCGCTTCATCAGGCCCGAGGCCACCGAGAAGCACTACATGCTGGTCACCCGGCTGGTGGTGGTGCTGCTCATGGGGTTGGCCAGCGCCGTGGTGCCGTTCATGAAGTCGGTGACCCAGGTGTGGGAGATCTGGGCGTTGACCCAGGCGGGCCTCGGTATCATCCAGTTCTCGCGCTGGTTCTGGTGGCGCATCACCGCCTTCACCGAGATCGCGCTGATGGCCTGCTCGCTGCTGCTGACCGTGGGCGCCTACGCCGCGGCGGCGGTCTTCCCGGACTTCGGCATGTTCGGCTACGCCTGGGCGGAGATGCGGTTCGAGCTGAAGCTGACCCTGTTCATTGCGGTGACCATCCCGGTGTCCCTGGTGGTGACCTACCTGACCCCGGAGGTGCCCGTGGCGCAGCTCGAGGCGTTCTACCGTAAGGTGCGCCCGGGTGGGTTCTGGTCGGTGCTGCCCGAGGCGGTGCAGGCTCTGCCCGGGAGGGTGGCCAGCGCCCGCACCGTGGCCGACTTCTTCATGGGCCTGATGCTCATGTTCGGCATCAGCCTCGGCATCGGCTACAGCATCCTGGGCGCGCCCGACAAGGCGGCGGTGGCCTTCGGCTGCGCGGTGGTTGGCGGGCTGTGGGTCCACCGCTGGTTCACCAAGGATGCGCTGGAGCTGGGATCTATCGAGTGAGCCGGACCGTCCTGCCCCGTACCACCAGGAACATCACCAGCGCTGCCACGCCGAGGGCGATGGCGGCCAGGGGGCCGAACAGGAAGATCGCCACGCTGAAGTCGTAGAAGTAGCGCGTGGAGAGCTGCGCTGGATCCGGCAGCGACTGCCACAGCAGGAGGCCGGCGCCCCCCAGGCCGAGGGGCAACGCCGCGCTCAGGGCGGTGGTCCCCGCGGCGGCCAGGGCGGTCTTGCCCCCGCTCGCGCCCGCGCAGCGTCGGCCCGCCCGGCGGACCAGCCGGAAGCACGCCAGCAGCCCCAGCAGGACACCCCCAAGGGGCAGGATCCAGCCCCATCCGTACGCCGCGGGCTTGCGCAGGCTCACCGCCAGCAGGTCAGCCGGGATGCCCTGGAACACGCCCTTGAGCTGCGCGCCGTCTCGTCGCAGCGCCGGCCGGGTGGCCAGCTGCCAGCCATCGGGCACCTGAACGGTCACCTCGAGCTTGCCGAAGCTGCCCCACTGGCGGGCGGGGGCCAGCAGGTAGCCCAGCTGGTGGGTGGCGTGGATGGCGTCGGTGGGGTCGGTGCGCGCCGGCCGCAACGAAAACGCCACCTCGATCAGGTGCTCCTTGCCCGCCTGGAGATCCACGGCGAACCGGATCACCTTGTGCGGCTGGTCGACCACGAGGTTCAGGTCGCCGCCGTCCGGATCCGGCGTGGACAGCGCCTCGGACCAGGGGCCCGGCAGGCCGGCCGGTACCTCCTGCACGGCGCCGCTTATCGGGCGGCCGTCCAGCTTGACGGTGCCCCGCTCCAGCCCGGGGGTGACGAAGCGGAGATCCAGCCGCCTGGGCGCGTGGGGGCTGCGCACGCGGTAGCTGGCGCGAGCCGTCGCCGGTCCTCGCCCGGCCAGGGGGCGCAGATCGATGGAGAGCTGCTCCTCGATGATCTGCACCTCGGCCAGGGCGCCGGCCGGCTCGGCCAGCGCGTCCCCCGGCGACCAGGGGGCGCTGATGTTGGCGCGCGCCAGCCCCGGGGTGATGGCCAAGGCGAGCGCGAGGGGGCACAATGTCAGGCGCATGATGCACAGTATAGGACCCGAGGAGGCGATATGGACAGGATCCCCATAGCGCGGCCGTTTATCGGCGAGCAGGAAGAGGCGGCGGTGGCGGAGGTGTTGCGCTCGGGCTGGGTGACCCAGGGGCCGAAGGTGGCGGCCTTCGAGGAGGCGTTCGCACGGTTCGTGGGCGCGCCCCACGCCTGCGCCGTGTCCAGCGGGACCACCGCCTTGCACCTGGCGCTGTTGGTGGCCGGGGTGGGCGCCGGCGATGAGGTGATCACCGTCAGCCACTCGTTCATCGCCACGGCCAACGTGGTGCGCCACCTGGGCGCGGTGCCGGTGTTCGTGGACATTCAGCCGGACAGCTTCAACATGGACCCGGCGCTGGTGAGGCCGGCGATTACCCGGCGCACGCGGGCCATCCTGTGCGTGCATCAGCTCGGCATGCCGGCGGACATGGCGGCCATCAACGCGGTGGCGGAGGAGCACGGGATCCCGGTGGTCGAGGACGCGGCCTGCGCCGCTGGCAGCGAGCTGCGGCTCGCCGAGCGCTGGGAGCGAATCGGCCGGCCGCACGGCCGCGCCGCCTGCTTCTCGTTCCACCCGCGCAAGGTGCTCACCACGGGCGACGGCGGCATGATCACCACCGCCGATGCGGAGTGGGACCGGCGCTTTCGGCTGCTGCGGGCGCACGCCCAGACCGTGCCGGCCCACGCCCGACAGGGCAAGGTGGTGAGCGCCGAGTATCCGGTGCTGGGCTACAACTTCAGGCTCACGGACATTCAGGCTGCGGTGGGGCTGTGCCAGCTCGAGCGCCTGCCGGGCATGGTCCAGCGGCGGCGCGAGCTGGCGGCGCGCTACGGCCAGCTCCTGGGCGGGATCCCGGGGCTGGGTCTGCCCGCGGATAATGCCGGCACGCGCACCAACTGGCAGAGCTACTGCTTGCGCCTGCCAGCCAGCGCGGACCAGGGGGAGGTGATGGCCGCCCTGCAGGCCGACGGCGTCTCCACGGTCACGGGGGTGATGTGCGCCCACCGCGAGCCGGCCTACGGACCGGACGGCGAGCCGTGCGTGTACGGAGACCTGACCCACAGCGAGCAGGCCCAGGACCGCTGCATCATGCTGCCCCTGTTCCACACCATGACCGAGCAGGATCAGGACCAGGTCGCCGCCGCCCTGGCCCGAACATTGAACCCGTAGCGGCCTGACGCGCCCTGACCGGGGAACCATGACATATTTGTCACGGCCTGTAATTTCAAGGCCTTGGCTGATTTGAGCCGCTCTGGCCATCCGGCCCGGATCCTGCCTTTTGTGTCAGGGTCTGCGCGGCCGGGCATGGCCTGCATTCAAAGTAGCTGCATGATTCCAGGATGTTAGGGTTTTGGCCTCCCGCTTGCTCTCTGGTGAGGTGTCCATCGAGAGCCAAGGAGGCCCACCATGAAGCTCCTGACCATCATCCCCGCCGCCATCATCGTCATGATCACCTCCATCCCCGTGCACGCCCAGGAGGTCGCCGCTGGCGTGAGCACCAGCGCCACCCTGGCGCGCCACGCGCGGTTCGAGATCGCCCTGAGCGCCACGGCGGGCTACGGCACTTACTTCAGCGTCAAGCAGGCCGCGGACGACAAGGTCCTGCACGGGGTCTGGATCAACATCGGCACCGACCTGACCTGGGGGGATGACAGCCGGCGGTTGGGCCTGCGCGTGCATGGCATGCTGGCGCCCACCCTCTCCCGGGACGGCATGCACCCGGAGAGCCGGGACTACTACCGCACCGGCGGCGTCTACGCCGGCTTCCTGGCGCGCTTCGGCGGGTTCTGGCTCTCTCCCGGCATCGGCGTGCAGTTCATGACGGAGATGGACTACCTGCACGGGAACGACGAACACGAGGACGAGGGCACCGGCATCACCCCCGAGTTCAACCTCGGGCTCGGCTACACCTTCGACCTCAGCCGACACATGGCGCTGAAGATCGCCATGGAGTCCGGCACCAGCGCGGGGCTGCTGTGGCGGTTCCAGCTCAGCAGCGGGGTGGAGGTGCGGTTCTGAGGCCTCGCCAGCGCAGATTTCCTGGCGCTCTTGATCTCTGAGAAGCGTCCCCTCTCCTTGACTTCTTAACTTCTGAAAAGCGTCCCCTTGAAGGTCAGGGCATGCAGGGGTGCTGGTCGCTGCCGGGTGGGTTGGCGCTGGGGGAGCAGCTGAGGGTCCCGGGGCAGGACCAGCTCTGGGTGCTCAGCTTGCACAGGAAGGCGCAGTAGTACTTGTTGCTGCTGTCCTTGAGCAGGCAGGCGGCGAAGGTGCCGGTGGGCGTGCCGGTGCACGGGGAGCCGCTGGTGGGGCAGGTCTTGGTGCAGAAACCCATGGTGGCGCCGGTGCCGATGCCGATGCAGGTCAGCCCCGAGTTGCAGTTGGGGCTGGACAGCGAGCACTTGTCGCCGAAGTCGCCGCCGGTGACGGGCATGTCCGGGGGCAGGGGCGGCATGTCTGGCGGCAGGGGGGGCTGATCCGGCGCCCAGGGGTCGATGTCTGGCGTGTTGACGCCCTGGTCGGGCCACTGCATCCCGACGTCGCCCGTCACCCCCGCCTCGGTGTTGGCGCAGTCCGCCGGGCAGCTCGCGCTTTCGCCGGCCTCGCACTTGCCGTTGCCGCAGCTGCCGCCATCGCCGCCGCACCCGGCCAGGGTCGAGGGGCAGGTGCCCTCCTGCACGCACCATTCGCTGAATTTGCACTCGTAGCCCGCCGGGCACAGGGGGTATCCGCCCTTGTTGCACTTGAACGGGATCTCGCCGATGTCCAGGGAGCACGCGCCGAGCAGCGACGCTGCCAGGGCCCCGAGTGAAACGATGAATGCCAGCCGAGCCTTCATGCCAGAAACCTCCACCACATGTTCCAGGCTAATGCCTGGGGCGCAGAAACACCATAGCCCTACATGCCATGGTCAGCGGCTCAGCTCTTGGGGCACTGGGCCGACGAGGTCACGTAGTACAGCTTCGTCTTGCCGATCATGGGGCAGTTGAGCAGGTTCAGCGGCCCGCCAACCTTCTTGGAGCAGAGCAGGTACCCGGTGACGAACCCCTTGCTGCACGACACCCCGGCCTGGAAGTAGACCGATGAGTTGGTGGGCGTGCCCGCCACGCAGCCGCGCTTCTCGCTGGAGAACGAATAGACCACCTGGCAGCCCACGGGGTAGGGCGTCGCCGCCGGACAGGTGACGGTGATGCAGTCCTTGAGGAACGGCCCGAAGAGCACCTTCTTGGCCGGGCAGGGGCTGTCCTTGCCGTCGCAGTCCTCGTCCACGCCGTTTTCGCATACCTCGGTGCCCGGCAGCTTGGCGCCGGTGCACGGACCCCAGGTGTTGTTGGCCAGGCAGGTGCGCTTGCCCGCCTTGCACGGGCCCACCCCCTCGGTGCCCACGGGGCCCGAGTAGCAGCTCTTGGTCTGGCCGGCCGTGCACTGGGGGCATGGCTTGTCCTTGCCGTCGCAGTCCTCGTCGATGCTGTTGCCGCAGATCTCCACCGCCGGCGTCACCGCGCCGACGCACTTGCCCCAGGAGCCGAACTCGGCCGTGGCGTCGCAGGTCTGCACGCCCGCCTTGCACGGGCCCTTGTTCATGGTGCCGAAGGCGGCGGTGTAGCAGGCCTGGGTCTGCCCCTTCTTGCAGTGGCACCCCTCGTCCACGTGGCCGTCGCCGTCATTGTCCAGGCCGTCGCACTTCTCGGGCTGGTTCAGACCATCGCCGCCGGCGCCGCCCAGGTCGGGCAGGCCCGTCCCCACGTCCCCCCCCGTGGCCAGGTCGGCCTGGCCTCCGTTGGGCGAGTCGTCGCCCAGGGAACCCTCGCAGCTCGCCAGGGCGAGCACCGCCGCCAG
This sequence comes from uncultured Myxococcales bacterium, assembly GCA_964511535.1. GTDB lineage: Bacteria > Myxococcota_A > Polyangia > CAZCFB01 > CAZCFB01. The sequence goes on along the minus strand of CAZEFW010000003.1, from coordinate 89,370 downwards.
CGTCAACACCTTGCATCCTGTGGCTCCGGGCATCATTCACCGCTCCTTCAAAGTTGCCGACCCCCCGCGGACAGGGGATCCTCAGGGACAATGATCATCATACTACCCCTGGGGCATGACCGGGCGATCACGCATTTCCCGTACGTCACGCTGGGTATCGTGGTGCTCTGCACCATTATCCAGGCGGCGAGCTGCGCCATCGCCCAGCCGGAGCAGGAGGCGGGCCAGCGCCTCATGAAGGAGCAGGAGCTCCGGTCGCGCATCTGGCGCGAGCACGGGCGCAAGTGGGCCCAGCAGCGGGTGGAGACCCTGCGCGGCGCCGAGGAGGGCTCGCAGCGGGACATGATGAGCGCCATGAAGGCCATCCGCCGGGCGTACGGCGACTTCTTCGAGGAGTACGAGGCGGGCAACGTGGTGGAGCGGGACGACCCGGACTTCCGCCTGCTCAAGAGCCTGGCCGAGAGCCGACAGCAGCTGCCCTGGCCGCTGTCCCTGGGCTTCCGCATGATGGACCTGGGATCGCGACCCCTCGCCCTCATCAGCTATGTGTTCGTGCACGCCGGCTGGTTTCACCTGCTGGGCAACATGCTGTTTCTTTATATCTGCGGCTGCAACACGGAGGATCGCTGGGGGCGGCTGGTGTGGCTGCTGTTCTTCCTCGCAGGCGGCGCGGTTTCAGCGCTGGCCTTCGGCAGCATGCACCCGGACACCGAGCAGCCGCTGGTGGGCGCGTCAGGGGCGGTGGCCGCGGCCATGGGCGCGTTTCTGGTGTTCCACTACAAGGCGACCATCAATTTCTGGTACGTCTACTTCTTCTTCATCTACCCGCGGTACGGCACGTTCAAGATGCGCGCCTTCTGGGCGCTGCCGTTGTGGCTGCTGCAGCAGCTGCTGGGCCTGGCCACCGAGTCGACCTTCGCCACCGTGGCCTACTCGGCCCATGTCGCCGGCTTCACCCTGGGCGTGGTGGTGGCCCTGGGGCTCAAGATGTCCGGGGTCGACCGGCAGCTGGTGAAGGGCTCCGAGGAGCGCGCCACCCTCTACGCCCAGCACCCGGGCTTCGACCGTGGCATGGACCTGCTGGACGCGGGGGACGACGCCGGGGCGCGGCAGTGCTTCAAGGATGTGCTGGCGCAGGACAAGGGCAACACCGCCGCGCTGGTGAAGCTGGCCGGCCTGGAGCCGGACCCGGCCACGGCCGCAGACCTGGCCAGCCGGGCGGTGATGGCCACCCGCCGCGAGGGGGACCGCATCACGCCGCGCTCCATCTACATCGACCACATGCAGCGCCACCCCAGGGCGCCCCTCACCGACCGGGCGCTCTTCTCGGTGGCCGAGTGCTTCGGCGATGACGCGCCCCAGGAGGCCATCGCCGTGTACAGGGTGCTGCTCACGGTGCACGGACGCAGCGTCATGGCGCCCAAGGCGATGCTAAACGTGGCTCGCATCTACCGCGACCTGGACAACCTGGACGCGGCGCGCAAGGCGCTGGCCGCGGTGCGCAAGCACTACCCGGGCAGCGCGTTTGCAGAGCAGGCGGACTCCCTGGAGCAGGAGTTCAAGGCTTCGTAGGCGCTGCCGCGGCCTTGCCAGGCGCTGAAGAAACCCGTCAAACTTGCCGACTGACCCACTGAACCCAAAAAGACTGGAGCGTTGACCATGACCGGAACGAGAGGAACCGTTGTCCACCTGCTGATCTGCGCCGCTGTGCTGGTGGCCTCACCGGCCGCGTACGCGGGCGGGGCCGCCAAGCTGCTGGAGCTCGTGCCCGCCAGGGCCCAGGCGGTCCTGGTGACGGCGCCTGGTTCCCTGGGGCTCCTGCACCGGTTCCTCAACAGCGAGCCCGAGATGAAGCGACAGATGGGCGCGTACCTGAGGCGAGAGGTGGGGGTGGACCTCACCGGGGTCAACGGGATGTACGGCTTCGCGCTGGACCTGGGCCGCGACGATCCTGACATCGCCATCGTCCTGCAGCTCAAGTCGAGCGGGGGGAAGATCAAGGGCAAGCAAAAGGGCCGTCATCGCGGGGTGCGGCTGGTGCGGATGTCCGAGCCGCGGATGGTGGCCGCGGTCATGCCGGGAGCTCTGCTCATGGGCTCCATCAAGGCGGTCAAGGCCGCCATCGATCGGCGCAAGGGCAAGGGCCGCGCGCTGGGCCCGCGGTCGAAGCTGGGCGCGGTGCTCGGGGCCTGGGGCGAGTCCGCGGACGTGGGCGTCGCGGTGTACATGCCCGGCGTCAAGGAGTCGGAGGCCCGCCAGGCCGTGGAGCGGTTCGGGCTGCGCGTGGTGTCCCTGACCCTGTCCGGCGGCCAGGTCATCACCGCCGACGCCTGGGGCGAGCCGGGCAAGCTGGCCATGGCCAGGGCGCTCATCCTGCAAGTCATTGCCATGGGCACCCAGCGGCTCAAGGCCAGGATGGAGGCCGCCACCGGCAAGGACGACGTGCCGCAGGCGCTGGCGACCATCGTGGCCTACCACCAGGCCCGCCGGTTCGCCGCCGAGGCGGAGCCGAAGCTCGTCGGCGACCGGCTGACCGCCACTTACAAGGTCCCCCCCCTGGACAACGTCGGCGCCCTGGTGCCGGTGGCCGGGGTGCTGGCCGCCGTGGCGATCCCGGCCTTCGTCAAGTACATCCGCAAGTCCAAGACCGTGGAAGCATCCGAGTCCCTGGACCGGATCCGGATGGGCGCGCGCCAGTACTTCGTAACGGACCACTGGAACATCAAGGGCAACCTGCTGCCCAAGCGTTTCCCCCCCTCCACCAGGGGCTGGACCCCGGCCAGACCCTGCTGCAAGCAGCCTGGCGGCAAGTGCCGCACCCCCACCTCGCGCTGGGACAAGGCCGGCTGGGAGGGGCTGCACTTCGCGCTCACCGAGCCGCACTACTACCAGTACAAGTTCACCAGCACGGGCAAGGGCTTGAACTCCAGGTTCACCGCCACGGCGCGCGGAGACCTGGACTGCGACGGGGTGTACTCCAGCTTCGAGATCCGGGGCTCCGTCGACGCCGAGGGCGCCGTCCGCGTCATCGGCCCCATCATCAACAAGGAGCTCGAGTAACCTCAAACGTCGACTTCGACGAACCAAGGCACCGCTGACCCGAAACTAACCTGTAGACGCGGCCTCTGGCCGCGTGGTTTGCAGCGCTGCAGCGAAAGCGGCGAGGACGCCGCTTCTACCTCCGGCACTGTAAAGGTAAACGTCGACTTCGACGAACCAAGGCACCGCTGACCCGAAACTAACCTGTAGACGCGGCCTCTGGCCGCGTGGTTTGCAGCGCTGCAGCGAAAGCGGCGAGGACGCCGCTTCTACCTCCGACGCTGTTTCGGTTCTGAAAGATCCGCCTCTCAGGCGGGGGGCCGAGCTAGCCTGTAATCAGAACTACACCCCGCCTCAGCTCGACGGCGCGTGGTCCCGGAACGCCTCGAAGTTGGGCTGACGCTGGCCGTCGCGCAGCCGGGGGCCCGACATGTAATGGATGGCCCAGCGCTGGGAACCCCACGCGAGGGCCAGCCCCGCCACCACGTCCACCGCATAGTGCCAGCGCAGGAACATGGTGGAGAAGACGATGTTCAGCGCGAAGAAGGTCGACACCGGCCAGATGTACTTGAACGGCGCGGTGCGCCGGTGGCGGATGGCGTGCAGCGCGAACATGGACGGGTAGGCCGTGTGCAGCGAGGGGAAGATATCGAGCATGGCGCCGGCGTTGCCCACCAGCGCCTGCACCTGGCCCCACCAGAAACTGTCGGGGATCGGCCGGTCGAAGTGCATGTACGCGATGGGGCCGACGCCCGGCACGAGGATGTAGATCAGGTGCCCCGCCACGCCGACCATGGCGGCCGCGGCCAGCATCTCCCCCATGCGCCGGTACTGCCGGTCGAACAGCGCGGTGCCGAGGATGTTCAGCACCAGCAGCCAGATGTAGCTGTAGTAGAAGAAGCCGAACCAGTTGCTGGTGGCATGTGAAAGCAGCCGCTCCATGAGCACCGCCGGGGTCTCCCCGAACAGCACCCGGTCCAGCCACAGCAGCTCGGCGTCCAGCAGGGTGGGCTGCAGCGCCGGCAGGAGCACGCCCATCTCGAAGTACGACACGCACACCGCCGCGATGGCCAGGATCCGGTAGGTGAGCCCCCGGAACTTCCCGGCGGGGAGCAGCTCGCCCCTGCAGAGCAGCTGCAGGGCGATGGTCATGGTGAACAGCGCCACGGCGAACCAGCGCGCGGTGGTGGCCCCGGGGCTGTCCGGCGCCACGGCCACCCGCGTCACCAGGATGGTGTGGAAGGCCAGCAGGTACCAGTCGAGGCTGGTCATGTTGTGGACGGTGCGCGCCAGCAGCTTCCCCCCGGGGAGCAGCTCGGCCCTGCGGGCCAGTTCGGTGGATGGCAGGCTCATGGCTGGGCGCCTCCCTTGGGGCTGGGGACGGGGCACTCCACGTTCGCCTGCGCTCCGGACTTGCGGCGCTCCAGCAGACGCAGCACCGAGGGGAAGAACAGGGTGGAGGCGATGAAAGTGCAGCTCAGCCCCACCACGGCCAGCCAGCCCAGGGACCGCACGCCGTAGTGGTGGGCGCTGATGGCGGCGCCGAAGCCGATGGCCGTGGTGGCCGTGGCGAGCAGGGAGGCGGAGCCGGTGGTGGAGATGACCCGGGAGAGGTGGCCCTCGCCCTCCTCCCGGTAGCGGTTGAAGATGTGGACCGCGTTGTCGATGCCCATGCCGATGACCGAGGCGAGGATCGCCTGGTTGAACACGTTGATCTCCAGATCGATGACGGTCATGTAGCCCAGCATCCAGCTCACCCCCACGGCGAGGGTTCCCATGACCAGCGCCGCTGGCCAGAAGCGACCGAAGCCCACCAACAGCAGCACGAACACCGCCGTGGCTGCCGCGCCGAGCATCACCGGCGCGTCGGTGCGCATCTTCTTGAGCACCCGGGCGCCCAGGCGGTTCTCGTCCATGATCTTCACCGGGATGCCCGCGGCCCGGAGCTCCCGCCGAACCTTGTTCAGGGCGTCGCCCCAGGCGATGATCTCGTCCTCGGCGTACATGGCGGAGCGCGGCCAGACGATGACGAACTGCCCCTTACCGTCGGCGGTGAGGAAGCGGTTGCGGAACACCTCGGGGATCTCGTCCACCGTCCAGGTGGTGGCCCCGGTCAGCTTCAGCGCGTCCTCCAGGCGCTCGCGGTCGGCGTCGTCCAGGTCCTCCGGGTCGACCTGCTGCAGGCTGGCTCGGATCTGGCCCATGACCGCCAGCTTGTTGGCGGCATCCGCCGGCACGAGGGAGGCGAGGGAGAGGGTGCTCTTGAACTGCGACCTCGGGTCTCCCACCAGCGGCGCCAGGTGCTCCTCCACCCTCCGCGCCTGGTCCAGGTCCTGCACGAGGATCGCTGCGGGGGAGAGGGTGCCCCCCAGGATGCCGGCGACCCACTCGTTGAACGCCACTGACTTGGATGTGCCGCGCAGCTTGTAGAAGTCGCTGTGCCAGCGCACGTCGTCCGCGCGCGCGAGGGAGCCGAGCAGCCCGACGCCGGCCAGCAGGACCACGGTCCAGGCCATGCCCCTGCCGAAGTTGCGGCGGCCGACGGCGCGGGCGGTGGCGGCCATGGCGGCCAGGGACGCGTCCGAGCGGGGGCGGCCACGCCTGGTGATGAGCACCGCGAGCGGTGGCAGCGCGATGTAGGTGGCTGCCAGGGTGATCAGCACGCCGGCGCCGGCCATCATGCCGTACTCGCGGAACCCCCGAAAGTCGCTCACCGACACGGCGAAGAAGGCAGCGGCGGTGGTGGCCGCGGCCGTGGCGCAGCCGGGCAGGGTGCGCGCCACGGCGCGGGACATGGCATCGCGCCTGGAGCGCGCCCCCGCGCGCAGGAACTCGAGGTAACGCAGGTACAGGTGGATCTCGAAGTCCACGCCGAGCCCAAACAGCGCGCTCACCAGGAAGCCCGTGATCAAGTTGAGCTGCCCCAGGGTCAGGGCGATGACGGCCAGGGTGGACAGCACCCCCAGGATCAGGGGCGCGGCGATGATGATGGGGGCCGCCAGCCGGCGCACATACACCGTCATCAGCAGCACCACCAGCGCCAGGGCCACCAGCGAGGCCCTGCGCATGTCCTGGTCCATGCGGTCGTTCTGCTCCTGGTTTACCACCAGCGCGCCGGCCAGCCGCACCTCGAGCCCCTCGGGGACCTGGCCTGCGCCGGTCACGGCCGCCTTGAGGCTCGCCAGCACCACCTTGCCCTGAGCCATGTCCGACGAGGTGCCCCGCGGCCTGACCCGCACGAACAGGTAGCGCCCGTCCGGGGACTTGTAGGTCTCGCGGGCCAGACCGGAGAGGCCGGCCTCCTGCTCGATGGCCTCCACCCGTGACCATGGCCCGCCCTGCTCCTCGTCGTCTTCCAGGTCGACGTACAGCGGGTTGGCCCTCGCCTTGGCCGCCTCTATCTCCTCGTCCATGGCGCCCTTGAGCTTGCGGAGCGTCTTCAGCGGGAGCAGCAGCAGGCGGCGGTCGCGGAAGAAGTCCACCGGGAACTCGACGTCCGCCCGCTGAACCGCCGGGTCCTTGCGCAGGTGACCCACCACTTTGCGTGCGTACTCGAGTCGGCGCTCGGGATCTTCGCCGCCCACCGCCACCACCAGCTCGGTGGTGCCGCCAGCCAGGCGCTGCAGCTCGCGCACCTCGCGAACCTCCTCGGCGTCCGGGGGCAGGAGGGCTGCGAAGCTGCTGTCAAAGGTGAGGGTCGTGGTCAGGTATAGCGCCCCGACGGCCACCAGCAAAGAGAGGCCGAGGGTCAGGATGGGGCGGCCGAGCACCGCGCCAGCCAGGCGCTGGCCGGCGGCACCCAGGAGTGACGCCACGCGAGGTCCGCCAGGTCGCCCCGAACCTCTATCAGTTGCGGGGGAGGGTGGATCAGGCTGGGGTGTCTCTCTACTCATGCTTCCCTGCGGCTTGTTGCCCCTCTGGCCAACAAGGGGCGAGCCCGCCATGGGTAGCGGATTACTCGTGTAATGTCCACGTAAATAGTTGAATTTACACAATAAGCGACGGACCTGTCGCGTTCTTGGGCTCGTGGAATCAGCGCACGCCGGGTTGGTGTGTTGCTCGCCATATCGGCATCAAGGGGGCCTAACAACCCTGGATTGCTGGCATCTTACCCTGCTAAAGCAGCTCCGCGAGCCGCTCGAGGATCCGCGCCGCCACCGCGCGCTTGGGCATCACCTCCAGCGCCTCGGCCCCGCCGTCCTCCCCGTAGATCACCACATGATTGGTCTCCGTTCCGAACCCGGCGTCGTCGGCGCGGACATCGTTGGCCACCAGCAGGTCGCACCCCTTGCGCGCCATCTTGGCCCGGGCCACCGCGTCCAGGTCGTCGGTGGTCTCGGCGGCGAAGCCCACCAGGCGCGGGCGTGGATCCATGCGCCCCAGGGCGGCCAGGATGTCCTCGGTGCGCTCCAACTCCACCGTGAGGGTATCGCCAGTCGTCTCCTTCTTGATCTTGGTCGGGGCAGCGTCGGCGGGGCGGTAATCCGCCACGGCCGCGGCCATGATCACCGCGTCCTGCTCCGCCGCCCGGTCCTTGACCGCGGCGGCCATCTCGGCCGCCGCCCGCACGTCCACCCGCGCAACGCCCAGGGGCGTGGCCAGGGCGCTGGGCCCCGACACCAGGGTCACCCGGGCCCCCCGGCTGGCGGCCTCGGCGGCCAGGGCGAAGCCCATCTTGCCCGAGGAGCGGTTGCCCAGGTAGCGCACGGGATCCAGCGCCTCGCGGGTGCCTCCGGCGCTCACCAGGATCCGGCGTCCCAGCAGGTCCTCCGGCGCCAGGCAGCCGCCGGCGGCCTGGAGGATCTCCTCCGGCTCGGCCATGCGCCCGGCCCCCACATGGCCGCACGCCATCTCACCGTCGCCAGGGCCAACGGTGCTGTGGTGCTCGCGCTGCAGCAGCACCTCCAGGTTCTCCCGCGTGGCCGGGTGATTCCACATGCGCACGTTCATCGCCGGGGCGAGCAGCACCGGGCCGCTGAAGGCGAGGTAGGTGGTGCTCACCAGGTCGTCGGCGATGCCCCGGGCCAGCTTGGCCAGGGTGTTGGCCGTGGCAGGAGCCACCATGAGCAGGTCGGAGCTGTCGGCCAGGTCGATGTGGCCGATCTGCGACTCCTGCTGCGGGTCGAACAGGTCGGTGGACACCGGGTTGTCCGACAGGGCGGCGAAGGTCAGCGGCGTGACGAACTGCGCCGCGGCGTCGGTCATGGCCACCCGCACCAGGGCGCCCGCGCGCACCAGCAGCCGGCACAGGTGGGCCGCCTTGTACGCCGCGATGCCGCCGGTTACGGCCAGCAGCACCCGCTTGCCCGACAGGTCGGGCCAGAGCACCTGATCCATTTGGTCCACTCCTCCTGTTGAACTGTCAGGGGGCTGCCGGGCCTCGGCCCAGACGCACGCTCACCCCCGCCGTCACCCGCCACACCGGCACCGTGGCCGCGTCGGACAGGCCCGCCCCGCCCGATACCGTGGCCGCCCACCGGCCATGTTCGAAGTACACGCCGCCGCGCAGCTCGGCCGGATTGTCGGTGGCGCAGTCGAGGCACACCTCGCCGTCCGCCTCGGCCAGCACCCCGAGGTGCTCTCCCACCAGCGGGATCCAGGGCAGCCCCACCCGCAGCCCGAGGCCCCAGGTCAGGCGCTGACCCCACAGGCTGCCGTAGAACTCGCGCTTGTCGTGGAAGATGGCGCCGAACTGAAACAGCACCTGAGCCCAGTCCACCGGGCGGGAGCCGAGCAGCAGCCGCAGCACCAGGCCCGGCTCGTCCACTCCGGCGAAGTTCCCGTCATCGCCGGTGGGCAGCATGATCTGGGCTCCGGCGGCCAGGTCCAGGGGCAGCACGGAGCCGGAGAAGATGTTGAAGGTGAAGCCGACCCGCAGGTCCCCGGCTGACATGGCCGGGAAGTCTCGGTCCTCGCCCAGGCCCTGCAGCCGGTTGCCGCCCAGCATGACCAGGGGCAGAACCATGTGGAACCGGGCCTTGCGGTGCAGCTCCAGAGCGGCCGACAGGTGCAGCGAGGTGGCGTGGGTCACCGGGTCGAGCACCGTGGGGTGCTCGCTCCCCTCGTCCAGCGAGAGGGCCAGGGGGCGGCTCCCGGTGGAGGCCAGCAGGTGCACGTAGGCGGTCAAGTGCCCCTCGATGAAGGGATCCTCCAGGGAGATGATGCCCCTGCCGCCGGGCGCTGCCAGCAGCCGCTCAACCGGGAAGCTTGGAGCCGCGGGCTCGGCCGCGAACACGGAGTGGGGCAGGGCTCCAACCGCGCAAACCAGCGCGAGCGCCGCCGCCGCTGCTGCCTGCCTCATGCCTTTGCCTCCTGCCTGGCGAAGGGCGCGGTGGAGTAGATATGCTCCACCGCTATGTTGCGGAACCGGCTGTAGCGCAGCCGCATCTCGGCCAGGGCGTCGGCCAGCTCGGGGCCGGGCTCGCCCTGCTGCCGGGCGTCGTCCAGGATGTCGAGGATCGTCTCCCGGGCGCTGCGCGGGTGGTAGCACATCAGCGGCCCCAGCCGCACCTCGCCCTGCCACGGGATCAGCCTGGCCTCGAAGATCTCGCCCGGCTCGATCCCGGTCATGGGGGCGTCCAGCGCCACGCACCATCGCCCGCCCAGCAGCAGGTCCACCAGCTCCAGCGCGCGGTCCTGTGCCTCCACGACCTCGAGCAAGGCCCGCTGCCCTCGCGACAGCGCCAGCAGCAGGTCCGCGTCCAGCTCGGCCAGGAGCTCGGGCTCGCCCAGGGCGCGCTCCGCGGGGGTGCCGCCGCCGTCGAGCGCGCGCTCGAGCACGTACCACTCCAGGAACATGCCCATGTGGGTCGCGTGAAGCTCGTCGTCGTCGTACACCTTGCCCCGGGCGGCGTCGAACTCCTCCCGGGCGCGCTCGATCTCCCCGGGGGACGGCACCCGCGCGTAGAGCGTGGCCACGCGGTCGATGCAGCGGTTGATCTCCCGGGGGTCCATGAGGGGAGTGTATACCATGGACAGCCCGCGAACCTCACGGCATGATGGGCGCCCGAACCGCCTGAAGGAGCCCTACCATGCGTAATTTCGACGAATTGAAGGCCACCATCGAGGAGCAGGACATCCGCATGATCGACCTGCGCTTCGTCGACCTGTTCGGCGTGTGGCATCACGTGACCATCCCGGCCGGCCGCATGAGCGAGCGGCTGCTGCGTAACGGCGTCGGCTTCGACGGATCCTCCATCCCCGGCTTCGCCCGCGTGGAGGGCGGCGACCTGGTGGCCATCCCCGACATCGCCACCGCCCTGCCGGATCCCTTCTGGGAGCAGCCGACCCTGGGCATGATCTGCTCCATCGCCGAGGCAGACACCAAGGAGCCGTTCCCCAACGACCCGCGCACCGTGGCCAGCCGCGCCGAGGCGCTGCTGCGCGACGAGAGCATCGCCGACTGCTCCATGTGGGGCCCGGAGTTCGAGTTCTACATCTTCGACAAGGTGATCTACCAGAACGATATCAACGTGGCGTTCTACCAGATCGAGTCGAGCGAGGCGGACTGGGAGACCACCCTGGAGGAGGGGCACAGCCTGGGCGGCAAGATCCCGCGACAGGGCGGCTACCACGCCATGCCGCCGCTGGACAAGCTGTACAACCTGCGCGCGGAGATGTGCCGCCACATCGAGCACGCGGGGATTGAGGTCAAGTACCACCACCACGAGGTGGGCGGGCCGGGGCAGTCGGAGATCGAGGTGGAGTTGATGCCGCTGGAGACCGCGGCCGACGCGGTGATGCTGGTCAAGTACATCACCCGCATGGTGGCCCGGGACGCGGGCAAGGCGGTGACCTACATGCCCAAGCCGCTGTACAACGAGGCGGGCAGCGGCATGCACTTCCACCAGCTGTTGGTGCGCGACGGCAAGTCGCTGTTCTACGACGCCGCCGGGCACGGCGGCTTGAGCAAGCTGGCGCGGCAGTACATCGGCGGCGTGCTCAAGCACGGGCCGGCCCTGCTGGCGCTCACCGACCCCTCCACCAACAGCTTCAAGCGGCTGGTGCCCGGGTTCGAGGCGCCGGTGACCCTTTGCTACGGCGTGGCCAACCGCAGCGCGGCGGTGCGCATCCCCAAGTACGTCAACAACGAGCGCGAGCAGCGCATGGAGTTTCGCCCGCCCGACGGCACCTGCAACGTGTACCTCGCCCTGGCGGCGCAGCTCATGGCCGGCATCGACGGCATCCTCAACGACTACGACGCGGAGGCGCTGGGCTACGGCCCGGTGGAGGGCAACATGTTCGACCTGCCCGAGGAGCAGCGCATGGCCCTCGGCTCCATGCCCACCAACCTCAAGTCGGCGCTTCAGGCGCTGGAGGATGACCACGAGTTCCTGCTGCGGGGCGGCGTGTTCACCGAGCGCATGATCGAAGCCTGGATCCAGACCAAGATGAGCCGCGACTACGAGGAGGTGCGTAACCGGCCGCACCCCTACGAGATGAGCCTCTACTTCGACATGTAGGGTGATGGCCCCCTCCCTCGCTGACGTGCTGGCCGGCCAGCGCACCGGCCTGGTGCTCTCCGCCGGCTTCTTCGGCTTCTACGCCCACGCGGGCCTGTTGGCCGCGCTGGAGGACCACGGCGTCCGCCCGGCAGCGGTGAGCGGATCGTCGGCCGGGGCCATGATCGCGGCGCTGCACGGGGCAGGGGTGAGCGCCAACGGGATGGCCCGGATCCTGCGCGGCGTGCGGCGGGAGGCGTTCTGGGATCCGGCCGGCGTGACAGACTTGCTGCGCCGACGGGGTGACCTGCCCGCTCCCGGATTGCTCAGGGGGCGCAAGTTCAGGCGCCTCATGGCCAGCCACCTGCCCGTGCAGCGGTTCGAGTCGTGCCGCGTCCCGGTGTACATGGAGGCCACCAACCTGACCCGGGGCAGCCTCGATCTCCTGGACCGTGGGGAGCTGGCCCCGGCCGTGGTGGCCTCCTCCGCCTACCCGGGGCTGTTCCAGCCGGTGAAGCTCGGCGGCTGTCACTACTGGGACGGCGGCATGGTGAACAAGATCCCGGTGGCCTGCATGCTCGACGAGGTGGATGCCATCGTGATCCACTGGCTGCAGAGCAGGTCATTGCAGCGACCGGCGCGCGCCGGCCCTGGTCTCGGGCGGCTGCTGTCGTCCCTCACGCGCGGGCTGGCCATCGCCCGGCGGGAGAACTCCCGCCTTCAGGCGCGGCTGGCGCTGGAGCGGGGGCTGCCGGTGTATGTCATCTCGCCGCGGGGCCTGCCCCGGGCCGGCCCCCTCAGCCTCCATCGCGGTCCCGTGGCGCTGGAGGAAGCAAGGTCGCAGGCGGCCGTGGCGCTGGCCGCGCAGGCGAGCTCGTGGCGCCTGGATGAGGACCTTACCGCTCTGGTCTGAACGAATCCGCCCCGGCGGGGAACCAACCCTTCATGATGCTGACGGGCGCTCCCCCCGGGGGCAGGTGTCGATCAACCCTTCTTGACCTCGCCCCCCTTGGACTCGCTCGAGGGCGGAGGCGGAGGAGGAGGCGCGGGGGCGGGCCCGGGAGGCGCCTCCCAGTCGCCGCACGGCCGGATGGTGAGCCACCCGCCGCCCTCGAACCGCTTCGTGTTCGGGTCCCAGGTGTTCTCATCGTACTCGAACAGGAAGCAGTACTGGTTGTCGTCCTTCATGAAGCATTTTTCGTCGACCCCAACCACGCTATCCTTCACGAACGTGTACCAGGTGCTGTAGTTGAGCATGGCCTGCGCGCTCTTCTCCAGGTGCTGCTCCGGCGGCGGCGGCGGATCGCCGGGGTGCGGATCATCGCACCAGTGGGACGAGAGGAGCCTCACCACCGGCGTTTCCGTGGGCGGGTTGTCATCTCCCTGGAAGATCACGTGCAGGTAGCAGCAGTCTTCCCACTTCACGTTGCCGATCTGTGGATTCCCGGGGTTGGTGTTGATCCCGTCGACCTTGTAAAACTCATGGAAGCCGGCGTCCACGTAGCAGAAAACAGTTTTCATGGTTCTCCCCTCGTTTCTGTACAGCGCTGGTTTTCAGGGTGAAAAGGAAGCATAGGGCCAGCGCGGGGGTAGGGTCAACTGTTGGGAATTCCGGTCAATCCAGCATTTCTGGCCCGTCCACCGTGATACAGTTGATCGCTCCAGCTTCGGGGGGCCAACGCAGGCGCGGATGCCAGATGGATTCACGGGTCGACAGGGCGATCAACGCTGCCAAGCCACGCAGGGATCAGGACCTGCTGTCGCCCGAAGCCCACCTCGGCGACTACCGGATCATCCGCCTGCTCGGTCGGGGCGGTATGGGAGAGGTGTACCTGGCCCGTGACACCCGCCTCGGCCGGCGGGTGGCGATCAAGGTGCTGGCCGGCTGGCGGGACCGCAAGCAGGAGCAGACCGAGCTCTTCCTTCAGGAGGCGCGCACCACCGCGCTGTTCAATCACCCGCACATCGTGACGGTGTACGGCGCCGGGGCCCAGGAGGGCTTGCCCTTCCTGGTGATGGAGTTCCTCGACGGCCAGAACATGCGCGACCGCATCACCACCGACGCCCTGGGGGTCAGGGAGAGCTGCCGCGTGGCCCTGGCCGTGGCCGAGGCGCTGGTGGCAGCCCACGCCGCCGGCGTGGTGCACGGCGACCTGAAGCCGGAGAACGTGCTGATCCCCAGGGACGGCCGGCCGCGGGTGGTGGACTTCGGGCTCGCGCGGGCCATGCCTCCCGGCCCCGGCGTGGACCTGGACGAGCTCGACTCGGAGGGCTGGGTGCGCTCGACCATGGTGCGCATGCGCCGGGATTGCGGCCCCGTGGCCGGGACCCCGGCTTACATGGCGCCGGAGCAGTGGAAGGGCGAGACGCCCGGCCCTGAGGTGGACATCTGGGCCCTGGGCGTGCTGCTGTTCGAGCTGCTGTCCGGGGATCGCCCCTTCCCCAGCTTCAACCTGGTGACCTCGGCCTTCCTGATCTCCAGCGAGGACCCGTCGCCGCCGCTGGAGGTGCCCGGGCTGCCGGTGCCGCTCATCGAGCTGGTGGGCGCCTGCCTTGAGAAGGACGCCGCCGCGCGCCCGGACGCCATCGAGGCGCGCGACCGCCTGACGCGCATCCTCGCCGGCGCCGGACCGGAGTCGGCGGGCGAGGAGAACCCGTTCCGCGGCCTGCGACCCTTCGGCGAGCAGCACGCGGCGCTCTTCTTTGGCCGCGACGACGAGATCGCCGCCGCCCTGGAGCTGCTGCGCGAGGCGCCGCTGCTCCCCGTGGTGGGGCCGTCGGGGGCGGGCAAGACCTCCTTCGTCCAGGCCGGGGTGATCCCGCGCCTGCGCGAGCAGGGCGGCCTGGAGGTCATCGCGATGCGGCCGGGAGAGAAGCCGTACACCGCGCTGCGCGAGGGGATACAGCAGGCGGCCGGTGAGGAGCGCGCCCGGGACTACGCCGACCTCGAGGCGCGGCTGCTCAAGCAGCCGACCTTGCTCGCCCTGCTGCTGGAGCAGCTGGCCCGGCAGCTGGGCAAGCGGGTGCTGCTGTTCGTGGATCAGCTGGAGGAGCTGTTCACCCTCGTGTCGGACAGGCGGACCCAGCGCCGCTTCACCCGTGCGCTGGTGGGCGCGGCGGATGACCCGGCCGGCCCGGTGCGGGTGATGTTCACCATCCGCGACGACTTCCTCGGCAGGCTCGACACCGGTCCGGGGGCGGCGGCGCCCCTGGACCGAGTGACCGTGATCCGACCGCCGGGGCCCTCGTCATTGCAGGAGGTGGTGGAGGGCCCGCTGAAGGTGGTGGGATACCGACCCGAGGACGACCTGCTCCTGCCGGAGATGGTGGTGGACGCCGGCGGCGAACCGGCCGCCCTGCCGCTGCTGCAGTTCACGGCCATGATGCTGTGGGAGCGCCGGGACCGGGAGCGGCGCCTGATCACCCGCGAATCATACATCGAGGTGGGGGGCGTGGCCGGGGCCCTGGCGGCCCACGCGGACAAGGTGCTGGAGCAGATGGCCCCGGAGCGGCGGACCGTGGCGCGGCCGCTGCTGCTGCGGCTGGTCACGCCAGAGGGCACGCGCCGGGTGGTGCCGCGCGAGGCCGCCCTGGACGGCCTGGACCCCGGGGCCGGAGAGGTCCTGGACCGCCTCATCTCGGCCAGGCTGATCTCGGTGCGCGTGCGCCCGGGCGGAGAGGACGAGCATGCGCCGGTGGAGCTGGCCCACGAGTCGCTGGTGGAGACCTGGGGCACCCTGGCGCGCTGGCTGGAGCAGGGCCGCGACGACGTGGCGTTCCTGCTGGAGGTGAGCCAGGCAGCCGAGGTGTGGAAGCGGCGCGGGGCGCGGGAGGAGGAGGCGTGGCAGGGGGAGGCGCTGGCAGACGCCCAGCGCGCCAGCCGGCGCTGCCGCCAGGATGTGCCGCCGCTGGTGCAGCGCTTCCTGCAGGCGGGCCAGCAGCGAGAGTCCTGGCGCCGCCGCCGGGTCCGCTTTCTGGTGGCCGCGGCCTTGCTGGTGATGCTCGGCGCCACGGCGCTGCTGCTGTACCAGAAGCGCCAGGCCGATGACCAGCGCGACCTGGCGCGGCGCTCCTTCGCCGAGGCGCAGCTGGAGGCGGGGGACGCTGCCGCGGCCCGGCAGGACATGATCCAGGCCAGGGCCGAGCTGCGCGGCGCGCTGGAGGCGCGAGACTCCATCGAGGCCCGCGCCCTGTGGATGCGCCTGTCCCGGGACCCGCTGCAGTGGCGCACTCGCATGGACTCCATCGTCTACGCCCTGGCCATCTCGCCGGACGGGGAGACCCTGGCCGCGTCGTGCCAGGACCGCACCGTGCACCTGATGGACATGCGCACGCTGCATAGCCGCACCAACCGTGGCCTCGGCGACCAGCAGCTCTCCATGGCTTACTCTCCCGGGGGGGAGACCGTGGCCGTGGGGGCCCGGTCGGGGGTGATCAAGACCCTCCGCCTGGACGGCAGCGAGGTCAGGCGCATGCAGGGCCACGTGGGCAACGTCTGGGGGTTGGCTTACAGCCCCGACGGCTCGCGCCTGGCAAGCGGCGGCGACGACGGCACGGTCAACCTGTGGGACCCGCTCACGGGGCGGCTGGAGCGCACCCTGCATACTGGCAAGGTCAAGGCCAACAGCGTGGCCTTCTCCCCGTCGGGCCAGGAGGTGGCCGCGGCCCTGAGCAGCGGCGAGGTGCGCATCTGGTCCATCGGCAGCGCCGGTCCGCCGCGCGTCCTCAAGGGGCACGCCCTGGCCGCCGTCGGGCTGTCCTACTGCGGGACCGGACACAAGCTGGTGAGCGCGGGCGCTGACCAGGTGGTGCGGATCTGGGATACACGCCAGGGCAAGCTCGCCCTGGAGCTGCGTGGCCACCGCGAGACGGTGCTCCGCGTGGCCTGTCACGCCGGCGCAGGGCTGGTGGCCTCGGCCGGAGACGGCCCAACGGTGCGGCTCTGGCGCCTCGCCACGGGCGAGCAGGTGGGGCTGTACGAGGTGGAGAAGGCGCCCGTGCTGACCCTGGCGTTCCACCCGGACGGACGCAGCCTGGTGGCCGCCGGCAAGGAGCGCACCATCTGGTCCTGGCGCACCGACGTGGGGCTGCAGGCCCGCCGCAAGGCAGGGCATGGCAGCGCGGTGTTTGGCGCGGCCTTCTCCAGGGACGGCAAGCAGGTGGCCAGCGGCGGCTACGCCGGCGGCGTCCGCATCTGGGACGCGGCCACCGGCGCGCAGACGATGGTGCTGGAGACTGGCGGCGCCAGGATCTACCAGCTGGCCTTCGGCCCCCGCGGGGAGCGCGTGGCCGCCGCGGCGGATGACCAGCTGGTCTGGACCTGGCTGCTCGCCAAGCGCCTGCGCCCCAGGGCCGTGGGGAGCCACTGGAACGTGGTGCGCAGCATCGCCTTCGGCCCACGTGGCAAGCTGCTGGCCAGCGGCGGGGACGACTGGCGCGTCAGGATCTGGGACATGTCCGCCGCGTCCCAGGTCAAGGTGCTCCCCGGTCACAAGACCCGGGTCACCGCCCTGGCCATTTCAGGAGACGGCAAGCTGGTGGCGTCGGGTGGCAACGACAAGGTGGTGCGCCTGTGGGACCTCGAGAGCGGCCAGAAGGTCCGGGAGCTGGTTGGCCACGGCGCGGTGATCTCGGGGGTCTCGTTCAGCCCGGACTCCGGCGCGCTGGCCACATCGGGCTTTGACGGGACCGCGCGACTGTGGGACCTGACCAGCGGGGAGGGGCGCATCCTGGACCGCCGGCCCGGGCGCGCCATCGACGTGGCCTTTCATCCCGGGGGACAGCTGCTGGGCGTGCCGTACAGCGACGGCATGGCCCACCTCGTGGACGTCGACTCAGGGACCTCCCGCCCCCTGCGTGGCCACCGCGGGGAGGTCAACGTGGTGGACTTCAGCGCGGACGGCAGGTTCGCGGTGACCGGCAGCGACGACGGCACCGTGCGGTCCTGGGAGGTGGCCACCGGCCGCACGCGCTGGTGGGCGCCCCTGCTGACCACCTCGCCGCCTGCGCTGTACAGCCACCGCGGGCTGGAGCGCCTGGACGGAAAACCACCAGGGGCGGAGGCGAAGAAGTGGCAGCGCGCCGTGCTGGCCGACGCGCGCCTGGCCTCGGTGTCTCCCACCGGAGCGCTGGCCTGCCTGGTGACGCGCGCCGACGAGCTGCAGCTCTGGGATACGCGGAAGGACGTCCGCGCCGGGCGCTGGCCCGTGGCCCAGGCGCTGCAGGTGGTGGCCCACGCCCGGGGCTGCGTGGTCCGCACCGGCGTGGCTGTCAGCTATTACGAGCCCAACTCCAGCCTCCGCAAGCTGGCGGGGGTGTGCAGCGCGCTGGCGTTGGACGGCAAGCGGCTGCTGGTGGTGGCCGAGCGGTCCGCCTACTCCGTGAGCCTGGACGGCAAGACCGCCGGCACCATGATGGTGGGTCCGGACGCCACGGCGCTGGCCCGGATCCGTGGCAAGCTCGCGGTGGGCTACGCCAACGGTGACGTGCGCGTGTTCGGCGGCGCCGGGCCGGCCGCCTCGTTCGAGCACACGCCTGCCGGCGCGGTGACCGCCCTGGTGGCCGGCCCGCGCGGCACCATCGCGGCGGGGTTCGCCAGCGGCGAGCTGGGCCTGTGGCACGCCGGCAACGGCCGCCGCCTCGACCACGGCCGGCTGCACGGTCCGGTGACCCATCTGGCCATCACCGGGCGGCGCCTGCTGGCCGCCTCGGAGCTGGGAGACCACCTGACCCTGGACCTCACGGCGCTGTACGCCGAACGGTGCGGGCTGATGCGGCAGGTGTGGCGCAGCGTGCCGGTGGTCTGGGAGGGGGGGCGCCCGCGCCTCAAGGTGCCGCTCGTCAGCCACGAGTGCTTCACCGGACGGGGCGAAACAGCCGACGAGTAGGCGCGACCTGACGCCGGCGGTCCATCATGGTTCCCGCGTCTCCCAGGGTGTATCCTCTGTGGCCATGAAGACCGCAGCCGGCGTCATCATCGGAGACGAGATCCTCTCAGGCAAGGTGGCGGACGAGAACTCGCCGCTGCTGGTGGAGGTCCTGAGGGAGGCCGGCGTGGCCCTGCGGCGGCTGGCCATCATCGGCGACGAGATGGACGACATCGTGCGGGAGGTGCGCCGCTGCGCCGCGGAGCATGACTATGTGTTCACCTCCGGTGGGGTGGGGCCGACCCACGACGATCTGACCATGGCCGCCCTGGCCCGGGCCTTCGATCTGCCGCTGGAGCGCAACCCGGTCCTCGACGCCATGGTGCACCAGTACTGGGGCGCCGACGTCACGGAGGCGGCGCTGAAGCTGGCGGACCTGCCCCGGGGCGCGCGGCTGATCCGCACCGAGGGCTCCATGCTGCCCGCCGTTGCCCTGAACAACATCTTCATCCTGCCCGGGATCCCGAAGCTGTTCCGGGCCAAGCTGCTCGACCTGCGCTCCGAGCTCGAAGGGGAGGCGCTGGTGCTGCGCTGCGTCTGGCTCCTGGCCGACGAGAGCGGCATCGCCGAGCACCTGTCGCGGGTGGTGGAGGAGCACCCACATGTGCAGGTCGGCTCCTACCCGCGCATGGACGATCCGTCCTGCACGGTGAAGGTCACCCTTGAGGGAGGCGAGGCCGCGCCGGTGCAGGCGGCCATGGACCGACTGCTGGGCCTGCTCCCGCCGGAGTCGGTGGTGCGGGTGGAGTAGCGGACCGGAGCCCCACCCGGGGTTTACAGCAACCTCAACTCAACTATACTTCCCGGACCTACTACCGATTCGTCATGCAGGAGAGTGCCCATGGGTAAGATGTGGAACGCCATCGTGGCCCAGTTCAACAAGCTGGCCAACTTCTTCTGGAGCGCAGACCCCATCGCGCAGATGCAGTACGAGTACGACCAGGCGGTGGAACAGCTCAAGGAGGGCCGAAAGGGCCTCGAGCAGTACCGCGCCCTGGTGGAGCGCGTCACGCGCCAGGTCAAGAAGGAGGAGAAGCAGGAGGCCCAGCTCACGGCCAAGATCAAGGCTTACCTCAAGGCCGGGGACCGCGAGACGGCGGGACAGCTCGCCATCCAGCTGCAGAAGACGCAGCAGGAGCTGGCAGAGAACCGCGAGCAGCTCAAGATGCACGAGACGGCCTACAACAACAACGTAGAGAAGATCCGCCACGCGTCCAAGAAGCTGTCCAGCGTGCGAGAGAAGATCAAGCGCTACGAGGCGGACCTGAAGATGTCCAACGCCGAGGCGGAGCTGGCGCGGCTGTCCCAGTCGTTCAACTTCGACGTCACCACCGACTTCGGCGAGCTGGAGATGGTGATCCAGGAGAAGATCGACCTGAACCGCGCCGCCGTGCGTGTGGCCGCCGACCTCTCGGACGAGGGGATGGAGACCATCGAGGCGGAGCAGGCCCTGGAGGAGAGCATGGCGGAAGACCTGCTCTCCCAGTTCGAGGTGGACATGGGCCTCAAGACCGCCGAGACGGCGGGCATCACCGCGTCGGACAAGAGCCTCGGACCTGAGGTGGAGGAGACGGCGGAGGAGGCTCTGCCCGACGTCCCCGACAAGATCACCGAGACCACCTGAGGTTACTGAATAGATCACCTGCGGGCGCCGCCCCGGCGGCCCCACGGAACAAATGAGCGTTGAAACTCAAGCGAACGAGTTAGGAGGTCAATGATGGCTGGCAAACCGAAGCCTGCATTCTTCATCGTCGTCGCCCTGGTGGTCGTCGGGCTGGTTGGTGTGGCCCTGTGGCGCACCGGCATCCTCGCCCCCGAGGGAAAGAAGGACGACGCCAAGGGACAAAAGATCAGCAAGGAAGAGCTGGATAATATCAAGGGAGGCGGCAAGGGCGGCGCCGAGGCGCCGGACGACCAGGCGCCCACCACCGTCAAGGAGTACCGGTTCATCCCCGCGGAGAAGCTCCCGCCGGTCAAGGGCGTCAGCGACTACGCCAAGATGAAGGACAACACGGTGCGCTTCGCGCTCAACGTGTGGGCCGGCTGGGCTCCCATCATCTTCGCCAACAACGGCCTGAAGCCGGGCAAGGTGTGGAAGACCCCCTCGGGCAAGACCTTCAAGCTGGACCTGGTGCTCATCGACGATCCGGTGGCCATGCGCGACGCTTACGCCACGGGCAAGGTGCACATCGGCTGGGCCACCCTCGACATGGTCCCCCTGTTCATGGAGGAGCTGTCCAAGGACTCACGCACCATGCCGCGCATCTTCCAGCAGGTCGACTGGTCCAACGGCGGCGACGGCATCGTGGCCCGCGGCATCGACAGCATCAACGACCTGCGGGGCAAGACCGTGGCGCTGGCCCAGAACTCGCCGTCCGAGTTCTTCCTGCTCAATGCGCTGATCAACGCCGGCATCCAGCCGTCGGAGGTGAAGTACAAGTACACCGGCGATGCCTTCCAGGCCGCCGCCGCGTTCAACAGCGACAAGTCGATCACGGCCTGTGTCTCCTGGGCGCCGGACATCTACAACCTGAGCAAGGTCAAGGGGAACAAGCTGCTGGTCTCCACCGCCACGGCCAACAAGCTCATCGCCGACGTGTGGTTCGCCCGCGCCGACTTCGCCAAGGACAACAAGGACGTGCTCGAGGGGCTGGTGCGGGGCATCTTCGACGCCATGGAGGACGTCAAGCTGCCGGACAACAAGCAGAAGGCGGCCCAGCTGATGGCCAAGGCGTACAACATCCCGGCCAACGAGACCATGGAGATGCTGGCCGACGCCCACAGCACCAACTACGCCGAGAACCGCGAGTTCTTCCTGAACCAGAACAACCCCACCAACTTCGAGCGCACCTGGGACACGGCCTACTACCTGTACAAGCGCCGCGGCAAGGTGAGCAAGAAGGTGGACTTCGACACGGTGATGGACTTCTCCATCATCAAGAAGCTCGGCTCGGTGCCCAAGTACGCCAACCAGAAGAACGAGTACGACGTGAAGTTCACGCCCAAGACCGTGAGCTCCATCAAGGCCGAGTCAGGGGAGATCCTGACCAAGACGGTGGTGATCCACTTCTACCCGAACGACTGGAACCTGATCAAGAAGGTCACCAAGCAGATCGGCAACAAGACCGTGGAAGAGCTCTACGATCCGAACGTGCCCTTCGTGCTGGAGGAGATCGGCAAGCTGTCCGGGCAGTACGGCGCGGCGCGCATCATCATCGAGGGCCACACCGACGCCTCCATGAAGGGCAAGGTGCCGTTCCAGGCCGTCCAGGAGCTGAGCCAGAACCGCGCCAACTCGGTCAAGGAGGCCCTGATCAAGAAGTTCAAGACCCTGCAGCCGAACCAGTTCTCGGCCGAGGGCATGGGCTGGAACAAGGCCTCCGACGAGAACGACCCGAACAACCACGCCAAGAATCGCCGCGTGGAGGTAAAGGTCTACCCGCTGGAGTCCGAGGGGTAGCGGGCCTTCGGCCCGCGGCTTGAGGCTTGAGTCTTGAGGCTTGAGGCTAAATGGCAGACGAGGAAAACAAGGACGTAGAGGAGGCTGAGGCCGAGGCTGAAACCGAAGCCGAGCCCGAAGCCGAGCCCGAAGCTGAGGCTGAAGCTGAGCCTGAAGCAGAAGCTGAAGCTGAGCCTGAAGCTGAAGCAGAAGCAGAAGCTGAGGCTGAACCTGAGGCTGAAGCAGAAGCTGAAGCAGAAGCTGAGGCTGAACCTGAGGCTGAAGCTGGAGCTGAGGCTGAAGCTGAAGCTGAAGCCGGGGCTGAATCTGAGGCCGAGGCTGAATCTGTAGCTGAAGCCGAGGCCGACCTCCCATCCAAGCCGTCTTACATCGGCGGGTTCTTCCGCGGGTTCTTCAAGATCCGGGACGAACCCTCGGTGTGGGGCAAGCTGATCATGGGCGCCCTGTGCCTGGGGCTCATCGGCTTCGGCTGGTGGATCGTGACCCTGGGCAGCCCCGAGGAGCGCATGGTCTCGCCCAACACGCTGGGCTCGCCCCAGGAGGTGTTTGGCACCTTCAAGTCCCTCTGGTTCGACCGCGCCCTGACCCGTAACGCCGCGGCCAGCCTGTGGCGGGTGGCCCAGGGCTTCGGCCTGGCGGTGATCATCGGCATGCCCCTCGGCCTGCTGGCGGGCACCTTCCGCCGCATCGGCGCCTTCGTGGCGCCGCTGGTGGTCTTCTTCCGCAACATCCCGGTGGCGGCGCTCATCCCGCTCACCATGCTCTGGTTCGGCATCGACGAGCTGCAGAAGGTGATGTTCATCTTCATCGCCTGCGTGGCGTTCATCACCTTCGACGCCACCCAGACCATCTCCCACGTGCCCCAGCAGTATCTGGACACCGCCTACACCCTCGGCGCCAGCCGCTCGCAGATCATCCTGAAGGTGCTGCTGCCCCTGGCCATGCCCGACCTGTTCAACTCCACCCGGCTGCTGTTCGGCCTCGGCTTCGGCTACATCATCCTGGCGGAGGTGGTGAACATGGACAAGGGGCTCGGCACGCTCATCGCCCAGTCCCAGCGGCGCGGGCCGCGGGAGCATGTCTACCTCTGCCTGCTGGTCATCGCGCTGATGGCGTACGCCATCGATCGGCTGCTGTACTGGATCGGCAAGCAGCTGTTCCCCTACCGGTTCAAGGAGAAGTGAGGGGCATGGCTGACGAGACCAAAAAGAGCGCCGAGAAGCAGGAGAAGCACACCGCGGAAGACGCCGAGGCCGCCCTGGCCGCGTTCGTGGATGACTTGCCCGAGGACGAGCGGCCGCCAGAAGAAGAGGAGGAAGAGCCCCAGGGGGAACAGGACCCCCGCCTGGTCCGGATCAAGGCGCTGGCGGCCATCATGGGCGAAGGCTCCGACAGATCAGCTCACTCCCTGGCTCGCATCGCCACCAAGTTCGATGGCAGCTTGATCGAGAGCGTGGGGCGGAGCAAGTCGGCCGAAGAGTTCTTCCGGCGCCGGCTGCCTGCGTTCTGCAAGACCATCAACTCCAGGAGCGAAAAGACCGGCATCGAGCTGCCGGTGGAGAAGGTGCAGGAGGTTTATCAGGGGCTGTTCCCGGAGGAAGGGGAGGGGGCGGAGGCCAAAGCAGGGCAGGGGGCCAAAGTTGAAGGGGGCCAGGGCCCGGGCAAAGCGGAAGCTGAGCGCCCCCATGTGGTTGTGTTCGATCATGTGACCAAGACCTACGCGGTGGGGACGCGGCGGGAGTTCACCGCCATCCAGGACGTCCACTTCACCGTTGAGGACCTGCCGGACAAGGGCGAGTTCATCTCCATCCTCGGCCCCTCCGGCTGCGGCAAATCGACCGTCCTGCGCCTCGTGGCCGGGCTCGAGCCGCAGCACCCGCCCACCGAGGGCAGCGTCAAGGTCTTCGGCGAGGACGTGGGCGGGCCGGGCGCGGACCGGGGCATGGTGTTCCAGTCGTACACCTCCTTCGACAACCGCACCGTGCTCCGCAACATCACCTTCGGGCTGGAGTGCCGCGGGGGCATGAGCCGCCGTGAGCGGGACGACCTGGCCCGGGAGTGGATCGACAAGGTGGGGCTGTCGGTCAAGGCTGACGCGGACAAGTACCCGCACCAGCTCTCCGGCGGTATGCGCCAGCGCGTGGCCATCGCGCGGACGTTGATCCTGCAGCCGAAGATCATCCTGATGGATGAGCCGTTCGGCGCCCTGGATCCCGTGACCCGCATGCGCATGCAGGATCTGCTGGTGGCCCTGTGGCGAGAGGTGGAGGCCACGGTCTTCTTCGTCACCCACAGCATCGACGAGGCGGTCTACCTCGGGGACCGTGTGTTCCTCTTCTCCCGCTCGCCGGGCACCATCACGCGTCAGATCCCGGTGCCGCCGCCGGATTTTCCGGCCATGGAGATGCAACGAGACCCGGCGTTTCAGGACCAGGTGTTCGAGCTGCGCGAGATCATCGACCGGCTGGAACGCGAGGCCGAGAAGGAAGCGAAGGCCCGAGCCGAGGCAGAGGAGTAGCCATGGCATCCAACAAAATCGGCTTCATGGATTACGTGAGGACCGCATTTTTAAATCATTGGAATCTTCTGGCTTTCGGGGCGGGAGTTGTCGGCGGATTCCTGTCCGGGCACCCGGACGTGGTGCTGCCCCTGGTGGCGGCGGGAGAGATGGTCTATCTGGCCGGGCTCTCCACCCGGCCCAAGTTCCAGTCCCACGTCAAGGCCCAGGCCCACAAGACCGGAAAGGCCGAGGTGAAGGCCGAGGCCCTCGAGCGCATCTTCGAGTCGTTGGATCCGCGCAGCCGCTCTCGCTTCGAGGAGCTGCGGCGCCGCTGCCGTGACCTGCAGGCGCTGTCCGGAGGCGTCAAGGAAGAGGTGAGCCTGAGCGAAGTGGCCACCATGCACAGCGAGGGGATCAACAAGCTGCTGTGGGTGTTCCTCAAGCTGCTGTTCTCCAAACGATCGCTTGAGCGGTTCCTCGAGACCACCGACGAGAGTGCGATCCAGGCCGACATCGACCGGATCAAGGCCCGCGTGGACTCTCTGGGCCCGGCCGCGGAGGACGCGGGAGACGAGCCCCGCATGCGCCGGACCCTCGAGGACACCCTGGCCAGCGCCCAGGCGCGGCTGGACAACCTGCTCAAGGCCAAGTCCAAGCATGAGCTGGTTCAGCTGGAGCTGGACCGCATCGACGCCAAGATCACCAGCATCGCGGAGATGGCGGTCAATCGCCAGGAGCCAGACTTCATCACCCACGAGGTGGACGGCGTCGCCGCCACCATGGAGCAGACCGAAAAGGCCATGAGCGAGCTCCAGTTCCTCAGCGGCCTTGACGAGTCCGACGTCCTGCCCCCCGCCTTCATCGAAGAAGACCTCGACAGCGCCTGATAAAATGTCAACAAGGGGGGTCAGACCCCACCACTTGACATTTTATTGGGGCGGCAGAGTGCTCGTAATCTGGAAAGCGGAAGGTCGGACTGCCACCCCCTGGGCTGTTGGGTTCTCAGTGATTTCAGCAGGTTAAAAACTGGCACTGTTCATGCTTATTTATGCGGGCATGAAACGCGCTCTCTCATTCGCCCTGCTGCTGCTGCTCGCCACCTCCTCGGTTGCTCACGCCCGTCATGACAAGCCCCGGTGGGGCCACGAGGCCACCCGGTTCATGAAGGGCAAGGTCCAGGTCAAAAGCCGCAAGCTGTTCATCAACGTGCGCTCCTTTGGCAGGGCGTACAAGGAGCAGGCTCAGTGGGGCAAGGCCTCCAAGAACACCATCGAGGTGCGTTTCGACCCGCACCTCAACGTGGGGCACACCTCCATCCGGGTGGGGCACAACGAGTACCAGATGCTCGGCAGCAAGGCGGCCAAGGCCAACCGGTTCGAGCAGAACAACATCCTGAACACCAGCGCCGGCGCCGTCTTCCGCATCAGCCGCTCCGACCGGCGGGCCATCGACCGGGCCTTCACCCGGGTGGTGCAGTCGGCCAACAAGTACAACTTCCCGGCGTTCTCCCTCAACGGCCGGACCCTGACCGTGGAGCAGCGCGCCAACGGCTGGGAGATCCTCAAGACCAAGCGCCGGGCCGAGACGCGCAACATCACGGCCAAGCTGGTGAAGGATGGCGGCCAGGAGTACCTGGAGTCGCCCAACGGCTACCGCCAGCGGGTCCTCGGCAAGACCACCGGGCCGGACGGCAAGGTCCAGCTGCGCATCAACAGCCGCTCCTGCACATCGTTCGTCACCAACACCCTCTCCGCCCTGAAGCTGGAGACCATGCCCCGCATCAACAACACCGTCAGCGCCCGCGGCCTGGCCAATACGCTCATGGCCGGCACGTCGAAGCAGCCCCACGGCATCGTGCACTACTCGGTGGATGGAGACATGCCGGCTGACATGCCGGCCGCAGTGGCGAAGGTGCTCTCCACGCGCTCCAGCGACTGAGCCCCCACCAACAGCACCCGCTGAAGCAGCGGGCTCAGGGAGCCCGGGACACCGCCACCATGCGCCGGCGCATCATCTCCGCGATGCGCTCCTTGATGGGCGCCACCAGCTCCGCAGGCACCAGTTGGATCATCTCGTCGGCGGTGATCTCGCCCTCGAAGTAGGACTGGGCGCGGCCCAGCCTGGACCGAATGCCCGCTGCCCCCAGCACGCTGAAGAAGTGCGCCGCGATGGGAGAGTTGTTCAGGTCGTAGGACGTCTCCTGGGTGCGCCCCCTGGCCAGCAAGGCGTAGACGTCTCGCGCCTCGCTGGTGGGGAACGCCGCCGGCTCCTGGCCGAGCACGGGGTACGGCTCTGGCGCGCGCCCCTCGGGCAGGGCGGCGGGGTCCTCCTGGAGCAGGGTGGCGACGGGCGTGTGCTGACCCACGCGCGCGGCGAGGGCCTCGAGCACCGCCAGCGCCACCAGCTTGGAGGCCAGGTAGAGCTGGCCTACCTCCAGGTTGTAGGTCGCCCGCCGGGTGAGCACCTTCAGGATGTCCTCCCCCGGCTCCCCGTCGAAGCTGTTGTAGATATCCTCCGGCCGCAACGAGGAGAAGAAGCTGAAGGAGCGCTGCATCGAGGCGCGGTACTCGGTCACGGAGTAGCTCTGGGGGTTCTGCAGGAAGTGGTTCGTCTCGGGCAGCAGGCTCCAGGTGTTGTCCATGAACAGGTCGACGTCGTAGCCAAAGCCGGCCACGTCACGCACGCACAGCCGCACCGCCTGCTTCATGGCGTGGCGAAGCTGCCCCGGGCTCATGCCGAGGCGGTACCGGGCGTTGGCAGCCTCGAGCCGCTCGAGCAGCACCCGCACGGGCCTGGCGCCGTCAGTCTTCCGGGGCGGGCGAAAGGGGATGGTCAACTCGATGCAAGCCGCGACCCGCGCGATCTCTGCCAGGGACAGGTGCTGCGAGAGCTCACGCGCCGCCACCATGGCGGAGAGGAACTCATTCTGGCCGCCCTGGGGCTCCAGCGCCTGCCCCGGCTCGAACCCGAACAGGTGGATGACCAGGCTCACCTCGGGCAGGGCGGGCAGGTCCTCTGCCTCGCGGATCGCCAGGTGGTCCCCGTCCTGACGCACCACGCCGGCGATGGCGCAGGCCAGGTTGAGGAATATCGACCGGTCCACCTGGACGTAGAGCAGGTCGTGGTACAGGCCGGCGAGCACCTCCACGGGGTCGTCCTCGCCGGCGACCATGAAGAGGTGCTCCGGCGTGTGAAAGTGGCGGTGGGGGCCGGTGGTGCCCTCAACGATGAGGCGCGCCATGCGCTGCAGCTGTCTCCGCGACGGCGACGCGCCGAGCCCCTCCAGGGCCCAGCCGAGCCGCTTTGTACAACGCTCCAGGTATCGCTGCAGGTCCATGCTTCGCTTCAAAGCCCCGTCGGTGCGGTCCCGTCGCGGATTATAGCCCGGGCGGCGCCGCCGGTCATTTTTGCGTGCGGTTGCGCTACTTCACCGGGTTGATGGGGCGCAGGTTGTTGCCGCCCGAGAAGGCGTACGACACGTTGCAGTCGTAGCCGTACACCTCGATGCCGAACTTGTGGCTCGCCGTGATCTTGTGCGGCCCGTCTGTGACCCGCAGCCGCGCGTAGGTCAGCCCGGTCGCGCCCACCTGCTTGAAGGTCAGGCTCTGGGGTTTGCCGTCGAGGATCACGTCGGGCGATCGCACCCCCGCGGGGAAGAGCAGGGTGATGAAGTCGTAGCGGTAGGTGTCCGGCACCAGGAAGTTGTAAGCGTCCCGGTACTGCGCCCACGGCACCGCCACCGCCAGGGCGGGGTCGCCGAGGTTGGCGTGCCCGGTGTCCTGCGTGCAGCCCTTGGTGGTCTGAAACTTTTCGGTGTAGATGGCGGGGTCGGCGGGCGGCGACACCTCCTGCTCACCCAGGCTGTTGTGCCCGAGGGTGAATGGCTTGTCGCCCTTGATGACGAACGCCTCGGACGTGGAGAAGTTGTAGTACTGCCCGGCGCCGAGGGTGTAGGTGGTGCCCAGGGCCGGGGCCCCCTGGATGGTGATGGTGGTGCTCTCCTCGCCGGCCACCACCCGCCACCAGTCGTCCTCCGGGTGCTTGCCCCGGGGCATGAACTTGGCCGCCAGGTACCCGTTGCCCCAGGTCTCCATGGGGAACATCTGCTCCTGCACATGGTCGCAGTAGGTCTTGCCCTTGGGCAGGTTGGCGCAGGTGTGACCGCTGAACACGGCCACCGGCTTGTCCGCGCTCACCAGCGTGCCGGTGAGGTCGGCGTCCACCGCCCCGGTGGAGAGCTGCAGGATCTCCTGGTCGCCCAGCACCACCTTGTACGGCTTGCCGGACTTGACCAGCGGGATGCCGCCGCCGGCCTCGGTGTTCATGGCGGGCGTCACCGTCACCGTGGTCTTGGCCGCCGTGCCCACCACGGTGACGTAGCAGGAGGACCCGGTGCGCGTCACCGGCGCGCCGATGAGGTAGTACCTCTTGCCCAGGGAGGTGCGCGGGATCAGCATGGACGCGTCGTTGCTGCGCTGCTCCGCCTTGTTCAGCGGGGAGAACTGGTAAGCGGCGATGGGCAGGGGCGCCACGAGCTTGAACGCGGCCTTCTTCTTGCCCGTGCCCTTGAGCATCTGAACCCCCGGCTTGATCAGGAAGGTGGCCAGGGCGCCCGCCTTGACCTTCTGGCTCTTCATCAGGGCGGTGGCGCTGTACAGCTTCACCGTGGTGTCCACCTGGTTCGGGTTGCTCACCACCACCCCCACGGTGTCCGCGCTCTCGTTTTGCAGGTTCACCGGATAGAAGACGCACCCCTCGCTCTGCTGGTTCTTGGCCGCCCTGGCGCAGGCCTTCTCGCACTTGCCGGTGAAGCAGAGCTCCCCCGCGGCCACCGCGCACTTCTTGCCCGTCACCCACTTGCTCCCGTCAGCGGCGCAGGTGCGCGTGGTGATCCCGTCGGCGGCGCACCCGGGGGCGCCCGGCACGCACACCTTGTCCGTGCAGGAAGGCACCCCGGAGAACACCAGGCACCGCTGGCTGGCCGCCGCGCAGTCGGTCTCCTTCCACGACATACCGTCGGCCGCGCACTCCTTGTAGGTGTCGTTGAGGCAGCGCTTCTCCCCGGCGGAGCAGAGGGCCGGGGGCGGCCCACCGTCCAGGGCGGGATCCGGCGGCGGGTCCTCCTCGGTGCAGCCGACCAGCAGCGCGAGGGAGACGATAATCAGTGGTGTTGCATGCTTCACGTGGCGCCTCCTGGGCTGGGCTCGTTGTCGTTGCCGACCATCGACCTCAGGGCGATCCAGTACGCACCGAGCAGAACGCACAGGTTGAACACGGTGAGCAGACCGCCCCAGAACCAGTAGGGTAGCAGCAGGGCGTCCGCGATGGCCGAGACATCCGACGCCATGCGCCGGCCGTTGATCACCGCCTCGTCGGTGAACAGGTAGCGCCAGCCCTTGAGCGCGCTCAGGGTGAGCTGCACCCCGAGCACCTGCACCAGGATGAAGCGCCACCAGGCGCTCAGCTTGTAAGCCGCCACGCCGAGGACCACACACCACGCGCCCACGGCCACCGCCCCGAACGGGTTGCGCACCCAGAGCAGCAGGGAGAGCCCCAGCAACAGGGCCAGCGCCGCCAGGATCACCCTGGAGAGCCGCCGCCGCGGCCCGAGCGCGATGATCACGCCGCCGCAGATGGGCGCGCCCACCAGCCCGCCCGCCGAGACCACCGCCGCGGCCAGCCTGCCCGAGCTCGCCGTGGTGGCCAGGCCGCTCAGGTTCGGCATCACCTCGAGCTGGTGGAAGCGTCCCCCCACCAGCAGCGCCGCCAGGCCGTGACCCATCTCGTGGGCCCAGGTGGCGAGCACGGCGAAGGGGTAGATCACCCACTGCCCGTACGGCACCAGGTAAGCCGCCAGGGTCAGGCCCACGGCGATCCAGAACGCCTTCTGGTACGCGCCGCGCTGGTCAGCGGCAGCGGGTTCGCGAGTCGCAGGTTTCACCGGTCCGCCTCCTCCGCCAGCTTCACGTGGATGGTGGTCAGCTCGTTCTCCTTGACCGTCACCGTTCGCTCGCTGGTCATGCCAAGCCCCTGGTTCTCCAGCAGCAGCCGGTGGCTCCGGGCAGGCAGCGGCACGCGCTCCAGGGGCGTCTCCCCCATGGCCTTGTCGTTGATCAGGATCCGCGACGGCGGGTCGCAGGTGACGCTGAGCCAGCCCCCTGGCACCCGGTCCTTGGTGGCGGGCAGCAGCATCGCCGTGATCTTGCGGGTCATGCCCGGCTTGACCGTGACGCGCTCCCGGTAGGGGTGGTAGCGGTCCTTCTTCACCTCGACGAGCAGCTCCTTGCCCGCGGTGACGGTCACCCGGTCGGGCGACTTGCCGCTCCGCACCCCGTCGACATATATCACCGCGCCCTTGATCAGCCCCGCGTCCACCAGCAGGATGCCCGTGGCGAGGCTGAGCTGGCGGTGCTCCGTCTTCTTCTTGCCCCCCTCCACCATCACCGAGAAGGTGAGCCGCGCGTGGCCCTCCTTGACCAGGGTCAGCCCGAGCAGGGTCCCGTCCGGTCGCTCCAGGGTCAGGGGGGTCTTGCCCAGGCGCTCCCGGCGGTCCTTGAACACCGCCGCGCCGGTGGGCTCGCTCGTGATGGTGAGCGTCCCGTTGGCGGGCTCCTCCTCGGTGGGCGCGGGCGGCGCCCCACGGGAGCACCCCGCGCCTGGCCCGGAGACCAGGGCCGCCAGCGCCAGCGCGAGCAGCCACTCATTCTGGATCTTTTTCATCACTCTCCTTTACCACGGACTCGACCCGGTTGCGCCCGCTGCCCTTGGCCCGGTACAGCGCGTCGTCCGCCGCCTCCACCAGCCCGTCAGGATCGTCGGCGTGATCCGGGCAGGTGGCCGCGCCGATGCTGACCGTGAGCCGGCCCCCCGGCTGGCACGCCTCGTGCTCGACCTCGGCCTCCTCGATCTTGCGCCGCAGCTGTTCGGCCAGCTCCAGCGCCGCGCCGCGGGGCGTGTCCACCAGCAGCATGGCGAACTCCTCGCCGCCGTAGCGCGCCACCAGGTCATTGACCCGCCGCCCGCTGGACAGGTTCTGCGCCACGACCCGGAGCGCCTGGTCCCCTGCGGGGTGACCGTTGACGTCGTTGTAGTGCTTGAAGTGGTCCACGTCGATCATGAGCAACGACAGCGGGAGCCGGGTGCGCCGGCAGCGCTCCACCTCGCGCTTCAGCTGCTCCTTGAAGTGCCGATGGTTGGCCAGGCTGGTGAGCCCGTCGGTGCGGGCCAGCGCCTCCAGCTTCTCGTTGGCCAACGCCAGCTCCTCGGTGCGGCGCGCCACCTCCTGCTCCAGCCGCTGCTGCTGCGAGCGCTCCAGCTCCTGGTGGTGGCGCAGCGCTTCGATCATCTGCTGCAGCCCCCGCGCCAGGTCGCCGATCTCGTCGCGGGACTCGGGGATTACCGGCCGGCGCAGGTCTCCGCGTTCCACCGCCCGCGCGCTGCGGTGCAGCCGCTCCAGCGGCCGGGTGATGTTGCGCCCCAGCAGCCAGGCGAAGAGCCACGCCAGGCCGATGCCGACCACGCTGCCGAGGCCGAGGTAGATGGCGGCCGAGCGCCGCGCCGCCCCGATGTGATCCCGGGACAGCCCCACCGCCACCGCGCCGAGGAACGCGCCGGGCGCGGCCTGCAGCGGCGCGAAGGCCAGCTGCAGCGCGCGCCCCTCGACGCCTCCCCGCGCCGCTACCACCTCGCCTTCCCGCAGGGCCGCGCGCAGCCGCCGGGGCACCGGCGCGCTCAGCCCCTGACGGTTGGTGGAGACGGTGGCCTCGATCCCCACCAGGAACCCCACCTCGGCCTGCACCACTCCCTTGATCAGCTCCGCCAGGTGGGCGTCCAGGGGCACCGTCACCAGCACGACCCCGACCACCCGGTAGGCCTCGTCCAGCACGGGCGCGCCGGCCCGCACCACCAGCAGGTCCCCCGACCGCTCCAGCCCGATATGGCGCTGGTAGGCGAGGCCCCGGGCGATGGCCAGGTTGTCCGCCAGCGCCGGCTGAGCACCCGCCGCGCCGGCGGGAGCAGCCGAGGAGATTGCCGTGACCCGCAGCGGCCCGGGTACGTAGACCTCCAGCAGCCCGGGCAGGGTCAGCCCGTAGGACGACTCCAGGTGACGGGCCAGGGCAGGGCCCGACGCGCTCAGCAGCGGCGCCAGCTCCGGGTCGGAGGCGATGCGGTCGGTGTAGTGGGCGAGGCTCTGGGCGCGGCGCAGCAGCACGTTGCGCGCGATGCTCGCCACCTCCCGCGCCCGGCGGTGTACCCCGCGCTCCATCTCCAGGACCGTCTCGGCCAGGCCGATGGTGAACACCACGCCCAGGGGCAGCAGGGTGGCCAGGGCCAGGGCGATGGCCAGCTTGTTCTGCACCCTGAGGTAGAGCCGCCCCATCAGCGCGGCGCCTCCGCGCCAGGGCTCGAGAGCCACGCCCCGGCGAAGCTCACGGTGGTGGTGCGCAGGAACCGCAGGCCCCGCACCTCCTTCAGCGTGGCGAGCAGCATGTCGCTGTGGGCCAGCGGCACCCACGGGGCCGCCGCGCTGATGCGCGCCTGGGCCTGGCGGTAGAGGCGCTCCCGCTCGGGCAGGGCGGCAGCGCGACGCGCCCGGCGCAGCAGCCCGTGCAGGTCGGTGTCGCGGTACATGGCCAGGTTGCGCGCCCCGGCGTCCCCGCTCCGGTCCTCCTCGCCCAGCAGGAACCAGAGGAACATGTCGGGGTCGGGGATGTCGCCGGTCCAGCCGGCGAGGCACAGGTCATGCTCGCCCCGCCCCACGGCGGCCAGGTACTCCGGAAAGGGCAGGACCCTCAGCGACACAGGCAGGCCCACCGCGGCGAGCTGCCGCTGGATCATGCGCGCCGCAAGCACCGGCGCCGGCAGGTAGGGGCGAGGGGAGCTGGTGACCACCAGCGACGCGGGCTTCGACGGCAGGCTCAGCGCGCCGAGGGCGGCGCGGGCGGCTGCGGGGTCGAAGGCGGGCTGGCTGACCGCCTTGTGGAAGCCGGGCACGCCGGGCGGCAGCGGGCCGCTGGCCGGCACGGCGCTGCCCTGGTAGACGAGCCGGACCAGCGCGTCGCGCTGGATGGCCGCGTTGGCCGCTCTGCGGGCCTCCACGGCCTTGAAGAAGGGGCTGCGGGTATTGAGCGCCAGGTAGGCCACGTTGTTGCCCGGCGTGCGCACCAGCCGCAGCCCCGGGTTCAGCCGCGCCACCTGCCGCCCGGTTGACGAGAGGGAGAACGCCACCTGGACGCGCTTGCTCTCCAGCAGGGTCAGCCGCCGCTGCGCTGACGGGACCACCTCGAAGACTAGCCGGCTCAGCCGCGGCGAGTCCCCCCAGTAGCCGTCGAACCGGCGCAGCACCACCCGCTCCCCCCGATCCCAACGCTCCAGCCGGAACGGCCCGGTGCCGGCCGGCCTGCGCGCGATGTTCCGGCCGCGGTTCTCCAGCGCGCGCGGACTGATGATGCTCGCCGGGTGCAGCGCCAGGTACTCCAGGAACGGGCTCAGGGGCGAGGAGAGCCGGATCCTGACGGCGTGGCGCGAGACCCGCTCCACCTGGCGGATGTTGCCGTACAGGCTCTGCCAGTAGGTGAAGCTGCCGTGGTGGTGCCGGTGCTTCGGGTCTCGCTGGCGCTCCAGGGAGGCCACCACCGCGTCCGCGTCGAGCTCGGCGCCGTCGTGGAAGCGCACCCCCTGGCGCAGCTTGAACGTCCACGAGAGGCGGTCCGCGCTCTCCTTCCAGGACACGGCCAGCGCCGGGGCCACCCGCCCCGGGCCGTCTCCGGGTCGCACCAGGCTCTCGTATACCTGGCTCACCACCTCCACCGACTCGGAGTCGCTCGCCGCAGCCGGGTCGAGGGTGGCGGCGTCCCGCAGGGTCGCGGTGGTCAGGGTCGCTGGCGCCGGCTCGGCCGGGGGGCGAGCCTGGCAAGCGGACAACATCACCAGCAGGAGCAGTGCCCTCTTCACCCTATTACACCTCCACGATCCTGAGGTCCTGAATCAACAGTCGGTAGTCCACCCGCCGCAGTCAACCGTTCTCTTGATCGTACGTGTGGACATCCCCGGGCGTACCCCGTAGCCTCAGCGGTTACAGGAAAGGACCCGAGCAGATGAGCACAGAAGAGAAGGACAGCGGCACCCCTCCCCACTTCATCCGCGAGATCATCGAGGCGGACCGCGAGGCCGGCGGCGGGCAGGTGGCCACCCGGTTCCCCCCGGAGCCCAACGGCTACCTGCACATCGGCCACGCCAAGGCGATCTGCACCAACTTTGGCCTGGCCCAGGAGTTCGGCGGCACCTGCAACCTGCGCTTCGACGACACCAACCCCGCGGCCGAGGACGTGGAGTACGTGGACGCCATCAAGGCGGACATCCGCTGGCTCGGCTGGGACTGGCAGGACCGCCTCTACTTCGCCAGCGACTACTTCGAGCGCCTGTACGCGTTCGCCGAGGCGCTGGTACAGCAGGGCAAGGCGTACGTGGACCAGCAGAGCCTGGAGGAGCTGCGGGAGGGCAGGGGCAGCTTCTACAAGGAGGGCGTCGAGAGCCCCTACCGGGACCGCCCGGCCGAGGAGAGCCTCGACCTGCTGCGGCGCATGCGAGCCGGCGAGTTCGAGGAGGGCGAGTGCGTGCTGCGCGCCCGCATCGACATGGCCCACGGCAACATGAACATGCGCGACCCGCTGCTCTACCGCATCAACAAGGCGCACCACCACCGCACCGGCGACGAGTGGTGCATCTACCCGATGTACGACTTCGCCCACGGGCAGTGCGACGCCTTCGAGGCGATCACTTACTCCCTTTGCTCCCTGGAGTTCCAGAACCACCGCCCGCTGTATGACTGGTTCCTGGACCAGCTGCAGCCCGAGACGCGGCCGCGGCAGATCGAGTTCGCGCGGCTGAACCTGAACTACACGGTGCTCTCCAAGCGCAAGCTGCTGCGCCTGGTGCAGGAGGGGCTGGTGGACGGCTGGGACGACCCGCGCATGCCCACCCTGCGCGGCATGCGCCGCCGGGGCTACACCGCCGAGGCGATCCGGGCCTTCATCGACCGCGTGGGGGTGGCCCGCCGGGACGGCATCGTGGACGTCTCGCTGCTGGAGCACGCCTTGCGCGAGCACCTGAACGAGACCTCGCCCCGGGTGATGGGCGTGCTCCGCCCGCTCAAGGTGGTGATCACCAACATGGACGAGCAGGCAGAGCACTGGTTCGACTGCCCCTACTTCCCCAACGAGCCGGAGCGCGGCACCCGCAAGGTACCCCTGACCCGGGAGCTGTACATCGAGCGCGACGACTTCCGCGAGGAGGCCCCCCGCAAGTGGTTCCGCTTCAAGCCCGGCAAGGAGGTGCGGCTGCGCTACGCCTGCCTGGTGACCTGCGACGAGGTGGTCAAGGACCCGGACACCGGCGAGGTCACCGAGCTGCGCTGCACCTGGGATCCGGAGTCCCTGGGCGGCAACGCCCCGGACGGGCGCAGGGTGAAGGGGACGGTTCACTGGGTGAGCGCGCGGCATGCCATGAAGGCGGAGGTGCGGCTCTACGACCGGCTGTTCGCCACCGAGAACCCGCTGGACGTGGGCGAGGACGGCGACTTCGTCGAGCACCTGAACCCCGACTCCTTTGAGCGGCTGCAGGGGTGCCTGGTGGAGCCCAGCCTGGGCGCCGCCGCCCCGGGCGACCGGGTGCAGTTCGAGCGGCTCGGCTACTTCTGCGTCGACACCGTGGACCACGCCGAAGGGGCGCCGGTGTTCAACCGGACCATCACCTTGCGCGACTCGTGGGCCAAGCTGGAGAAGAAGCTGGGCAAGAAGTAGGAGGCCTCGCTGCGGGGCAGGGCCCCGCCGGGAACAAGACCTTGAGCGAAGGCGAGATCCAGTTCCGTAACCGCTACACCGTCCTGGACCGGCTCGGTTCGGGTGGCGCGGGCACCGTCTACACGGTGCAGGAGACGGCCGGCGGGGCCGCGGGCGGCCGCCGCCTGGCCCTCAAGGCGCTCTTCTCCGAGCCGGGGCGGGACGTTGAGCTGGTGGAGACCATGAAGCAGGAGTTCAGGGTCCTCGCCACGCTGCGCCACCCACAGCTGGCCCGGGTGTACGACTTCGGGCGGATCCCCTCGGGCAGCGAGTTGCCCGGCTCCGACGGCCGCCCGGGGTTCTTCTTCACCCGCGACCTCGTGGACGGCAAGGACCTGCTCTCGTTCGGCCGGGGCCTGTCGCCGGCCCGCATCTGCCGCCTGGTTCAGCACACGGCCAGGGCCCTGGACCTGCTGCATCGCGCGGGCATGGTGCACGGCGACCTCAAGCCGGCCAACGTCATCGTGAGCCCGGACGGGCAACCCCACCTCATCGACTTCGGCCTGGTGCGCTGGGAGGGCAAGGACAGCACCGCCTCCGGCACCGCGGCATACCTGGCGCCGGAGAGCCTGCGCGGGGAGATCGTGGACCGGCGGGTGGACCTCTACGCCCTCGGCATCACCCTCTACCAGCTGCTGGCGGGCCAGCTGCCGTTGCCAGGCGCCAGCCTGCACCGGGTGCTCAACTGGCACCTGGAGGGGCCGCCGCTGGAGGTGGCGCCGGATCCGTTCATGCCCGAGGGGCTGTCCCCGCGGGTTAACGCGGTGCTGGCCCGGCTCTGCCACCGGGAGCGCGACCGGCGCTTCCCCTCTGCCGTGGAGGCGGCCCTCGCCCTTGGCGAGCTGGCCGAGTTGGCAGGCGCGCGCCCCAAGCTGGACACCGGCGAGGGCGAGTATGTGCCGCCCGCGCCAGGGGACAACCTCGCGGGGCTGGTGACCGAGCTCGAGCAGGTGGTGAGCGAGCGCCTGCTCCAGGGCGAGCCGGGCCCGGCCCTGGTGCTGGTGCAGGGCGACCCCGGGTGCGGAAAGAGCACCCTGATCACCGAGGTGGGGTGGCGCTGTCAGCTGGCCGGCGTCGAGACGCTGCGCGGGGAGATCCAGCCGGCAGACCCGCGCGCCCTCGGGGTGTGGGGCGACCTCCTGGCCCAGGCGGCGGGGGTCAGCGGCGGGTCGGTCCCGGCCCTTGAGCAGGCCAGGGGCGAGGAGGGCGACCGGTACGGCGTGTTCCAGCAGATCTGCGACCACCTGGCCGAGGCGGCCCGGGCCGCGCCGCTGCTGATCCTGCTGGACGACGCCCACGACGCGGACGAGGAGACCCGCGGCCTGCTGCGCTTTTTGCGCCACGCGCTGCCGCCCGACGCGCGGGTGCTGATCCTGGCCGCTGCCGGGCCGGACGCCGGCCTCGCCGGAGACCTCGGCGGCGGGACGACGCCCCTGACCATCAGCGCCCTCGGCCTGCAGGACGTCGGCCGCATGGTCGCCGACGCCTCTGGCAGGCAGGACGAGGAGCTGGGCCGCCGGATCCACGCGCACACCGGCGGCAACCCGCGCTTCGTGCAGGAGGTGCTGCGGCGGCTGACCGAGCATGGGTGGCCCGCCAGCCCGGACCTGCGCAGCCTGGCGCCGCCGGACAGCCTGGAGCAGATGTACCGCGCTCGCTGGGAGGCCCTGGATCTCCAGGCCCAGGAGGTGCTGCAGGTGCTGGCCGTGCTCGGCCGGCCGGCGGGCGGGGGGGTGCTGCTGGAGGTCGTGTTGGAGGCAGCGGGCGAGGGCGAGGCGGCGCTGGTGGGGCTGCCCCTGGAGCGGCTCGAGCAGGACGAGTGGCTGCAGCAGAACGCTGACGGCCTGTTCCAGTTCAGCCGCGGCCTGGTGGGGCGCCTGGTGAGCGGCTGGACCGATCAGCGGCGCCGGGCGTCGCTGCATCGCGCCGCAGCCGAGGTGCTCGATCGCCAGGGCGAGCAGGATCCGGTTGAGCGGGCCCGCCACGCCGTGGGCGCCGGGGAGGTGGAACTCGCCGCCGGGGCGCTCCCCGCCGCCCTTGCCCAGCTGCGCGGCCTCGGCTCGTACCGCGCCGGGATCCAGCTGTGCCAGGACACCATCGAGGTCTTGCCGCGCGACCACGCCGGGCTGCCGGCGCTGTTCGCCCAGCTGGGCCGGCTGCAGCGCGCCGCGGGTGATCTGGAGCCCGCCCTGGCCACGCTGGACCGCGCCTGCGGCCTGCTGCAAGGAGACGAGTTGATCCGGTGCACCGTGGACCTGGCCGCGGTTCATCGCGAGGCCGGGCGCGGGGAGCGGGCGGTGGAAGTGCTGCGCCGGGCCCTGGAGCGGGAGCCGCCGCCGCGGCAGCGGGTGGCCTGCCTGGCGGAGCTGGCGGCGGCCCAGATGGCCCTGGACGAGCACGAGGCGGTGGTGTCCACCGCGGGCACGGTGCGCGACCTGCTCGCGCGGCACGGCGATGCCGCGCGGCCGGCGGATCCGGCGGCGGTGGCGCTGCTCATCGGCAACCTCGCCTGGTCCCTCGGGTTCTTGCACCGCTACGACGAGGCCGGCGCCGCGCTCACCGAGGCTCTGGAGGCCGCCCGCGCCAGCGGCACGCCGCGCGCCGAGGCGAGCATCCTGAACATGATGGCGGTGGTGGCGTTCCGGCGCGGCAAGTATAGCGAGATCGAGGGCCTGAGCCTGGACGCGCTGGAGCGCGCCAGGGACGCCAGGGACGTTGACCGCGGCGCCACCATCCGGTTCAACCTGGGGGTCTTTCTGCTGCAGCGCGGCGAGTACGCGGCGTGTCTGCCCCACCTTGAGCAGAGCCTCCGCCTGTTCGAGGCCATGGGCGCCCACAAGAGCGTGGCCACGGCCCTGTGCAACCATGGCTACCTGCAGCTGAAGCTGGGGCTGATCCAGCAGGCGCGGGACACCCTGAAGCGCGCGGTGAGCCAGACGCGGGAGGTGGGGCGCCGGTCCGGCGAGGCCCTGGCCACCCTGCTGCTTGCCCTGGTGGACGCCCGTCGGGGCGAGGCGGATCTGGCGCGCCGCGGCCTGGCCGACGCCAGGGCCATCTACCTCGAGGTGGGGCAGGTGCGCGAGGGCGCCGACTCCCTGCTGGATCTGGCGGAGGTGGAGCTCGCCGAGGGCAAGCCGGGCAGGGCGGACAGGGCCATCCAGCGCGCCGCCGCGGAGGTCGAGCTGGAGCAGGTGCCCGATCTGCACGCCCGGGTGTTGGTGCTGCGCGCCCGCGTGGCGGCCCTGGATCCGGACGCGGGGCAGCGACAGGGCGAGCTCACCTCGGGGCTGGAGCGAGCCTTCGAGCTGGCCGAGGAGCTCGGCTCTCCAGACCTGACCTGGGAATGCCACGCCGCGACCATGGAGCTGTCCGACGCGCTGGGCCAGGTCGACCGCGCGGAGGAGCACGCCGCCCGCGCCGCTGACATTCAGCGCCGCATGGCGGCCGGGCTCCCCTCGGAGATCCAGGCCGCCTTCTGGCAGGACCGGCGGCGGCACCGGATCCGGGAGCGGCTCACCGCGAGCCACCCCGCCGTGGACGAAAGAGAGGACGCCCCCCCGCGCCGTCGCGCGGCCCCGGCCGAGGGGACGGATATGGGCCTCGCCGAGACCGTGGTGGAGGGGCACCAGCGGCTGCATCCGCCGGCCGCCGCCGGCTCCGACCCGGTCGCGCCGGGGGAGCAAGCGCCCACCAGCCGCCGGGTGGAGGAACGCTTTTACCGGCTGCTCGAGATCTACCGCCAGATCAACTCCGAGCTCGACCCCGAGCGCCTGCTCGGCCTGGTGATGGACACCGCCGTTGAGCTCACCGGGGCCGAGCGCGGCTTCCTGCTGCTGGGGAGCGGCCCCGACGACATCAAGATCGAGGTGGCCAGGAACCTGGTGCTCGAGGGGGAAGAGGGGGCCTACAGCCGCTCCATCGCCGAGCGCGTGATGCGCAAGGGGCAGCCGGTGATCACGGTCTCGGCGCGCAACGATCCGCGGTTCAAGGAGTACCTCAGCGTGCACCAGCTGCAACTGGAGTCGGTGCTCTGCATCCCGATCCACGCCCGGGACAGGGTGGCGGGCGTGCTGTACATGGAGAGCCGGTTCCAGTCTGGCCGGTTCACGCCGGAGGACCAGCGCCTGCTGATGGCGTTCGGCGATCAGGTGGCCATCGCCCTGACCAACGCGCGGTTGATGCAGGACAACATCCGCAAGGCCCAGGAGCTGGAGCGGGCCAACGCGGAGATCGAGGCCCTGGCCGAGGAGCGCGGCCGGCTGCTGGACCAGCGCACCATGCAGCTGGCCCAGGTGCGCAAGGATCTTGCCGAGACCCGGCGCAAGCTGGAGAGCAAGCGCGGCATGTTCGGCATGGTGGGGGTCAGCGAGCCCATGGCCAAGCTGTTCCACCTGGTGGAGCGGGTGGCGCGCACCGACGTGCCGGTGCTGGTGGAGGGCGAGAGCGGCACCGGCAAGGAGATGGTGGCCCGGGCGATCCATGACAGCAGCCCCCGGGGCAAGCGCCGCCTGGTTTCGGTCAACTGCGCGGCCATCCCGGAGGGGCTGCTGGAGAGCGAGCTGTTCGGCCATGTGAGGGGCGCGTTCACCGGCGCGGACCGGGAGCGCAAGGGGCTGTTCCAGGCCGCTGACGGCGGCTCGCTGTTCCTGGACGAGATCGGCGACATGCCGCCGCGCATGCAGGTGGACCTGCTGCGCGCCCTGCAGGAGAAGACCATCCGACCGGTGGGGGCCCAGCGGGATCTCCAGGTGGACGTGCGGGTCGTGGCCGCCTCCAACAAGTCCCTGGCTGGCCTGGTGAAGCAGGGCAAGTTCCGTGAGGATCTGTACTACAGGCTCAACGTGGTCTGCCTCCAGTTGCCGCCCCTGAGAGAGCGGGCAGACGACATCTTGCTGCTGACCGACCACTTCCTGGATCGCATCGCGGCCCAGATGAAGACCGAAAAGAGGCGCATCACCCGGGCGGCCAGCCGTCGCCTGATGGCGTACCACTGGCCTGGAAACGTGCGGCAGCTGGAGCACACCCTGATGAACGCGGCCGTGCTGGCGGACGGGGACCTGCTGGACGCCGAAGATCTCAACCTGGAGGCGCCGCCAAGCGCCGCGGAGGCGCCGCCGCCGGCGCTCCCGGAAGGGGAGGGGATCCCGTCATCCAGCGCCCAGCGAGGCGAGCTGGAAAAGCAGCGGATCCTCGAGGCGCTCGAGGCGTGCAACTGGAACAAGAGCAAGGCCGCGCGGTTGCTCGGTATCCCTCGCCGGACCTTCTATCGGCGGCTCACGACCCACGGGATCTCCTGACCGGGCTGTCACACCCTGTGCCAGCGTGTGCCAACGGCGAGGTTGAAGTAGTACTTTAACATTCAGTCGTTGCCTTGGGTTTCGCCGGGTTACAAAAGGCCATGGTTTCATTTCGGCTGGCATGGGACTTGCGATACTATGGGACGACGCCTTCACAGCCCCAGGAGGAATACAATGGCCAGGAAGCGCCCGGACACCCCCAGCAGCCAGCATGATCACTGGCTCGCGGCCCTTTTGGTGCTTCTGGCTTTGCTGGCCGTTGGCTGCAACGTGACCCCCATCAACCTGCCCCAGAACGAGATGGGAATCGCCCAGGACAGCGGCGGCGCGCTCAAGGATATGGCGGCCACCATGGATGGGGGCGGCACCGGCCCGGACATGGGGTTCAAGGCGGACAGCGGCGCGCCGGCGGGTGATGGCATGATGGACGGCATGACCGATGGCCTCACCGACGGCCTCACCGACGGCATCACCGAGGGCGGGCCTGCCGAAGGCGGGGTCTCTGAAGCCGGTGTCGCGGAGGCAGGCGCCGACGCCATGGCCACCGACGCCCTGACGGGGGAGTGAGATGAGCACGCATCAGCTGAGGACCCTCATCACGGCGGCGCTGGTGAGCCTCGCGTTGTGCGCCGGATGCAACGTGACGCCCATCAACCTGCCCCAGTCAGACGGCGCGTCGGCTGGCATGGACTCGGGCAGCGCCGCCCAGGCAGACAAGGGCACCGCCAAGAAGGACGGGCTGATGTTCCCCGACGGCAGCGCCACGGGGCCTGACGCAGCGGCGGCCGATGCCGGCGTCACCGATGGGCTGACCGACGGCATCACCGACGGGATCACCGAGGGCGGGATCACTGAAGGCGGCATCTCCGAGGGAGGCCCCGGCGAGGCCGGCGTGGCGGATTCGGGGTCCCCCACGGGGGGCTAGCGCCAGAACTCCGCTGGCAGCGGGCTGTGCAGCTCGATCCAGCGACCGTCCGGGTGGCGGAGGCCAAGGCTGTGGGCGTGCAGGCAGAGCCGGCCATGGTCCGGGCCGCCGTAGCGGGCGTCGCCCACGATGGGCAACCCCGCGCCGGCCAGGTGGGCGCGGATCTGGTGGGTTCGGCCGGTGTGGGGTATGGCCTGAACCAGCCCTGGCCTGGCCGGGGCCGCCAGCGGCCGCACCCCCGTGCGCGCCGGCTTCGCCCGGGGATCCGTGGACGCCCGGGCCACCCCCCGCGCCATGGTCAGGGGCGCGTCCAGGGTGATGGAGCCTCGCGGCAGATCACCCGCCACCCGCGCCAGGTAGCGCCGGACCATGCGGTGCTCTGACACCTGACGGGCCAGCGCCTTGCGCGATTCGCCCCCTCTCAGCGAGACCAGCAGCAGGCCAGACGCCCCACGATCCAGCCGGTGCATCACCCGGGCGCCGGGACCCAGCAGGGCCGCCGCCTGCTGCTCGAAGGTGTCCGCGCCGCCCCGGCGGGTCTGGCCGCACGGCACGCCGGCCGCCTTGACCAGCACCGCCAGGATACGGTCGCGGTAGGCCATACGCGCCGGGGGCGCTGCGCCAGCGTCACGCTCCGGCTGCCGCAGGATCACCCGCTGGCCCGGGCTGACCTCCAGCTCCGGATCCACCTCCCGCCGCCCGTCCACGTAGGCCGATCCCCCGGCCACCCGGCGGCCCAGGGCAGGGGCCCCATGGCCCAGCCGGGCGTCCAGGAGCGCGGCCAGGCTCATGCCAGCCTCGGCGGCGGTGACTGTGAACACATGCTTCTTCATCTCCGCCCCATTGCATCGACGGGCAGGGCGTCCTTGTCAAGCGGTGGCCATGCGGAGTACGTTTTTCCGACGATGATCCGACGCTCCATGCCCGCGGCCCTGGCCGCCCTCGCCCTGGCCGCGGCGGCCTGTACTGCCGAGCCGCCCGGGGGCGACGGCGGCAGCTTCCCGCCCAAGGGGCAGAGCAAGTACGCGTCCCTGGCCCGGTGCACCCCAAAGGCCAAATGTCCCGGCCCCAACTGCGCGGCCAACATGACCGGCGCCCCCGACGGCAAGGCGGTGGACATGGCCGCCTGCGCCACCGCGGACCTGACATGGACCGCCGGGCATGTGCGATCGGAGACCTCCGGCCCGGACATCGCCCTGCACATGGGCAAGATCTCGGGCATCACCCGCGTGGAGGCCAGCACCGACGGGGCGACCTACACCGTGGTGGGCTTCATCGGCGGCACGCCCGCCGGCACGCCCGCCTCCTGCGTGTCCAGCGTCTCCGGCACCACCGCCCAGATCCACCTGGACCGGTGCAACGCCATCACCAACGTGATCCACCTGCGAATCTCCCGCGACACCTCGGTCAAGGGCGCCATCTCCATCGACGCGGCCGAGGCGCTCAACTTCAGCCCGTCCTTCTGATGCGCGCGTCGAGACATATCCTGCTGCTGGCCCTCGCCCTGTCTCTCGCCTGGCCTGGCATCGCTGCCGCCCAGGACGACCCGCCAGAGCCGCCCCCCATGCCGGAGGACGCGGAGGTGGAGAAGGAAGACGAGCGCCCGGTGAGCAAGACGGGCAGCCTCAGCCCGGACGTCTACCTCGAGGACATGAACTTCACCATGCGGCGCGCTTACAACCGCACGGTGACCATCTCGCGCCACAATCCGTTGGTGGCTTACATCGGCTCCTACGACGGCTACGTGTGGAAGACCACCG
This sequence comes from uncultured Myxococcales bacterium, assembly GCA_964511535.1. Classification (GTDB taxonomy): domain Bacteria; phylum Myxococcota_A; class Polyangia; family CAZCFB01; genus CAZCFB01. The sequence goes on along the minus strand of CAZEFW010000003.1, from coordinate 45,182 downwards.
ATGGTGGGCGCACCTGGGACGAGTCGCGCCTCATCGTGGAGAACTTCCTGTTCCGCGGTGATGGTGGCCAGCGCATGTACTTCGGCAAGCACCGCAGCGACGGCAAGTCCGAGGTGATGCCGGCCAGCGGCGGCAAGAAGCCCTCTGGCACCCGCAGCTACGGCGGCCTGCCCCTGCCATCCGCCTGGGGAATGATCCACGGCAGCGGCAGCGGCGGCAAGGGCGGCGGCGGCCGCGGCTCGGCGGCCAACACCAACTTCGGCATCGGCCTGCCCGGCGGCGCTCCTCGCCTGCAGAACCTCGTGCGCAAGTTTGGCAAGATCACGTCGGGCATCAACATCAAGCAGACCCTGTTCTACCTCGGCAGCCGCCCCACCGAGGTGCGCTTCATCGTCGAGCACCCCACAAACCCGAAGGTGGTGTTCGCCTGCACCGCCTACGGCCTGTTCAAGACCGAGGACGGCGGCATGAACTGGGTGCGGACCTTCACCGGCACCAGCAAGAAGGGCATGTTCGCCGCACATGTCGCGGTTGACCCGAATGATGAGCGCCGAGTCTTCCTGGCCACGGGCGAGGGGCTCTACATGTCCGAGGACAACGGCGACAACTTCATGAAGGCCAAGAGCAAGGGCGTGGGGGAGGGGTGGATCAGCTACATCTTCTTCCACCCCAAGGACACCCGCTATGTGTTCGCATGCACCGACGCCGGCTTGCTGCGCTCGGACGACGGCGGCAAGTCGTGGCGGTGGATCTACTACACCACCTTCCTCCCGGCCCGCGTGGTCACCTACATCACGGTGGACTCGCACTCCGGCAAGAAGGGGTACATCTCCACCTTCGACGGCATCTTCTCCATCGACGACGTCATGGAGGGCGGGCTGGAGGACTGGAAGCGTGTGGGCGGGCTGATGTTCACGGGCGTCAACACGTTCAAGATCGTGGCCTGCCCCAAGCACAAGGGGCACCTGTGGGCCCAGACCATCATGAAGATCCCCAACCCGCTGCTCTACGGCTGGTACGACACGGGCGGCGCCTTCGTGATGGAGACCGTGGACGACGGCGACACCTGGACTCCGGTCTACTCGGGCACCACCAACGGCTCGATCCAGTGGTTCACCAACCACCCCAAGGACCCCGACCTTTTATGGATCGCCTGGTCGCGCAACATGGCCCGCATGAGACGGCTCAAACCGGATAAGGAGCGGCCGAAGAAGTACAAGCTGCCCGACATCCCGCCGGTGGACCACGCCATCATCGCGGCCCTGCGATACATGGGCGTGGACCCGGGCCAGGAGGTGTCGTTCCGTCGGCGCGCGGTCTACCGATCCCTGGTGCCGAAGCTGAGCATGCACTATTTCCACTACGACTGGAACGACTACTGGCGCAAGGACGACGCCCTGTACCCAGTGCTGCCGTTCCACAAAAAGGACGCCTGGCGCATCCGCAAGGACGAGTTCGTGGTGATGGCCAACTGGGACCTGTCGGACATGGTGTTCAACATGCAGCGCGTGCTGTTCGGGCGCGTGGCTCGCATGAACGAGGAGGTGCGGGCCACCACCTTCTACACCATCCACCGCCTCTACGGTGAGTACGCCCAGCTGCGCCTGGTGATGGAGAACAAGCCGCCCCGGGACATGCGGGTGCGGGTGATGTACAGGCTGCGGCTGGAGGAGCTGGAGAGCTACCTCAACTTCCTCACCGGCGGCTACCTCGAGCGCTGGAAGCGCGGCGACAAGCCGAGCGGCTGGGATACCAAGTGGTGGAAGAAGTGGAAGTGGCCCAAGAGGATCTCAAGATGATGAAATCAAAGGACGAGTTTGAGTCCACCAGAGAAGTACAGGAGGAGTCCATGAGAGGGACAATCAGGAACCTGGCGGCGGCGCTGGTGCTCGCGGCGTTGCTCGCCCCTGCGGGCGCGGCGCATGCGCAGCAGGGGCTGAGCGAGGAGCAGATCATCGCACGCTTCGCCCATGAACCCACGGTGCAGCAGGTGCAGGACGCGGCGATCCGGTACTACCAGGTCCACCCGGACCGGATCCGCAGCTTGCGCCGAAACGCGCAGCTCAAGGCGCTGGTGCCGAGCATCTCGGGCAAGTTCTCCAACGCCCTGTTCAACACCAAGCGCAAGATGTACGACGGCCTGTACGTGGCAGGCCTGGGCGCCACCCCCAAGGAAGACGAGGCCGAGAGCGGCGACGTCATGGGGTTCTCGGTGGGCATCGGCTGGGATCTGGATCGCCTGGTGTTCAACGCCGAGGTGCTCGACGTGCAGTCGCTCATCGGTATCCTCGACGGCGTGGTGCGCGAGGTGACCACGGTGTACTACATCCGCCGGCGCCTGCAGATCGACATGGTGCTTCGCCCGCCCAAGGATCTGGCGGCCAAGATCTCCCAGCGCATCCGCGTCGAGGAGCTCACCGGTCTGCTGGACGCCCTCACCGGCGGCTACATGAGCCGCTCGATCCGCAAGGCCAAGAAGGTGGGCCGCAAGAAGGGCCCCATGCGCATGCGGAAAGTGGCGGACTCGAAAGAGTAGGGGGGGGGGGCGCGGGGGCCCCGCGGGGGGGGGGGGGGGGTTTTTGGGGGCCCCCCC
>CAZEFW010000003.1:0-42579 GCA_964511535.1 uncultured Myxococcales bacterium | reverse complement strand
AATGCTGGTGGCCCCCAAGACGGCCCCCTGGCGCTTGCGTAATGGGGGGTACTCTAATTTGTTGGGGGCGGCTGGGGGGCCCGACTTGGGGCTTGAGGCTTGGGGCTTGAGGGTAAATAGCCCCGGTGCAATCACTCCTCGAGTCTCAAGCCAGCGAAGCGCGCAGCGCGGAGCCACACACCCCCCTCAAGTCTTGAGCCTCAAGCCAGCGACGCGCGCAGCGCGGAGCCACACGCTCCCCTCAAGTCTTGAGCCTCAAGCCAGCGACGCGCGCAGCGCGAAGCCACACGCACCCCTCAAGTCTTGAGCCTCAAGTCAGCGACGCGCGCAGCGCGGAGCCACACTCTCCCCCTCAAGTCTCAAGCCTCAAGTCTCAAGCCTATTTCTTGCAGCGATCCGGCGGCGGCGGGGTGGTGGCGTTGGGGTCCTGACCCCAGACCTCGAACTCGGCCAGCTTGAAGTTCTCCCACAGCCAGGAGCTGGCGTTCTCGTACAGTAGCAGCGCGACGTAGCGGGCCGTGACCGGCTGGACCGTGATGTCCTTGGGCACCGCGATGCCGGCGGTCTCCTTGTGGGTCACCTTCCAGCCGGCGTTGGTGCTGCAGTCCGGGTTCTGCGCCGGGTTTGCGGCGGTGAGGATGGTGTAGCAAGTGGCGTAATCGCTGCCTGCCGAGGGGGCCCAGCGGATCTTGAACTTGGACAGCAGGTACGCCTTGCCCAGGTCGATCTTGACCCAGGTGCACTTGTCGCAGGTGCCGCTGGTGTCCCAGTCGTAGAAGGAGAACTTGGCGAACGATGACGTGGAGCCGTCGTTGACATAGCTCAGGGATCCCTCTCCCGGCGTATCCTTGGAGCTGATGGGCTGGCTCTTGGCCAGGTTGATCGGCTTGGTCACGCCCGCGTCCTGCTGCACGGTGGTGGGCACGTAGCGCACGGAGTACGGCATGGTGGACTTGCTCTGGCAGCCCTTGTTATCCAGCGCGTACACCTTGATGGTGTTGGGCCCGGAGACCAGGTCCACTTCGATGCAGAAGTTGGTGCCCGAGCCGGCGAGGGTTACCGGAGAGGCGGACCCGGCGGTGGTGGTGGCACCCACCATGGCCGCCCCGGAGGCCGAACCGCGGATGGGCAGCACCTTGTACTTGTAGCTGGAGGGGGGCGACGGGTTTATGTACGGGGTCGGCAGCGTGGGGGGGGTAGGGCACCCCTTGGGCTGGTCTGGCGTGCCCACCGTATCCAGCAACTGGAAGGTGTCGTACTTCTGTACCGGGGGATCTTGTGCGGTGCAGCCGGTGAGGACTGCGATCCCCATCAGGGTGACAAACACCGGGCTCGAACAACGTATTTTCATGATTTATCTTTAATTCCGCACGTTTAGTCTTGTCACGGTAGCAGCAGGCCGGGTGGCGTGTCAAGTGGCCACCCGAGTTACCAGGCCCCTTTTTCTAACTAACTGAAATGATGCAGATATTATTTCATGCCAACAGAACAGGGGACATTTATCACCCCTTGCCGGTAACTCCAGTTGCCACCTCGCGCTGGACAAGAAAGTGCAAAGTCTGATATAACAGCAACTTAGACGGTCCCCGATTCCTGGTACGGGGTTTGTATATAAGGAAGGCATGAGGAGAAACCGGATCTCAGCCAACGAGGCAGCCATGATCAGCAGTAAGTCCCAGATCATCATCAGCATCCTTTCCACCGCCCTTTTGCTGGTCGCTTGCGGCGGCGAGGAGGGTGGACCGGGCGGCAACGGATTGCCTCCTGACTTCAAGGTTCCTGATCCCGAGGTCCGCCAGCTCGCGCCCACCAACATCTCCCTGGGCGAGAAGATGACCATCATGGGCGCCGGCTTCCTGGATCCCAAGCATGGCGCCACGCGCATCAGCTTCGAGGGCAACTACGTCACCAAGTCCGGGCGCGTGCACCCCGTGCGCATGGAGGTCTCTCCCAAGTATGTCAACCAGGGCGTGATGACCTGGACCTTCGGCCCCAACGTGCCCTTCGCCAACGTGGACGCCATCGGCTCCTTCCTCGGCACCATCAAGGTTCGCAACATCGGCCTGAACAACGTGCTGAAGACCGGCAAGAAGGCCATGAGCACCAAGATCACCGTCAAGCCCTCCATCGTCATCAAGCAGATGCGCCCCCGCACCGCCGGCTGCTCAGCCGAGCTCACCGACACCGTGGACAACGCCAAGTTCCTGTTCGAGGTCAAGGCAGTGGGCCTGAGCGGCGGCTCCCAGGGCGCGCCCATCCGCTTCATCTACTCCTTCCTCAAGGAGAACTTCCAGTTCAAGGGCTGGATCAGCGGCAAGCTGAACCTCGACCCGGACAACCTGTTCCCCAAGAAGGGCCCGGTGAGCGTCATCGACGTGGTGACCAACGGCAACATCAGCAAGCTCGGCACCGGCGCGCCCAAGAACGTGTACGTCAACAAGGGCCAGCCCAGCACCATCGGCACCGTGGACACGAGCATCGACAAGCTGTTCGGCCTGCAGGACCTGATCACCTCGCCGGTTTCCAACGTGGTCGCGGACAAGTACAAGGCCGTGATGAACATCCTGGCCATCGACAGCCAGGGCAATGAGGCCCGCCGCTCCATCGTGCTCAACGTCTGGTCGGCCATCGAGGTTGACTACAAGGGCGGCTACAAGGTCGTTCAGAGCTTCGACCCGGTGCCGGTCTCCGGTTGCATCCCCGGCGGCGACATCGGCCGTGACGTGACCTACTCCGAGGCCACCAGCGAGACCCGCTCTCGCAGCATCAAGTACATCGCCAAGGCTTCGGGCGGCTTCGACATCAAGGTCGTGCGGCTCAACGCCGAGTTCGGCATGGAGGTCGAGGGCTCGGTGAGCTCCTCCAAATCCAAGGACCTGAAGATCTCCGGCAAGATCCTGCCCAAGCAGTTCGCCGCGTTCTACCGCCAGACCCTGCAGGTGGAGCGCAACGCCGACCTGCGGGCCCACGGCCCCTGCGGCAGCACCCAGGACCTGGGCAAGGTCATCGTCACCGACTGGGTCTGGTCCCCGGATCTGGCCAAGAGCATGAAGTGCCCGCCGCTGCCCAAGAGCAACCTGGCCAAGGGGCAGAAGTTCTAGCACCTCTGGCCCTGGCGCTCCCTCCGATTCTTCCCCCCCTTTTCTCAGCACATCTCGATTTTCCGCCGAAGGATCTCACGCCCGCCTGCACTAACATGGCAGGAGGCGACGATGGAACCTGACTGGCTGGAAAGAACCCTGAAGGCCAACGCTGAGGCCGCGACCGCGGAGCAGGACTGGGACAGGCTGCATGCAGAGGTGCGCCGGCGTCAGGTGCGCGAGCGGCTCGAGATGGACGCAGGGCTGGCGCTGGGGGCCACGGTCACCGGGGTGGCGGCGGTGGTGTTCGACCATGTGTGGGTGCAGGTGCTGGTGCTGGGCGGGGTTGCCCTGGTGGTGGCGGGCGGGCTGATGTCCATGAGCTGGTGGCGGAGAACACGGCAGGTGGAGCGCATGGCCCGGGTGCAGGGGGGCCTGGTGAGGTTCCTGGCGCGTCAGGCCCGCGACCAGCTGCGCGAGGCGCGGTTCATGGTGAAAGCCTGGCTGGTGTGCGCCACCATATGGCTCGGTTCCCTGGCCTGGTACGGCAGTGAAATGGACCTGCGCAAGCTGCTTTTTTGCGTTGGGTTTGGCGTCTTCTTGCTGGTGCACGCCCTCTACACCGGGCTGGTGACCGTGCCCCGGGCGCGGGCGGAGCTGGAGGCGCTGGAGTGAACCGCGGCCAGGCAGCAGGCGACGATTTCCAGCAGCTGTACCGGCGGTACCGCGGCAAGGTCTTCGCGCTCTGCTTCAACCTCACAGGCCACCGCGAGGACGCCGAGGACGCCCTGCAGGAGACCTTCCTCGGTGTGGCCCGGGGGCTGCCACGCTTCAGAGGCGAGGCGAGCCTGGGCACCTGGATCTACCGCATCGCCTTGCGGCAAGGGCTGCGGGTGCGGGAAAGGCGGCGGCGCAGCCAGGAAGTGCGACAGGCCGCGGAGGCGCCGTACCGAACGGCCCCACCGCCGGGCGAGGGGCCCGGCGCGGCGGCCATCGCGGCGGCCATGGATCAGCTCTCCCTCGAGCAACGATGCGTGGTGGTGCTCTGCGCGCTGGACGGGCTGACCGGCAAGGAGGTGGCCCGGATCCTGGACATCAAGGAGGGCACGGTGCACTCCCGACTTCACGCGGCGCGCAAGCGGCTGGCGGAGCTCCTGGGCCGGTGACGCTTGTAGGGGATGTTCCGGCCAGCCGGACGGCCCGGACGGCTGGCCGGATCCCGGGGCACGGCTCGCCCACGTAACTCGCGGAGATCATACAAATCGCTCCCTGGCCCGCGGCTTGCTCGGTCGGGCGGGCATGGTCACACATCATATCGCAGCGGCGTTGATCGGCGTCGACGCCACAAAGGTCGAGGTCGAGGTAGATGTCCGGGGCGGCATGCCCGGATTCAAGATGATCGGGCTGCCCATGGGCGCCATGCGCGAGGGCGGGACGCGCATCCGTTCCGCCATGCAGAACAGCGGCTTCGACTGGGGCCAACCGCGGGTGACGGTGAACCTGGCGCCTGCTGACCTGCCCAAGGAGGGCGCCGCCTTCGACCTTCCCATAGCCCTCGGGATCCTGGCCTCCAGGCGCAAGCTGCGCCTGCGGCGGGGCCCCCTGCTCATGGCAGGGGAGCTGGCCATGGACGGGCGGCTGAGGCCCATCAGGGGCGCGCTGAGCCTGGCCCAGGCTGCGCAGCGCTGGGGGCTGACGGGGGTGGTGGTGCCGCGCCAGAACGCTGCAGAGGCGGCCCTGGTGCAGGGCATCGACGCCTATGGCGTGCAGACGCTGAGCGAGGCAGCCGCGTTCCTGGGCGGGCAAATGGAGGTGGAGCCATGCGCCGAGGCGCAGCCCGCGGCGAAGGACGGCGCGGACCCGCCCGATTTCGCCGACGTGGTGGGGCAACCCGAGGCTCGCCGGGCCGCGGAGGTTGCCGCGGCGGGTGGGCACAACCTGATGCTCGTGGGGCCGCCGGGCTCGGGCAAGACCATGGTGGCCAGGCGCCTGGGGTCGGTGCTGCCGCGCATGAGCCGCGCCGAGGCCATAGAGACCACCAAGGTGCACAGCGTGGCGGGCCTGCTGGGGCAAGGGGAGCTGATCCAGCAGCGGCCATTCAGGGCCCCGCACCACACCTGCTCCACCATGGGGCTCATCGGCGGCGGCCCCACTCCGCGGCCCGGCGAAGTGAGCCTGGCCCACAACGGCGTGCTCTTCCTGGACGAGCTGCCCGAGTTCCAGCGCACCGCCCTGGAGTCCCTGCGCCAGCCGGTGGAGGATGGCCAGGTGACCATCGTGCGTACCCGTCAGGTGGTCACCTACCCGGCGCGGTTCATGCTCGTTGCAGCCATGAACCCGTGCCCTTGCGGGTACCGCGAGACCGGGATCCGGACCTGCACCTGCGGAGAGCGGCAGGCCGCACGGTACCGCGGGCGGATCTCCGGGCCGCTGCTCGATCGGTTCGACCTGTTCTTGCAGGTGGATCCTGTGAGCACCCGCAGCCTGGTCCAGGGAGCGCGGCGCGGCGAGCCGAGCCGTGACATGGCGCAGCGGGTGCAATGCGCTCGCCTGCGCCAGCAGCACCGGCTGCGCAGGGCGCGCATCCACTGCAACGCCCAGATGAACGCCCGCCAGGTGAGGCGGTATGTCCCCCTGGGACAGGAGGCGCAGCGGGCGCTGCTGGCGTTCGCAGAGGCGAACCAGCTCAGCGCCAGGGCGCTGCACCGGATCTACAAGGTAGCGCGCACCCTGGCCGACCTGGATGACCGGGCAGAGATGAAGGATGAGCACCTGTTCCTCGCGCTGACTCTGCAGCGGGGCAGGTGGTTTTGAACCCCACACCACTCACGAGAGGAGGAATGACCATGGCAAAGGTCCCACAGAAGATGAAGGCGCTGAGCAAGATCCTCGGCGCGATCCAGAAGCAGTTCGGCGAGGGCTCCATCATGTGCCTCGGCGACGAGGATGCACGGTGCAAGGTGGCCAGCTTTCCCAGCGGCTCCATCAAGCTGGACCACGCCCTCGGCGTGGGCGGGTTCGCCCGCGGGCGCCTGATCGAGGTCTATGGCCCGGAGTCTTCGGGCAAGACCACCCTGGCGCTGCACGCCATCGCAGAGGTGCAGCGGTCGGGCGGCGTCTGCGCCTTCATCGACGCCGAGCACGCGCTGGACGCCACCTACGCCAGCGCCCTGGGGGTCAACCTGCCGGAGCTGCTGGTGAGCCAGCCCGACTGCGGCGAGCAGGCGCTGGAGATCGCCGACCACCTGGTGCAGTGCGGCGCGGTGGACTTGATCGTGGTGGACTCGGTGGCGGCCCTGGTGCCGCGCGCCGAGATCCTGGGCGAGATGGGCGACCACCACCTCGGGCTGCAGGCCCGGCTCATGAGCCAGGCCATGCGCAAGCTCACCGGCGGCGCCCACCGCTCTGGCACCTCCATGCTCTTCATCAACCAGACGCGGCAGAAGATCGGCGTGACCTTCGGCAGCAACCTCACCACCACCGGCGGCACGGCGCTGAAGTTCTACGCCTCGGTGCGGCTCGAGGTGCGGCGCATCGGCGCCATCAAGGAGGGCGAGGAGATGGTGGGCAACCGCACCGTGATCAAGGTGATGAAGAACAAGCTCGCGCCGCCGTTCCGCAAGGTGGAGTGCGAGATCCTCTACGGCAAGGGGATCAACCGTGAGGCCGAGGTGCTCGACCTTTCCCTCGAGGCGGGCCTGGTCAAGCAGAACGGCGCCTGGTTCTCCACGGACGAGCAGAAGCTGGGGCAGGGCAGGGTGGCGGCCTGCAGGTGGCTCAGGGAGCACCCCGCGGAGCGAGACGAGATGGTCGGCCGGGCGCTGTCAGGAGCCGCCGCGGCGGCGGCGTGAGGGGGGGCGTGATGATCTGGGTCCTGAGGTGCAGCATGCTGCTGGCGCTGGCGCCGGCGGGCTGCGTGTCCAGCGCCGGCGTGTGGCGCGGTCAGGTGGTCAGCGTCGTGGACGGGGCGTCCCTGTTCGTCCGGCACGGCGATGAGTCGGTGCCGGTGAAGCTGCACGGCCTCTCGGTGCCGCGCCCCGGGCGCCCGGGGGGACTGCTGGCGCGCCGGTTCATGGTGGTCGCCACCCTCGGCAAGCAGGTCGAGGTGCAGGAGGTGCGATGGGATCGCAAGGACCGTCTGGTGGCGGTGGTGCGCCGGGGCGCGAAGAACCTGGCGGAGCGGATGCTGCGGTCCGGGCTCGGCTGGCACGACTCCAGGGATGGCGCTGCCCCCCGGCTGGCCCGGGCCGAGGCGGTGGCCGCGCGAGGCGGTGAGGGGATCTGGCAGGAGACCGCGGTCAGCGGTAAGAGGCGAGCACCACCCGGTTGCGGCCCTGTTCCTTGGCCTCGATCAGCGCCAGGTCGGCGGCGCTGATGAGCGCCTCGCAGGTGAGGCCCTCGGGCTCCAGCTGCGCCACGCCGAGGCTTATGGTGACGCGCAGCGCGTGCTCCTCGAAGGCGAAGCGATACTCCTGTATGTCCCTGCGCAACCGCTCGGCCAGAACGGCCCCCTGGCGTTCAGTGGTCTCTCTGCAGATGACGGCGAACTCCTCACCACCGTAGCGCGCCACCACGTCCTCGGTGCGCACGATGCGCTCGAGCAGCGCTGCGAGCTGCTTCAGCACCGCGTCGCCGCAGCGATGCTCGTAGTTGTCGTTGATCGACTTGAAGTGGTCGATGTCCACCATGATCAGGGCGAGGGGTGTGGCGTGGCGCAGAGTAAGCGAGACCTCCCGCATGAGGCAGTCATCGAAGTAGCGCCGGTTGAACACGCCGGTCAGGCCGTCCTTGAGCACCGCCTGGTACATGGCCTCCGCGTAACGCGCCTCGATCTCGTCACCCATGCTGAAGCGCAGGATGGTGTGTGCGCCGAGCATCACCTTGTCTCCGGGCTTGAGCCCGATGGTCTGGGTGACCGCTTCGTCGTTCACCGTTGTCCCGTTGGAGCTGGCCAGATCATTGATGGCGCTGTACGCGCCGCCAGGCTCGCAGGTGATGAGCGCGTGTCGTCGGGAGACCCCCTCGTCTGTGAACCTCACGTCAGCGCCGTCGTCCCGGCCGAGCAGGTTATCACCGTCGTTCAGCGGGAAGACACGCCCCTGATTTACGCCCTCCAGCACCACCAGACAGGGGCGATTGTTGATGCCGCTCCCGTCGTTGGAGTCGTTGCTCTGGAGCGCAGGGATTGTTGATCTCTTACTCGTGGGGAGGGTGCCCATGTCCGAGGAATCCTCCTGAAGCATGCCGGCTCGCGCCAGGCTCAATCGCGGTTAATGCATTTATTATGCAAATCTCGCGTATCGTGTCAAGTGGGCAACTCGTCCGCGGCCAGAAGTCGCGGCCGAGGGATTCAGTGGTCTCCGTGATCATCCCCGCCAGGATCTGGCGCCGTGGGCTCCCCCGGGTGGCGGTACGGACCGACCAGAAAATAGGTGAGGGCGATGACGACTCCAGTGATGGCCAGGGTGGCGATGATGGTCCACATGGCCCAGGAGACTACCATGCTCCATGCGGCGCAGGCGGCCAAAGTGGGCTATTAACTCCCTCAATGGCCATCTCCGACCTGTTCGAATATCACCGGCGCACCAAGCATCACCCCGGGCGGTTTGCCCGCTCGGCCGGGTACATGGACTGGGACAACCAGCCGGATCCGTTTCGGACCTACCGCGGCGCGCCGCGGGTGGCGCTGCGCACGGGCTCCGACGAGGGAGGGCCCGATCTGGACCAGCTGGGTGTCCCGGGTGCGGTGGACGCGGCCCCGGCGGAGCTGGACATGGTGGCCCGGCTGCTGTTTCACTCCCTGGCCCTCTCGGCCTGGAAGGCCCACGCCAGCGGCGCGCGATGGTCTCTGCGCTGCAACCCGTCCAGCGGGAACCTGCACCCCACCGAGGGGTGGGTTATCTGCGGGGACCTGGCCGGGCTCGAGGCGGGATCGGGCATCTATCACTACAGCCCGCTGCACCACGAGCTGGAGCAGCGGCGGCCCCTGTCCGCGGAGCAGTTCGACCGGCTCACCCGGCACCTGCCCCCAGGCGCCCTGATCCTGGCGCTCTCCTCCATTCACTGGAGGGAGGCGTGGAAATACGGTGAGCGGGCGTTCCGGTACTGCAACCACGACGTGGGCCATGCCCTGGCCGCGGTGGCGTTGTCAGCGGCGGCCCTAGGGTGGCGAGCCGCCGCCCTGCCGGGCCTCTCGGATGAACAGCTGGGGCAGCTCCTCGGGCTCCCGCCGCGCCAGGGGCCCGAGCCCGAGCACCCCGACCTGGCCCTCTGCATCTGGCCTGGAGGGGAGGCGCCGCCCCCGCCGGGCTGGACCCCGGAGCAGGAGGTGCTGGACCAGGTGACCGCTGCCGATCCCGCCGGCGTGGCCAACCGCCTGAGCCAGAGTCACCACGAGTGGTCAGTCATCGAGGAGGTGGCACATTTTTGCGTCTCACCGGGCGGGGGCCAGACGCCCACCCTGCCGCCCGGTCGCGCGGTGGGCAACCGGCGGCTGCCCGCTCGACCCGTGCTGCGCGGGCGACGAAGCGCGGTGGAGATGGACCGGTCGCGGAGCCGCATCTCCGCAGAGGACATGGCCTGCCTGCTGGCGGCGCTGATGCCGTGGACAAGCAACATCCCGCTGGCCGCGCTCACCGCCGAGCCCGCGACGCATTTGCTGTTCTTCGTGCACCGGGTGGACGGCATGGCCGAAGGGCTGTACTGCTTGCCGCGGAGTCCCGGCGCCGAGCAGCGGCTGCAGGAGGCCATGCGCCCGGATTACCTGTGGCTGCCAGCGCAGGGCGTGCCGGATGACGTGCCCCTGCGCCTGCTGGCCGAGGGGGACCTGACGGATCTGGCAGGCGCCATGTCCTGTGGGCAAGACATCGCCGCCGACGGCGCGTTCGCGGTGGCCATGGTCTCGGAGCTGAGCCGCAGGGTGGAGGCCGACGGGCCCCGGGCTTACCGGCAGCTCTTCTGGGAGGCCGGGGCCCTGGGCCAGGTGCTCTATGTCCAGGCCGAGGCAGCAGGGCGGCGCGGATGCGGCATAGGCTGCTACTTCGACGACGCGGTGCACCGCTTCCTCGGGTTGCAGGGCGAGGCGATTCAGGTGCTCTACCACTTCACCGTGGGGGCCGCCCGCCCCGACGACCGGCTGCAGACCTTGCCCGCCTACCACCACCTGAAATAACCATTCAATTCTGGCGTTCCGGCATCCTGGCAGTCTGGCACCCCGGCACCCCGGCGATCCGGCATTATGGCATTCGGCGGCGGAACGCCGCCGCGAATCACCCCTCATCCCCCGCCAACGCCGCCGCGGCCTCCGCCAGCCGCCCCAGGTCGCTCGCCTTGCCCTGGTAGATGCCACCGGCGCCGCCACCCCGACCGCCGAGCAGGGCCGCCGCCGCCGGCGCCCTGCCGGGGACCTCTTCCTCCGGGCCCACCACCACGAACACTCCCTCGCCCTCGCCGCCAACCAGCAGCGCCCAGCGGCCGGGGTGGCCTGTTCGCCGCAGGTTGCCCGCCACGGCCCGCAACAGGCCCATGTCCGCCTCGGGCCAGGTCAGGGTGGCCACTGCGTCTTGCTGTCCTGCCAGCCCCTCGGCCAGCGCCCGGGCCAGTGATGCCTGGTCCCGCTTCGCGTCGCGCCGCGCCTGGCGCAGATCCGCGCCCAGGCGCTCCACCGCGCCCGGCAGATCCGCCGGACCGCAGCTCAGGAGCTTGCCCATGGCGGCCTCGCGCTGCAGCGATTCCCCCAGGTAGCGGAGCACCCGCGCCCCGGCCAGGTAGAACAGCCGCGTCCCGCGCGAGAGGCGCTCGGTGCCGAGCAGCTTGATCGCCTGCAGCTCGGCCGTGCTGGCCACGTGGGTCCCGCCGCAGGTGTTCAGGTCGACCCCCTCGATCTCCACCAGCCGCGCCTCCCCGGTGAAGCCCTCGGGCAACCCCCGGGTGCGCACGCCGCTGGAGGCGATCTCCCCGGCAGGGACCCAGCGGCCACGCACCGGCCGCGCCTGCCGCACGATGTCGTTGACCTCTCGCTCCAGCTCCACCAGCGCCCCCTCCGCCAGCGCCTCGCAGCCGAGCTCCACATCGCACCGCCCCGGCGAAAGGTGAAACGCGATGGTCTCGAACCCCAGCAGATCCTGCGCCCTGGCCGTGATCAGGTGCTGAGCGGTGTGCTGCTGCATGTGGTCGTAGCGCCGCTCCCAGTCCACCTCGGCCACCACCTCGGCGCCCGCGGCCAGGGGCCGCTCCAGGTGGTGGACCACCGCGCCGTCCGCGCCACGGGACAGGCCGATCAGGGCCTGCTGCCCCACCGAACCGTGGTCAGCGGGCTGCCCGCCGCCCTCGGGGAAGAAGGGAGATTCGGCCAGCACCACCTCGTGGCCCGTGGTGCCGGGCGCGCATGAAACCACGCGAGTTCGCAGGGTACGCAGATAGGGATCTTGCTGGCAGGGAAGGGGGGCGCTCATGGTCCTCTTTCATAGCTGAACCGCCGCGTCAGGCGCAATGGTCGGGGCCGCGCTTGTACCGCCAGCCCGCTGCGAGATACCCTGGGGAGACCACGAACGGGAGTTCAACATGCTTACGCCCCGAGGACGGGCCCTATTCTTCCCCGTCATCATCATTGCCCTGGCAGCCACGAGCTGCAGCGACAACAACGGCTCGTCCGGCGGAGACGGTGGCGTCGACGCCGGCCATGACCTGAACACGCTCACCGTGAAAGGCAAGGTGACCATCGGCATCGGGTCACCCGCCACGGGCGTCAAGATCATCGCTCGCTGCGGCAGCAAGAAGCCCAACGTCACCACCAGCGACGACAAGGGCGTCTACAGCTTCACCGCGGACGTCAAGGGATGCGCCCCGCTGGTGGTGGAGTTCAACAAGGAGAGCTACCTGCCCAACTTCCGGGTGATCAAGCTGCCGCCGCCGACCTCGCCCATCACCCTCGACGTGCCCCTCTCGGCGCTGGAGAAGCTGCAGTGCGGCACCGTGCGCTGCAAGGTGCAGAACAACCCGCTGTGGAACCTGCCGAACAAGCCGATGAAGCAGGGCTGGGTTGTCAGCGCCTCCGGGACCTCGGCCCTTGACTACATCCCGGGTGAGCTGCGCCAGACCGACGGCAAGCTGGCCGCGCTCATGGGGTTCTCCTTCTTCGACTTCCGCGACCAGAAGGGCGCGGTCATCGGCAAGTTCAACGCCGCCGATGTCATCGATCTCTGCGTGCCGATCCCGACCTCTTCCCTCGACTGGATCGGCGACGTCAACGCGGCCACCGCCGACGCCGTCGAGCTGAACTGGTACAACCTGCAGCCGGTCCAGGGCCTGTGGAAGCCGCGCACCAAGCCGGCCAAGGTGGCCTACACCAAGGGGTACAAGTTCACCAAGGACTCCAGCGGCAACTGCAAGCAGGTGACCGACGCCGAGGGCATGCCGGTGCGCAACATCGTGGACGCCAAGCGTTCGGAGCTGGCAGACGTGCGGTCCAACCAGGTTTATTACACCGACGAGTGCCTCGGCGGCGTCAAGAGCCAGGTCAACGAGTTCTGGGTCTGCGGCCAGGTGGACGGCAGCGGCTGGTACGCCTGGGGGCTGGGCGTCACCGAGCGCTCCTGCTTCGCGCTCAGCGTGACCGACCAGTGCAAGGCGCCGCTGAGCAACGTGGTGTTCACGGTCAAGGGCCGGGACCATGGCTACCGCGCCCAGGCGTGGACCAACGCCCAGGGCCAGGCCTGCCTGGACGTCATCCCGTCGGAGCCCACTGGCAAGGACTACGACCATGACAAGCTGGGCGGCGAGACCTACTGGGTGGACGTGGTGCTGTCCTACGACAAGGTGCTGCAGAACACCACCAAGTCGCACCAGAACCCCAAGTACACCGGCAAGGCCACCACCACCTGCGCCCAGCGGACCAACTGCACCCCCCTGAAGAAGACCATGCAGGACTGGAACAAGGGCACATGCAATTGAGATGGGCGGCGGCGCTGCTGCTGGCGGCGCTGCTCCAGGCGGGCTGCGAGGGCAGCCTCGCCGAATACCCCACAGATGACGCAGGCGTCGCCGCGGACCGCGGCAAGGCTGGCACCGATGTCGGCGGGTCGAAGAAGAAGGACCTCGGGGCGAAGCCGGACAAGAAGGCCCAGGCGCCCGATACCGGCGGCGGCAAGACCTACCCGGGCAAGCCGGGCGAGTTCGTCAAGCAGGCCGCGGGCCGCACCTACCGGCTGTTCGTGCCGTCCGGCTACACCCCGGCCAAGGCGATCCCCCTGGTGATCGGCTTCCACGGCGCCGGCGACAGCGGGGGCAACTTCTACAGCATCTGCAAGTACACCGGGTGGACCTCGGCCGCCGGGCCGGCCAATTTCATCCTGCTGGTGCCCGACACCAAGTCACCGTACAAGGACTTCGCCATCTGGACCGGGAACCCGAACAACGACGGCCCCGCCATGAAGAAGGAGATGGCCGAGATCCTGAGCATCGTCACCGCCACGGCCAAGACGTACCGGGTCGACCTCAAGCGGGTGCACGCCTTCGGCTTCTCCGACGGCGGGCTCTTCGTGGGCGTCACCGGCATGGCCAACGCCGCGCGGTTCGCCAGCCTGTCGGTGATGGGGTACGGCTGGGGCAGCAGCTACCCGCTGTACACGCCGTCGCGCAAGATC
This sequence comes from uncultured Myxococcales bacterium, assembly GCA_964511535.1. Lineage (GTDB taxonomy): Bacteria > Myxococcota_A > Polyangia > CAZCFB01 > CAZCFB01. The sequence goes on along the minus strand of CAZEFW010000003.1, from coordinate 28,856 downwards.
CCGGCGCAGTTCGTCTGCGGTACCGGCGACAGCTTCGCCGCCTACGCGCAGAAGTCATACACCTACCTGCAGGGCAAGGGGCACCCCACGCGCTTCCTGTCGGCGTCGGGCGTTGGCCACAAGTTCAGCGGCCTGATGAGCAGCCACGCGCCGTCCAAGCTGTTCAGCTGGATGTCAGGTTACAAGGCGCCCTGAGGCGCGGGCGCCAGCTGCGGCGCGCAGGGTGATGTGTGTGATCTCGCACCGGGTGGCCACCCGCATGGGCGGCCCCCAGAAGCCGGTGCCCTCGCTGACATAGATCTGCGTCCCCTGGTGGTCGAACAGCCCGGCCACGTACGGTTGCTGGAGGTACACCATGTAGCCCCAGGGCCAGATCTGCCCGCCGTGGGTGTGCCCGGACAGCTGCAACCCGACCCCCAGCCGCGCAGCGCGATGGATCTCCCGCGGCTGGTGCGCCAGCAGCACCAGCTCACGGTCAGGGTCGCGCCCGGCCACCGCGCGGGCCAGGTCCGGCCCGTGGTCCGGCATCATGCGCCGCGCGTTGTAGTCGTCCACGCCGACGAGGTCGAAGCTGTGGCTGCCGCGCCCCACCGAGACCCGCTCGTTGCGCAGCGGGCGGATCCCCATGGAGCGCACCTTGGCCAGCCAGTGCTCGGCGCCGGAGTAGTACTCATGGTTGCCCGTGACGAAGTACACGCCCATGGGCGCGTCCAGCAACCCGAGGGGCGCGATGTCGCGGCTCAGGCGGTCCACCGATCCGTCAACCAGGTCGCCTGTGATGGCCACCATATCGGGGCGCAGCGCCAGGGTGCGCTCCACCACCCCCTCCAGCCATCTTCGGCCCAGCAGCGGGCCGATGTGCAGATCCGTGAGCTGAACCAGGGTGGCGCCGTCCAGCGCGGCAGGCAGCCTGCGGAGCGTCACCTCGACCCGGCGCACCGAGAGGGTCGCCATGGCGTTGCGCTGGGAGATGGCCGCGATGCCGAGCCCGCCCGTGGCGGCGGTGACCGCCACCGCGCGGGACATGAACAGCCTGCGGCCCGGGTCCACCTGGGCGGCGCCGCCGGAGAGCCGCGCCCGGGCCCACCGCGCCAGCCGCAGCAGGTCCCCGGTGAGGCAGACGAGCACCAGGTAGAGCAGCATCCCCATCCACAGATAGGGCAGGAAGAGCAGCCGCCGGGCGACGTCGGGGTCCAGGTGGCGGCTCAGGGCCATGGTCGCCGGCAGCGTCAGCGCCAGGACCACGAGCGCCCAGGTGGCCACCCGCCGCCAGCGCGGCGTCAGGCCGGTGTCCCGCACCAGCCGGATCCACAGGTAGCGATGCACGCCGGCCAGCACAGCCAGCACCATCGGGAGGAAGATTATGAGCATCCAGATCCGGGACATGGTCAGCTTGATGTAGCAGACCCCAGCGACGGCGCAAAAGTTGCTGGCCCCGCGCTGATCAGAGCAGCGCCTCCAGGTAGCGCGCCACGCCCTCCTCGGCGCAGGGCGCGATGCGCCCGGAGACCGCCTCGAGCACCTCCTGTGCCGAGTCTGGCGGGCAGAAGGCCTCGCCGGCGAGCTTCATCAGGGGCAGGTCGTTGGCGTTGTCGCCGAAGGCGACGATCTGCTCGGGAGAGAACCCCTCCGCCTCGCACAGCCCCAGCGCGGCCGCCGCCTTGTTGGCGCGCCCGTCCTGCACCTCCCCCACGCCCACGCCGGGCGCGTAGGCGCTGCGGCCGAGGTGGGTGGTGACCCCCGGCAGCTGCTGGAGCCGGGCGAACAGGGCGGCCAGCAGCGGCGGGCGATGCAGCAGGATGAAGGAGAGGCAGCGCACGCCTGGCGCGACGAGCCCCTCGCCGGTGGCCTCGACGGTGGCGCGCTGGTAGCGGGACACGGAGTCGAGGTAGGTGCGGCAGATCCCGTCAGGCTCCGGGGCGTGAAACATCAACGGCTCGTCCGCCGGGCCGAGGGCGTAGGCCACCGGCTTGAGCGACAGCTCCAGGGCCTCGCGGTACACACGCAGCGCCACGTCGCCCTGCATGCTGAGCACCCGGGTCGCGCGCCCCGTGCCCAGGTCGGCCGTCAGCGCGCCATTGTTGACGATGATGTCCAGGGGCAGCGTGATGCCCTCGAGCAGCGCCGCCGTGGAGCGCAGCCCGCGGCCGGTGGCCACGGTGAACTGCCCGCCCGCGGCCACGAACCGCTGGATCGCATCGCGGCTCCGTTCGCCCAGGGCGCGGTCCGGGGTGAGCAGGGTGCCGTCCAGGTCGGAGATGTAGACCCGCGTCAACGGCGCCCCTCCACCAGCTTGACGAACCGCGGGTCACCCCGCAGGGCGTCGAACAGGTTGGACGCCCGCACCACCCTGCGGGTGGATGAGCTGCGCGCCGCGCGGGGCAGCAGATCCATGGCCGCCCCCGGATTACCGGCCGCGGCCTGGTACGCCGCCTCCGCCATGTACAGGTAGCGCCGCCGGCTGGCGGAGACCCGGCTGTGCTCACGCGCAGCCCGCTGGGGCATGCCCGCCTGGTGGTACAGCGCCGCCAGGTAGATCCGCGCGCCATCGCCCCGGCGGGACTGGCTGGCCACGCGCTGGTAAAGCTCGATGATCCGGCGGCGCAGCGTCGGCTCCTGGCGGCCGGTGAAGGCGCGGATCCCGAGCCACTTGTGGTGCAGCGCCGTGGCTTGCCTGAGGCGGTCGTAGCTGAAGCGCAGGCGTGAGCGGTAACGCGACAGCCGGGCCAGGGTGCGGCTCTGCTCCCGCTGGAAGCTCGCCTTGAGCACCCACCCCTCCACCACCCGGGCCCAGCCCTTGCGCGTGGACGCCATGGCCTTGAACTCTTCGATGGCGCGCTGGTACGCCTGGCCCGAGCCCTTCCAGTCTCCCTTGCGATCCAGCTGGATCCCCCGTGCGTACCAGCCCGATGAGGGCATCCCCACCTCGAGCCCCTCGGTGGGGTGCGCCGCCACCACCACCTCGTGGACCATGCCGCCTTGAAGGCCGGGCGAAGCTTCCCGCTGCGCCGCGGCGGGCGAGGGCAGGGCGAACAGCAGGAGCAGCAGGCAGGTTCTTGGGCGCACGAACATAATACTGGCTCAGCAGGGCAGGAATGCCCAGCCCGCTTCGCCCGGCCCGGTGCGGCGGCGAGCAGCGCCACCAGGGGGGCGTTAGGGGCGCTAACCTGTGGTAAGTTGCCACCAAGGACTGACGACCCCTCGAGGCACCCATGTTGACCCCACAGAATCTCCCGCGCTCCCTGGCGCTCATGTTGATCTCCCTCGCGCTGCTCCTGGCCGGCTGCCCGCCTGCCGGGCGCGGCCCGGTCACGGCGGCTGGCACCAGCAGGGTAGGAGGCGGCGCTCAGGTCACCTCCGCCAGCGAGCGCGCGGCCTATGGCGCGGTGGCCACCCTCAACGGCGTGCACTACGCGGCCACCGCTGACCGGCTGCTCCGGTTCGACCCCAAGACCGAGGCCGCGGTGGCGGTGGAGGCGCTCGCCGGGCAGCGCGTGGTGGGCCTGTCAGCCGAATCGTCCTCGGGCCTCTGGGCCGCCACGGACCGCAAGCTCTGGCGGCTGCACCGGGACAAGTGGACGTCAGTGGACTTCCCGCCGAGCCTCGGCGGCGCCTCCTCTGCCATGCAGGCCACCCGCAAGGGGGTCTGGGTCGGCGGCACCCGCGGCCTCGGGTACCTGCGCGACGGCAAGTGGAATAGCTACCTGCCCGGCGCGCGCATCACCTACCTGCTGGAGGACATGCAGACCGGGGGCGTTTGGGTCGGCACCGCGGGCGAGGGGCTGTACAAATACGAGAAGGGAAAGTTCGTCACTCACTCCCCGGCCAAGGGGCAGACCGTGCGGCATGTGCGCTGCATCTCCTACACACCGGAGGGCGGCCTGCTGGTGGTGGGGCAGTCCGCCGACGGAGAGCGCCTCACCTTCTTCGATGGGCGTTTCTGGACGTCCTACCGCGTGGCCCCCGAGGGCGTGCTGCACTGGGCGCAGATGGTGGAGCAGGACCTGTTCGTGGGCCATGGCCACGGGGTGTTCCGCCTGAAGCGGGCGATGCCCCAGGTCTCCCGCCCGGGCGACCGCCGGAAGGAGATCCCCAGGGGGCCGGTGACCTTCAAGGGCACCCCCGCCAAGGACGCGCCATACGGCTACCCCGTGCCGATCTTCTACACCGAGCAGATGGAGACCTGGCTGCCTTCCAGGATCTCTGCCATCACCGGCTACGCGCGGCACCTGCTGCTCGGCACGCCCGGCATGGGCATGGGACATTTCGACGGCAAGAAGGTCACCTGGCTCCGTGCGGGCGACCTGCTGGGAGACAACGGCCGGCTGCGAATGGCCTGCGCCGGGGACAGCTGCTACCTGCCGGGCAAGGACGGGACCGCTTACCGCCACCAGGACGAGCAGTTCGAGCCGGTGGAGGTCACCGCGGAGAAGGGGGCCCGCGTGCAAGGTTTTCTGAACCTCGCCGACGGCCGGCTCATCGCGGTGCACATCCCGGCCGGGCGCCAGAGCCTGGTGGTAAGCGTGCTGCAGGGCGAGCGGTTCGTGCCTTCCTTCGAGAGCGCCTTCAACTACCCGAGCGGTCGGCTCGAGGTGCGCTTCCTCCGACAGGGGCCCACCGGGAACATCTGGGCCGGGCTCTGGTACTCCGACAAGGTCGCGGAGCGGCAGCCATGGGGCGTGGTGGTGCTCAGGCAGCCCGAGGAGAAGGACGAGGCGCCGCCCCCGACGCCCGCGGTCAAGCCGAAGCCGGCTGCCGCAAAACCTGCAGCCGGAGCGGCCGGAGCAACGCCGGCTGCTGACGAGACCAAGAAGCCCGACTGGAACGCAGGGGCCAAACCCGCTGCCGGAGACAAGGAGCCAGCGGCTGAAGGGGAGAAAGCGCAGGCCGCGGCCAAGGACGCCGCAGGCGCGAAGGCCAAGGAGGGGGAGGAGTCCAAGGCCGCGACCAAGGAAGAGGAGAAGCCAGAGACCGCGGCCAAGGAAGGGGAGAAGCCAAAGACCGCGAACACGGAGCCCGTCGCTGACGTCAAGAAGCCGGAAGCTGCTGCACCGGAAACCGCAGCTGAAGAGACGCCTCCGGGCGCTGCTGCAGACGCTCCCCGGAAAGAGGAGCCCAAGCCGGCGGCCGCGCCAGAGGTGCCCAGGATCCCGCCGGTCACCTTTCACCGCAGCACGCTGCTTCCGGACGAGGACCGCCCGTCGGGCAGCCTGGCCCTGCCCGACGACATCCGCGATGTCTGGTTTGAAAAGACCTTCACCTGGATGGCCACAGGCCTCGGCGTCTGCCGGGTCAAGGGGCAGGTGGTGGACCTGTTCAGCGAGAACGAGGGGCTGGCCAGCGAGCTGACCTACTCGGTCGTGCGCTCCTTCTCTGGCGAGCTGCTGGTGGCCACCTACTCCGGCGTGGGCCGCATGATGGGCACCAAGTGGTACTTCGACTTCGAAGGCGCCCTGTCCCGCGCGACCCGGGTGCTGCTGCCGGTGGACGAGGGCCTGTGGCTCGGGACCACCCGCGGGGTGATCCGCCAGGGCGGCGGCGCCCCGCTGCACTACCACGAGTCACATGGGCTCGCCTCCGACGCGGTCACCGACCTGTACCTCGAGCGTCGCCCCGGCGTGGAGGACCGCCTCTGGGTCCTCACCGACCTGGGGCTCTCCATCGTCAGGCTGCGCTGACCCCGGCGCCCCCGACGACATCAGACCACCGTGATGCCCAAGACCGGCACCTGGCTGGCCGCGCTCCTGCTCGCGGCATGTTCGGTGGTGCTGGCCTGGCCCGTGCTGGCAGGGGGCGGCGCCGTCACCTACCTGGACAATCCGGTCCACCTGGCCGAGGCGCACGCCCTGGCCCACACCGCGGGGCGCGGCTGGTCAGAGGTGGCCTACTGCGGCTTCCCCGTGCACCAGCTGCACTCGCCGCTGTGGTACGGCGCCCTGGCGGCGCTGGCCCGGGCGGGGTTGCCCCTGGAGCCGCTCTACGCCGGGGCGGTGTGGCTCGGCTTCCTGGCCCCGAGCCTGGCGCTGTTCGTGGTGGCGCGTCGCCGCCTGGGCGTGCTGCCCGCGGCGCTGGTGGCGTACCTGCTGCTGATCCAGCGGCCGGGCCTGCTGGGCCTCGGCTCGGCGCTGAGCGGCATGTGGACCTTCTCCCTCGCCGCGGCGGGCCTCATCCTGCTGCTCGACCGGCTGGTGCGCCCCCATCACACGCCTCGCGACCTGGCATGGACCGCGGCCCTGTTCGGGTTCATCGGGCTGACGCACCTGTTCGTCGTCCTGCCCGCTGTGCTCTGCCTGGCCCTGCTGGCGTTGCTCAGACGCGGCCGGGCCATGGGCCGGCTCGTGCTGGCTGGCGGGGTGGGCGCCGCGGCCTCGATGGTCTACTGGCTCCCCCTGCTGCTGGCCACCGGCGGACGCCTGGAGGCCGAGGTGCAGCACCTGTCCCCCGGGCTGCTCTTCGCGCGCCTGCTGCTGCCCACCCGCTATTTCGGCCTCGCCGCGGGCAACCTGGACAGCCACTCGGTGCCCGGCGACCTGTACTACACCGACGCTGTGCCCATGGTGGCCCTGGCAGCGCTCGGCCTGGCCGGCCTGTGGCGGGTATGCCGGGACCACCGCCGCGGCGTCCCGGGCGGCGACCTGTCGGCCATGGGCGGCCTGGCCTCCCTGGTGGTGCTGGCGGTGCTCATCTGGGCCGAGCCCATGCGGTGGAGCCTCCTGGGGCCGGTGAGCTGGCGGTTCCTCGCCATCGTCCGGATAGGCCTGGCCCTGGCTGCCCTGGCCTGGCTCTCTCGCCCGGGCAAGGCGCGGCTCCCCCCGCCGCCGACACCGGTCCTGGCCGCCCTGGCCGTGGCCGCCCTGGCGACATGCTTCTGGTGGGCCAGGCCCCTGGTTCGTGAGGTGCCTCCCGCCTCCGGGCCGGAGATGCGCGAGGTGCGCGCGCTGTGGCAGGAGCTCGCGGCCCGCCGCAGCCCGCAATGGGGACGGGTCTACATCCAGGACACCCTGCTCACCGCGCCCTTCGACCGCAAGCTCGGCATGTCCCACGTGCTGGCGCTCACCGCGCGCGAGACCGGCGTGCGGCAGCTCGGCGCGGCCTACAGCGTCACGCCCTTCAACACCGCGAGCTGGACCGCCAGCGAGATGGGCAACCTCTACTCGCAGCCCCCACGCGGCGGGCAGCAGCTGCAGCGGCTGCTCTGGATGATGGAGCGCTCCAACGCCACGCACCTGGTGCTCTCGGATCCGTTCCTGGCGCGCCACATGGACGGGGTGGGCGTCTTCCAGCGGCAGCGCAGGATCGGCCGGTACACCATCTACGCCCGGCGGGACGCGATCTCGCACTGGACAGCGCCGCGCACCGCGGGCCTCGAGGTGGACAGCGAGGACCACCGCCCGGGCCGCATCGCGGTTACCGTGGACAACAGGGCCAGGGCAGGGCGCCTGCTGGTGAAGACCGCCGCCGCCCCGGCGTGGAGGCTGCGCGGCCCTCCCGGCGCTCGCCTGGTGCCCACCCGGGACGGGCTGATGCAGGTGGTCGGCCTCGCCCCCGGGCGCCACGCCATGGTGCTGACCTACAGGCCGGACCGCTGGCCCACCTGGGTCTCCATCTGCGCCTGGGTGTTGCTCGCGGGGGTACTGGCGTGGGTCAGCCGGCCATCCGGACCAACCGGAGCAGGCCGCCGCCCCGACGCGGCGTGACCAGCATCGACGCGTCGGGCATGCGCACGTGGCGCAGCAGCGCCTCGGGGTTGAACTCGCGCCGCAGGGTGCGGTGCCGCTGTTTCTGCGCCCGCATTCGCTTGCGCAGCTCGTCCTGGGTGATGCGGAAGGTGATCAGCGCCACCGCCGGGCCGATGAGCGGGTTGAGCATCGGCAGGCCGTTCATGCGGAAGTTGCGCAGCACGATGGCGGTGACGTCGGCCACCTGGTGCGCTGGCGTGGCCGCCCTGCCGAGGATGGTGAAGGGGGTCGCCGGCGGCGCGGTCTCTTTCACATCGCCAGCGGTGCCATGCTCCCAGGCCAGCATGGCCTGAAAAAGGTCCCGCGGGCGCAGATCTTCCGCGCGCCGCCCGGCGCCAGGGTCCATGGCCATCACCACACGGTCGAAGTCATGGCTGTGGGCGTCGGATCCGCCCCACGGCTGGATCGGCCGCCCATGCCGCCTGATGTGCTGGATGATGCGCTGGCCCACCGGGCTCAGGTGGCGGTGGGCCACCTCGCCCCCGCGCAGGACGGCGTTGTTCAGCCGGATGAACGCGTCGAGCACCCGGGCGCTCTGGGCGAAGTAGCCGCCGTTGACGGTCTCGGTGAAGGGGAACTCGCTGATGAGCTGGAACGTGCCCTCCAGGGAGAGCTCGTGGTTGTCGAACGGGTGGCTCAGCCCGTGGGCGATGCCCCGCCGCCTCAGCACCCGCGCCGCGCGCCGGGTGTCGAGCTCCTTGCCCTCGTCGTCCATGCAGGTGGCGTACAGCTCGTCCAGCAGGTCCTGAGACAGGCCGCTGTAGGGGCCGTCGGGGCCGATGACCGGCTCCAGGGCGCCGTAGGCGAGGATCTCGGGCGCCTTGCGGTACACGCCGTCCACGTCCCGGCTGCGGGTGGTGATCTCGCCGCCGATGGCCAGGCGGGGCTCTGCGGCGGCCGCGGCCATGTGGCGCTTCGGGATCCGGTGAGCCTTGCGCCGGATATGGTCAGTCAGCGTGATGATGTGCACCGGGCCGTTGCCGCCCTGCCCACGTTGCAGCAAACGCACCAGCCGCGACACCGGCGTGAAGCACTCTGCCCAGCCCACCCTTCCCCGCGCCGCGGGGATGCTGTTGATGGCGCCGCTGATGCGCGGGTCCAGATCGCTCGCCTCCGCGTTGCTCGCGTCGGTGTGGATGTGGGTGATGGCGTACGCCTTGCCGGGTATCTGTCGTTGGGTCATCGTTACTGGCGCCTTCAAAGGTGAGGCATGATAGCGACTGATCCTAATAAGGCAATGTGATATAGAGCAAAAAATGCACTTTGGAGCACCTGACGCCGGAGGAGACCATGCTCGAGCAGCTCACCCTCAAAAAAGCAGTTGAGTTCGCCATCAAGACCGAAGAACTCGGTTCCAAGGCCTACGAAAAGTTGGCCAAGAAGTTCAGCGAGGAGCGTGATCTCGCTGACATTTTCCGAGTCCTCGCCAAGGAAGAGGTGGCTCACGGCAAGGCCTTCTCGGCCCTGCTGCGCAAGGTGCCCGACGTGGAGGGTGCGGAAGAGGCGGGCGGCGAGGAGCGTTGGCACTACCTGCGGGCCATGTCGATCTCGCATTTCTTCGGCGGCAAGGGCGGCCTGCTGGCCCAGGTGGATCGGATCAAGACTCGCGAGGACGCCCTTGTGCGGGCCATCGGCCTGGAGAAGGCGACCCTGCAGTTCTACCAGGCCATGCAGGACCTGCTGGAGGAGAGCGAGGTGCTCGACTCCATCATCCGCGCCGAGAAGCGCCACGTGGTCAACCTGATGCGCTACATCGTGAGCAACGCCAAGGTGCTGCAGATCTCCGAGGTGGAGGACGATGACTTCTCCGCCGCTGCCGCCGCTCCCGAGCCCACCGTGGATGACGATCCCGAGGATGAGCCGCCCAGGCGCAAGCGCCAGGACAGCAAGACCTTCGGATAGCCCCGCTGCTGCTGATTTTACCCGCCCCTGCGTGGTACCGTTGGGGACCATGCACATCCCGATTCCACGAATAGCCCGCCTCGGCGCCCTGGTCGCCGCGCTGGCGCTCTGTTGCTGGCCAGCGCCTGTCACGGGCCAGACCATCGAAGAGATAAAGAAGTCTCCCAACTGGGAGACCGCCAAGCGGTACCACCAGGTAGCCCAGCAGCTGTACAACACGGGGAGGTACGCCCAGGCTGTGGTGGAGTTCAAGAAGGCCTACGACCTGGCGCCGCTGCCCGAGCTGCTGCACAACATCGGCCGCTGCCACGAGGTGCTCGCCGAGCTGAAGCAGGCGGTAAAGTACTACGAGCTCTACCTGCAGAAGAAACCCGACTCACCCAACCGCCCCGTGGTGGAGGAGCGGATCCGGAACCTGAACAAGCGAATCGAGGCCCAGGCGAAGCCTGCTCCTGCACCGAAACCCGCCCCCAGGCCGACCCCGAAGCCGGCGCCAAAGCCCGAGCCGAAGCCCGAGCCAGAGCTCGCGCCGAAACCTGCGCCAGTCCCGCCCACGAGCGAGCGCACTTGGCGCTGGACCGCCGGCTGGGTCGGCGTCGGCCTCGGAGCAGCAGCCCTGGGCGCCGGCATCGCCTTCGGCGCGCTGGCCGGCCTGAAGCAGAGCGCTTACGAGGACGGCGTCGCCGACGGCAAGACCACCTACGAGGAGCTGCAGCAGATCGAGCATGACGGGCAGAACTACGAGGCGACCCAGATCGGCGCCCTGGTGAGCGGGGCGGTGCTGGCTGCGGCCGGCGCCGGGCTGCTGATCTGGGAGGTGATGCTCACGCCGGATGAGGGCCCCTCCACCGCAGCTTTTCTGCCTTACGGCAACAGCGATGGCGCCGGCGTCGTCGGCATCATCAGGTTCTAGGAGAGAGGCCATGTACAGAGCGACCATCATCTCGGCCCTCTTCCTGATCGGGTGCTTCGACGTCACCCACCCCGACGTCTACCGCTGCGGCGGCAATTACACCGACTGCCCGGACGGCAAGGAGTGCATCGCCGGCATCTGCCAGTTCCGCGACAGCCAGGCCGTCAACGAGGACGCCAGGCAGGAGGACGGCCCGCTGGCCGACGCCAAGAAGCCGGCGGACGACAAGGCCCTGGACAAGGAGGTCGCCACGGACGGCACGGTGGACAAGACGACCCCGCCCATAGACCAGAAGGTGCCGCCCACGGACCAGAAGGTACCGCCCACTGACCAGAAGGTGCCGCCCACGGACCAGAAGGTGCCGCCCCAGGACCAGAACGTGCACCCCCAGGACCAGAAGATGCCCCCGCCTGATCAGGGCGTGGTCAAACTGGACGCAGGCCCTGTCAACCTCGCCAAGGGCCGCGTGGCGTACTGGAACTTCAACGAAGGGTCTGCTCTCAAGGCCAAGGAGAAAGGCGGCGGGCAGGACGCCATCCTCACCAGCAGCGACCTCTGGGGGCCCGGCACCTCCGGCACGGGGCTCGACTTCAGCGGCAAAAAGGAGGCCGCCAAGATCTCCGATCCCAAGGGGGCGCTGGACAATTACAAGAACATGGCCATCTCGTTCTGGTACTCGCCGAGCCGGGACATCACGGTCAAGGACAAGATGGTCCTGCTGCAGCTGGGCAAGTCGTACCACTGCGGGCTGAACACGGGGGCCGTCGTCTCCTACCCGCGCATCACCTGCACCGTGAAAATGAAGGGCAGCAGCATCACAGTGGACCTCTCCACGGCGTTCTCACCCAAGGCGCACCAGTGGTACCTGATCACCCTGGTGATCAACGGCAGCACAGGGGCGGTGACCCTCTACATCAACGGCGTGCACGCCAAGGGGACAACGGGCTTCAACGGCTGGGTAAATGACTCGTACAAGGTGGACCTGCTCATCGGCAGCGGCACGGCATCGGGGAGCACCGCGCTGCCCGCCAGGGGGCGCTTCGACGATCTGATGGTGTGGTCCAGACCGCTGACCCAGGCCGACCTGAATGAGCTGCTCAAGACCACGCGACCCCAGGCATGCGTGACGCCCACCGTGGCCGCGGACTGCTCCTTCAACCCAACCTCCGGCGAGTTCTGCACCATCCCGGCAGGCTGCTACCACATGGGGTCCTCCCGCAGCGAGCCATGCCGCCAGCCGGCCAGCAGCCTCAAGGAGTCGCTGCACCCGGTGGTCCTGTCGCGCACGTTCCAGATCGCCAGCACCGAGGTCACCAACGAGCGGTACAAGCAGGTGACGGGATCCACCGCCCCGTCGTTTCACATCAACAAGTGCACCACCAACTGCCCCGTGGAGCACGTGACCTGGTACCAGGCCGCGGCCTACTGCAACGCCCTGTCGACCAAGCGCAAGCTGCCGGTCTGCTACACATGCATCTCGGGGAACTGCTCTCCACACCCGAGCTACAAGGGCGACATGAGCAAGTGTCCGGGGTTCCGCCTCCCCACCGAGGCGGAGTGGGAGTACGCGGCCCGCGCCGGCACCGCCACGTCCACCTACAAGGGCGATGTCTCCTGGTGTACAAGCCAGGACAGCGCCGCGGACGCGGTGGCCTGGTACAAGACCAACAAGACCACCCAGACCAACGAGGTGGGCAAGACGCCGGCCAACGCCTGGGGGCTGAAGGACACCGCGGGCAACGTGGTGGAGTGGACCCACGACAGCGCCAAGACTGACCTCTCCTACTCGGAGGCCACCGACCCGAGCTACTACGCGCCGAACGTGAGCACGATTGTCCGGGGGGGGCATTACAACTCCTTCGCCACGGCGATCCGGGCGCCCGTCCGCCTGGTGCAGCCCCCCAAGACTCCCAGCGCCCAGGTCGGCTTTCGCTGCGTGCGCAGCCTTCCCGACGGGTTAAAGCCGATCAGCTCCACCGGCGCAGCTTACGCCTACGACGTGGCGGCTGACGCCAAGGGCAACATCTACGTTGCCGGGAATGCCTCCGGCACGCTCACCCTGGGCACGCTCACCCTGGGCGCCGGCACTGGCACGGCGGCGCTGGTGGCAAGCTTCACCAAGGCCGGCATCGTGCGCTGGGCCCGGGCCTTCATCACCACCAAGGGCAAGGCCAGGGCCACTGCCCTGACCGTGGACAAGGCAGGCGATGTCTGGGTGGCGGGCAACTTCGAAGGAAGCATGGACATCAAGATAGGCAGTAAATACGTCACCCTGGACGGCTCCTCGAGCGCTGCTGCCGGCGGCGTCTTCGTGGTCAAGCTGAGCGGAACCACGGGCAATGCTCTGCTAACGGCCGACGACTCCGGCGAGACCGGTGACGAGGTGGTCAACGACATCACCACGGGCATGATCGGCACCGAGGAGTGGGTCTACCTGGTGGGTGAGTTTTCAGATCCCACCTACCTGGGCAGCACCAAGCTCACCCCGTCGTCCTACAGCCAGGACATGTTCGTGGCCCGGATCAAGGCCGCCAGCGGCGGGTGGTCCAATGCGCTCAAGTACGGATCAAGCGGCTTCGACACCGCCCGCGGCGTGGCCGCGGACAACAGCGGCAATGTCTACGTCACCGGCTACTTCAAGAAGCAGGTCACCTTCGGCGGCAAGAAGCTGACGCCAATGCTGACCAACGGCAAGGACCTGCACGCGGACATGTTCCTGCTCAAGCTCAACTCCAATTTTGTGGTGCAGTGGGTGGTCAAGGGCGGCGGAGACCTGGCCGACTCGGGGTGGTCCGTTGCGCTGGACAAGAAGACCAACCCCTCCATGGTGCTGGTGGGCGGGGTGTTCCACGGCAAGACCCCCACCTTCGGCGCCACCAAGGTCTCCCAGGGCACCGGCACCGAGGGGTTCGTGGCCAGCTACATGTTGACCAGCGGCATGAACAGCTGGGTCACGCCGATCCGCTCCAAGGGCAACGATCAGGTGCGGGATGTCCTGATGGACAAGGAGCAGAACATCCAGTTCATGGGCATCGCCGGCGGCTCGGTGTCGGTCAAATCCTGGACCGTCACCGGCTTCGGCAAGGGGGACTTCCTGGTGGGCATGCTCGACTTCGGCGGCAAACTGGTGTGGGCCAAGCTCGGCGGCAGCAAGGGTGACGACCTTGGGCGCCGCATGACCATCGACAGCCAGGGGCAGACCCACGTGGTGGGGGACTTCAACCAGGCAGTCCAGTTCGGCGGGCACAAGTACACGCCCAAGGGGCTGCGCGACGGGGCTGTGTGGAGCTGGACAGCCCCGTGAGGTAGACGCGGCGTCCCGCCGCGTGCCTCCGTCCAGGTTTGCGTTCAGGAATGGGTTGCTGCGCTTTTCAGGCGCCCTGGGCTTTTCTCACATCGCTGTCGAAGGTCGACCGCACGATGCCGGGGAAGAGCCGGTTCATGGTGGCGGCAAACTTGCTCGAGCCGTCGGGCAGTACGTCGAAGCAGCCCCGGGCGATGCCTGCCAGGGTCTTCTGGGCCACGAGGTCGGCGCTGAGGCACTTGGCGTTGCCGCCGATGGCTGCCGTCTCCGGCGGCATGTGCTGCTTCTCGAATTCGTGCTGGGGCGTGTCGGTGTCGGGCGGGTAGCAGACGGTGACCCCGATCCCCTTGGGCTTCAGCTCACAGCGCAGGGACTCGGCGAGGCCCTTGAGGGCGAACTTGCTGGCCGAGTAGGCCGAGTGCCCGAACACGCCCATCAGCCCGATGAGCGAGGACATGAAGGTCACGTTGCCGTCAGGGCCGCCGTCGAGGATCTCGGGCAGCAGGGCGCGAGTGCACCAGACCGCCCCGAAGAAGTTGATGTCCATCTGCCGCCGGAACTCGTCCGGGTCGATGTCGAGGAAGGTCCCGGGCATGGTGACCCCGGCGTTGTTGATCAAGACCCGCACCTTGTGCTCCGAGGGCAGCGCGGCCAGCTTCTCGAACACCGCCTCGCGGTCTGACACGTCCAGGGCCACGTTGTGCACCTCGCCGTCGCCGGGCAGCGCCTGCACCTCATCCCTGGCCGCGGCGAGCGCCTCCTCGGTGCGCGCCACCAGGGTCAGGTGCGCGCCGTGCTCGTGCAGCTGCCGCGCCATGGCCAGGCCGATGCCGCTCGACCCGCCGGTCACCACCACCATCTTGTCTTTGAAGAAATCCATGGCCCCTCCTCCCCTCGGCTGCCCCGCGTCGGGGTTGGCGCGGACGACCCGGCTACGCCTTGTTCGACTCGGCGAACAGCAGGTCCACGAGCTCCTGCACGTTGGTCAGCTTGGAGAGCTCGGAGCGCGGCACCTTGACCTTCAGGTCGCGCATGGTGCTGGAGACCACCTCGACGATGTCCAGGCTGTTGGCGCCCAGGTCCTTCATCGACTTGGCAGGGTCGAAGTCCTCCTCCTCGAGTTCGTCCTCCAGGAGGTCCAGAAGGTGCCCCTTTACGATCTCCAGAACTTGCTCCTTGGTAACGGCCATTCTCTTCTCCTCTGCTATTTCACAGTCCGTAAGATTCGCGCTGCTCGAACAGGCGGTAGAGGTTATCGCAGAAGGCGACCCCCTTGTCGAGTTGGATGACCTGCCCCGAGACCCCGTCCATCAGCCCGCTGCAGAGGGCCAGCACAGCGTCGGCCACCTCCTCGCAGCTGATGAAGAACCGCTCGCCAAAGTACTGCTTGTGGAACGGCTCGAAGGTGTCGCCGAACGTCGCCGTGAGGGAGTCGGTGACCACCCCCCGGGCGCGCAGGATATTGACCCGGCAGTCGTCGTCGATGAGCTGGGTCGCCATGTACTTGCAGAAGGTCTCCATCACCGCCTTGGTCACGGCGGCGAAGTCGTAGCCCGGGATGTAGGTGTCCGGCGCGTCGCTTGAGATGCCGAGCAGGTACCTCGGCTTGCGGCCGGTGACCCGCTCGGCCTCCTGGAAGTAACCCACCATGGGCCAGGTGCTGTAGTTGAGGCTCTGGAGCAGGGAGCGCAGCTTGTAGTCCTCGAAGCCGCCCTTGGTCACCAGGGCGAAGGCCACGTTGCTCACCAGCACCTCGACGCCGTCGTGCTCCGCGGCGATGGCCTCCATCACCTTCGAGGTGTCCTCCTCATCTCCGGCGTCGGCCTCCATGATCACCGGGGCGGGGGCGCCGGCGTCGACGAAGGCGGCGCGCACGCCGTCCAGGTCTGCGGAGCCCCACTTGTAGGTCAGGAAGCAGCGCGCCCCGCGGGCGGCGAAGGCCAGGGCGCAGGCCAGCCCGATCCCCTTGGTGCCTCCGGTGACCAGAACGGCCTTGTTGGTGAAGTCGTTGAGCGGCATGGGTCAGGCCTACAGTCCGTACTCTTCGCGGTTGTGGAAGATGCGCATGATGTTGTCAGAGAAGGTGCCGCCCTTGTCCACGTTGAGCACCTGGCCGTTGAGCGCGTCGAGCCAGCCGCTGCACAGGGCGAGCACCACCTCGCCCACCTCCTGTGCCTCCACGAAGTGGCTCTCGCCGCCGAAGCGCCGGATGAAGTCCGGGTACTCCTCGCCGTGGATCTCCAGGCAGGACTGGGTCAGCACGTTGCGCGTGCGCACCATGTTGACGTTGACCGGCTCGTCGGCCAGGTGGGCGCTCATGTAGCGGCCGAGCACCTCCATCACGGTCTTGGCCAGGGCCACGTACTCGTAGCGCTCGTAGTACACGTCCGGGCCGTCGCTGGAGATGCCCACCACGTAGCGCGGGTAGGCGTCGAAGGCCTTTCGCGCCGCCTTGGTGTAGGACACCAACGGCCACGCGCTCAGCTCGAGGCTCTTGTTCATGGCGCGGCGGTTGTAGCTCGGAATGCCCGAGGTGGGCTGCACCACGCAGACGTTGCTGATGAACGCCTCCAGCGCGTCGTGCTCCTCGCCGATGCGCTCCATGACGCGCCGGGTGTCCTTGTCGTGGCCGATGTCGGCCTCGAGGATCACCGGCGCGGGCGCGCCCGCCGCGGTGAAGGCGTCGCGCACCTCTGACTCGTCGGCGGAGCCCCAGCGGTTGGTCAGGTAGACATGGGCGCCGGCGCCGCCCAGGGCCAGCCCGCAGGCCAGCCCGATGCCCATGGTGCCGCCCGTGACCAGCGCGGCCTTGCCGGAGAGGTCGTTTTTCATGGCGTCCAGGGCGTCAGTTCCAGTCATCGAGGCCGCCGGAGACCGGGATCTCGGCGCCGTTGATGAACCCGGCGCCGTCGGTGGCGAGGAATGTCACCACGCGGGTCACCTCGTCCATCTCGCCGGTGCGGCGCATGGGGCAGTAGGTCATCCAGGAGTTGTGGAACTCCTCGGACATGGTCTCCTCGGTGAGCTCGGTCTTGAAGTAGCCCAGGGAGAGCAGGTTGGTTGTGATGCCGCGCTGGCCGTACTCCTTGGCCAGCGCCCGGGTAAACCCGATGAGCGCCGACTTGGAGGCTGCGTAGTGCGCCTGGCCCGCCAGGCCGCGGGAGACCACCGAGCCGATGTTGATGATCCGCCCGAAGCGGGCCGGCAGCATGCCGCTGAGGAAGAACCGGCTGACGTAGAAGGTGCCGTTCAGGTTGGTGTCCACCACCCGGTGCCACTCCTCGTCGTCCATGTGCGCCGCGAGCCCCGCGCCGTTGACCCCGGCGTTGTTCACCACCACCTGGATCTCGTCGAAGTCGTCGAGCACCTGCTCGCCCACCTGCTCCACCTCTGCCGAGGACCGCACGTCCAGCTTGTAGCAGCGCACGTTGCGTTCAGGGTCGATCTCGAGGGCCTTCTCGCGCACCGCCTCGGCGCCCTCCTTGCCGCTCATGTAGGTGAAGGCCACGTCGTGGCCGTCGCGCACCGCTTGCAGCACGATGGCAGCGCCGATACCCCGGGATCCCCCGGTGACGAAGAAGTTCATGGCTCCCCCTTCAGTCCCGGCGACACAGCAGCGAGCGAACCAGGTTGATGTCTCGGAGAATTCTCATCAGCATCATTGGATCCTTCAGTCCCAGCGACGCAGCAGCGAGCAGCAGTTGATGCCGCCGAAGCCGAAGCTGTTCTTCATCAAGGTGCGCACCGGGTGCTCCACCGGCTCGTTGGCGCACACGTCCAGGTCGATCTCCGGGTCCAGGTTGTCCACGTTGATGGAGGGGTGCAGGGTGCCGCGGCACATCTGCAGCACCGCCGCCACGGTCTCCACGGCGGGCGCGCTCCAGCAGGTGTGGCCCAGCATCGACTTGGGCGCGTTGATCTTGAGCTTGCGGGCGTGATCGCCGAAGACGGTCCTGATGGAGTTGACCTCGGTCATGTCGCCCAGCATGGTGCTGGTGGCGTGGGCGTTGACGTAGTCCACCTCGCTCGGCTCCACCCCGGTGATCTTGAGCAGGCCGTTCATGGTGCGCGTCTGCCCCTCCACCGACGGGGAGGGCAGGTGGCAGCCGTCGGAGACGGAGACCACGCCGAGCACCTCGCAGTAGATGCGCGCGTTGCGCTTGAGCGCATGCTCCAGCTCCTCCACGACCAACACAGCGCCGCCGTGGCTCGGGATGAACCCCTCGCGGCGGGTGTCGTAGGGGCGGCTGGCCAGCTCCGGCGTCTCGTTGAAGCTCTCGTAGCTGATGGCGCCCATGATGGCCATGGCGTGCAGGTCCACCGCGGCGAAGTCCAGCGGCGCGCCCACCACGAAGGCCATGTCATGGTCGTGGTACTGCACCTCGTCCACAGCGTTGCGCAGCGCGACGTTCGCAGAGGCGCAGGCGCCGCCGGTGGTGTAGATGGCGCCGCGGAAGCCGAGGGCCTCGCTCACGGAGGCAGGCTCGTCGGTGTCCAGGCTGTGCAGCGCGAGCATGCCCTCGATGAACTCGGGCTCCTTGGTGTACTGGATGTTGTTGGCGAAGAAGTAGTTGTTGTTCAGGTTGTGCCCGCCAACCACCACGCTCACGCGATCATGATCCACATCGCCGTTGACCGCCGCGTCCACGTACGCGTCAGCCGCCGCGAGCATGGAGAGCCGGGTGGAGAAGGGGGCGCGCTTGACCAGCTTGCGCAGCCGCTTGTGGGTCGCGGGCGGCAGCTTCTCCTTGAGCTCGGCCAGCTTGGCCTTCCAGTCGTAGTCGCTCAGGTCACCGCCCACCTTGGAGTAGCAGGGGGTGGTGTCGAAAAACTTCCACTTGGAGATGGCCGACTTTCCAGCCAGCAGGTTGGCGTAGTAGGTGTCGAGGTTGTCCCCGATGGGCGTGTTGATGGACATGCCGGTGATGACCACGCGCCTGAGTTGATTCTGCATTTTGTCGTTCCTCGGTAAAAAATGCGCTGCCCGGGGCAATAGTAGAGGCGCTCGGCCTCAATCCTCGAGCAGGTACGCCTCCAGCACCGCCGCCGTCAGGATCGCGCCCTCGCGCGACACCTGGCCGGCCATTATGGCGGTGTAACCGTTGTCTTCAATCATCTTCGCTGCCACGTCCAGGCGGTCCCCGGGACGCGCCGCGTCCAGGAACACCGCGTGGTGCACCTTGAGCAGGCGCACCCCCGGCGCGGCCTCGTCTCCGTCCCGCTCATCCCCCGCCAGCAGGCTCTGCAGGGTGATGCAGAGCTGCGCCATGGTCTCCACCAGCAGCACGCCGGGGTAGACCGGGTCGCCAGGGAAGTGCCCCTGGAGCACCGGGTCGGCCGGGTCCACCGTCCTGTGACCGAGCACCGCCCGGTCCCCCGCGTCGAAGGCGTCCACCCCGTCCACCAGCAGGAAGGGCTCCCGGTGCGGCACCATGCGCTTGATCCTCTCCCGGTCCAGCGCAGGGCGCGCGGCCCCGTCGCCCGGGACGAACAGCGGCTTGCGGCGGATGGAGCGGATCAGGGCGTCGAACTCGGGCATGGTTACATGGTCTCCGCGGGCGCGAGGATCAACAGCTCGCTCACGAGCCGGTCCAGGTGGAGGGCGAGGTCGCTCTTGCTGTCGACATGGTAGCGGCGGTTGGCGTGCCAGTCGGGATCCAGCAGGTCGTGCAAAATCTGGCCCGGGCCAATCTCCACGAAGACCGCGTCTGGCCAGCGGGCGACGATGAAGTCGATGGATTGCCGCCAGAGCACGGGCCGGTGCAGGTGCCCGGCCAGCAGCTTCATGAACTCTTCCCGTGAGGGCGGCGGGAGCACCACGCCCTCGGTGTTGGGCAGGTACGGCCGCCGCGGCGTGGAGAACTGCACGCCCTCCAGGTCCACGAGGAACGCGGCCTCCACCGGCTTCAGGGCGGCGCAGTGCGCAGGCGCCTGGGCCTCCATGACATCCACCCGCGCGTAGCTCTCGTCCTTGATCAGCTCCACCGCAGCCTTCATGGCGTCGAGCTCGCCGCTGATCATGTGCTGGCCCGGCGCCATGTGGCAGCTGATCTCCGCCGCCCCCAGGTGCTTGACCCGGTGCAGGAAATCTTCCAGGTCTTTCAGCTCCATGGACTGAACCCGCGCCATCATCCCCCGGGGCGACTCGTCCAGCAGCTTGCCGCGCTGGCTCACGAGCTTCAGCGCCTGCACCAGGTCGAGGGCGCCGATGTGCACCAGGTGGTTGTACTCGCCGATCCCATGGCCCAGGGAGATGTCCCCGGGCATGCCCACGCGGCGCATGATGCCCAGGGCCATGTGGTTGGTGAGGAACGCGGCGATCTGCATGTCCTCGCAGCGGGAGTACGCGTTAGGGTTGCTGGCGCTGTATTGGCTCAGCAGGTCTCGCTCCAGAATGTCAGACGCGAGGTCTATCATGTCCTTGCACGCCCGGTGAGCGGCGGCGAACTTCGGCACCATGCCTGGATAGGCAGCAATTGCGCCGGGGAACATGAAGGTGGTGGCCATGATGGTTTACGCCAGATGCGCGCCGGGTTCCGTGGGTTCCAGTTATGTTTCGTTACGTTGATGCGCCGCGCGTCCGCAGGGGCACCACGTCTTTCCGTGGCACATCTAACACAGCCCGGACTGGCAGTCCACACCCTAACGGGGCTGGCAGTGGTACTGGTGGTACTACTGGGAAGCCGGGCGCGAGGCCGGGGGATCCCCGCCGGGGCCGAGGTGGTCTATCAGCGCCGCCACCAGAGCCGCGAGGGTGTACTTCTCGGGCATCACATGCACCGGCAGGCCCACCTCGGCGCAGGCGTCCGCGGTGATGGGCCCGATGGCCGCCACCAGAAGATCCCGGGTCAGCCCTTCCAGGCGATGACCGAGAATTTCCGCGAAGTTGAGCACGGTGGAAGCGCTGGTGAAGGTGAGCACGTCCACGTCCCCGTCCTCCAGGGCCTGCACGCCCCTGGCGCTGGCCTGGGCGGGGGGCAGGGTGGTGCGGTAAGCCTCCACGAGATCCACGGTTGCTCCGCGGGCCCGCAGGGTGTCGGGCAGGATCTCCCGGGCCACGGCGGCCCGGGGCAGCAGGATCCGCTTGCCCCTCACGCGGGCCTCGTCCAGCAGCTCCAGCAGCCCCTCGGCCCGGTGGTCATCAGGCACCTGGTCGGGCGTCAGCCCGAGGGCAGACATGGCGCGCGCGGTCCCCGGGCCGATGGCGCAGATCTGGACTCCCGCCAGGGCCCGGGCGTCCACCCCTGCGCGCTGCATGGCGCCGCGCAGCGCCTCCACCCCGTTGGCGCTGGTGAGCAGCAGGAAGTCGTATCGTCCTGGATCCTGCGCGGCCCGCAGCAGCGGGGCCTCGTCCGCCGGCGGCGCCACATGGATGGTGGGCATGGAGATGGTTTCGGCCCCGCTGGCCTCCAGCAAGCGGCAAGTCTCGGCAGCCTGGTGGCGCGCGCGGGTCACCAGCACCCGGGTCCCGAACAGCGGCCGGCGCTCGAACCAGGCGAGGGCAGGGCGCTCGCTCACCACGTCCCCCACCACCAACAGGGCGGGGGAGCCGAGGCCGGCGGCCGCCTCGGCGATGGTGTCGAGGGTCGCCGTGATGGTCTGCTGGCGAGAGGTGGTGCCCCATCGCACCACCGCGGCGGGCAGGTCTCCGCGGTAGCCGCGCTGGCGCAGGCGGTCCACGTTCTGCTCCAGCCGGCGCATGGCCATGGGGACCACCGCGGTCATGCGCGGCGTCTCGTCGGGCCGGTGCCCGCTGATCACCTCGAACCCGTCAGCGTGCTCCCGGTGGGTCAGCGGGATCCCGGCGTACGCGGGGGCCGCCGCCATGGCAGTGACGCCCGGCACCACCTCGAAGGGGATCCCACGGGCGGCCAGCGCGCCTGCCTCCTCGCCGCCCCTGCCGAACACGTAGGGGTCACCACCCTTGAGCCGCACCACCCGCTTGCCGTCGCGCGATTTGCGTACCAGCAGGTCGCTGATCTCCTCCTGCTCGAGGGTCTTGCGGTCTTCCCGCTTGCCCACGTAGATGCGCTCGACGTCGTCCGGACAGTGTGAGAGCAGCTCGGCTGGGCTGAGGTCGTCGTACACCACCACCTGGGCGCGCTCGAGGCACGCCTTGCCCCGCAGGGTGATCAGGTCGGGAGCGCCCGGTCCGGCGCCCACCAGATAGACCTTGCCGGCGTGCTGGGCCATATCGTCCTCCTGGTCCATTTCTATGCGGTAGTATGGCCCCATGACCAGGCTTTTCACCATCGCCGCCACAGCGCTGCTGCTCGCCGCCTGTCCGCCACGTGACGGGGGACCAGGGAAGGCGGATGAAGATCGCGCCCTGCCCAGGGCCACCGTCGTGCTCCAGCCGGGAGGGCGCACCGTGCGCGTCACCGCCGAGGTTGTGCGCGACGAGAAGGATCGCGCCCGGGGGTTGATGTTCCGCAAGCAGCTGGCAGACCGCGCCGGCATGCTGTTCGTCTTCGACCGCCAGGAGCCGCAGTACTTCTGGATGAAGAACACCTACATCGCCCTGGACATGATCTTCATCGACGAGCAGATGAAGGTGGTTGGCCTGGTGGAGAACGCCGAGCCGATGACCGAGAAGCGGCAGACGGTGGAGGCCCCGGCGCGCTATGTGCTGGAGGTCAATGGCGGGTTCTGCAAGAAGCACGGGGTGGAGGTAGGAGCGGGGGTGGTGATTGAGGGGCTGTGAGGGGGGGGAACCACGAACAAAGAACTAGAAACAAAAAATTAAAAACGTGGGGTGTGGCCGTGGGGGCAGCAGCGCGTGGCCACCGGGCAGCGTCGCCACGCGCATTTTCAATTCAGAATTTTTTGTTCCTCATTTCTTGTTCAGGAAGCCGCAGGCTTCCTGATACACGCCCTCGGCGTCGAGGTGGTGCTTCTCGTACAGCGCCTCGGTGCTGCCCGACTCGCCGTACTCGCGCAGGCCGACACGGTGCACCCTCGCCGGGGTGGTCTCGGCCAGGGCCTCGCACACCACGGAGCCGAGGCCGCCGCTGATGCCGTGGTCCTCCACGGTCATCACCTTGCCGGTCTTGGCGGCCACCGCGCCCAGAGTCTCGGTGTCCACCGGCTGGATGGTGTGGATGTTGACCACCCCCGCCTGCACGCCCTCGCCGGCCAGGCGCTCGGCTGCCTCCAGGGACGAGCCCACGGTGGCGCCGGTGGCCACGATGGTCAGGTCGCCGCCGTCGCGCAGGATATCCGCCTTGCCTGGCTGGAACTTGTAGTCGTCGCCGTGCACGCGCGGCACGCCCTGGCGAGTCAGGCGCAGGAACGCCGGGCCGTCGTAGTCGTTGACCAGGTACTCGACCGCCTGGATCGTCTCCACGTCGTCGGCCGGCTGGATCACCCTCATGTTCGGCAGCGTGCGCAGGCAGGCGATGTCCTCCAGCGCCATCTGGGTGTAGCCGTCCGGGCCGACGCCGCAGCCGGCGTGGGTGCCCACGATGGTGACGTTGGCGTTGTTGTACCCCACCGAGACCTTGATCTGGTCGAAGCGGCTGGTGACGAAGCAGGAGAAGGAGCAGCAGAAGGCGATCTTGCCGCACTCGGCCAGCCCGGCGGCCGTGCCGAGCATGTTGGCCTCCTGGATCCCCATCTCGTAGAAGCGATCAGGGTAGTGCTCGCCGAACTTGAACGAGCGGGTCGACTCGCTCAGGTCGGCGTCGAGCACCACGATGTTCTGGTTCTCGCCGCCCAAGCGCAGCAGGGTCTCGCCGAAGGCGTTGCGGGTGGCGTTCTTGGGACGGTCAGCGCTCATCGGCTCACCTCCTCGTCGGTCAGGCTGTGCTTCTGCTTCAGCTCCGCGATGGCCTGGTCACCCTGCTCCCGGGTGGGGGCCACCCCGTGCCAGTTGACCTTGTTCTCCATGAAGGAGACCCCCTTGCCCTTGACCGTGTGGGCGATGATGTAGGTCGGCTGGCCCTTGACCTGCTCCGCCTCGTCCAGGGCGTCGATGATCTGGCCGTAGTCATGGCCGTCGATGGTGATCACATGCCAGCCGAAGGCCTTCCACTTGTCGGCCAGCGGCTCCAGGTCCATCACGTCTCGGGTGTAGCCGTCGATCTGGGCCTTGTTGTAGTCCATGATGACGCACAGGTTGTCGAGCTTGTACTTGCGCGCGCTCATGGCGCCCTCCCACACCTGCCCCTCCTGGGTCTCCCCGTCGCCCATCATGCAGTAGACGCGGTACTTGTCTCCGTCCAGGCGAGAGGCCAGGGCCATGCCCTGGGCGATGCTCAGCCCCTGGCCCAGGGAGCCGGTGGAGGTGTCCACGCCGGGCAACCAGTGTTTGCACGGGTGCCCCTGAAGCGGCGAGCCGAGCTTGCGCAGGGTCCAGAGCTTGTCCCGCTCGAAGTAGCCGAGGTCGGCCATCACCACGTACTGCGCGGGGACGCCGTGGCCCTTGCTCAACACGAAGCGATCCCGCTCGGCCCAGGAGGGTTCCTCGGGCCGCACGCGCAGCTTGTGATGGTAGAGCGTCGAGATGAGGTCGATGGCAGAGAGGGAGCCGCCGGGGTGTCCCGAGCCGGCCTCGGTGAGCATCTCGATGATGTCAACGCGGTAGCGGGGCGCCTTGCGGGTGAGCTCCTCGACCAGGGCTGTCTTGTCCAATGTTGCCCTCCTGCTGCTTGTAGTTGTTGTTGGACGGTGGACGAATTGTACTGCCTTTTCCCAGCAGCATCCCGATGAAATCGAGGTTCTTCCGGGACAGCGGCACGGTGGAGAATCGTTGGTTGAAGATGGTCGCCGGCGAGCTGTGTTCGATCACCGGGTGGTCCAGGGTGTTGAGCGGATGATCTGCCGCCCAGCGCTTTAGCAGCGGGGGATCCAGCAGGAGGATCGGCTTGCTCGAAGGCGGGGGAAACGGGGGCGTGGCCACGCCGGGGAACGCGGCGCTCATGGCCGCCGGGAGCGCGCGCCCCAGGACCCGGGCCAGCCCGTCGGTGGACAGGGCCGCCGCGCCGCCCTCGCGGCCCACCAGCCCCAGGATCGACCGGGTGGCATCGCTGCGGTCCACCACCGCCTGGCCCACGGGGAAGACCTGCTGGAAGGTGCGCACGATGCTGCCCACCTCGGCGGGGGAGAGCTGCCACAGGGGGAGCCAGGCCACCAGGGCGCCGCGGGGCGCCAGCCGCCGCCGCACCGCAGCGAAATGTTCGGCGCTGTACAGGGTGGCCACGCCGGGGTTCCGCGGCACGAACAGATCAGAGACCACCAGATCGTAGCGTGGGCCGGGGCGCGACAGGAAGTGCCGGCCGTCCGCCTGCACCAGCGACACCCTGGGATCCCGGGTCACGCCCCGGTTGACGGCGGCGAAGTGCGGGGCCAGCCCGAAGTACAGCTCGTGCAGCTCCACGCAGGCCAGGCGCTCCACGCGCCGGTCGCGGCTCATGGCGGCCAGGGTGGCGCCGGTGGCGAACCCCACCAGCAGGGCCTGGCGCGGCGCCTGGTGCAGGTGGGTGGAGAGCACGCCGATGCGGTACTGCAGGGCCACGGTGCGCGGGCGGGTCTCGGACAGGGCGTACAGGTTGTTTGACCAGAGGGAGCGGTCGCCCCGGGCGTCCTGATAGATGGAGACGGTGGAGGTGGCGGCATCGCGGTAGAAGCGCAGCGACTTGCCCTCCTGATGCTTCAGCGGGTTCACCTCGGGGAAGAGCCCGGCGGGGACCGCCGCCAGGGACGCCGCGAGCAGCGCGGCGGCGCCGAGCTGGATCCAGCGCCGGGCGCCGCTGCGGACCGCCACCAACAGCGCCACGCAGAGGTAACCGGCCAGGCAGATGGCGAGGCAGGCCGAGACGCCGATCCAGGGCATGAGGACGAAGGTCGCCGCCAGGCTGCCCAGCACGCCGCCCAGGGTGTTCAGGGCGTACAGGCCGCCGGCCACGCGCGGCGCGCCCGCCTGCCGCGGGGACGCTGCACCGATGAGCACCGGCAGGGCCGCGCCCATGGCCAGTGTTGCCGGGAGCATCACCCCAACGGCCGCAGCGCCGACCCACGCGAGGTAGGCGTCCCAGCCCGGGAGATCTCCCGCCAGGATGAAGGAGATGGACCAGGGCAGCAGGTGCGGCATCAAAAAGGAGGTCAGCGCGCAGGCGAGGGGGATGGCCAGGTAGAGCGCAGCGAGGGTGGTGGGGGCGGCCGCCCCGTGCTGCAGCCGTCCCACTGCCAGAGCGCCGAGGCCGATGCCGAGCAGGTACGCGGCCAGCACCAGCGCCAGCACCTCCGTGGTGGCGGGGAAGGAGAGGGCGAGCGCGCGGACCCAGAGCACCTCCACCGCGATGCCCAAAAAGCCGGTGGCCGCGGCCACCACCGAGGCCGCGCCGAGGCCGATGCTCGGCTCGCGGGGGCCGGGGTCGGGGACGCTGTGGCCAGGCTCCGGGTATCGAAAGTCGTCGGTCTGGCGCCGCAGCCGCAAGTAAAGCAGCCCCGTGGCCGCGGCGATGGTGAGGTTGACCAGCACCAGCGCGTAGCTGCACCAGAGCCGGCCCACCGCGGGCAACAGGATGAACGCCACCGCCAGGGAGCCGACCACTGCGCCCAGGGTATTCAGCCCGTAGAAGTAGCCGGTGGAGCTGCCGGTGCTGCGCCCCGCCTGAAACCGACGCACCACCGCCGACATGGCCGGGAAGGTGGCGCCGAGCAAGGTGGTGGGCACGATGAGCACCGCGGTGGAGACCAGCAGGCTCCACCCCAGGCCGCCGGTCCCCTCGAACCGCAGCATCAGGGAGGTGAGCCCACCGAGACAGAGCGGCACGAGGGCCGCCGTGATGCCGATGGCGAGCTCCAGCAGGGCGTAGCGGGCCAGGGCAACCGCGCCAGCGCCCTGGAACACCCGCGCCCCGATCCATGAGCCGAGGGCGAGGCCGAGGAAATATATGGAGATGGTCGCCGCGATGGCCGGCGTGGAGCTGCCGAACAGGTCGACCAGGAAGCGAGACCAGGTGACCTCGTACGAAAGCCCGGCGATACCGGAGAGGAAAAAGGCGAGCCAGATCAGGGGCACGGATGGAGGATAGGCGGCTACGCCGCCAAATGCCAGAGTGCCAGAGTGCCAGAGTGCCAGAATGCCAGAATGCCGGAATGGGCCTGCCACTGGGGTCATATGTCCCCGGCAAGACCATGGCGGACCTTCTGGAGGGGTCTTTTGTCCCCGATTTGCCGGGCACAGCCGGCTCATGATCCGCGCCGTCCTGGCATAATGAAGACATTGCGAAGACTTACCGGACGGCATCATTTCGGCCCGACTCTTGCTAAATCACACACAAACGGATTATCATCTTGTGGGTGTTGGATCCTGAGAGCGAATGTCAACCACGCAACTGTCGGGGAAAAAACTATGAAAAGATTCAAGAAAGTCTTTCCGGTGTTCATTTGTTCACTGCTCGTCATGGGCTTCATGGCCTGCGGTGAAGAGGGAGATGAGGGCTGGTCATCCGATCCCAGGGACGCCCAGACCCCGGAGGGCAAGCTGACGCTTCAGGACCTGCCCGACGCCGAACTCAAGAAGGTGCTGGCCGCCACGGTGGTCGAGATCCAGCTGGCGCGCCCGGAGGGGATCAAGCAGCTGCTGACCCAGATGGAGACTGACCTCAAGGGCCAGGGCATCGACACCGCCTCGCTCAAGAAGCTCACTGACGCCAACATGTGCTCCAAGGACAGCACCGGCGAGGTGACCTGTCGGCCGCTGCCGGGCATGGACACCGGCACCACCACCAAGACCGGTGATGTGGTCACCCAGGACCAGCTGCTGTCCAAGGGTGAGCAGCAGAAGTACTACAAGTGCCCCCTGCTGGCCCCGGGCCAGAAGGGCACCTCCTGCGAGAAGATGGCCGAGGCCGTGGCCGCCAAGGTCGCCGCCGCCATCCAGTCCAACAAGGGCCAGATGGAGACCTACATCGCGGGCAAGTACAAGGACCTGGCCAAGGTCGGCCAGCAGTTCATCCAGGCCTGGAAGCACACGGCCACCCAGTACGGCTCCACCCTGGCCACCGTCTACGCCACCCACGAGCTCAAGGCTGCGGCCCAGTGTGACACCAAGGCCAACGTCTACGAGGTGGCCTACAACCTGGGCGTGACCCAGGGCGTCAAGATCGTGCTGAGCCTGCGCGCCTGGGCCATCAGCCAGGTCACCAGCTGCACCGTCAACACCGACGCCATCGCCCAGCAGGTCAAGGCCAGCGCTCTGGCCAAGGTCACTGCCTACATGAAGGAGCACGGCGTCTGCAAGAACGAGGACATCTCCACCCTGAGCGACGCCTACAAGCAGGCCGAGATCAAGCGCGAGAGCGGCATCAAGAAGGGCATCTCCACCCAGGTGCAGATCCTGCGCAACGAGCTGTTCCAGCGCCGGCAGAGCGCTCCGTGCGGCGGCGGCGGCGGCGGCGAGCCCCTGGTCATCGATCTGGACAACGACGGCCTGACCCTGAGCTCCGCTCGCGTGAGCTTCGACCTGCTCGGCGACGGCACCTCCCAGCGCGTGACCTGGGCCGGCGCCCGCGAGGGCTTCCTGGCCATGGACCGTGACGGCGACGGCGCCATCACCTCGGTGCACGAGCTGCTGGGCGACAAGGGCAACTGCGCTGGCCGCGCCTGCTACGACGGCATCGAGTCCCTGCGCGCCATGGACAGCAACGCTGACGGCGTCATCGACGCCGCCGACCCGGCCTACGCCAGGCTGCTGGTGTGGGTGGACGCCAACCAGGACGCCGTGTCCCAGCCGGGCGAGCTCTCGAACCTGGCCGGCAACGGCATCCGCGCCCTCACCCTGCAGGCGCAGGACGAGGCGGTGATGCACGCCGGCGGCACCGTGCTGCGCAGCATCGGCCTGGTCACCGACGCCGGCCCGCGCCGCGCCTACGACGTGTGGTTCCGCGTGCGCCTCGGCATGGAGAACCTCGGCGCGCTGCTGCCTCGCTAGGTAGCAAGCCCGGGGGGGGGGGGGGGGGGGGGGGGGGGGGGGGGGGGGGGGGGGGGGGGG
>CAZEFW010000002.1:0-168602 GCA_964511535.1 uncultured Myxococcales bacterium | reverse complement strand
ACCACCTCCTGCCGCTTCTGGCATGACGAGGGCTTCCTCGGCGGATCGTACAGCTGCGATCAGCTGTGCAAGAGCAGCAAGAAGTACCACCAGTGCCTCGACGCCCACAACACCAACGGCTTCGACAAGTGCGGCAAGTACAACGGCACCAAGTGCAGCAGCAAGCACAACTCCCACACCTGCAACTGCAGCAAGTGGTAGGTGCCCGCGGGGCCGGACACCCTAACCGCAGCAGCGCTTGAACTTCTTGCCCGATCCGCAGGGGCACGGATCGTTACGGCCCACCTTGCCCGGCGGGATCGCAGGCTCCGGGGCGATGCCCTGTTGCTGGCGGGCCACGGCGTTGCCCATGATGGCCAGCTCCTTGCCGGCGTGGCGAAAGAGCGCCTTGAATGACTCGCAGAACCAGTTGAGCCCCGGCGGGGACGGGCGATGGTGGGTGCAGCCCCCCTGACACAGCCGCTGCCAGGGGCAGGCGCGGCAGGCGTGGTGCAGGCGGGTCTTGAGCCGGCCGAAGTCGTGCTGCTGTTGGCCGTCGAGCAGCGCCTGGAGGTCGTCGCTCATCACGTCGCCCAGGCGGTGCTCGTCGTCCACGTAGAAGTCGCAGGCGTAGACGCCGCCGTCATGCTCCACCACGACGTAGACGCCGCAGCTGGGCATCAGGGTGCACTCGGGCGCCTCGAGGCCGGCGTACAGGTGCAGCAGGGACTCGAAGTTGCGCACCATCACCTGCGGCACGCCGCCGCGGAAGTCCTGCCGCCACAGGTCGTAGATGGCGCACAGGAAGCGGCCGTACGCCTCGGGGTCCGGGCGGTATGCCTCCGGCTCGGCGCACGGGATGAACTGCAGGTGGGCCAGACCGATTTCGCGCAGGTGGCGGTAGATCGCCTCGGGGCGCTCCACGGTGTTGCGGGTCACCACGGTCAGGGCGTTGACCGCGATGTCGGCGTCGAGCATGCGCGCCACGGCGTCCACGGCGCGGGCGTGAGACGGCTGGCCGCCCACGCGAAGGCGGTCTGCGTCGTGGATCTCGGCGGGCCCGTCGATGGAGACGCCGATGAGGAAGTGGTAGCGGCGGAACAGGTTCAGCCAGCGGTCGTTGAGCAGCAGGCCGTTGGTCTGAAGCGCGTTTCCCACCGACTGATCGCGCCCGTACTTCATCTGCAGCTCCACGGCGCGCTCGAAGAACCCGGGGCCCATGAGCGTCGGCTCGCCGCCCTGCCAGACGAAGATCACCTGGCGGGCGCCGGCCTGCATGGTCTTGCGGATCAGGGTGCGCTGTACCTCCGCGGACATGCGGTGCTGCCCGCCCTCGAACAGGTGCTCCTTCTCGAGGTAGAAGCAGTAGCGGCAGGCCATGTTGCAGTCCGGCCCGGCCGGCTTGACGAGGACGGCGGAGAGGGGAGGCATGTACAAAGCTTAATGCAGAACGACGGAATGACAGAACGACGGAATGACAGAATGGCGAGGATTATTCGGCGAGCAGCTTCTTCACCAGCGCCTCAACCTCCTTGACGTTGAAGGAGTTGCGGATGGCGCGGACCTTCAGGTTCTTGTCCACGATGACGTCCCGGGGGTAGGGGTAGTTCACCCCCGGCGGGAAGGCGAAGCTGCTCAGGGTCCCGGCCACGTCCGACTTGACCGGGAAGGTGATGCCGGTCTGCTTGATGAAGTCGGCCAGCTGCTTCGCGTTCTCGCCCGGGTGCAGCCCGTACACCAGCACACCCTTGTTCTTGTACTTGGCCCAGATGCTCGTCTCCAGGTCTGGCAACTCCAGACCACAGATCGGTCAGAACAGGGCGAAGTAGGCCAGGATGGTCACTTTGCCCTTCAGCCCGCTCACCTGCCCCGCCCCGCTCGGGTCGAGGAAGCCGAAGGAGCTGGTCAATGAGCTGCCCACCCCGATGCCGCCCACCTGCTTCAGGTCCACGCGGATCGCCAGCTTCGCCTGGTTCGGGTCCGGATCGTTGCTGGCGATGGTCATGGTGGCGAAGTTGGTGCCGCTGGGCGGCTTGTAGTTGAACTCGAACACCTCCGACTTGCCCGGCGCCAGGTTGAAGCTGCCGTTCTTGACGGTGAACGCCTTGCTGTCGAAGGTGACCCCGGAGACCTTGAGCGTGTCGAAGCCGAGGTTCTGCACCAACACCGCCCGTGAGTCGGCCAGGTCCGGCGCCATCGTGAAGATGTCCTCGGTGACGAACAGGTCGGGCGCGATATAGCCGGGCCGGAACTTGAAGATGTGCACCCCCTCCCACTCGCCCACCATCACGATGTCCTTGTGCATGGCCACGCCCAGATCCTGCTCGAACGCCTTGCGGGTGCGCTCGGTGGCCAGCAAGGTGAGGCTCTTTGCGTCGTACATCGCCGTGTGGTTCCACGCCGCCACCGCCAGCACGCCGTTGCTCACCTCCACCGCCTGGGCCGAGTTGAGGCCTGCCACGGTCTTGACCCGCTTGGGCGCCGCCTTGGCGTCGGAGATGTCGAACACGTCGATGCCGCCGCCGCCCATGGCCACGAAGGCCCGCGTCCCGTCCACCGCCACGTCCCGCGCCGCGGCGGTGGTTGCCACGGTGTACGCTCGCACCGGCTTGAGCGGATCGGTCAGGGCGAAGACATGCAGCCCGGCCTTCTGGTCGGCCACGAACAACCTGTTGCCGCTGCCCGCGAGCTTCCAGGCGTTCTTGATCCCGTCGGTGGTGAGGTGCTTGAAGGAGGGCACGCCCGTCTTGCTCACGTCGTAGGTGCGCAGCCCCCCCTCGTGGGCCGCCACGTACAGCTTGCCGCCGTGGTACAGCAGCCCCTCGAACAGAATCTGGTCGTCGGAGATAGTGTTGACGATCTTCAGCCCGCCGGCCCCCGAGATGTAGACCGTGGAGAGGAAGGGCGTGTTGACCCAGGAGTCGCCGTGGTGGGCCAGGTAGACCACCTTGGTCCCGTCGCTGAGGGTCGGCCCGATGGCGATGCGCTGACAGCGCTGGGTCACGTTGCCGATGTTGGACGCCGCCCTGGGATCGGAGACATCGCTGATGGTGGCGCCGAAGCCGCCGCACGCCACGACGATCTTGCCGTCGGTCTCCAGGTCCACCACCTCGGAGCCCCAGGCTGTGCCCTGTCGAACCAGGTTGTCGCCCCTGGCGCAGCAGGTGCCGGTCAAAAACGGCCCGCTGGCGGCGCAGCCGGTCTTACCGTCCACGCACGCCGGGCAGCCCGGTGGCGTACAGGACACCGACTTCGGCCCCAGGTCGGGGGCGGGCCCCGTGTCCGGAGCCCGCGTGTCCGCCGGCGGGACAAAGGCGTCGGGCACCACCTTCGGCCCGTCAAGTTGCTGCTGCACGATGTCGTCGTCGGAACAGGCACCCACCGCCACCACCGCCGCCACAATGAACACGCTCTTCGCAAAACCGGTCATGAAGGATCAGTCTCGGGCAAACCGGCGACTGTTACAGATGAACCTACTCGCTCGAGGCGCGCTTGCGGTACTCCTCGAGCTTCCGGTAGAGGGTCTTGCGGTCGAGCCCCAGGCGCTGCGAGGTGCGGGTCTTGTTGCCGCCCTCCTCCTCGAGCACATGCAGGATGTACTCACGCTCGATGTCCGACAGGGTCATGCGCCGCCGCGCCGCAGTGGCGAGCAGATCGCCGGAGCGAGGCTCGAGCATGGCGGGCGGCAGGTCCCCGAGCTGGATCACATCCGCCTGGCTCAGGGCCACGGCTCGCTCCAGCACGTTCTCCAGCTCGCGCACGTTGCCCGGCCAGAGGTGGCCGAGCAGCGCCTTCGCCGCGTCGGGGGCCAGGGTGCGCGACTGGCAACCAGCCCGCTCCGAGGCCAGCTCAAGCAGGTGGCTGGCGAGGGGCAAGATGTCCTCGGGCCGGTCCCGCAGGGGCGGGATGTTGATGCCCACCACGTCGAGGCGATAGTACAGATCCTCGCGGAAGGTGCCCTCCCCCCGCATCTCCTCCAGGTCGCGGTTGGTGGCCGAGATGATGCGCGCCTCCAGGGGCACGGTGCGGTTGCTGCCCAGGGGGCGCACCTCTCGCTCCTGCAGCACGCGGAGCAGCTTGGCCTGCAGCTGCGGCGGCAGCTCCGCAACCTCGTCCAGGAACAGGGTGCCGCTGCCCGCCTCCACCAGCAGACCCGGGCGGTCGCGATGTGCGTCGGTGAACGCGCCGCGCTTGTAGCCGAACAGCTCACTCTCGAGCAACGTGTCCGGGATCGCCGCGCAGTTGACCGGCATGAACGGCTGGTTCGCCCGGGGCGAGTTGAAATGCAGCGCCCGGGCCACCAGCTCCTTCCCGGTGCCGCTCTCGCCGGTGATCAACACGCTCACCGGGGAAGCCGCCACGCGTCGGATCAGCCCGAACACCTCCTGCATGGCCGCGCTGCGCCCGATGATGTTGCCCATGCGGTAGCGATCCTTGACCTCCTCGCGCAGGCGCACCACCTCCTGGCGCAGGGCCCGGTCCCGCA
Organism: uncultured Myxococcales bacterium; assembly: GCA_964511535.1. Lineage (GTDB taxonomy): Bacteria > Myxococcota_A > Polyangia > CAZCFB01 > CAZCFB01. The sequence goes on along the minus strand of CAZEFW010000002.1, from coordinate 164,137 downwards.
CCGCGCGCTGCACCGAGATGAGCAGCTGCTCCATCTCGAACGGCTTGGTGACATAGTCCGCCGCGCCCAGCTTCATGGCCTTGATGGCGTTGTCGATGGTTCCGAAGGCGGTGATCATGATGACGTCGGGCGGCGACGGTAACGCGCGCAGCTCCCGCATCATGTCCAGGCCATCCAGGTCGGGCATGCGCTTTGGGTTGACCCGGTGATCCCCGCCGCGGGCCCGCCCCCTCCCCCGCCCCCCCGGGCCGCCGGGGGGGGCCGCCACGTCGTAGTCCTCCTCCTCCAGCGCCTCCCGCAGCAGCTCGCGCATGGCTCCGTCATCCTCCACCACCAGGACGGTCACCGCGCTGTTTTCTACCGGGTCCATCTAGCCTCCCTGCTCGTCGTCTTTGGCATCGGCATCGCCCCCGCCGCCCCCGCCGTCCTCGGTTCGTGGTTCCTCCATCGCCGCCGTGGGCAGGTAGACCCGCAGCTCCGCGCCGGAGGGCTCCACCTCGCCCACCTCGATCCAACCGTCGTGCTCCTTGACGATGCCCTGCACCACCGTCAGGCCCAGCCCGGTGCCCTCTCCCTGCCCCTTGGTGGAGAAGAACGGATCGAAGATCTGCCCCCTCGACTCCTCCGGGATCCCGGGCCCGGTGTCTGCCACATGCACCACCATGTACAGCTCCGGTGGAGCCAGGTCGAGGCCCTCCTTGCGCCGACGCTCCACCTCGGTGGTCAGCGTCAGCGTGCCCCCATCCACCATGGCCTGCACGGCGTTGTGCACCAGGTTGATGAACACCTGCTGCAGCCCGTCAGCGTCTCCCAGCACCGGCGGCAGGTCGTCCGGGATCTCGAGCTCCAGGGCGATGCCGTTGCGCTCCATCTGGTACTCCAGCAGCCCCGTGGCGTCGGCCAGGATGGAGATGATATCAACCTCCGTGCGCCGCAGAATGCGCGCCCGGCTCAGGTCGAGCATCTGCTGGATGATCTTGGTGATCCGCTCCGCCTGGTCAGCGATGATGGCCGAGTTCTTGGTCACCTCATCGGGGCGGTCGGTCTTCTTGAGCAGCGAGCGCGCCCGCACCGCGATGACGTTGAGGGGCGTGCCCACCTCGTGAGCGATCTCCGCCGACAGCTGGCCCACGGTGGCCAGCTTCTCGCTCTGGCGCAGCCGCTGCTGCAGGCGCACGCGCGCCTCGGCGGTGCCGTGGATCTCCTCCTGGGCATCGCGCAGCTGCGCGGTCATCTCGTTGAACCGGTAGGCGATGCGCCCGATCTCGTCGTTGCGGTCCAGGGGCAGGGTGTGGGTCAGGTCGCCCCGGATGATGTGGTCCATGCCCACCATCAGCTTCTCGATGGGCTCTGCCACGGTCTTGCGCAGGTAGATGCCCACAACCAGGGCGATACCCAGCAGCAGCCCGGCGGCCACGAGCAGCGCCGACGCGTCCCACTCTGCCCCGGCCATGGCGTCCAGGTCGAAGCGCAGCTCCAGCACACCGGCCACGGCGCCGGTGTACTGATCCCGCAGCGGCACCCGGTAGGCGTAGTAGCCCTGCCCCGCCTCCTCCACCGGCTTGCCGCGCAGGATCACCCGGCGCGCGCGCAGGTTGACCTTGGGCTCCTCCTCTTCGGGCGCCGGCGCGATGACCCGCGCGTCGGTTCCGTAGAAGGTGACCTTGATCGGCTGCAGCCTGGAGACCAGGTCCTCGATGGCCCCCATGCGGCCGTAGTCCGACATGGACGCCTCCACGGACATGCGGATCACGCTCACCAGCATGCGCGCCTCGGCCTTGGCCCGGCGCAGCACCTCCTGCTGGCGCTGCTCGCGCACGGTGACTGCCGTGCCGCCCAGAAGCAGCGCCGCCAGCAACGAGACCACGATGGTGACCTTCTTGGCGATGCTCATGTCTGGCTGATCCTACGCTCAAACTGGGGCATTTTTCCACAATGTAGCAGAACGCCACATGCATCCCGGAAAAGAGCAATAATATCAAAGGCCCTTTTCTTCGAGATCTTGCGCAGGCATGGCCTGGCGCGCCCGTCACAGCCTCCGGACAGGTGAGCGACTGGGCGAAGCGGTCAGGTCAACAGCACCCCGGCGCGGTGCAGGTAGTTGGCGGAGAGGAAGTTCAGCGGCTTGAGGGCCCAGCTGAAGCCGGCGTGAAGTGACCAGAGCACGTCCGCCAGGCGCCGCCCCCGGGCCGAGCGATGCTCGGCGGCCAGCCGGTAGAACTGTCGGCCCCGCGCCTCGTACTCCTCGGGGCTGAACCGTCGCCCCGAGCCCGCCAGCAGCGGCCGCAGCTCCCCCGAGGGGTAGCGATGGTTGCTCACCACGAACTCCGGGTAGATGCCGAGCATGAACAGACAGGCGTCGGCCACCCGCCGGTAGACGGTCAGCCGTTGGGCACCGCTGGCGCCCTCTGCCAGGCGCAGCAAGCTGTGCAGGTCGAGGTCCGAGTAGCGCAGCCGGCGGGTGACCCTGCCCTTGCCCTGCTGCTCCACCGTGCTGGCCGCGGGCTGCACGAAGGAGGCGAGCATCCCCACCAGGTACGCCATCACCAGCTCGTCCTCCAGCAGGTCGAGCACCTCCTCGCTGTCGAACACGGGCACCGACATCCCGCCGGCCTGCTCGACGGTGAAGCAGAGCTCCCGCAGGTCGGCGCGGACCTTGTGCAGCAAGATCTCGAACAGCAGCGCGGGCGATATGTCCACCAGGCCGTCAGTGTCCTGCAGGGCGCGCTCGAAGATCTCCTCGTTGTCCACCAGGGCGCGGCGATAGCCAGGATCACGCGCCAGCCGGCGTCCCATCCGGTCACACTCCTCCGGCGGCACCTCGTTGGCCTCCAGCAGGAAGGCCAGATCCCCACGACTCAGGGGCGGTCGAGACACAGTCATTGCATCACCTCCTTGACCGGGCCCACATGTCAAAGCGTAGCGCGCCGCCGGGCCAGGGCCAGCGGGCGTCGCCAGGGGGCCTGCCTCAGTTAGATCTACGGGTCAGGGTGGGTCCCTATTCCGGGGCGGAGGAGATGTCCCGATCCAGGCCGAAGCTGTAGACGCAGGTCTGGCGGTAGACTTCGCCCGGGCGCAGCACCGTGGAGGGGAAGCCGGGCCGGTTCGGGCTGTCCGGATAGTGCTGGGCCTCGAGGCACAGCCCGGCGTGCCGCGGCAGGGCAGTGCCATGGCGGCCCGGGACCCCGTCGAGGAAGTTGCCGGTGTACAGCTGCAGCCCCGGCGCCGTGGTGTGGCAGGTGAGGGTGCGGCCGCTGCGCGGGTCGCTCACGCGGGCCGCCAGCGCCAGCGCCCCGCCGCCCCCGTCGAGGCACAGGTTGTGGTCGAAGCCGCCGGCGGGCAGCTGCCGGATCCCCTGCCCCACCGGTCGGGCCTGGCGCAGGTCCAGGGGCAGGCCCCGCACCGACCGCAGCTCTCCCGTGGGGATCGCCTCCTCGTCCACCACCGCATAGCGGGCCGCGGCCACCTGCACGGTGTGGCCGAGGATGTCCCCGTCGCCGGCGAGGTTGAAGTAGCTGTGGTTGGTCAGGTTGACCACCGTGGGCCGGTCGGTGGCGGCGCGGTAGCGGATGGTCAGCGCGCCCCGGGCGTCCAGGGTGAAGCGCACCTCCACCTGGAGCTCGCCAGGGAAGCCCTCCTCTCCGTGGGGGCTGGTGCGCCACATGCGCACCCCGCCGTCGGCGGGCTCGGCCTGCCAGATCCGCCGGTGGAAGCCGTCCACGCCGCCGTGCAGGGCGTGCGGCCCGTCGGTGGCGGGCACGGTGAACACCTCGCCGTCCAGCTCGAACCGACCGCCCGCGATGCGGTTGGCGTACCGCCCGCAGGTCGCGCCCATGTACGGGTTTTCGGCAGCCTCGTAGCCGGCCACGTCGTCGTACCCGAGCACCACCTCGGCGCGGCGGCCGCGCAGGTCCGGCGCCTTCACCGAGGACACCGCGGCGCCATAGGTGATCAGCTCCACGGTGACGCCGGCGCCGCTGTCCAGCCGGTAGGCGTCCACCGCTTCGCCCTGCCGGGTCCGGCCCCTCGGCTCATGGCTGACGGTGACGCCGGCCGCGCTGCCGCGCCCCTCAGGCGGGGTCATCTTCCTGTTTGGCCTCGGCGGCCAGGATCTGCTGGCTCACGGCCTCCCTCAGCCGGGTGGGCTCGAACGGCTTCTGCAGCCACGGGTTGTCCACCCGCTCCAGGAACTCCCGGGAGCGCGGCGTGAAGGCGCCCCCGGTGATGAACATCACGCGGGGTACCAGCTCCGGTTGCGACCGCTCGATCCACTCGAACAGATCCATGCCGCTCATGCCGGGCATCATCAGGTCCAACAGGATCACCTCGAAATCGCATTCGCCCCGCAGCAGCTCCTGCGCAGCTTCGGCCGAGCGCACGGCGACCACATCCCGGTGGTCAAGGATGCCGATCACGGCGCTGCAGATGGCCTGCTCGTCGTCCACAACCAGCACGCGGCCCTCGGGCTCCTGCGCCCTGGCCGGTGGCGCCGACGCCGCGGCTGGCTCCTCCGTCTCCTCTGCCGCGGGCAGGAGCCGAAGGGTGAAGCAGCTGCCGCGGCCCACCTCGCTGGTTGCCGACAGGGTCCCGCCGCACGCTTCGATGATCTTGCGGCAGATGGAGAGGCCCAGCCCCGACCCCTCGCCCACCGCCTTGGTGGTGAAGAACGGCTCGAATATCCGGTCCATGTTCTCGGGCGGGATCCCGGCGCCGGTGTCCTGCACCTCGATCACGATATTGCTGCCCTCCTGCCGGGTGGACACCCCGACCTGGTTCCCCTCCAGGTCCCCCTCCTCGATGGCCTGCGTGGCGTTGACCAGCAGGTTCAGCAGCACCTGGGCCAGCTGGCCCGAGTTGGCCTGGACCGGCGGTACCGGCTCCAGCTGCAAGGAGAGCCGGGCCCTGAACCGGATCTCGTTTTGGGCCATGCCGATCACATTGTCGAGCACATCCATCACGTTGACCCGGTCGAGCCCGGGATCGCCCTTGTGAGAGAAGACCCGCAGGTGTCCTGACACCGCCTTTATGCGCTCGGCCCCGTCGAGGGCGCCGGACGCCATCTCCTTCAGCTCCCGCAGCTCGTCCGGGGGCGCGCCCGTGGCCCCCAGCGCCGGGAGATCCTCCATCAGGCCCTCGAGGTTGTAGAGCAAGTAGGTCAGCGGGTTGTTGATCTCGTGGGCGATGCCCGCGGCCAGCAGCCCCAGACTGGCCATGCGGTCGGACTGCGCCAGCTGGGCCTGGTAGGTCTTGTACCGGGTGACGTCGTGGGCGAGCACCATGTAGCGCGCCTCGCCGTCCGCCTTCAGCGTGGACGCGGAGATCAGGAAGTTGTGGAAGTCCCCCTGCGTCGTCAGCAGCCGGCACTCCAGGTCGCGAAGGGGGGCGCCGCTCTGCCCGAGCATGCGCCAGCTCGACTCCACGACGCCGCGCTCCTCGGGGTGAACGAGGTCGAACAGGTTCGTCTCGCCTTCAGGGGACTCACCGAAGAGGCGCGCCGCTGCCCGGTTGGCGAACTGGATCGTGCCGTCAAGGTCCACGGCGAGCATGGCGTCGGTGGCCTGCTCGACCATGGCGCCCAGCAGCTGCTCCCGGGCGCGCGCCTCCTCCTGCTGTGTGATGTCGTTGATCCAAATCGCCAACCGGCTGGTCTCGCGCGGCCCGTGGGGCAGGATATCCACCTGAAGCCACTTGCCCAGCCCGGCGAAGTGCTTCTTGAGGGTCACCCGCTCACCAGTGCCCAGCACGTCGGCCATCATGGCCAGCGGCGGCATGAAGCGCCCCCCGGTCATCTCGCTCGCGCGCATCCCCACCGCAGCGTTGGCCGCTGGCCCCAGCGCCGCGGCCTTGTTCATCTCGACCACCACCGCGTCCGTGGGGTTTCCGTCCTCGTCGTGGATCAGCTCCAGGACGGCGAAGCCCACCTCCTGGGCCATGATCAGCGCCCGGTACCGGTCGTCATCCTGGCCGCTCGCGGCGCGCCCTTTCATGTCTGCGGTGTCTGCCATGGCCCTCCTCGGTGCTGCAGGTGAGCATAGCGCGTCAGGAGGCGACCTAAAACTTGATCGTGGCGCCAAGCCGGCCGTAGATGGCCGGGTCGTCCGAGGGCATGAAAGAGGAGAAGAGCTTGCGGTAGGCCCAGCGCCCGCGGTCGCCGCCCTGGCCCGGCGCGCCCTCCACCATGGCCCAGATGTTGATCATCTCGTGCACCGGGAACTCCAGGATGGCCGCCAGCATGAAGCGCGCCTTGGTGAAGGTGCCGCGCAGGTTGGAGCGGAACTCGTCATCCTGCAGCTGCGCTGGCACCTTGCCCGCCCCGACCCAGCCGTCGAGCTGCTGCTTCTGATCCGGCGTGAGGTCCTCGGGCCAGCGGCACACCTCGGTCTCGTCGGTCAGGTTCACCAGCTCCACGTCCGAGCCGTCGCACAGGTCGTCCACCGACACGTCCAGGTAGGCTCGCCCGGTGAAGGTGACGATGCGCTTGAACCAGAGCGACACGTTGAGGCCCATCTTGAAGTAGAAGTTCTCCCTGTCCTTGGGGCCGCCGCCGCCGCCCATGTCCACGTTGACCGACACGGCCACCGGCTCGTAGTTGACCACCCTGAAGTTGGAGTGGATGCCGATCTCGTTGTGCAGCCCGAAGGTGCGGAAGTCGACCCCCACGTCCACGCCGAAGAAGCCGCGCGAGTAGAGCCCGGTGGTGAGCCGCCCCTCGAAGATGTAGGGGTAGCCGAAGCCGAAGTCCGCGGTGAAGTTGCCCTTGCCCACCAGCTGGGCGCCGAACGAGGAGAGCCCGAGGGTGGAGACCGGCTCATCGTCCTCGGCGTCTGCCGCCTCGTCGCTGGCCGCCTCCTGCTTCTCCTCGGTCCCGGCCGTGGCCGCCGCCTTCTTGTCCTCCACCTTCTGCTTCACCTCGGCCTTCTTGTCCTGCGCCTTGTCGCCGGCGGGCTTGTCCGCGCCGGGCTTGGCGGGCGTCGCGCCCGTGGCCTTGAGATCCGCCATCACCTCGGTGGTCTGCCCTGCGTTGACCGCCACGGTCTTGTACAGCTCCTGGTACCCCTCGCCGTAGATCCGGATCACGTGGGGGCCAGGCACCACCTTGTCCATCAGCAGCGGGGTCTTGCCCACGTCCTTGCCGTCCAGGGCGACGTTGGCGCCCTTGACGTTGCTGCTCACCTGCAGCTTGCCGGACGAGGCGGGCACCGCCTTCTCCTTCAGGGTCAGCTTGACGGTCTTGAACTCGCCCTTCTTGATCTCCACCTTCAGCTCGGCGGTCTCGAAGCCCGCCTTCTTGCCCTCGACGATGTGGGTCCCCTCGGCGAGCTCGGCCACCTTCACCGGCGCATCGCCCTGGGACGCGCCGTCCACCAGCACCTCCACGCCCTTGGGCTCGGCGAGCACCTGGATGGTGCCCGTGGTGGCCGCCACCGCCGCCTTGTCCACCGTCAGCTCCACGGTGAGCTTGGCGGTCTTCTCCTTCTCGACGGTGACCTCCTTGCGCGCGGTCTCGTAGCCCTCGGCCCGCACCTCCACCATGTGGACCCCCACCGTGAGCTTCTCCACCAGGGCCGGCGCGGCGTCGCGCTTCACGCCGTCGACGAAGACCATGGCGCCGGTGACGTTGGACGAGACCAGCAGGTTGCCGGTGTCAGGCGCGTCGGCCATCAGGCTCACCACGATGGAGCGCTTCTCGGCCTCCTTGACGTCGATCCACTGCTCCCAGGTCTTGAACCCCTCCTTCGCCACCTCCACGAGGTAGCGCCCCTGGAGCAGCGCGACGGTCACCGGCACCTTGCCCACCTCCTTGCCGTTGACCTTCACCGAGGCGCCCGTCACCTGAGACCCTGGCGCCGGCTCGATGGAGAACGTGGCCGGCTCCGGCTTCTTCTCCAGAGAGAACGAGAAGGCCGAGGTGCCCCGGATGAGCACGGTGCGGGTGACGCTCTTGTAGCCATCCCGCTTCAGGATCAGCGTGTGCTGGCCCTTGGGCAGGCGGATGGTGTGGGGGGTCTTGCCCAGGGCCTCGTCGCCCTTGCCCTCCAGGTAGATGGACGCCCCGGCGGGGGTGGACTTGAGCTTGACCCGGTAGGTCCGGGCAGCCTCTGCGGCGCCGGAGATCATCAACACGCAAAGGGCGGTGGCCAGAACGGTTAGCTTTCGCACGTGAACCTCCATGGTGTGTTACGCACGTATATTAACCTACACTCCCCTACCTTATCCCACCATAACCCACCTGGCAACTAATCCAGTCGCCCGGTGAGCCTGGCCGGCGGGGTGTAGCGCCTTTGCTGGCAGCATTCCCACTGTCGGCCCAGCGGCTCCTGGACGGAGGCGGGGTGCACATGAGCCCACGGCAGGGGCTCGTCCTCCGGGCGCCCACGCCCGGAGAGCACGGGCTCCTCCGCGGCGGCCGCCGCCAGGGCCCGACGCCAGCCCCGCTCCGCGGCCAGCAGTACATGCCGCGCCGCCTCCCTTCCCCCGAGGCCGAGCACGCTCTGCCAGCGGGTCCAGTCCGGCGACTCGAAGGCGAGCTTCACGCGCCCACGCGGGAGACGCTTGCGGAGTAGACGGCGGCAGGCGCGCAGGTATTTCAACTCCGGCGCAGGGCACCACTGCAGGGGCGTGCCCGGCTTGGGGGCCAGGCCGTTGACCGACAGGGTCAATTGCCCGCCCGGGCCGTGGTCCAGCAGCTCCTGGCAGAGCCCGGGTATCGCCTCGATCTCCTCCCATGTCTCACCTGGTACGCCCACCAGCAGGTAGACCTTCAGCGAGGAAACGCCAGCCGCCTTGGCGGCCGCCGCCATGCGCAGCAGCTGCTCGTGGCCGAGCTTCTTGTTGAGGGCCAGGCGCAGGCTGTCGGTGGCGGCCTCCACCGCCACGGTGAGGGTGCGGGGCGGGCGCTGGCGCAGCAGCCAGGACGCCTGGGAGCCTGGGCGGGCCAGGCTCTCCACGCGCAGCGACGGCAACGCCACCTCGGCCCCGGCGTCCCAGACCCGCTCGGCGATGGCGCGCAGGTGGCCGTGGTCGCTGACGTCGGTGCCCACCAGGCCCACCCTGCCCCGGTGGTCCGCCGCCCAGGCGATGGCGTCCTGCAGCCGTTCCGGGGAGAGCTCCCGGTAGGGCGTGACCACGTGGCCGGCGGCGCAGAAGCGGCAGCGCCATCGGCAGCCCCGGCTCACCTCCAGGTCAACATGGCCGCCGAAAGCCGCGCCCTGCCCCAGCACCACCGGCATCACCGGCCGCTGCAGCTCCGCGTGCTGCCGCTCCACCACGCAGGTGGCCGGATCGTGATGGGCCGGCGCGTACCAGCCCGGCTCGCCGGCCAGCCGCTGCACCAGGTCTTCCTTGCCCGGCCCGGACAGCAGCCGCGGCACCAGCGTCGGCAGCAGCGCCTCGGCCTCGCCAACGCCCACCAGGTCGCACAGCGGCGCCGCGGGCTCCGGGTTGAGGGTGAGCGCCATGCCGCCGGCCACCACCAGGGGATCCCGCGCCGAGCGGTCCGCCGCCAGGGGCGCCATGCCGGCCCTGCTCAGCGCCAGGGCCAGGCCGACGTAGTCGGGCTCGAAGGAGACCGAAAAGATCAGCGCGTGGAACGCCGACAGGTTCAGGCCGAGGTCCTGCGACCGCGGCGGCGACGGATCGTCGTGAGAAATGAACACGCGGTCGAGGGTTACCGGCCAGGCGCACAGCTGCTCCAGCAGCGCGTGGAGGCCGAGGTTCGCCATGCCCACCGCGTAGCTGTTGGGGTAGATCACTGCCACCCGCAGCGCTCCCCCCGTGGGCGGCTCCAGCCGCCAGATCTCACGCCGCGCGGACCGCTTCCCCATCACACCTCCATGCTACTTCAGCCGGATCAGGGAGGGATCGTAGTCATCCGGGGCGTGGTAGCCCAGCAGGTTGAAGACGGTGGCGGCGATGTTGCTCAGGCCGGCGCCCTCGCCGGGGCTGAGCTCGTACTCGCCGGCGAAGGCCGGGTCGTAGATGGTCAGCGGGACCGGCGCCAGGGTGTGGCTGGTCTTGGCGCTGGGCGAGCCGTCCTCCTTTCGCTTGATCTCCCCGGTCTTCTTGTCGCGCTCGCACATCTCGTCCGAGTTGCCGTGGTCCGCGGTGATCAGGGCCACGCCGCCCACGCGGCGGAGCGCCTTGAGCAGCCGCCCGAGGGAGAGGTCCACGGCCTGCACAGCCAGCACCGCCGCCTCCAGGTCGCCGGTGTGGCCCACCATGTCGCCGTTGGCGTAGTTGATGCGGGCGAACGGGAAGGCGCCGCCGCGCAGGGCGTCCACGGCAGCGTCGGTGATCTCGGCCGCCTTCATCCAGGGGCGCTGCTCGAAGGGCACCAGGTCGGACGGCACCTCCACGTAGGTCTCGAGCTGCTCGTCGAACTTGCCGCCGCGGTTGCCGTTCCAGAAGTAGGTCACGTGGCCGAACTTCTGCGTCTCGGAGCAGGCGAACTGGGCCACGCCGTTGCGGGTCAGGTATTCGCCCATGGTGCGGTCCAGCTGCGGCGGTGCCACCAGGAAGCGTCGCGGGATCATCAGGTCGCCGTCGTACTGCATCATGCCGGCGTACTTGACATCGGGGCGGCGCTGCCGGTCGAAGTGGGCGATGTCGTCGTCGTCGAAGGCGCGGCTGATCTCGATGGCGCGGTCGCCGCGGAAGTTGAAGAAGACCACCGAGTGGCCGTCCTCGATGGGCCCCACCGGGGCGCCGTCCTCGGTGATGACGAACTCGGGCATGAACTGGTCGATCAGCTCCGGGTCCTCGGCGCGGTAGGTCTCGATGGCCTCGCGGGCCGAGGCGAAGGGGCGCCCCTGCCCCAGCACGTGGGCCTTCCAGCCCCGCTCCACCACGGCCCAGTTGGCCTCGTAGCGATCCATGGTCACCAGCATGCGGCCGCCGCCAGAGGCGATGCGGTAGTCGCGCCCCTCGGCGTTGAGCCCCGAGAGCAGCCCCTCGAGCTGGTCGAAGTACTCCAGGGCCGAGGTCTCGGGCACATCCCGCCCGTCCAGCAGCGGGTGCACGCGCACCTGCTGGACCCCGTCGGCGTGGCAGCGGCGGATCAACGCGAACAGCTGCTGGATGTGGCTGTGCACGTTGCCATCGGACAGCAGCCCGATGAAGTGCATGGGCGCGCCGTTGTCCAGGCACCCCTTGACCAGATCGCGCCAGGTCTCGCCGTCGAAGATGGCGCCGGTCTCGATGGCCTCGTTGACCAGCTTGGCGCCCTGGGCGAACACCCGCCCGGCGCCGATGGCGTTGTGCCCCACCTCGGAGTTTCCCATGTCCTTGTCCGTGGGCAGCCCCACCGCGGTGCCGTGGGCGCGCAGCTGGCAGGTGGGGTGCTCGGCCCACAGCCGGTCCAGCACGGGGGTACGGGCCAGGGACACGGCGTTGCTCTCGGACGCCGGGGCGGTGCCCACACCGTCCATCACAACCACCAGTACGGGCCCCTTGCGGGGGGAAAACGAATTTTTACGTAATGTCCAGTCGCTCATCTCTCTGTCCTGAAGTGTTTGCGCTCCAATCTATACGGGTCGCGGCCCACCGACGCAAGCCCGACGGGTCGGCTGGTCAGGGCCGGTTTTGGGCAGCTGCCGCGGGGGCCCGGATCGGCGCAGGTTATTAAAAACAGTCAAAAACTTGCTAGCGCCGATCCCCCCATGACATCGTGTGAATTGGGACACATACCATGTGTCTGAGGGCCACTTCACCTGGCTAACACATTGAGATCAGTAAGGTCGCTCGATGGCATGGGCCGTGCAGCGAAGGGGGATAAGCATGCGCGATTCGCGCCCTGCCCGGGAGGCAGTGACACGATGTTGAGACTGAAAAAAATCGGCGTCCTGATGGGTGGACTCTCCGCTGAAAAGGAGATCTCCGTCCGCAGCGGTGACGCGGTGTTTGATGCGCTGCAGGAGCGGGGCTATGCGGCGGAGCGGCTCTTTGTGGACCGGGACATCGACCTGGTGCTCCGGGAGTCAGGGGTCGACCTGGTGTTCAACGCGCTGCATGGGCGCTACGGCGAGGACGGCTGTATCCAGGGGTTGCTGGAGCTGCTGAGCATCCCGTATACCGGCAGCTCTGTGCTGGCCAGCGCCCTGTCCATGAACAAGATCAAGGCGAAGGAGCTGTTCAGGCTGCACAACTTGCCCACGCCGCCCTACTACGTGCTGCATCAGGACGCGTTCGAGGAGCTGGAGGAGGCCCACGGCGCGTTCGGCTTCCCTGTGATCGTCAAACCCGTCGGCGAAGGATCGAGCCTCGGCGTGTCCCTGGCGCGGGACCTCGGCGAGCTGGAGGTCGCCTGCCAGGAGGCGTTCGGCTACGACGACGCGTTGCTGGTGGAGCGGTTCATCAAGGGCAAAGAGGTCCACGTGGGCATCCTGGCCAACCAGCCCCTGGGGGCGGTCGAGGTGACGCCGGACCGGGCGGTCTTCGATTACCAGGCCAAGTACTCGCCGGGGCACGCTGCGTTCCACATGCCGCCCCGGCTGTCCGAGGTGCGCTATCGCGGGGCGCTGACCCAGAGCCTGCGCGCCCACCAGGCGCTGGGCTGCTCCGGCGCCACCCGGGTGACCATGATCATCAGCGAACTGGGCAACGAGTATCTGCTGGAGGTCAACACCTTGCCCGGGCTGACCCCGCGCTCGCTGCTGCCGCGCATCGCGAAGCACGCAGGGATGCCCTTCGGCGACCTGGTGGAGGCGATCATGCTCGACGCCGGCCTGCGCGCCGGCGGCACCGTCCAGGTGGGAGAGCGCCGCATCCGCCAGCTCCCCTTCCCCGGGCCAGAGCGGCGGGCGGGGGTGGTGGTGCAGTGACCTCTGGTCGACAGTTGACGGTTGAGGGTTGAGGGTTGATTGTCGGTGGTGAGTGGGTGGCAATGGCTGCAAGCTGAGGGGAAAGAGCTCATGAATTGTGCCTGGCGCTGGGTGGGAGCTTTCCTTTTGCTCAGCACCTTCTGCGCCAGCGTGCTCAGGGGCGTTCCCCACCTGTGGCTCACCTTCGTCGTTGCGGCTGGTTATGTCTGGGTGGCGGTACGGCTGTACAAGGACAATCGAGAGTTGGCCATCGGCATAGGCGGAGGGGCCTTCTGGAGGTCTTTCGGCGTCACGCTGCTGTGCTCTGCTCCAATGTTATGTGCGCTCGCGTTGGGTGTCATTGGCGGGACCTACCTGAGCAAGCTCCTTGATAGCTTTGCATTGATGATCGGGGGATTGGCTTATGAAACTGGATTTAACAAAGAGAAGATCCCCCTCCCTTGGTGGGGTCATCCCATTGCGTGGATCGGCTTTGAGTCGTGGGTATCCAAAACCAAAATGGTTCCCTTTCGCGTGCCCAGGTCAGCCATTGTCGTCGCGGGAGTTGGCCTACTCCAGGGGTTAATCGTCTTTGTCAGCTGGGTAGCAACCATCTGGTCCATTGCCATCGTTGTACGCGGCTTCTCATGGCTCTATGCGCGCGTCATTGTGTCCCGGGCAGATATCACCTTCGGCTTCGCAGCCAAGGATGCAATTGCATCTTCAGAGGTTCTTCAACCTGAGGTGGGAGAGCGATTTTCAATCCAACTCGGCGAGGGCGAAGTCTTCTACGGCAGGCGGAACCGGGCGCCCACCAACGCGCCAGGAAATAAGAGATTTCCGTTCCGACAGGGTGGTCTAGTTCCTCGGCTCAGGCATGGGCTGGTGTGCGTAAACAAGATCACAGGATCAAGCACCCTTGAGAAGGTAACCTTTACCGCTGCCCGGGGGGTCCGGCTGGTGGCACTGGAGCTCCAGCAGGGCCAGCAGATCACCGTCGAGATGAGCAGGGTTTCCGGATTTTCTTCCGGCATCCGATTCAAGGGGAGCATCAACCTCAACCTGTGCGTCCTTGCCCTGGGCAAGGCGCTGAGGACCACCGCTTCAGGCAAGGGCATCCTCCTGTTGGAGACCACCGGTCCGCCTGATGTGGACTTCAAGGCCGAGGAGGCCCCATCCACTGCCCCTGAAAAGCTCGTGGCCTGGAGCGCGGACGCGCACTTCACCGTTCAGGCGAGCAGCGGCTTCATCAATTACTACCTGAGCGGCTGCTACCTCAAGCCCGTCTCGGGCAACCTGTTCGTCAGCGAAGCAGCGTCCAGGATCGAACTGAGTACCAGGATGAGGCTCTGGAAGATGATGAAGAGCGTCCTCAGTCCGATCCCGTTCTAGCTCGCCACGGCTATACTCAATAGCCTGTAACGGCCTGCACCGGCGGCATGAACCCGGATTCTGGCATCCTGGCATTCCGGCGCGCTGGCACTCTGGCATTCCGGCGAGCGATGGCGCGCTAGCGCTGCCGCTCGCCGGCTCTCACGGCCACTGGCAGGCGGTTCATCTCCAGCGGCACCGGGCAGGTGGCGTACTCGGTGAACGCGCAGGGCGGCGTGTAGGTGCGGTTGAAGTCCAGGGTGAGCTCGCCAGCGCGGTCCATGGGGTGCTTCGATACCAGGAAGCGCCCGCCGCCGTAGGTCTCGCTGCCCGTGGTGCCGTCGGTGAAGTGGAAGAACAGCTCCCGGTCTCCAGGCCACGCGATGGGGTGCAGCTTGCACGCCTCGCCGCCCAGCACGAAGTGCACCTCGCCGGCGAGCATGGCGTCGGTGGTGGTCTTGACCACGGTCGGGATCTGGATCGGCCTCGGCTCGGCGTACGGGACATAGCGCGCCTTGACCCGCCAGCGCCGGTGGACCGGGTAAGTCGGGATGCCGGTGAAGCCCGTGCGCGTGGGCGCCTGGCGGTCCCACAGCCGCAGGCCCAGGCGCTCTCCCCGCTTGATGATCATGAAGGTGAACCCGTCGAACTTCAGCCGGTGAGGCCCGGCGTCGGCCGCGTCGGTACGCAGGGCGAGCTCGCTCACCGGCTGCCCGTCGCTGGTGACCTGCGCTCCAGAGGCCGCCGCGAAGGTGATCTCGCCGTCCGCCATGGTGATATCGCCCACATGGCGGGGCGCCCTGATGGGCAACCGGATGTCAGCTGCGGGGTCGGAGCCGATCTTGTGGGTCCCCGCCTCGAGCCAGAACAGCCCGGCCAGGGCCAGGAAGCCGGTTTCGGAGGTGAGCTTCTGCAGGCGCTCTTTGTTCCAGGCGGCCACGGCTTCAGCGTGGGCGGGGTCGACGGCTGGACGGGGCGAGGGAGAAGGAGGCGGAGGTGCTGCGGTGGTGCAGGCGGCCAGAGCCAGGGCCAGGAGCGGGCAAATGGGTTGGTGGGAGCGTCGCATGTTCTCTGGTTTATACTGGCCGCGGACTGATGAAAAGCGCCCGTAAAATTCTGGCCACGCTCATTTGCCTCTGCCTTTGCTGGGCCTGCGCCGATGTCGAGGGCACATCCCTGGACGACGCTATGGCCCCGGACCTGGCCGTCGCCGATCTGCCGCAGGCGCCGGATCGGCCGCTGCCCGACTTGCAGCCGGACCGGGGCGAGCCCGACGCCGGCGACGGCAAGAGCTGCGCCGGCGCGCTGCCGCTCAAGAAGCAGGGCCAGATCTGGAGCTTCAAGGGCAAGATCCTGGCCTCCGACGCCGACAACAACCTGGCCCTGCCCAGGCAGTCGTGCGCCTTCGCAGCCACGCCCGGCGTCGACCGGTTCCACTCGGTGTATCTCAACGCCGGGCAGCGCTACGCGGTGACCGTGGACGGCGGCGCGGGCCCTTCGCGCTACCGCCCCGCCCTGTATGTCCTCACCAGCTGCTCCTCCCCCCAGATCAGCTGCGAGGCGGGCGCCTCCACGACGTCCAGCTCCCAGGGGCTGATGTTGCGGCCCAAGTACAGCACCACCTATTACATCGTGGTGGACAGCACCATCGGGCCCGGCATCGCCGGCGGCTACGGCGACTACACCCTCACCGTGCGGCCGCTGACCGGCGCCAACGACACCTGCACCGCCGCTGAAATACTTGGCTGGGCCGGTCCGGCCGTGGCCACCGCCGGGGACACTGCCCTCGCCGTCTCCGAGGTCAACGCCGCGTGCGTCTGCCAGACCTGCACGACCCCCGGCCGCGACCTGTTCTACAAGGTGACCCTGCAGGGCAAGCAGAAGTACCGGATCACGGTGACCCCGGATCACGCCAAGCCGTGGGACCCGGCGCTCTACTACTTCTTCAAGTGCCCGCTGTCCCAGTGCGTGGGCGTCGACAAAAACCTCGGCGTCGGCAGCGAGACCCTGACCCTGACCCCCGCCCAATCCATGGATATATACATCGGCGTGGACTCGCGTTGGGGCCCTGCGGACCTGCACGGCACCGGGCCGTTCGCGCTCACCGTGGAGCAGGATCCGCCGCCCCCATGAGCAACCTCGAGGAGCACCAGGCGTTTCGCTGGGACAGAACCGTCTTCTATATCTGCATCATCGCATTGCTGGCGCTGGCTCCGCTGACCATGTACCGCACCTACCGGGTGGCCGTGGGCAACCTGTGCGCTGCCCTGAGCCGGGGCGCCGGCATGACCGTGACCCTGGACGATCTCTGGATCACCGCCGCGCCAGCGGTGGTGCTGCACAGGGTGAAGGTGAGCGCGCCGGGGTTGACCCTCACCGCTGACCGGCTGGTGCTGGAGCTCGACCCGGCCCGGCTGAAGGGCCTGCTGTCCGGGGGCGCCAGCACCGGAGTGATCCGCGCGGTCCGCGCCCGCCGACCCCGCCTCGCGATCACCGCCGCAGGCATCGAGGGGTTGGCCCGGCACGGAGAGCCAGCAAAGGCCAGCGTGGCCAGTCGCCCGGGCGGCAAGGCAGGCTCGCCCCTGCGGGGCAAGGCGAAGGTGATCATCGAGGACGGCGAGCTGACCTTCCTGGTGGGCCCCCGCGGCCGGGACCTGACCCTGCGAAGCGCGGGCATCTATTACGGCCAGCGGGCCAACGAGGGCGGGCGGCTGTTGGTTGGCCGCACGACCCTGCACATGCGCGGCAAGAGCGTGGTGGACCTGCCCTCCGCCGCGCTGGACCGCGCGCCGTCCGGCGAGCTGCTGCCGGTGCGGCTGGCCGCAGTGGGGGGGCAGCTGGATCTGGCGAACCGCACCTTCGACCTGCACATGTTCCACCTGTCGCGGAAGCCCGCCGGCTACCGGGTCGCGCTCAAGGGCGCCACCCGCGATCCGGACCCTGGCCGGTTCTCCCTCGAGGCCCACCTCCAGGCCGTGCACCGCATCTCCTCGACGCGCGCCGCGCTGCTCAAGCTCCACGAGATCAACCCCGACCGGCTGCTGCCGTTGCTGGGCGACGGCGCGCCGGCCATGCCCAACACCCGGGTGTCGGGCAAGGTGCGCCTGTGGCGCGACGGCGCTCTGGCGCGCATGCAGGTGAACCTCGCCAGCGACAAGCTCACCCTGCGCCACCGGCTGATCTCGCGGCGGGACGTGGGCCCCTTCCCTGCAGCCCTGGAGGCCGAGCTGACCCTCGACCCGGCCGCGCGTAACGTCACCCTGTCCAGGCTGGAGCTGTCATCCAGGGCGCTGAAGCTGCGCCTCGCGGGGGAGCTCACGCTGAGCGACGCGGCCGCGCGGCTGGCCCTGGACCTGGACGTCCCGGCCACCGACTGCCAGAAGGTCCTCACCTCTCTTCCTGCTGGCTTCGCCCCCAGCCTCACCGGCGCCTTCCTGCGTGGAGAGCTGGGCGCCCGGGGCCGCCTGCGCCTGCACACCGACAAGCTGCAGGACGCCGAGGTGGACCTGTCCCTGACCCCCTTCTCCTGCCGCATGCTGGTCAACCCGCCCCGGGCGGACGTGGACACCCTGCTCGAGCCGCTCGAAGCCAAAGTGCCAGGCGGGGACGGCACCCGGCGAGCCTGGGTCCTCGGCCCGGATAACCCGGACTTCCGCCCCTACGCCCGGCTCGGCCGGAACATCAAGGCGGCCTTCATCGCCGGCGAGGACAACCGCTTCACCTGGCA
The DNA here is from genome assembly GCA_964511535.1 of uncultured Myxococcales bacterium. GTDB lineage: Bacteria > Myxococcota_A > Polyangia > CAZCFB01 > CAZCFB01. The sequence goes on along the minus strand of CAZEFW010000002.1, from coordinate 146,242 downwards.
TGACGGCTTCGACCCGAAGCAGCTGCGCCGCGCGTTCATCGCTGACATCGAGGCCGGCCGGCCCGTGCGCGGGGCCAGCACCATCAGCCAGCAGCTGATCAAGAACCTCTTCCTGCACCACGGCCGCACCCTGTCGCGCAAGTTCCAGGAGGCGGTGCTCACCTGGCGCCTGGAGCAGCGGGTCCCCAAGGAGCGCATCCTCGAGCTGTACCTCAACGTCATCGAGCTGGGCGCCACCCTCCGCGGGGTGCCCCAGGCGGCGCGCCACTACTTCGACAAGGAGCCGGTGGACCTGACGCCGCTTGAGGCAGCGCACCTGGCGGTGATCACGCCGGCCCCCCGCAGCCTGGGGGGGATGCTCGACGGAGACGCGCCGAGCGCCGCGTGGATGGAGAAGGTGTACCAGATCATCCGCATCATGCGCCGGACGAGGCACCTGACAGAAGATGGCGCCACCCACTGGCAGAAGCGACCGCTGAAGCTCAAGCGCGGCCCCGGCTGAGCTTCGCCGCTTTACTTGCAGGTGGTCCCGGCCAGGCCCTTGCAGCTGCTGACCGGGCCGAAGCTGTTGCCCGCGCCGGAGACGGTGGTGGCCCCCGAGCAGGTGGCGCTGGCCGCCACGAGATCCCGCGCCTGGCCCGCCGGGCAGAGGGTCGAGTTGGTCACCTGCACGGCGCCGGCCCCCTTGAGCTCGATGGCCGCGCCCTGGTGCAGGCGGCGCAGCTTGACGTTGTCGATGACGCCCTGGGTGGTGCCCGTCACGGCCACCCCGGCGATGTCCGGGTCGTCGATGGTCAGGTTCTGAACGCGGAACTTGTCCCCCTTGACCAGCACCGCCCGGGCGAACCCACGCAAGGTGAGCCCCTGCACGCGTACCTGCGCGGCGTCCACCACCACCGCCGTCCCGGCGCCGCCGTCCAGGTCCCCCAGGGAGAACGGGATGAAGTCGGTGGCGGGGGTGGCGGAGATTGACCAGTCGTTGCTGAAGCTGAGCTTGCTGCCCGACTGGCGCAGGAAGGTGAGGTAGCGGGTGGGCGGTGTGGTGGCCTTGGTGTGAGCCACGAACAGGTCGAGGTCCCCGTCGTTGTCGAAGTCGCGCGCCAGGATCGCCTTGGTCAGCTGCCCGGGCAGCCCGGTCCAGGCGGCCTTGAAGGAGGCGCCCTTGGCCGTACGCGTGAAGACCGACAGCGGGATGCCGTTGACATGGCGGGCGCCGGCGATGACCTCGGGGAACCCGTCCTGATCCAGGTCATGGGCCACCACCAGGGCCTTGCTGTAGGAAGGGCTAAAGTTGATCTTCACGCCGTCGGTGAACTTGCCCTTGCCGTCGTTGAGGATGACCTGCACCACGGGCTGGTTCCCGGACGAGCTGGAGATATGCCCCACCAGCAGGTCGGTGTCGCCGTCCTTGTCCATGTCCAGGGCGGCCAGGGGTTCGCTGGCCGGCACCTTGTGCGCCTGCGTGAAGGCGGTCCCCTTGCCGTTGTTCAGGCGGACATAGGTCACGCGATCGGTGCCCCCGTGGTTGCGCGGGGTGACCAGATCCCAGTCGCCGTCGTCGTCGAAGTCCGCCAGGAAGCTGTGGCCCGGCCCGTTGTCCTCGGTGGCCTGGCTCGCCCACCCGGGGACCATGTTCATCCCCTTGCGCGTATTCCGGCTGAGCAGCACATGGTGCCGCGCGTCCACCGTGGAGTGGTGGGTGTTGCCCGAGATGACGTCCACCGCGCCGTCACCGTCCAGGTCGCCCAGGTCGAGCTGGTAGGTCCGGTCCCCCATGGACACGCTCAGGGCCTGGCTCAGCCCGGCCGTGGTGCCGTTGCCACGGTAGAGGCGCTCGGGGCCGTTGCCGTGGGCCAGCAGCAGGTCGAGCTTGCCGTCGCCGTCGAAGTCGAAGGGCCGGGGCATGTTGAACAGCTTGTCGGTGGCGCCGGGGCTCCAGGCGGCCGCCGCGCCGAAGCCGCCGGTGCCGTCGTTGCTGAACAGGCGCAGGGGCGAGTTGAAGGAGTGGGTCACCAGGTCGAGGTCGCCGTCCCCGTCGAAGTCAGCCGCGGTCATCACCGCGCGGCTGCCGGCCGACCCGTAGGGGCTCTGCCAGCCGGTGACCCACAGGCCGTTGCCCTTGCCCTTGAGGGTGCGGTTGCCGAGCACCGAGACCTTGGTGCCGTTGACGCGGTAGTAGACCAGATCCTTGCGTCGGGCCGAGGTCAGGGCCTTGCCGTGACCGTCGAGGAGCACCTTCTCCTTGTCCACCACGAAGCAGCCGCTCTTGAGGTCCTTGATGGACAGCAGCAGCCGGTACCAGGTGTTGGCGCTCCAGCCCGAGGTCTTGCACCCCTTGAGCGTCTCGAAGCCGCCGTAGACATAGCGGCTCTGCCCCGCCTGGAACTTCTGCCCCGCGGCGGTCTCGCAGTGGACGGTCCACTTCTTCTTGCCCACCCCCACCGGGCCGTGGGTCACCACGGTGACGCCCGACGGCTGGGCCGCGGTGCCTGCCACCTTGCCGTCCAGCAGCAGGTCGCACTTGTTGACCGCCACGGGGCTGACCACGTTGAAGGTGAAGTCGATGAGGTGCTTCTTGGTGTTGTAGACCAGCTTGGGCGATACCAGCGACACCTTGGGCTTGGGAGCCGGCAGGTCGGGCAGGAGCTTGTTGTCGGGTTGGGCGAGCTTGCTGTCGGGCGGGGTGACCTTGCCGTCGGGCGGGGTGACCTTGCCGTCGGGGGCGGTGACCTTGCCGTCGGGGGCAGTGACCTTACCGTCGGCGCTGACGGCCCCGTCCGCTGACGGCGGCCCATCGCCTCCCTTGCCGTCGGCCTGCAGGTCTGCGCCCCGGTCCTCGGCCCCCCGATCCCTCGGCGCCGCCCCGTCCGGCCAGGTCTGACCCAGGTCGTACTGACAGCTCAGGAGCAAGCAGCAGACCAGCCCCACAGCTGGCAGGGCACGAAACCCGGGCATCGGCATTGGCCGATTATACCGTAGACACAAAGAGAAGCGGCGAGACGCCGCTTCTACGGTAGACGCGGCATCTTGCCGCGTTCAAAGCGGACGGACGCCGCCTCTACATCCCGGCCGCCAATGGCTAGGCCGCGCCGGGCTCAGACGCCCAGGAAGAGCCGGTTACCGAAGTTGCGCTCCAGATCGGTGGCGAAGATGTCGTTGGCCGCCTGCTCGATGTCGTACTCCACCCGCTTGAGCTCGAAGGACATATCCTCGGTGTCGAACAGGGCGTACGCCGCGCGCGGATCATAGTCCCGCGGCTGCCCCACGCTGCCCACCGAGATGATGTACTTGAAGCCGTCGCGGATCTTGAACTTGTCGGTGACCACCTCGTGCACGTCGTCCCGGGACAGCGCGTACTTCTTGCACAGGTGGGAGTGACCGATGAAGGTCACCCGCGAGAGGTCCTCCCACATGTAGAGCAGCCGCCGCGCCTGATCCAGCGCGAACACATACTCGAACTGGTCCAGATCCATGGGCGAGCCGTGGCAGAAGGAGAGCCCGAGCTCCTGGTGCTCGTACGGCAGGGAGCGCAGCCACATCAGGTTCTCCTCGCTGACCCACTTGGAGTGCAGGTCGAGCGCCTCCCGGGCCGCGTCGTAGTAGTAGGAGTAGTCCATGCGCCCCGACACGGCGGCGTCATGGTTGCCGAGCACCGTCACGGAGGTCAGGCCCATCACGAGGTCAGTGCACTCCCTGGGCCTCCCCCCGTACCCCACCACATCACCGAGGCAGATGTACTTGTCGATCTCCTCGGACTCCATGACCTTGAGCGTGGCCTTGAGCGCGGGGAGGTTGGAGTGAACGTCTGAAAAGATACCGAACCGCATTACAACCTCACTTCTTCTCCAGCTCTGCCGAGGGGGAACTCTCCGCGGCGATGATGTCCTCCTCGTCCACCTCTTCCTCCTCCTCCACCTCTTCCTCGGACAGCAGGTCGAACACGCCGCTCTCCTCGGAGACCTCCTCCTGGGCCTCGTCCTCGCCCTCCTCCAGCACCTCCTCGTCGAGGATCTCCTCCAGGCCCACCTCGTCGGCGTCCACCGCCTCCTCGTCGTCCTCGTCCTGGTCCAGGTCCAGCGGGTCCTCGTCCTGCGCCTCGCCGGTGATCTCGCGCAGCCCGTCCTCCGACAGGATCGGCTCCTCGTCGAGGATGTAGTCGTCCTCGAGCTCGCTCACCTCGCCCGCCAGGGCGTCGAAGAACTGGCGCGAAAACGACCGCACGATGGTCTGCTCGCCCATGGGGCGCTGCCCCTTGACCTCTTCGTCGTGGGCCAGCACGTCCTCCATCACCTCCAGGGCCCGGTTGGCCACCTTGGCCAGCACCGCGTTCTTGCCCCTGGCCATGGCCTCGACCTCGGCCTTGCCCCGCTCGTCCAGGGCGCCGTGGGCGAAGGCCCAGGCGATACGCTCGCGCTCGTCGCCGTCGGCTGAGCGGGCGCTCGAGATGAGCGCGCCGAGCCCCATGGGACCCATGGCGCCGATGGCCCGCGCCGCCTCCTTCCACACGTTGGTCGGCTCGCCCAGCAGCAGGTCGATGAGGGGCTCCAGGCCGGGGCCCGCCTTGAGCTGGGCCAGGGCCAGGGCCGACCCCTGGCGCACGTAGGACTTGCGGTGACGCAGGCCCTTGATCAGCAGCGGCACCGACGGCTCACCGAACTGGATCAGCGCTGGCAGCACCCGGGCCACCTCGGAGCGGGTCATGTTGCACACGGCGTTGTACGCCGGCTCCAGGTGCTCCAGGTTGCCCCGCTCACACAGCTCCAGGGCCGCGTCGCGGCGCTGGTCACGCTCGGTGAGCAGCGGCAGCAGCTCCTCCTCGCTCAGCACGCTCAGGTCGAGGATCTCCTCCTCGGCCTGCACGGGGCTGGCGCGCTTGCCCGCCGCCGCCGCCAGCTCCTCCATCTCGCTGTCCACCTGCACCCCTTCCACGGCGCAGTCGGACAGCAGCATCTTCCAGTTCTCGTACTCCTGCTGGGGGTCCAGGTCGCTCGGCTTGATGCGCAGGCTGACCTCGGCGAAGTTGGCCACCGAGGTGCGCAGCAGCTCCTCCCGGGATGGGGCGAGCTTCTCCAGCAGGGCGAAGTCGGACAGGGGCGGCGTCAGGGAGAGCCCGTAGTCCAGGGCCCGCTTGACCACCCGCAGCCTGATGTCCTTCCAGTAGGTCACGGGGAAGCTCTTGACCAGGACCAGGTAGTCCTGGTTCTCGGGCTCGGACCAGTAGGAGACGATGCCCAGGGCCAGGCGTACGGCCGCCGGCGTGGGCAACTCCTGGAAACTGTCAGGAGAGAAGTTGTGTTGCTTGCGGCCGAGGCGCTCCTCGCCCAGCGCCAGGTACGCCCGCACCGCGCCGGGGTATTCGGCCTGGCCGCGCCCCATGGTGTCGAGCTGCACCTCCACCCTGCGCAGGATGTCCACCACGTTGTCGGCCAGCGGCTCCTGCAAGCCCCAGGTGGCCACGGGGCGCGACTCCTCGTCGAACAGGTCGAACACCACGTCGAACTCCCGGGCCAGCTGCCCGAGCAGGTCCTGATCCTCCTCCTCGTCCATGTTCAGGTGGTAGTACAGGGCGTTGTCCAGCTGGGCCTCCGGGTCGTCCTCCGCCCCGGGCAGCACCACCAGCACCGGCAGCGGCCCCTGGGGGAAGCCGTACAGCTGGACCATGATGCGCGGCGTCTCATCCTTGAACATGCCGAGCCGGTCCTCGTCCAGCTTGGCCATCAGGTAGATCTTGCCGTCCTTGTACAGGTAGTACTCGCGCTGGTCACCGGCCCGCCAGGCGTCCACCTCCATGCGCGGCCGGCGGTCCAGGTTCAGCTCCCACGGTCCGCCCGGGCCCTCCTGGACCACCTCGGCCTCGGCCGGGATGGGCGGAGGCGCGGCGGCGGGCTCGGACATCTCCGTGGTCGGCGCGCGCTGATCCACCGTGGGCAGGGCATCGAGGTCAACCTCCGGCTCCGGTGGCGGCGGCGGCGCGGCGGCGGCCGCGGCGGCCTCGCGGCTGCGCTCGCGGTAAGCCCGCTCCTTGGCTTGCAGCTCTACGGACAGCGCGCGCAGGCTCTCGCGCTCGCGCTCCAGCTCGCTCCACCCCGCGGCCAGCGCCTCGCGCTCCTTGACCACCCGCGCCCGGCGGGAGACCAGGTCTTCCTGCTTGGTCTGCAGGTCCTCCTCCTTGGCCACCAGCTCGCTCTCGCGCAGCTCCACCTCGTCGACCCGCTGGTTCATCTGCCCCAGCGACTCTTCCTTGCGGTCCAGCTCGGCCTGGCGGCGCACCAGCTCGGCCTCTTGATCGGCCTGGAGCTTCGACTCCTCCAGGTCTCGCTTGCGGGCCGCCCGGGCCTCCTTCAGCAGCTTGGCCAGGCCGCCCACGCCGAACGCCACCTGAGGGGTGAGGACGTAGTCCGCCACGTCGGCGGCGTCGTCCATGACCTCGCGCATGAACTCGAACCGCTCGGGCAGCTCCCGGTGGCGCGAGCCCTTGGGCAGCATCAGCACCAGCCGGCGGCCCTCGGGATCGTGGTACACCAGCGGCATGTTGGGCCGCCCCACGGTGGCGCACGCCGGGCACTTGATGGTGTTCAGCTCGCGCTGGGCCAACAGGGTGGCCAGGTTCGGATCCGTGGCCAGGTTGATGCAGGTATAGACCTGGGCGCCGAACAGCTGCCCGCACTGGGAGCAGGTGTAGTGGATGGTCTCCTGGCGGGTCTGCCCCGGCTTGCCGAGGTAGTGGATGGGGCTCGGGGTGGTGCTCATGAGTATGATCTCTCCGTTCCGTCACTGGTTCCGCGACGGTCGCCAATCCATGATCGGGGGCAACATTACACCATTTTGTGTTCGATCTATACAGCGGACTTTGGGCTTTGGGGTTTCGACTTTAGGCCTTAGTCTCTCGTGCATGGCCAAGGCAAAATCGAAATCCAAGAGTAAACAGAAACGCCGGTCAGGCGGAGGCGGAGACGGCGACGTCCCGAGCCGGGTGCTGGACCTGGCCGAGCTGGCGCGCAAGGGCGCCGCCCATGTCACGGGAGTGGATCCTGACTACACCTACGAGACCTTGCCCCTGGTGGACATGTACCTGCGAGAGGTCCCGGAGGACGCCACCGAGGAGGTCCTCCACCTCATCGTGGCCTCATCAGGGTGTTACTTCGGCGAGGTGGCGCGGCGGGTGCTCAACGGCCGGTGGGCCGTGGGATCCGGGGCGCCCGAAGGCTGGCGGATGGAGCTTGCCAGCTGCTTCCTCTATTTCTACCCGGTGGGCATGGCGGGCGAGGTGTACAGCCGGGGCAAGGATCCCGATTATGACGGCTCCCTGGGCACCATGATCGAGGCCCACGACGGTCTGTCCGAGATGCTGGCCAACGCGGCCCCGTTCAGCGAGGACGAGTATTACTCCCTGGCCTGCAGGGTGGAGGTGCTCCAGCTGGCCGCTGACTGGCTAACGGCCAGGCCCATGGCCGCAGGCAAGCGGGCCCGAATCTTCACGGCCGCGGACTATAGCGCCTACCTCGATCAGCAATAAATCTTCCCATCGGGCGGAATAAACCGCCCTCGCCTCCGTAGAGCCCAGTAGAGAACGGACGCAGGAGGCGGCCATGAATAGAATCACTGACATTCAAGGTAGATACCTGGGAATCCCTTATGATTGGCGTTACCCCCGTTTGGCCCGCTTCGCCCGGCGGCTGTGGAACCCCGACGGCCCGGTTTTCAGCCCCAAGGCGTTCGGCTGGGGTTGGACGTTGAACTTCGCGCGGCCGGCCACCTGGGGGATGCTGGCGTCCATCGTGGCCTTCACCTGGTTGATCTTGGGCTGAGGCCGGGCGACCCTGGCCAGGAGTTGAGCGCGGAGATGAGACAGTTGCTCGAGCAGGCGCTGCCCCGGGGCTACGTGGCGGCCTACCGCTGGCTGGGCGACCGGGAGGAGTCCCGGGACGCTTGCCAGGAGGCGGCCACCCGGGCCCTGGCGGCCAGCGAGGGGTACGACCGGTCGCGGCCGTTCTATCCCTGGTTCTATCGGATCCTGCGCAACCACTGCTTTGACCGGCTGCGCAGGCGACCGCGGGATCCGGCGCGCCCGGGCCTCGGGGTGGACGACCGCCCCGCGGGGGCTGATGGCGCCGAGGCGCGGCTGCTGCAGCGAGAGCGAAGCGACGCCCTGGCCCGCGCCATCGGGCAGCTGGCACAGGAGCATCGCGAAGTGATCGAGCTTCGACATTTTCAGGACCTGTCCTACGAGGAGATGGCGCAGATCCTGGGGGTGCCCACGGGCACCGTGATGAGCCGGCTGTACCGGGCCCGCCGCAGGCTGCGCCTGGCGCTGCTGGACCAGGATCCGGCCCTGCTCGGCCGGCAGGGAGAGGAGAGCTCATGAGCGCGCCCACCGGACATGAGCAGTACGAGATCCTGCTCGTCAAGGCCGTTGACGGGCAGCTCAACGCCGGGGAGGAGCGACAGCTCGCAGAGCACATGGAGCGGTGCGGGCAATGCCGCGAGGAGCTGGCAGACTTCACCGCCATCAAGGAGACCACCGACGCCATGACCGAGCGCATCATGCAGGACGCCATCATCGAGCCCCCCAGAGAGTCTGCTCCGGCGAGGGCCTGGATCATCATCTGCTCCCTGCTGGTCATCGGGGGGCTGGGGCTGCTGTACGGCTTCGGCGCGCTACAGCTGCTGGCCGACCCCTCGGTCCCGCTGCCGGTCAAGATCGGCACGGGCGCGGCGGCGCTGGGCGTGGTCGGGTTGCTGATCTACCTGCTGCGGGTGAAGCTGCGCGGGGCTGGCAAGGATCCTTACCGGGAGATCGACCAATGAGCGACGACCAGCTGACCAGAAAGGGACAGAGCGGGCTGATCCGGTCCGCGGCCGGGGCGGTGACCGGGTTCAAGCATGACCTGCTCATCACCACCACCGACGAGATCGCCGGGCGGCAGGTGGCCCGGGCCCTGGGGCTCGTGCGGGGCAACTCGGTGCGGGCGCGCCATGTCGGCCGGGACATCATGGCGGTGCTGCGCAACATGGTGGGCGGAGAGATCCGCGAGTACACCAAGCTGCTGGCCGAGAGCCGCGAGCAGGCCATCGATCGCATGGCCGAGCAGGCCCGCGCCCTGGGCGGCGACGCGGTGGTGGGCGTCCGGTTCAGCACCAGCGTGGTGATGGGCGGCGCGGCCGAGCTGCTGGCCTACGGCACTGCAGTAGTGCTCGAGCCAATCGACAGCTAACGGGCAACACAAAATGTCATTTAGCGTGGTGCTCGAGCCAATCGACAGCTAACGGGCAACACAAAATGTCATTTAGCGTGGTGTTGCAACCGGAGGCATAGCGCGCCCTGCGGGCGCGAATGCCAGAATGCCAGAATGCCAGGATGGCTAGCCTTACACGGCCATTAAAATGTCAAGTGTAGGGGTCAGACCCCCCTACTTGACATTTTAATGGGGCCTCCTTGCTTCCAATTCGGCTCGAAGTGGCCTAATTTGCCAGCCATGCGGGCGGTGGCCATTCTCTGCTTCTTCATGTCGGGAGCCAGCGGGCTGGTTTTCGAGGTGATCTGGACCCGCATGTTCTCCCTGGTGTTCGGCGCCACCACCCTCGCCATCAGCACCGTGCTCACCGCCTTCATGGGCGGGCTGGCCCTGGGCAGCTACCTGGCGGGGCGCTACTCTGACCGGCTGCAAGATCCTCTAAAGGCGTACGCCCTGTGCGAGGCGGGCATCGGGATCATCGCCCTGGCCCTGCCCCTGCTGGTCAGCCGCTTCGACGCGCTGAACATCTGGCTCTACGCCACCTTCCCCGAAAACTTCGCGGTGCTCTCCGCCGCGCGCTTTCTGGTCTCCGGCCTGGTGCTGGTGGTGCCCACCACGCTCATGGGGGCCACCCTGCCGCTGCTGAGCCGCTACTTCGTGCAGACCAAGAGCGAGCACGCCCGGGTGGGCATGCGGGTCGGGCTGCTGTACGCCGTGAACACCTTCGGCGCGGTGGTCGGCGTGGCCCTGGGCGGCTTCGTGCTGTTGCCGGGGCTCGGGCTGTCGCTGACCAACACGGTGGCCGCGAGCACCAACCTCTGCCTGGCGGCCGTGGTCATCATCGCCTACCTGGTGCGGCGCCGCCTGCCCGCCCCCGCCCCGGTGGACCCGGAGGTGGCCGACCTGCTGGAGCAGGTGACGGTCAACCCGCCCGTGCCGCTGAAGGTGAGCAGCGCCGCGCGCACCGCCGCGCTGGTGGCCTTCGCATTCAGCGGCGCGGTGGCCATGGTCTACCAGCAGATCTGGACCCGGACGCTCTCGATGAACATCGGCTCGTCGGTCTACTCGTTCACCATCGTGCTGGTGGCGTTCCTCATCGGGCTGGCCGGCGGCGCGGCGGTGATCGGGCGGCTGGCCGCGCGGACCCGCGATCCCCTGGGCTGGCTGTCGGTCAACCACCTGCTGGTGGCGGTGCTGGCCGGCGCGTCGTACATGCTGGCCGACAAGCTGCCCTTCATCTTTCTGTTCCTGATCCGGGGCGAGCAGCTCAGCGCCGACACGGTGCTCTTCTCGCAGTTCTTGATGTCGCTGCTGGTGATGTTGCCGGCCACCTTCGCCATGGGGGGCGTGCTGCCGCTCACTGTGCGGGTGGTGGCCTCCGGCCTCGAGCGCGTGGGGCGGGACGTGGGCTCGGCCTACTCGGTCAACACGGTGGGCGCCATAGTGGGCTCGTTTCTGGGTGGGTTCGTGGTGATCCCGGTGCTCCAGCTGGAGCCCGGCACCTACGCCGCCATCTGCACCAGCGCGGCCCTGTGCGTGGCGCTGGCGTTGATGGCGCCCTGGAGCCGGGCGCGCAAGGCCACGTCGGTGGCCGCGGCGCTGGCGGTGGTGGTGGCCGCGCCCATGGTTCCGCGCTGGAACGTGGCCCATGTCACCGCCGGGCTGTTCCGGCTCTCCATCGCCCGCGACGTGCTGCAGACCGGCGACTGGAACGACCCGAAGCTGGTCTACCACCGCGATGGCATCGTCACCTCGGTCACGGTGGAGGAGTGGTCCTCCAAGCACTACTCGATGAAGAACAACGGCAAGGTGGACGCCTCCACGGGCGACGACATGCCGACGCAGATCACCGTGGGCCTGCTGCCGGTGATGCTGCACCCGGGTACGCCCAAGCTGAAGCCGGATGTGGCGCTCATCGGCTACGCCTCGGGGGTCACCGCCGGGGCGGTGCTGCAATACCCGGTCAAGCGCCTGGACGTGGTGGAGCTGGAGCCTGCCGTGCTGGAAGGGTCGGTCTACTTCGAGCAGGTCAACAACAAGCCCATGAGCGATCCGCGCCTGCGGCTGGTCACCGACGACGGGCGCAACTTCCTCGCCGCGGGCACCAGCAAGTACGACGTGATCATCAACGAGCCGTCCAACCCGTGGATCACCGGCGTGTCGAACCTGTTCACCAGGGACTACTTCGAGATCGGCAAGCGCCGGCTCAAGCAGGACGGCATCTTCTGCACCTGGGTGCAGATGTACGAGCTGTCGCCGCGCCACATCAAGGCGATCTATCGCACCTTCGTGGAGGTGTTCCCCTACGCCTACGCCTTCTCGGCCGAGGCGCTGAGCAGCGACACCTTCCTCATCGGCTCCAACCGGCCGCTGCGGCCGGACATCCGCCGGCTGCGGCGGGTGTTCGAGATCCCGAGCGTCAAGAAAGAGCTCAAGCGGGCCAAGGTGTACGCGGCGGACGACCTGCTGGCGCTGACCCTGCTCGGCCCCGGCGAGGCCAAGGCGTTCACCGTCGGCGCCGAGGTGAACACCGACGACAACGCGCTCATCGAGTTCGGCGCGCCGCGGGACCTGTTCAACCACAAGAAGTACGACTACTTCATCTCCAGGGTGTACGGGCACTCCTGGATCTATGGCCGGCTGGAGCCCTTCTTGCGCGGCTACGAGACGTCCGAGGACTTCGCCGGGCTGGTGCACTCGCTGCTGCGAATCGGCAAGTTCCGCGAGGCGACGCACTTCTTCACCAGGGTCGACGAGGAGAAGGGGCCGAAGGGGGTGGTGAGCGCGCGGCTGATGGACCTGCTGTCGCCGCAGTACGTGGAGCAGGTGGAGGTGCCGCTCTCCGAGGGGAGCGACCGCGGCCTGGACCCGATCAAGTTCCCCGCCGACGCTGACGCCAAGAAGATGGAGAAGGTGATCCACGAGTTCGGCCAGGCCGAGCGGCTGGCCCGGGCCAAGTCGTTCCGTGCGGCGCTGGATCTGGTGGAGGGGTGGCCGGAGAAGTGGCTCGAGGAGGGCGGCGAAGACTTCCAGCTGTTCTGGGGGTTCCTGGTGTACAAGTGCCAGGACTTCCACACCGCCATGAAGATCTTCGACCCGCTGATGGAGAAGAAGGGCTTCGCGGACAGGCGCCCCGCCCTGCTCTACTACGCCGGGCGGACCTACTACGGCAACGCCGATTACGCCAAGGCGGTCTCCGCGCTGGAGCGCTGGATCGCCTATTGCCAGAAGGCGGGGCGGCCGGTGATCCCGAAGAAGGTGGAGCTCGGCGCGCCGGGCAAGTACGGGCTTCAGCCGAAGTAGTTGCTAACCTCTTGTGCAAATCCAGCAGAGGAGGTGCGCATGGGAACCAAGTACAACAAGGTCTCCGATGAGGCGGTGCAGAAGGCCACCGGGCGTGACTGGGCCGCGTGGATCGAGCTGCTCGACGGGCTCGGGGCGCGAGAGCTGAGCCACAAGGAGATCGTGGCGCTGATGGTCGCGCGGGACCTGTGCGAGAACGCGTGGTGGCAGCAGATGGTCACCGTGGGCTACGAGCACGCCATCGGGCGGCGCACGCTGGGGGATACGGCGGACCGGGGGTTTCAGATCGGGGTGCAGCGCACCTGGCCGGTGAGCGTTGATGAGGCGTGGGCGCTGGTGACGGGGCAGCGCGGGCAGGAGGCGTGGCTCGGGCCGGGCGCGGAGCTGGCCCTGGAGCCGGGGGCGACCTACACCACCGACGACGGCATCGGGGGCGAGGTGCGCACGCTGGCCGAGGGCAAGCGGCTGCGCCTCACCTGGCAGCCCGAGGGGTGGGCCGCGCCCACCACCTTGCAGGTCACGTTCGCGCCGGGCAAGGCAGGCAAGACCGCGGTGCGCTTCCACCACGAGATGCTGCCCGACGAGGCGGCGCGCGAGGAGTGCAAGCTGCGCTGGAAGGAGGCGCTCGCCGCCCTGGCCGCGCTCATTTGAGCTACAATCGGGCCATGAGAGCCCACCCCGCCGCGGCCCTGACCGCCACCTTGTTGATCTTCACTGCCTGCACCGCCAAGGATATCGACGGCATCGGAAAGTACGACTCCGCGCCGCCCACCGACGGGCCGGCCAGCCTCGAGGCGTCGACCTCCTGCGACGGGGCGCCGACCCTGGCCGCGCCGGTGGTGAACCCCAAGCCGCCGGCGTCATACGCCCACAAGATCTTGCCCATTCGGGGCACCGCCACCGGCGCCAGCCTCGTGGGAGCCCAGGCCACGTCAGGCACGGCCAAGCCGGCCACCGTGGGCAGCTCGGGCAATTTCTGCATCGAGGTGGACCTGGTGATCGGGTCCAACTCCATCAAGCTGTACGGCGTGGACGCGGCCGGGTGCCTGGGCCGTACGAGCGCGGGCTACACGGTGAAATACACCCCGGTGAAGCCCACCGACATCGGCACGGTCAAGCCGGCCAACGTGGCCAAGGGCAAGACCATCAGCAAGGACACCAGCTCCTCCATCAGCGGCAGCCTGGGCAACGTCAACGACGGGTCCACCACCACCAGCGCGAAGTTCTCCTTCCAGGACCTGAGCGGCAGCGCGTGCGACAAGTGCGCCTGGGTCATGATCGATCTGGGCAAGGTGTATACCGTGAGCAAGTTCCGCATCCGCTGGGCCTCGGACGCGGGCAGCGAGTACGCCACCTGCCACACCATCCTCACCGCGGCCAACAAGCCGGCCCAGAGCCCGGACTGCACCACCAACGCCGGCTGGACCGTGACCCACAAGGAGACCGCCGGCATCGCAGTGCCCAAGGACATCACCGTGCAGCCGGTGTCCGCCCGCTACGTGGCGTTCCTGGTGTACGAAAACGCCAGCACCTGGCTGTACGAGAACTTCAAGCTGGCCGAGTTCGAGGCCTGGGGCGTGGACCCCGGCGCCGTGACCCCGCCGCTCCCGGACCGGTGCAAGTAGGCCCGCCCACCAGACGCCAAATAAAATGTCAAGCAGGGGGGTCTGACCCCCCTGCTTGACATTTTATGGCTTGACCTCGCAGGCGCCTCGCTCCACGCCGGCGCCCTGGGGGCGCTTGAGCTTCAGGTAGTCGATGCCCGGCACCAGGCCGCCCACGGCCTTGCCCGTGTCGATGGCCTTGCTGCCCAGCGCGGGCATCATGCCGTAGTTGTCGCCGGACAGCGGGCCGAGCTTGGGATCGGCGCAGATGTCGTTGGACCCGAACGGGCAGCCGCCCTTGACGTTGTGGATCACGCCGTACGACTCCTGCAGCTTCAGCCCGGCGCACTGCTCGGCGTAGAACAGGGCCGCCTTCTCACCCGGCGCGTGGTACTCGGTGTCTCCCAGGAAGATGTTGTTGATGGCCACCAGCGACTCGCTGCCGTTGCACGGCGTGGATCCCCGATGCCCCGCCATGAGCAGCACATCGCCCTGGCCATAGATGGTGTTGTTGACCACCGAGACCTTTGCGCCGGTGGTGAACGACACGCTCAGGGTGTTACCCAGGGCGCGGCAGTGATCCACCTTGTGCGTGAACGACTTGCCGCTGAAGTAGGCGCAGTTCCCCACCAGGATGCTGTTCTCCACCACGGCGTTGCCCGACACTTTCAGCTGGTTGCCCGCGTTGCCCTCGGCCCGCAGCCGCCGCACGGTGATGGTGCCACCCTTGGAGCGATAGAGCAGGTCGATGCCGTCGGAGGTGTTGTGCATCACCCGGCAGTCCTCCAGCAGCCAGTCGCCGCCGGTCTCCGCCGTGCCCAGCCCGTCGCCGTACCCGCCGGCGGACTGCCCCCAGCAGCCGGTGGGCTTGCGGCCGGGGTAGGTCTCGCCGCAGCCGTTCCAGGAGATCTCCACCCGGCGGAAGGTCATCTTGCCCGAGTTGCTGCTCCCCTTCCCGTCAGCCAGATCGCCGTCCCAGCCGACCCAGCCGTTGCCCACGATCTTGACGTCCTCCAGGGTCCAGTCCTTGAGCCGCCCGGCGTGGATCCCGCCGGCTGCCATGCCGTGCACGTCCACATGGCGCAGCAGCACGTTGGTGGCGTCGGTGGCGCGGATGCCGATGGCGGCCCAGCTGCCGAAGGGGGAGGAGCCGCGCTTGCACGCCAGGCCGCCGGTGTGATGCTCGACGCAGCTGGAGTGGTCGGTGATCTCCAGGCACTGGAGCTGAACATGGCTGCTGCCCGACAGATCTAGCACCCGCTTGGCGCGCTCAACGCCGTACAGCTGCGGGGCGGACTTGCACCCGGAGTTCCAGCCCACACCGAGGACCCGGGTGGGCTTGGTGGCCGTGCCTGCGGGGATGGCCGCCGCGAAGCAGTCCCAGGAGAATGAGGCGCCGCATCCCTCGGCGCCCGGCGCGCCATGTCCCATGCGGTACTTGCCGGCGCCGATGAGCAGGGTGTCGCCGCCCTTCATCCTGCGCGTGCCGGTGGGCGACAGGGCGTAGAACGGATGCTTGAAGGCGCACGGCTTGCCCACGCCGCTGCCGGGATAGTCGGCGTTGACCTTGCCGGTGCACTGGGAGGCCGTGCCGCCGCCGGCTCGCACGTACCAGACGGTGCCGCCGCTGGGCGGGGGCGGCGGGGGCGGGACGCCGCTGTCCGGCTTGGGGGCCGCCTTGCTGTCCGGCTTGGGGGCCGCCTTGCTGTCCGGCTTGGGAGCCACCTTGCTGTCCGGCTTGGGAGCCACCTTGCTGTCCGGCTTCACGCCGCTGTCGGCATTCTGCCCGCCAGCATCCTGGCCAACGCCGGCGTCAGGAGGCAGGGCGCCGCCGTCCGCGCCGCCGCTCGCGCAGACCGTGTCGCAGAGCATGTTGCACATCTTCTTGCAGGGCCGGTGCCCCTGGCAGTACTTGTCGCAGGCGCCCGAGGTGCTGCAGCGCTTGTTGCAGAACTTGCTGTTGCCCCCGGAGGAGGCCTCGTCGATGAGCTGCTGCATCGGATCGGTGAGCTCCTCGGCAGGGTCCGGACCGATGAGCACGCCCTCGCACCCGGCCATCAGGCCAATCGTCAGCATCAGGATCCCGGTCACGAGCGCGCGGCCATGTCTGTTTCCGCCGCGTCCTTGTGGTGCGATGTGGCCAGGAGCCTGGTGGATGTGGCGGTTATTGCTGCGTGATTCTCTCATCGTTGTCTCTTGGTTTTGTTTGTTGGATTACCAAAACGACCATCTTTGATAAGAGTGTCCGCCAAACTCCCAGTTGTCCAGGGTGTAAAATTGAATTTAAGTCAATATTTTCAAACTCTTACGTTAAGGTAAGGGTTGACTGGAACCGACCCTGAAACGGAAGCTTTGACTGCCCGGCGCACCCGGCTACCCTTTATCTTTGGGCCACATTCAGCCTCCCCGCGCTCGCCCGCCCACTGCGCCCCACGCCCGCCATCTCCAGCCCTTGAACATCAGGCCGCAGAGGCCGCCGCGTCCCTGCCGCCGTCCACACGCACGGAGGTGATGACCATGGAAACTGCAGAGCGAACAGAGCTGCTGAAGGTGGGGGAGCTGGCGCGCCTGTGCAGCAAGACAGTGCGGGCCCTGCACCTGTACGAGGACATGGGGCTGCTGGAGCCCGCGACCCGCACCGCGGGCGGCTTCCGTCTTTACCCGCCGCAGGCCGTGGAGCGCATCCGCTGGCTGGGCAAGCTGCAGGACCTCGGGCTGTCGCTCAACGACGTGCGGCAGCTGCTGGACGACTGGTCAGAGATCGGCACCGTGCACCTGGCCATGGATCGCCTGCGCCAGCTGCTGGACCGACGCCTCCGCAAGACCCGCACCCAGATGGAGCGCCTGCGCAGGCTCGAGGACGAGATGATCGAGAGCATCGCCTACCTCCAGAAGTGCAACACCTGCGACGCCACGCACCCCGCCCTGTGCGCCTCTTGCGACGTGCAGCATGCCCCGACCCTGATCACTCAGTTCCACTGCACCGGCACCGGCGAGCACCCCGCCCTGGACTTCGCGGAGATCCCCGCCGAGGAAGAGCGCAACTGACCGACGAAACACCGCCGGCCGGACTCCTCAAGCATTCTGACATTCCGGCATTCCGGCGCGCTGGCATTCTGGCATTCTCAGGCCTCCCTCCCTTACAATGGCGGCGCCATGGCATCTCCAGATCTCCAGAGTCCGCGGCGGCGCGGGCTGACTCTCGACGTGTGGTGTGACCCGGCCGAGGAGATCCCGATCATCGAAGCGGAGCTCGAAGCCCTGGGCGCGCGCAAGCCCAAGGGCTCGGACCGCCGCCGGCTCGCGGCGCTGAACCACGAGCTGGGACGCCTGCAGCTGCACCGCGGGGACGACGCCGCGGCCGCCCGCGCCTTCCTCGCCGCCTACTCCCTGGCTCCCCGCTTCCGCCCCAACCTTCGCACCGCCCAGAACCTGTACGAGCTCAGGCGGGACCACCGCCTGCTGGTCAAGCTGGTCAAGGCCGAGGCAGCGGCCAGCAAGGAGCCGACGGTGAGGGCGGGGCTGCTGCGCCGGCAGGCTCACCTTCTCTGGGCCCGGCTGGATAACCCGGGCGAGGCGCGCGAGGTGTTGGCCGAGGCTCACGCCCTGCAGCCAGGGGACCTGTCCACCCTCAAGCTGCAGGAGCTGATCTGCGCGGCCACCGGCGACCTGCCGGGCGCAGAGCAGCAGCTGAAGCTCCAGATCAGGCTCCTGCCGCCGTCGGTGCAGACAGCCGCGCTGCTCACCTGCAGGGGGCTGCTGGCGGCGGCCTCCCAGCCCGATCGCGCGGCCGCCGCCCTGCGCAAGGCCGTGGAGATCGCCCCGGGCGAGATGGAGGCGGCGGGAAGATTCCTGGAGCAGATCCTCGAGGAGCGCGGTGAGACCCAGGCGCTGGCCTCGCTGCTGGAGACCCTGGCCGGGCAGGACGACATCACCCAGGAGCGCCGCGCCCGCCTGCTGGCCCGGGCGGCGCGGCTGCTGGGCGCCGACACCAGCAAGCACGCCCGGGCCCTCGCCCACCAGAGCCTGGAGCTGCACCCCACCACGGAGGTGGCCGAGGACCTGCTGGAGGCCGCGCTTCGCGAGGGAGACACCGAGGGGGCGGTGAAGGTGGGCGAGCTGCTGCTGACCCTCGACCCGCCTCCCCTCGAGGCGCGCCGCGTCTGCGCCGAGCTGGCCGACCTGCACCGGGCGTTGTTGCGGGATCCGGCCGCCGCGGCCGGCTGGTATCGCCGCGCCCTGACCATCGACCCTGCCCACCAGGCGTCCCTCGAGGGGCTGGAGCTGCTCCTCGGCTCCGGCGGCGTGGAGGTGGGGGAGCTGCTGGAGCATCGCCGCCGCGCCCTGGCCGTGGCGCGCCACCCGGCGGACCTGCTCTCTGGCCAGCTCGCCCTGGCGCAGCTGCTGGAGCGCAGCGGGCTCGCCGAAGAGGCGCTGGAGGTCCACGGCAAGCTGCTCGAGCGCTGGCCGGGCTTCGTCGCGTCCCAGCTGAGCCAGGAGCGCCTCTTCACCCGGCTGCAGCGCTGGACCGAGCTGCTGCAGCTGTACGACGAGATGCACGGGCTCGCCACCGACGGAGAGCAGACGGTGCGCATCCTCGAGCGCATGGCGTCGGTCTGGCAGCATCAGCTGGGCCAGCCTGACGTGGCCCTGGAGTGCCACCAGCAGATCCTGTCCGGGGATCCCGAGCACCTGCCGTCCATCAGGGCGGCGGCGCGGCTGTGCGCCATGACCGGGCGCCATCGCGAGCTGGTGGACCTGACCGAAAAAGAGGTGGCCCTCACCTCCAGCCCCGCGCGCAAGGCCGATCTGCTCTGCACCTCGGCCAGCGTCTGGCTAGAGCACCTGGAGGGCGGCGAGGAGCACGCCGTGCAGTGCTATCGCCAGGCGCTACTTGAGGACCCGGGCTGCGCCACCGCGTTCGAGGCGCTCAGGCGGCTGTACCGGCACCGGCGCCACTGGTCCAGGCTGGAGACGCTGCTGTCCGAAGAGGTGGAGCGCCTGCCCGAGCCGGCCGAGCGCGTCCCGCTGCTGGTGGAGCTCGCCGCGCTGCGGGAGCAGGAGCTGGGGCTGATGGACGAGGCGATCCAGACCTACCGGGAGGCGCTGACGTTGGACCCGAGCAGACCCCCGCTCGTGGAGGCCCTGGCGCGGCTGCTGCGCGCCGCGGAGCGCTGGGAGGAGCTGGCCGCCATGCTGGAGCAGGGCGCCGAGGCCGGGGCCCACGCGCACACCAGGGCCGCCTGGCTGCTCGCCGCCGGCAACCTGTGCGAGGAGCGGCTCGACAACCTGGAGGATGCGTCACGCCTCTACCGGCAGGCGCTCGCCGCCGTGCCGGCCATGCCGGCTGCGCTGCAGGGCCTGGAGCGCCTGGGCGAAGCGCCGCCTGCGAGCCCTCCGGTGCAGGCGCCCGAGCTCGGCCCCGGGGCTGCCGATTCGTCGGTGACCCGCACCCGACGCGTCCCGCTCACCAGCGCCGCCGGCACGCGCTCGCTGCTCCTGGACGGCCTCAGGGGGCCGTCGGGCGGCGAGGGGGAGCTGGCCCTGCGCGCCCGGGAGCGCTCGCTGCGCCTGGCGGACGAGCCCGCGCAGCTTGAGCAGCTGCTCACAGACCGCCTAGACCGGGACGGCGACCCGATGGAGCGCTCCTGCCTCAACGTGGAGCTGGCCGAGCTGGCCGCGGCGCGCGGTGACCTCGCCGCGGCTGAGAGCCGCTACGAGGAGGCCCTCGGCAACTACGAGGGTCACCCCGGCGCGCTGTGGGGCCTGGCCCGGCTGCTGACCCGGCAGGGACGCTGGGCCGACGTGGCGGACATCTTCCTGCGTGAGGCGGACACCATGGAGTCGCCCCGCTGCCGCCAGGACGCGCTGATCCGCGCGGGCATGGTGCTCGAGGACCAGGTCGGCTCGCGAGGACGCGCGGCGGCCCTCTATCGCCGGGTGCTGGAGGAGGACCCGCTGCACGAGGAGGCCAACGAGCGGCTCGCCGCATGCCTCGAGGGGGACGAGCACTGGACGGCGCTGGCCTCGCTGCTGCGCGCGCGGATCAACGCCACCACCAGCCCCGACCGCCAGGCCGCCAGCCTGTGCCGCCTCGGGGAGCTCTACATCCAGCGCCTGGGCGAGGAGCGCAAGGGCCTCGCCTGCCTTCGCCGGGCCGCGGAGCTGGACCCGGACAACCTGACAGTGCAGGTGGCCCTGGCGGATCAGCACTACGCCAGGCAGGAGTGGGCCGAGGCCGAGGAGCTGTACACCAAGACCATCTCCACCGTGGGCGAATCAGGAGAGCGGGCGCGCATCCGCCGGCGCCTGGGCGAGCTGCAGCTCGGCATGGACATGCCGCTGGCAGCCCTCAGCTCGCTGCAGCAGGCCGCCGAGGACGACGAGCAGCCGGCCGAGGACACCCTGCGGCTCATGCTGCGGGCGGCGCAGGCGGCGCGGGACCTGGACACCCAGCGCGAGGCGATCACCCAGCTGATCCAGCTGACCCACGAATCCGGCGACCGGGTCGAGCTGCTCAAGGAGGAGGCGCGGCTGCTGGACGAGGAGGCCGGGCGACCGCGCGAGGCGATCACCCGCCTGGAGGAGGCCCTCGACCTGGCGCCGCTGGACATCTCTGTCATCGAGCGGCTGGCGGCGGTGCACGGCAGCCGCGGGGACCGGGAGGCAGCGGAGGGCCACCTGACGCGCTCCGCGGCGCGGGTCCGGGACGCGCTGACCCTCGACCCGCTGGCAGGGGACCGGTTCCAGCACCTGGGGCGGATCCACAAGTGGCAGCGCCAGTACGACGCCTTTTTCTGCACCTGCGTGGCCCGGGCCCACCTGGAGGAGGCGGGCGGCCAGGAGGGGCTGCTCGACGAGGCGGAGCGCCGGTTCCTCAAGCTTCACCAGTACCGCTGCGCGCCGGTGCCGTCTGGCGGGCTGACCCGCTACCGCTACGAGCAGCTGCTGGTGCCCGCCGCGGCCAGCGGCGCCCTGCGTCAGCTGCTGCAGATGGTGCGGCCCACCCTGCACCGACTGCTGGCCAGCAAGCCGGCGGCCCTGGGCTTGAGCGACCGGGACAAGGTCGTCGCGGGGCACCCGCTGCGCACCCTGTGCGAGGAGGCCGCGGACCAGCTGGGCGGCGTGACGTTCGATCTGTACATCTCGCCGGCGCGCAAGCGCCTCGTGGCCGCCGAGATCCTCGACGCGCCCGCCCTGCTCGTGGGCGCGGACCTGGCGCGGGGGCTCATCTCGCCGTCGGAGCGGTTCCTCATCGGGCGAGCGCTGTTCCTCATCAACGAGGGCGCGCTCCCCTTGCTGGACATGACCTCCCGGCGCGCCGCGGTGCTGCTGACAGCCCTCGGTCGCGCCGCGCGGCCGACCTGCGAGCTGCCCCTTGGCGAGCAGGGAGAGGCCGTGCGCACCGAGGCGTTGAGGCTGGTGGACCAGCTGGACGCGCAGGAGCTGGAGCGGCTGGGCGAGGCGCTGCCCGCGGTGACCGCTGGCCTGGCGGGAGAGGACCTGGCGGTATACAGGGAGGCCGTGGTGCTCGGGGCCAACCGCGCAGGCATGGCCCTGGCCGGCGATCCGCTGCAGGCCCTGCAGGAGGCGGCCGCGCTGGAGGACGCCGACGGCATCGGACCGCGGACCGCCGACCTGCTCGCCTTCCTGGTGGACCCGCGCTTCCTGGCCCTGCGCCGGGACCTGGGCCTGTCGCCGGGGGCGGGGGAGTAAAAGGCCGGGTCCAAAAAAAAGTAGTATCCTGGTCGGTGCCGTGGGCGATGTCCTGCACAGCCTTATCCAGTACGAGCTGCTCGGCCGCATCGCCAAGGGCGGTATGGCGGAGGTATACCTGTGCAGGGCCAAGGGAGCGGGCCGCTACCAGAAGCTGCTGGTGATCAAGAAGATCCGCTCCGACTTCGCCGACTCCCGGGACTTCGTCGAGATGTTCATGGACGAGGCCGCCATCTCGGCGCAGCTTCAGCACCGGGGCATCGGGCAGGTGTTCGACTTCGGCCGGGTGAACAACACCTACATCATCGCCATGGAGTACATCCACGGCGTCTCCCTGCGCGACATCCTGCAGGTGCACGATCGCCTGGGGGAGCCCCCGCCGGTGGCCATGGCCTCCTATCTGCTGTCAGAGGTGTGCGGCGCGCTGCACCACGCCCACACCAAGGACGACTGGCACGGGCAGCCGCTCGGCATCATCCACAGGGACGTCAACCCCCGCAACGTGATGGTGACCCTGGACGGCGAGGTCAAGCTCATCGACTTCGGCATCGCCAAGGCGGCCCAGCGCAACTACATGACCATGGGTGGGATCAAGGGGAAGATCTCGTACATGTCGCCGGAGCAGGCGGCGGGAGCGGAGGTGGACCACCGCTCCGACATCTTCAGCGCGGGGGCCATCCTGTTCGAGCTGCTCACCGGGCGCAAGCTGTTCGACGGGGACAACGACATCAGCATCCTCAAGCGGGTGGAGCGCGCCGAGGTGCCGCGGCCGGCCACCCTGAGCCCGGGAGTGGACCCGCGGCTGGAGGCGATCTGCCTGCGCGCCCTGTCCCGCGACCGAGAAGCTCGGCCCTCATCGGCCCGGGAGATGCAGGCCGCGCTGGAGACGGTGTGGTACGCGGAGGGGTACAGCTCGTGGCAGCTGGGCCGGTGGATGAAGGAGCACTTCGCCGAGCGGCTGGATCGGGTCAGCGCCCTGCTGCGGGGGCGCGCCGCCAACACGCCCTCCCCGCAGGAGCTGGCGCCCATGGAGCCCACCGACATCTTCCTGACGGCGGGCGACCTGGAGGGCGAGGGCCCGACCCACTTCTTCATCGGGCCCGAGGAGGCGGGAGATGGCCCCGTGGCCGAGCGGCCCACAGAGGTGCGGCTGGCGCCGTCTGACGGCGACGAGACCATCGTGGACAACTCCGCGGTGCACTTCACCGCGGCCAGGCCCGCTGCGCCGCTCCCCGTGCGGGCCGGCGCCCTGGTGGCGCTGGTGATCCTCGCGGCCTGCGTGGCCAGCGGGCTGACCTTCTACCTCGCCTCCCGCGGCGGCCCGGACCTGGCGCCGGCGGCCCAGGTCCCGCCCCCTGCGCTGGCGCCCGCGCCCGCCCGGGCCGCGGTCCCCGACCCGGAGCCGGACTTCGGCGCGCCGGATCTGCCGCCGCTGGAGCCGGAGGTGATACTATTGCCGGACGCTGGCAAGCGGCGCGTACAGCCGAGGCCTGGCTCCGACAGGGCGAGGCGCAGGCCGCCGCGCGTAAAGCGACGCAATGCGCCGCCGAAGAAGAAGACAAAGAAGAAGCGAAAGAAAGAGGCCCCCCTCCCCTACTGAACCATGCGGACCATCGCCCTTACCATCCTGGCCACCCTGCTCCTGGCGCACGCATCTCCGGCCCTGGCCGACGAGGCCCGGTTCGCCCGGGCCAAGGAGCTGTACAAGGACGCGCTGTTCTACTACGAGATGGACGAGTTCAAGCAGGCGCTCACGGTGTTCCTGCAATCACAGGAGCTGAACCCGCGCTCCTCGACCATCCTGTACATCGCGCGCTGCTACCGGAAGCTGAAGCACGCGCGCCACGCGCTGTACTACTTCAAGCGCTACATGCCCACCTACCGCTCCGAGGCCAGGGAGAACCCGCCGCCGCCCGAGGTGCGCTTCGAGGTGGAGCAGGCCATCCGCGAGCTGTCAGCGGCGCGTGCCCGCCCCTCCAGGGCCAGGGCCAAGCCGTCGAGGCGGCGCGTGGACAGGGCCCGCGCGCCCGCCCGCGCCAGGGCAGCGAGGCCGGCGCCCGCGGCCTCGCCGACGACGCGCGACGACTCCGCCTCGGACCTCGGCACCTACCTGCTGGCGTCGGGCATCGCGGCCGGAGTGCTGGCGGTTGGGTTCGAGATCGCCGCGTGGATCTCCTACGGCGAGGGGGACAAGCTGTACACCGACGACCCGGCCTACTCCAACCATCGCAACATGGTGGCCGCTGGCCATGTGATGGCCGGGCTGTTCGCCGTCGCCTCGGGGGCCAGCTTCTACCTGTGGCATCGCGACAAGAAACGAGCCGCGCGGGGAGCATCGCTGTACATCATCCCGTCCCGCGGCGGCGCGTCGGTGGGCGGCGGCTTCCGCTTTTAAGCGGCGGTCAGTAATTGAGCAGGAAGCTGGTGATGGTGGGCGAGTTGACGCCGGTGCTGCCGAGCTCGAACTTGATCTCGATGGCCTTGTGCCCGTCGGTGACCCCCGGCAATGAGGAGATGTCGTCGGTGTTGGTGGCCACCCGGGACCAGGCACCCCAGCCGCCCAACCCGTTGGCCGACGTTCGAACGCTGCAGGCGATGGAGGTGCCGGGAGGCAGGATGCCGCTCCAGGAGAGCACGCCCCAGGTCACCGCCTCCTGGAAGGTGCGGCCGTAGACCACGGACCCGGTGGTGGGGTAGCGCTGCAGCTTCAGCCGCACCACGGCGTCGTCGGCGTAGCAGCTGGCGCCGCTGCACTGGTGCCAGGCCCGAACCCGGCGGATCCCCTTGGTCACGATCCGCTCGTTCTGGTACTGGGTCCAGGTGGCGGGCTTGACCAGCCCCGTGTCGTAGCTATCGAGGCTGCTGGAGCTCTCGAAGTGGAAGCTCGCCACGAACCGGCCGCTGTCGCCGGCGGCGCTGACCGAGCTGAGCCAGATGCCGGTATCGATGCGGGCGCGGGCGCGGTCCACGAAGGGAGCCAGGCTGGAGATGTCCACGTCCTGGTACAGTTCGTGGCCGCCGGTGGTCCCGCCCACCGCGTGGCTGCCGCCGTGGATTTGAGCGCCCGAGACCGTGGCGGGGGTGGTGCCCTTGTCGGTCCACCCCGTGATGGCCCCGGTCTCGAACCCGGGGTTCTGCAGCAGGTTGGCCCCGTACTGGCCCCAGCTCAGCTCCAGCTTGGCCCCCTTGCTGCTCAGGGAGACGCCGGTGTCCTTGGTGATCAGCTGGGTGTCCAGGTGCGAGAAGCTGTTCTTGAACCACCCCCGCTCTCCGCCCTCGGTCACCTGCATGGCGTCGAACACCAGCGCGTCGGCGTCGAAGTTCGCGTCGCTCGTCACCACGCCTCCGCCGCCGTCCACACCCTGGCAGGTCCCCCGGTAGCACTGGTAGCCGGTGGAACATCGGGGCTGGCACGCAGACGGGTCCAGGGGGTCAACCCCGTCGGGGCAAGCTGTCAGAAGAAGCGCAAAGAGCAGCAGTGCGGCGCGTCGCATGTGTCCACGGTATCGCAGTCGGCCAGCGCGCACCACTCAAGTAAACGAGATGGCCCGAACCAGGGTCCAGTTCAGCCCCAGGGCCAGGATCACCGCGGCCGCCGCCGGGGCCAATACGGCCCTGGCCTCCACCCGGAGCAGGCGCCGGGCCAGCCACGGCAGCGGCAGCAGCGCCAGCACCACCGCGGCCTGCCCCAGCTCCACGCCGAGGTTGAAGCCGAGCAGGGGGATCAGCAGGTCCTGTCCCCCGAGGATGTCGCCCACCGCGCCAGCGAAGGCGAAGCCGTGGACCAGCCCGAACAGCAGCGCCACCAGCATGCGCACCCGCGGCGTGGGGCCGCGCCGGTGTTGCAGCGCCAGGTGGCTGCCGCAAAACAGCAGCGAGGCCAGGCACAGCGGCCAGGGCAACAGCGTGGCGCCGGCCAGGGCGAGGGTGAGCAACACCAGGTGAAGCGCGGCCAGCAGAACGAACACAGCCAGGCGCGCGCCCCGCCCGGGCAGCCAGTGGTGGAACGCCTCGAGCGCCACGTAAGCGATGGACACGCCCACCATCACCTCCACGCTGGCGGGCTCGGGTTTCACCGCGCCGGCGGCGGCCAGGCCGAGGGTGAGGCTGTGGCCCAGGGTGAAGCCGGTGGCGATCTTGACCACCGTCCACAGCCCGCCCCCCAACAGGAGCAGCCCCACCAGGAACGCCAGGTGGTCCAGCCCGGACAGCACATGCTCCATCCCCACCATCAGGTATGCGCCGAGCCCCACGCCAGGGACCGCCCCTCCGGAGCCGGCGCCCGGCTCGGCGAAGGACACCATTCGGCGCCCGGAATCGAGCAACGCCTCGAACCGCTGCCCGCCCGGCCCCGTGGCACGGACGAAGTGCAGGTGGGAGGGCGCCCCGTCGAAGAACAGGGCGGCGACCAGGCCGGGCCGGGCCGGCCTGCGGCAGCGCAGCCGCCAGCGCACCGTCAGCCGGGTGGGGCTCCTGGCGCCGAGGCGCGCGCGGCTGACCGTGCGGCAGCCGGCCGCGCTGTCCGACGGACGGAGGCGGGGCACCAGGTAGGCGGCGATCCACGCCGAGAGCCGCTCATCCGACGCCAACAGCTCGGCAGGCTTGCCCCCCGCGGCGCGGTTGAGCCGCGCCAGCTCCACCACCGGCACCGTCACCGATACCTGGACCTCGCGCTGGTGGAACGACCAGCTCGAGAAGGATCGCGAGACCGTGTGTGCCGCGGCGACGCCAGGCGTGAGGGCCGCCACGGCCAGCGCCAGCGCTGGCAGCAGGAGCCTACCGCCCATCGGTCTCCAGGCCGGGCGCGCGCGCCGCCCGCAGATACCGGGCCGGGATCGGGGTCCGCTCCGGATCGAGGACCGCGTCGTCGAGGGTGACCTGGGCCGCTCGACGCAGCCGGCCGATCCCCTCGTCCATCAACCGCGCCCGACGCTGACGCCGGACCAGCGCCTCGGCCGCCGCCTTGACCTGCTCGAAGGGGAGCACCTTGCCCGCTTCCCGCCGCTCCAGCAGCAGGATGACATGGCCGTCGGCGCCCTTGATGGGATCCGAGAACTGTCCCGGCGACAGCTCCCGCGCGGCCCGAGCGGCGGTGGGTCCGAGGTAGCGGCGCAGCCCGCGATCCAGCAACGGACCGTCCGGCAGAGGCAGGATCGGCGTGTCCCCTGACCGGGCAGACAACTCGGCGAAGCTGGCCCCGGCCTTCAGCTCGGCGTGGGCCGTCCGCGCCCGCGCCCCCGCGTCGGCGCCACGAAAGAAGACGCGCCGCACCAGGTGGCGGGACGCCCCGCGGAACTGCGCCGGGTGCGCCGCGTGGTACCGCCGGGCCTCTGCCTCGCTCACCGCCCCTCTCGCATCAGCGTCGGCGGTCAGGTGCTCCACCATGGCGGCCACCAGCCGCCGGCGGGTCACCAGGTCCCTGCGCGGGAGGCCCAGCTCCAGGGCCCGGGCCAGCAGCAGCTCCTCGGCCACGAGCTGGTCGAGCACATGCTTGCGCTGGGCCCGGGTCAGCGGCCCCGAGCGCCGCTCCGCGGACAGGGCGGCCAGCCGCGTGAAGTAGGCCTGCCCCGTCACCTCCGCGCCGTCCACCATGGCCACCACCTTTCCTCCCGGCTTCGGCGGGGCGGCCTCGCCCCCGGGCCCGGCCAGGTTCCACACGGTCAGGCCGACGCCTCCGAGGACGCCGGCCCACAGCAGGACGCTCACCGGCAGCTTCACGGCGGTCACGGCTCGAGGAAGATGGGCGAAGACCAGGCGCGCTCGGCGTCCCTGGCCATGCAGTTGTCTCCCGCGCCCTTGTGCCCGCCGAGGCACGGCTTTATGGCCGCGCACTTGCCGTCCTTGTCCCTGGTGCAGCGCAGCCCGGCCGCGTTGTACTGCAGGGTCGGCGCCTGGTGCACCCGCACATAGTAGGTGGCCGGGCGGCCCCGCTTGGGGTAGGCGTCGTCGGTGAACGTCACCTCGCAGCCCTCGGCCTTGCCCGGGCAGGTCAGCGTGCGGTACGGGTCCTGGATCAGCTTGTCCAGCGCCTCCCCGGCGCTGATCTGGGGCTCGATCTTGATCACCTCCACCTTGGTGATCACCTGGCGCTTGTCAGTGGGGTTGTAGCACTCGCCGAAGCAGTAGCGCTTGATGAAGTCGGCGCCGGCCGCCTTCTGCACGTCCGCCGGGCAGCCCGGCTTCTGCGCGAAAGCGCCCACCGCCCTGATCTTGAACCTGGGCGCCGCGCTCATCTTCACCTCCGAGCCCATGGGCGCCGCCGCGCCGCCGGGGCCGTTGACCAGGTCGAACCAGAGCAGAATCCGCTCCCCCGAGGTGGCGTACACCTCCTTGCGCTCCAGCGCCTGCCAGATCCCCCGGCGGCTGCGCCCCTGTGAGTGCACCGCCACCAGCGCGCCGGTGTACAGGTAGGAGCTCTGCCGCTCCCACTCCGGGAACACCATGGGCGCGAACACCGAGAACGCGGCGTCGAAGTCTGCCCGGGCCGGCCCGATGATGTCCCCCATCTGGCGCAGCTCCTTGTAGCCCGCCCCGGGCCCCGCCTTGTGGGAGTCGGTGGAGCCGATGAGGCCCCACTTGTAACGCAGCGGCTCGCCCGGTTTTTCGAAGCCGGTGAGGGCCAGGGAGGCCTGGGTGGTGAGGCCGGGCCGGTAGAGGAACGCCGGCTGGAAGCAGTCGGTGCACTGGCCGCAGTCGAGCCAGTCCGCGGGCACCGGCGTGTAGTCGCCCACCTTCTTGTTCTTGTTCAGCAGCTTCGCGTCCACGTGGGCCTGGCGAACCCTGGCCACCTCGGCGTCACACGCCGCGCTCGCGGGGTCCGCCTTGCACACGGTGGTCTTGGCCCGGGCGATGACCCCGGCCTGCCAGCAGCAGGGCAGGTAATCCTTGCTCGGCTTCGGGCAGGTCAGCTTGCCCGCGCTGTCCTTCACCGCGGCGCGCCAGGGTCGGTACTCCTCGGAGTTTCCGTGGCCCGAGAAGACCTCGATCAGCCGCTGATAGCGGGGCGAGTGGTGGCGCCGGTTGAGCTGAACGCTCCAGCCGCCGAGCACCGGGTTATGGGCGCCCCAGGCCGTACCGTGGGGGATGACGATGGCGGGGTAGCCCCACTGGGCCAGCTTCTCGAACAGCTCCGCTGGATCGCGGGCGATCTCCCGGCAATTGGCCGGCAGCTTGCGCGTGTCCACCCCCTGGCTGCAGGTGTCGGTGGCGAAGCCCGACAGCATCTGCTCGCCCAGCTTGTCGTAGAGCTTGGTGTTGGCGGAGTCGACCCCCTTGATCATGCCCACGCCCAGGTTGATCAGCACCTGGTTCTCCGGCACCACCGGCGTGGAGGACCCGATGGCCCGGGCTGGCACCTTGTCATCCCCGGTGTCGCGGAAGATGACGTTCTTGTGGCCCCACGCCGCGGCCGGCGATTCGGTGTTGTGGGTCCACTCCCAGCCCAAAAAAGAGACCATCCGAGGCGACGAGCCATCACCTCCTGTGAGCTGGTTGCAGGTGCGGATCGCCTGCTTCGATTTGGTCCACAGCGACGGCAGGATCGACTCCGGGTGGTCGTTGATGCTCCAGAAGTCGAGCTGGGAGCAGTACCGGGCGAAGTCGCAGTGCAGCTCCGGTGGCAGGAACCCGTTGCCTCCCAGAAATGGCGCGCTGTAGATCAGCGCGTCGTTGGAGTAGGTGCTGTGCACGTGCAGGTCGCCGAACAGGATCTGCTTCGGCCCGGAGGGGAGGGTGTCATCGGGCTCCGGGTCACAAGCGGCCACCAGCATGCTGGCGGCAACCACACCACAGATCAGCGGTCGCATGACAAGATGGTACACCTTCGCCGGGGCGCCCGTCAGGCCAGGTACTTGCGCAGGGTGGCCCGATCCACCTTCAGGGTGGCGGCGGCGGCGGTGCGGGTGGCGGACAGCTGCGCCACATGCCGCGCGTACCACGCCTTCGCCTGCTCCAGGGTCCAGGCCCCCTGCACCAGCTCGTCCGGAAGCCCTGGAGCCCGGTCGTCTGCAGGGCTCGCCTCGCTCTGTCCGGCCGGCGCCGGTGGGAGGCCGAGGGCGATGGCCGCCACCGCGGCGCGGAGCTCCTGCAGGTTGCCTGGCCAGCCATGCCCTCTTCCCGGGCCAGCGAGGAAGGCCTCGAGCCCCTGCCGGGTGCGCGCCAGCAGCTCCGGCGCCACCATGTCCGCCGCCTCCCGTTCCCCCAGCGCCTGCAGGTCCTCCGGGCGCTCACGCAGGGGCGGGACCCTGATCTCCAGGGCGGCCAGCGGCTGCAAGCCGGGGCCATCCGCCTCGCAGGTGACGATGAGGCGCGACGCTCCGGCGGCCAGGGCAGCCGCGCGCGCCACGGCCCGGCTCCAGCGCGGGCTGGTCTCGCCCGGGCTGCGCAACACCACGGCGCCACCCCGGTTGCGCTTCATCACGGTCTCCAGCCTCGCGTTGCCCAGATCATCCCCGGACAGGACCTCCACCGGCGCACAGCACCAGCCCCCGGATGGGTCCCATGTGCCGGGCATACCCAGGGCCAGGGCCTGTGCCGCAGCCGCACGGCCCGTGGCAGGCTCGCCGGTCACCAGCACCGGCGCGCTCAGCAGGACGCCGGTCATCTGCCCCAGCCGGTCGAGCCGCTCGCCCAGGGCCGCCTGCCACAGGAGTTGACGCAAGCGCCCCATGGCTGGCCCCTCTCCGGGCAGGTCGGCGATGGCACGCTCCACCTCCGCGGCCCGTCGGGCGGTGTCGATGGCGACTTTTCGCACCTCCCGAGGCACATCCCGGGCCAGCGCGCCCAGCCCGGATTCTGATATCTTCCCGTTTTCGCAACGGAAATAGGTCAAGTATATCAGCGTGACCGTGGAGGCGGAGAGGCGCAGGGGCTCGGGAAGGTCACGCCACCACGAAAGCCATGCCGCCAGGCCGTTGTCGGCCGGGATTGAACCGGCATCTCGCAGCGCAACGAGCCGGGAATGGACAGCGGGGTCATGAAGGTTGCCCAGCGCCGGAGCCAGGTCGGAGGGAGGAGATTTTTTCGCCATAGTCTTGGGGATATTTTCACCCAGCCCGGCGAAAAAGTCACCAAAACCTCTCCGGGGTTAGTTCAGACCCTCCCCAAGAACATGCAATAATTCTCTTTTTCGCAATATCCGGCGTGTCCGCGCTTGATAAACTCTTCACGAACCTTGCGGGCTTTTTCCCCGTTCCAGATCTCGTCGAAGGAATTGAAGATCAGGTTGCCGATGCTCTCGTCCCACTCCTTGTGGAAGTAACACATGCGAACATTGCCATCCACGCCCACAACCGCCCGGGACCAGGGCGCGAGGCAACCATGCTCCCAGCGGTTGAGCTCCTTGATCTCCTCGCCCACCTCCTGTTTCTCCTCGCTCTCCTGTTCGGTGAGGAAAACGGTGCCGACGAAGTTCATGTCCACGCCGATCTCCCGCGCAAGGGCGTGGGCCTCCAGGATGATCGCGTCATGCTCGGCCGGGTCGAACTCCTCCTGCTCCTGGTAGTCGAACACGAACCCGTCCGGCCGCTCCAGCCGCCAGTCGAGACCCTTGTTCATGTGAAACAGGTCGATGGCGCCTGCGCCCAGCTCCTTGGCCAGCCGCACGAACTGCGGCAGCTCGCGGTAGTTGGCCCGGGTGATGCACATGTTGACGACGATGAAGGGGATCCCCTCGTGGGCGCTGCGCCCCATCCCCTCCTTGGCCCGGTTCAGGTTCTTGATGTTGGACACCACGCGGTTGAAGCCGCGGCCGCGAATCTTGCGGTAGGTCTCCTCCGTTGCCGCGTCCAGCGAGAAGTTGATCACGTCCACAACCCCGGTCTCCATGATCAGGTCCACCTTCTCCTGGGTCAGCAGCACCGCGTTGGAGTTGAACCGGATCTTGGTGGGCGGGCGCACCATCTGCAGCAGCTCGCCGAAGCGATGGTAGAACAGCGGCTCCCCTGAGCAGTGCAGATAGAGGATGTCCAGGTGCGGGAAGACCGACTTGAGCCGCTCGATGATGATGTCCGGGCAGTCCCACTCCAGGTCGGTGGTGCGGACGTTTCGCTCGCAGATGGCGCAGGGCGGGTTCTTGTTGCAGCGGATGGTGGTGGCCAGCGTGATCTCTTCCGGATAGGAGCTGACGCGCACCACCTTCCTGTCATGCTCCTGCCGCAACAGGGCGCGGTTGCGCGCCGGCAGGTCCATCCATCTGCGATACCCGCGCAGGTGCTCGGGGCCCACCACCTGCTCCGCGGTGCGCACGTACTGCTCGATCCTGCGGCCAAGGCGGCGCTTTACTTTCTCCTCGATGCCCTTGCGCAGGTTGTCGCCGAATCCCATGGAGCCTCCGGTTGGGGCGTGATCCTGGTTGAGGATGCATCATCGGCTCCGGGGCGGCAACTCGCCCCTTTCCCGGCGGACCTGACCCTGTACACTGGGTGGCCTGCATGAACGCCACCCGACAGCTGCAAGCGCTGGGGCTGATCCTCATCGCGGCGCTAGCCATGGACATGTGGGCCCTCGCCGTGGACCAGGCCTGGACCGCCGCGGACAACCATGTCCACCGGGCCATCAACCTGCTCTACATGCCGGCGGACCGCTGGCTGGCCTTCCTGCTCGCTCAGTCACCCAAGGGCCCGGTGCTGCCGGCGCTGGTGGCCCCGCTGCTGTGGCTGGTGGGGGACGCCGCCGTGGGGGGCAGGCTGCTGGGCGTGCTGTGCCACGGGCTGATCATCGCCCTCGCCTTTCGCCTGGCGGCGAGGCTGCTGCCGGGCCGCGCGGCCGGCCCCTGGGCGGCGCTGCTCTGCGCGGTGACGCCGATGATCTTCGGCTGGTGCAGGCTGGAGTACGGCGAGCCGGTGCTGGCGTGCCTGCTGCTGCTGGCCGTGGACCTGATGGCGGCGCCCGTGCGGTCGGCGCCGCGGGCCGCCGCCCTGGGCGCGGTGGTGGCCGCGGGGCTGCTCACCAAGCCGGGCTTCGCGGTGTACCTGCTCTTCCCGGCGCTGTTCGCCCTGCCCCGCCAGCTGACCTCCCTGCGCCGGGTCGGCTGCCTGCTGCTGGCCCTGGCCGTGTCCGCTGGGGCGGTGGTGCCCTGGGCGGTGATCAACCTCGAGGCGCTACAGCAGAACTTCGGCATGTCGGGCGGCGGCGGCGACGGCACCGGCGCGCTGCTGCGGCTGAAGCAGATCATCTCCCTGCCCGGGGCGGCGCCCCTGCTGTTGGCAGCGCCCGCCTCGCTGTGGCTGCTTCACCGCCGGCGCGAGCTGAGCCGTCTTCAGCTGCTGTACTACCTCGGCGCGGTGCTCGCGCCCGTGGTCATGTTCACCTTCTGGTTCCACCTCTGGTCGCGGTACCTGATGCCGGCGCTGGCCCTGGCCGGCCCGGGCCTGGCGCTGCTGCTGGACCGGCTCGCCCCCCGCAGCCGCCGGCTGGCCGCCGGCGCGCTGGCCGGCGCGCTGGCGCTGACCGGCCTCTACTTCAACCTCGCCTCCACGGGCGACGGCCGCCCGCGCGAGCTCAACTCCGGCATGCTCTCACCGGACCGTCGCCCGCACACCGGGCTGCGGGGCGCGGCAGATCTGATCTGGCGCCGCGGGGGCAGGAAGGTGCTGCTGGCCTACGACAGCAGCGTGGCCATGGACCGCATCGAGGGGCTCGACGCCCTCCTGCGCTTCCGCGGCACCCCCCTGGGGGAGCTGGACGCCCGGCGAGCGCGGGCCTCGCTGGGTGAGGGCCGGTCGGCCTGGGCCTTGCTGATGAGCATCATCCCCCTGGCCGAGCTGGAGCGAGCAGGGCTGCCAGAGCTGCACGAGGGCCACGCGGCGGACCCGAGCTTCATGAGAATGCGCCGGGACACCGAGTGGCTCATGCGCCACCCTCGCCGGGAGGTGCTGTACACACAGGCCGATCCGGACGGCATGCACTACCAGGTGTTGCTGCTGCGCCCGGCGGCTACTCCAGAAGGTAAGCCCTAGGGGCTTACCTTCGCCGGCACGGCGTTGAACGCGGAGCCGAAGCTCAGCTCCTTGGTCCCGTCGCAGTCGAGGTCCACGTCACCGCCGAGGAAGGTCTTGATCAGGCCGTTGTCTCGCACCTCCTGGGTGGAGATGGTGTAGTCCCTGTTCCAGTCGAACAGCGTCCTGAGCAGGTCCCGGGTCTTCTGGTCCGTCTTGGTGTCGTTGTAGACGTCGTTGAGCCCGTGGGCGATCCAGGGGATGAACACCTGATCCAGGTACGCCTTGGGGATGCCGCCGGTGATCACGCCGTCCAGCTCGCCGGTGGCCTTGATGGTGCCGCGGATGCGCGCGCTCACCAGCTGCAGCCCGATGGCGGCGCCCTTGGTGCTGCCGAGCATGAAGTTGACCTTGCCCGGCCCGAGGTGGAAGCCGCCGGCGCTGTCGGTCTGGCCATGAAGCGTCTCGCCGCCCGACGCGGTGGGGTCCAGCTGAAAGCTCCCCTTCCCGTCGAAGCAGCGCGTCTTGGCCTGCTCGATGCACTTCTTGATGTCGTCGACGGAGTCGCAACACTTGGCCGGCTTCGCCGGGCGCATGTACCCCCGCTGGATCATGGGCGCGCCGCTGTCTAGCCCCCCGCGCACCCCCAGGGTCAGCAGGTTGGGCGCCTGGCCCGTGGCCACCTCTTCGCCCAGCCAGCCGAGGGTCTTGTTGCCCGGGTCCTGGCTCGCGATGAGCGCCAGGATTGCGCCAAATGAGTTGTACTTCTTGCCGTGGGCCTGGAGCGCGTACTTCTCCGACTCGGTGCTGTCGGTGGGCGGCTTGAGCCCGTTGATGACCCAGGTCATCTCCTGACAGCCGGCGCAGGAGCCCACAGGCGGGGCGCCGCCGTCCTTGTGGCATACGGGCGGCACGTAGGGGTAGCTGGGGGCGGGGCTGACGCTGTCATCTCGGTCACGCCGAAAGAAGCAGCCGGTGGCGGGCAGGGCCAGGGCGATGGCCAGAACTGGAACAAGGGTGGTTCGGGTGCGCAGCATCGTTCCCCTCCTCTGTTTGAGTGTCAGTCGCGGCGAGAAGATGCAATCGGCGGACCGTGACCCGCGTCACCTGCCATGTCGTGAGATTACATGGCCCTGCCCCGCCCCTGGCATCTTCGGGGCGTCAGGAAATCAACAACCTCGGCCACATCGTGACAGGCTCACCGCCCCAACAGCCGCAGCTCGCGGATCTCCAGCCGGCGGGCAAGCCCCAGCTCCAGCGGCCCCTCGGAGGTCTGCTCCAGGGCGGTGCCCGGCGCCGCGCCCTTGACCCCCACCAGGGCATAAGACCAGCGCAGCCTGCCCCGCATGTCCACGGCCGCGCCCACCGAGCGCAGAGCTGACACCACCCGCTCGGTCACGCCGATGGAGCCGTCGTCTCGCACCGCCACGGCCACGATCATGCCCCGCGGCACCGCCCCGATGAAGGCGGCCAGGCGCGCGGCGTTCTTGCCCTCGGGGTCCACCACCAGGTCGAAGGTCTCGCCCGCCAGGAGGTCGCCGTCGTCCGGGTGCAGCACCGCGACGTTGTACCCTCGCTGGCCGGGCACCACGCCGGCGCGGCCCACCACCACTTCGGCCCGGTCGCCGGCGTCCAGCCCGGCGCTGCGCACCAGCAGCCCCACCGGGCTGACAACGCCGGTGCGGCCGATGGGGATGCCCGCGGCCCGCTGCAGATGCCGGGACGGCTCCAGCCGCAGCCGATTCAGCCCCGGACGCACCAGGTCCGCGGGCAGCCGCACGCGCTGCTCGCCCCAGCGAGCCGCCACGGTCAGCTCACCCGCCGGCCGCCCGTTGACGGACAGGCGCAGGTCGCACGGCCCGAGGCTGCAGCGCTGGTTCAGCACCAGGGTGTCAGCCGCGCCGCGAGGCAGCCGCAGGTAGAGCTCCAGCTCCTCGTTCTTGTCCAGCACCGCCTCGGCTTGCCAGCCGCCGGCGACGCGGGCCCTGTTGAAGCCGCCCCCCAGGTGAACCAGCGAGCCGCGGGTGTCGAAGCGGATGCGCTGCGCGCCTTGCAGCTCCCTGCCCGCCGGAAGGGCCACGGACAGCAGGATCATGTTGCTGTCCTCCAGGGCGGGGCGCACCTGGAGCGTCTGCTTCAGGTACTCCATGGCCCCCTGGTAACGCTCGGTCACCCGGCGCCCGCCCGGGACGCGCAGGCTCTTGTGCACCATGATGTGGCGCAGGTCCAGGGTATCGGCCACGCGCATGGCGTCTGCCGCCAGCCGCGCGGGCGGCGCCGGGGATTTTTTGACCTGCTCCCCGTTTCCGATCTGGATCAGCTCGCCCACCAGGGGCAGGCGCAGCAGGTAGCGCAGGGTCGTCGCCGGCACCATGTTGCCGATGCCGGAGAAGATCGGCTTGCCGTGCAATGACTGGTAGGCGAAGAACTGGCGCGGGAACCGGTGGGGGCCGATGTTGCCGGTGAACGCGTCCCAGGTGAGGGGGAACTGCATCAACGCGCTGTTGCCCGGCGTCAGCTGCACCTGCCGGTACGCGGTCGGCACCGGGAAGGGCGTGGGCATGGCCCCGTGGACGAAGCGGGCCGCCGGGAAGAGCAGCTCGGCGCAGGTGATCACCACCACCAGCCCCTTGAGGGCGGTGCGGCTGTCGCGGCTGAAGCCGGTCATCCAGCGCCGCTCCGCCGCCGCCAGGGTGATGGCCGCGGCCACCGCCACGCACAGCACCACCAGCGACGAGAACCGGGCCGCCACCTTCGCCCCCTGGATCACCGGCAGCGACTGCAGGATCTTGAACACGAACAGCTCGCCGGCCGGCTCGCCGCGCACCATCACCGTCGAGCCGAGGGAGATGACGAAGAAGAGCAGCGCCATGAGCACCCAGGGCCCGGCCCCGCGCAGCTTGAACACCAGCGCCGCGCTGAGCAGCCCCATGCAGAGCACCGAGTAGCCGAGGAAGGCGGTGCCCCCCTCGCCGGTGAAGATGCGCTCCGAGGGCAGCACGTACAGGTTGCTCTGGACATAGGACAGCAGGTCCGCCGAGTACTCCGGCATGTAGGGGGTCAGCGAGCGCGAGGCGTCGGTGAACGACTGCCAGTGGTTCAGCAGCAGCGGGCCGAAGATGAGCATGCAGGCGCCGGCGCAGATGGCGCCGAACCCGGCGGTGCGCATGGCCACGGCGCGCAGGGCGGGGCCGCGCTCCGACGAGGTCGCCGCCACTCCCACCCGGTGCGCCACGTAGAACAGCGACATGAGCAGCACGAACACCAGCTGGTAGTAGGTGCAGAAGGTGGCCAGGAAGAAGCAGACGGCCGCGCCCACGGCGTGGCGCCCCTTGCCCGCCTCGAAGTAGCGCACCAGGAACAGCAGGTAGAGCGGGATGAACTGCTGGTTCGCCTGGTTGATGTGGCCGAACGACTTGTCCATGCGGAACTCGCAGAAGGCGAAGATCACCCCGGCCATGATGGCCAGCAGCCGGTCGCCGCTCAGGTGGCGCGCCAGCAGGTAGGTGAAGTAGCCGCACAGGGTGAAGGCGAGCAGCACCTGGACGTTGAGGGCGAACAGCGGCCCCACCACCTGGAACGGCAGCGCCATGAGGGCCGCGGTGGGCG
The DNA here is from genome assembly GCA_964511535.1 of uncultured Myxococcales bacterium. Classification (GTDB taxonomy): domain Bacteria; phylum Myxococcota_A; class Polyangia; family CAZCFB01; genus CAZCFB01. Next base: position 108,838 of record CAZEFW010000002.1, on the reverse strand, counting down.
CCCAGTCCTGCTGCACCATCTGCAGGCCCACCGGGTAGAACACCTGATCGCTGTGGAACAGGTCGGAGTGACCGGTGATGGCCCGCCACAGGTGCAGGAAGTGCCAGATGAACTGCCCGGCGTCCTCGGCCATGTCGCCGGCGTAAGAGGCGTCGTGCCAGCCCTCGAGGGACCCGAACCGCACCGCCCAGGTCAGGACCAGGAAGCCCAGCGGGACCCAGAGGTGCTCGCTACGCGCGAGCCCACGAAGACCCTGGCGCGCGCGGGCGGCCATGGAGGGTGACGGCATCACGGCCTCCAGACTATCACCTGCGGTCAATTGGACAATTCGCTGCGGTTCTTTACCCTGAAAGCGTGGACTTGACCTCTTCAAAGGCGCGGCGGATCTCCCTGGCAGCGCTGGTCCTCTTCCTGTTGGGCTGGGACCTGTGGGCCATCGTGGTGGACCAGCGGCTCAAGCTCCCCGACACCTTCGTGATGCACACCCTCGGGCTGCAGACCGCCGTGGACAGCGGGGCGTTCTGGATCTGGCTGTCGAACCTGGGCCCCAAGGGGCCGCTGCCGCCGCTGCTGGCCTACCCCTTCCTGCTGCTGCTGGGGCAGGCGCCGCTGGCCATGCGGCTGGTGACCGTGCTGGCCCACGGCGCGCTGGTGGTGCAGACCTACGACCTCGGCCGGGTGATCTTCAACGACCCGCGCAAGGGCATGTGGGCCGCGCTGCTGCTGGGCTGCTGCCCGTTCATCTTCGGCATCAGCCGGCTGTCGTACCATGACTTCCTCATCGCCAACGCGGCGGTTGGCGCCATGCAGATCATGCTGCGTTGCCGGCTGGACCGCTGGGGCCCGGCCTTCGCCCTGGGCGTGGTGCTCGGCCTGGGGCTGCTGCTCAAGCACAGCTTCTCGCTCTACATGGCGGGCCCCGGGATCTGGTTCCTGCTGCGCCGGGTGCGCCGGCCGGGGCACCTGCTCTACCTGGGGGTGATGGCCCTGCCCATGGTGGCGCTGGCGGCCATCTGGGCCGTGCCCAACGGCATGGCGGTCTGGGAGAACCTGACCGCCAACACCAGCCTGGGGGATGTGCCACTGACCCAGGAGCTGGGATTCTATCTGGGGCTGCCGGGGGCGCTGCCTCTGGCCGTGCTGGCCATGGGCTCGGCGGTGCTGTTGGGGGTCCGGCGGGAGATCGGCTGGTGGGAGCTGGCGCTGCTGTTCACCTTCGTGCCGATGATGGCCGGCTTCCACCAGGTCACCTCCGCGGCGCGCTACATGATCCCGGTGGTTCCGCTCTGGGCTGTACTCGCGGGTGGCGGCCTGGGCTGGGTGCATGACCGGCTGCCGGGACGGGTGGCGTTGCCGGCTGGCGCGTTGGTGGTGGCAGGTGTGCTGGCCATGGTGGTGGCGCTGAATCTGCGGGGGGTGGAGCCGCCGGGGGGCGTGCCGCGAGAGGATTATGGCGGAATCATCAGCCCGGAGCCGCGGCCTCACGACGCCTTCGCCAGGGCCATGGTGCCGCTGGTGCCCCACGGGCACGAGGTGCTGGTGCTCTACGATTCGGTGATGAGCTACTGCGAAAAGATCGGCCAGGATGTGCTGTGGACCTACCGCGGGACACATGTCCTGCCCATTCGCATGGACCGGGTCAAGGAGAAGCTGGCCGCGGGACAGGGCGTAAGCGTTCTTTATATCAGGCAATTTCCAGATCGCCCGCTCACCGATCCGATGCCTCATGAGATGTGGCCCCCCGTACGGCCCGGCGAGCACGGCAGCCTGGCCGAGCTGACACGCTGGGTCAGCTGGTTTGCCCGGCGCGCCGACCGCAAGCTGATGGGGACAGCGCGCGACCCGGACGGTGTCCTGTTCGAAGCGTACCGCCTGGGCGGCGGCTCCTGACAGGGCAGATCCCGCTCAAAACCCCCCCAAAGAACCCGATTATTCGCTGTCCGGTGCAACCTCGGGTAAACAAGGAATGCGGATCGGGAATTGCATGAATGAACGTTTGCACGCTCATGTGAAACATATCGTACGCATCAGAGACATATCGCGACACAGAAGGTGACCATGACTGAGACACGCCGCGACACGAAGTGGAACAAGAGACACTGGCACCCGATGTTGGTGCTGGCCGCCCTGGGGATCCTGGGATGCGGCGCCACGGACCGGGCCTGGCAAGGGCCCAACTCGCAGGAGCCGAGGCGCCCGCTGGCCAACGAAGTCGAGGGTGAGATCCCGGAAAACTTCAAGGATGTCAACGAACCGTGCCGCGGATACACCCTCTTTGGCACCACCCTGGACTCCCACCTGCCCACCCAGGTGACCCTCATCGACATGAACGGCCGCGTGGTCAAGGCCTGGAAGAAGATGAGCGGTTTCCCGGCCAAGATGCTGCCCGGCGGCTCGCTCATGGCCACCAAGCGCATGAGGCCCGGCAATATCACGGTCTACCAGGACTCGGTTGATCTGGTGCAGGTGAGCTGGGACGGCAAGCTGGAGTGGTCCTTCAGCGGCTGGGACGACGGAGGCACCGGCAAGATGATGTCTCGCCAGCACCATGACTTCCAGCGCGAGGGGAGCGTGGACGGATACTGGGCCCCAGGCGCGGCGCCGGCGCGCAGCGGCAAGACCCTGATCCTGGCCCACAAGGACCGGGTGGTGCCCGAGGTCAGCCGCCTACCCATCGAGGACGACGTGCTGTACGAGGTCTCCGCCAGCGGCGAGCTGCTCGACTTCGTCTGGTACGCCGGTGACCACATCGAGGATATGGGGTTCAACCAGGAAGAGCGCGACGCCATCGCCAACGACCCGATGTACCACCCGGACCGGGGCAACGGCGGCTGGCTGCACATCAACAGCGCCACCATCATCGGTCCCAACCGGTGGTACGACAAGATGGGCGACGAGCGCTTTCACCCCGACAACATCATGATCAGCTCCCGGGAGGCCGCGTTCATCGCCATCATCAGCCGCAAGACGGGCAAGATCGTCTGGCGCGTGGGCCCCGACTTCTCGGACGGCAAGCCCGAGGCGAGCCTCGGCACCTTCGTGGGCCAGCACCACGCGCACATGATCCCGCGGGGGCTGCCCGGCGCCGGCAACGTGCTGGTGTTCGACAACGGCGGCGTGTCGGGCTTCGGCGGCCCCAACGGCCACCACAAGAACGGCCGGGCCTACAGCCGCGTGCTGGAGTTCAACCCGGTGACGCTGGAGAAGGTGTGGCAGTACGGCGACAGCTTCACCAGCCCTGAGCACTTCTTCAGCGGCTACATCAGCTCGGCCCAGCGGCTGCCCAACGGCAACACCCTCATCGTCGAGGGGGACGCGGGCCGCATCTTCGAGGTGACCTGGCGCAAGCGCAAGGTGGTCTGGCGCTACGACTCACAGATCAAGCACCCGGACGGCTCCAAGCATATCTACCGCGCCTACCGCGTGCCCCCCGAGTGGCTGCCCAAGGGCGTCAACCCGGGACGGTACCCCAGCTGGAAGTCGCTCTACCCCGGCGAGTCGTCCCTGTAGAACCGTCGTGAATTCAACTTGTTAGCACTAACGGGGTTAATTTCGAACTAACCCCGTTGGTTCCCCCGCCCGGCGAATCCTCGCCCTGCGCCCCTGACTACTTGGCCGGCAAGCTGGCGGCGAACTTCACGCCGCGGGCCACCCACGCGCGCAGGTTGCGCTTGGTGCTGACCCCGTCGGGGTGGACGAAGATCATCCCCTTCATCGGCCGGCCGGTGAGGTCCATGGGCCGGGCGTGCTTCAGCTTCAGCGCGCCCTCGTAGGCGTCGGGGCCCACGCGCACCATCAGGTCGTTGTCTCCGGTGACGCCGCACGCCATGTTGCCGCCCACCAGAAAGCAGAGCCCGCCGAACATCTTCTTCTCGTTGAAGGGCCCGGTCTCCTGCAGGACGGTCCTGACCCGCCCGGCAAACTTGTCGTCTATGGCCATGATCTTCTCCTTGGGTACGCAGAGTATTGTTCCCTGATGTGGCCAGGGGCGCAGCAAAAACGCGGAACGGATCAGCGTTTCAGCTTACCCTGCCACGACTTGCCGATGCGTGGGGCGGCTTGGCGGCGCGTGGTCCGCGGCGCGGGGCGGGTCCTTACAGGCGCCCGCCGGGCCTTGAGGCGCGCCCGGCTGATGACCCGCTTCTCCATGGCCGCGCGGGGGGCGCCAGGCAGGTGCAGCGAGCGCTTCATCATGTTGTCCACGGCGGCCAGCTCGATGGCCTTGCGCTCGGACAGGCCCCGCTTGTCGGCGATCTTCATCGCCTTGTTCCACCCGGCGCGCATGGTGCCGAGCAGCGACCGCTTGGCCTTGCGGCTGGTGACGGCCTCGCCGTAGCTGTTCTGCATCGCCTCCAGGTTGGAGACATGCACGCCGCCCAGGTTGGCCAGGTCGCCGGTGACCGTGAGCAGGTTTTTGGCGTAGCGGTCCAGCAGGCGCGCGCCGTCGGCGGTCTGGGCCAGGTTGGCGCCCTCGGCGAGGATCTTGCGCTTGCCCTGGTGGGTGCCCGAGCGGCGGTACGCCGGCACGGTGTCCTTGTTCAGGGTGTTGCCCATGGCGTTGATGCCCACGATGTCGGCGCGCACGGACGAGGCGTCCTGGCCCAGGCGGAGCTGGGCCAGCAGCTTGCCGCCGTCGTGGGATTTGAGGTCCTTGCCCGAGGCGCGCGCCGCCTCCACGGCGGCCAGCCACTTTTTGACCTGAGCCGGCTTCGCCTTGCTGCCCAGCGGGTGGTGCAGCACCCCGGCCACCTGCTTGCCGCCCACGTTCCACAGCTCCTGGATGGCGATGACGCGGGCGCCGTCCCTGAGCGCCGACTGGCCAAATGCGCGGCCCACCTCGCCCCAGCCCTGGGCCACCACCGTGGCGCCGCGCAGCTTGAGCCCGGCGCGCCTGGCCGCCAGGCGCGTGGCCATCCAGACCCCGTCGCCGGTGGAGGTGGCGCGGTACTCGATGCCGCCGCGCGGGTCGATGGAGCCGTCACGGTGACGGCGAACGGCCTTGCCGCTGACCCCGGCTGACGGCTTCGCCTTGCTGCCGTAGCCCTGCTCGGCCAGCACCTTCATCTCGGCGGCCTTGGTGTTGACGTCCCCGGCCTGGATGTCTCGGCCGAGGCCCACGTCCCCGCCGCTCTTGCGGTAAGAGCGGGCGAAGGCCTTCATGATCTTCGCCCGGTCGAACACGGGCGACGCCGGATCGACATAGTCGCCCTTGCGGGCCTCGTAGCTGGATCCCACCTTGACGATGCGGCCAGCGCCGATACCGCCCTTGGCGCCGCGGAAGGCGTGGGCGCCGTGGGCGTCCCGGGCGGTGCCGAGCTTGGTGTCCATCTTGAGCGCCAGGGCGTACACCTCATCAGCGAACACGCCCCGGTGCAGGCGGACCCCGCCCTTGTTGGTCTCCTGCCGCAGGGCGTTGCCCGCGGCGTCGCGGGAGATGGCCTTGGCGGTGTTGGCGATGCTGTTTTCGGCGAAGCCGGTGCGGTGCCAGGGGAACTCCACCACCGTGCCGTCCTTCAGGCCGATGCGGAAGCTCCCGCTGCGAACCATGGCCGGCTGCAGGGCCCGGTCGATCTGCTGGCCCGTGTAGCCCAGCAGCCGGGCCGCGCCGCGCACCACGGTCTGGGCGTCCCGCTTCTGGGCAGCGGCCTTGGCCAGCCCCCGCTTGATCTCGGCGGGGTCGATGAGGCCCGGCAGCGCCTCACCTGCCCGGGCTGCAGAGGGCACCGCGAGCAGGGCAACCAGGGCCAGCAACGAGCTCTTTTTCAGCATGGCGATCTCCACGCAAGGATCGAGTTCGGGTCCCTGGTCTGCGAGATCCGGGCCAGAACTCAACTCCAGTCATTACGGTCAGTTCGGCAGCGCCTGGTACAGGCCCAAGGTGAACAGTCCGGTAGCCATCCCTCTGGAATTCAGTGAGGCCAACTGACCCTGGGAGGATCTGCCGATCTTTCGGATCTTCATGATTTCGGCAAGTTGCGCGGCGATGAACTTTGGCAAAGGCGTTGCATTAAAGGGGAGGCAGGAGAAAGCCAGTGACCAAACGCCCCGTGACCACAGCCCTGATGATTGCCGCCACCCTGGCCCTGCTGGCCCCACCAGCTCTGGCCCGGTCGCGGACCCAGGTCCCGCGCTGGAAGACCCTCAACAGCCAGGCGCGCAAGGTGCGCACCGGCACCAGCAATCGGAACCTGGCCAGGGTGCTTTGGCGGGTCAAGCGCGTGCCGGGGGCGGTGGGGCAACTTCGCAAGCTGTACCAGGGGGCGATCAAGGCCAAGGTTCAGCGCAAGGACCTGAGCAGCTACCTCAAGGTTCGCTCGGACACCTCGGGCTTCCTGAGCAAGACCCTGGGCCCGGCCATGGGCAAGGGCACCGCGGCGAAGCCGGCGATGGCGCGGTTCATGGTGGGCGGCAAGTACCGCACCTCCCGCACCACGGACGCGGTGGTGGATCCGGCCACCGGCAAGACGATCATGAAGGTCTACGCCTCGAGCAAGCAGGACGTGCTGGACGCCATCAGCGCGGCGGACGGCGCCAGGGGCGCAACGGCGGCGCTCAGCCCGGGCAAGCGGGCGGAGATCCTGCGCGGCGTCGCGCGGCAGCTCAAGGCGCGCAAGACCGAGCTGGCCCAGGTGATGGCGCTGGAGTCGGGCAAGCCGGTGGCCGACGCCATGGTTGAGGTGGACCGGGCCATCAACACCTTCAAGCTGTCGGCCAAAGAGGCGATGAAGATGAAGCCGCAGGTGCAGAACACGCCGGGCGGCAAGATGATGGTCTCTCGCGCGCCGGTGGGCGTGGTGAGCGCCATCGCGCCGTTCAACTTCCCGCTCAACCTGGTGGCCCACAAGCTGGCCCCGGCCATCGCCGCGGGTAACCCGGTCATCATCAAGCCATCGCCGCGCACCCCCATGACCGCCATGCTGCTGGCGCAGATGGTCAGCAAGACCGCGTGGCCCAAGGCGGCGCTGTCGGTGGTGACGCCCCGGGTGAGCAACATCGGGCCGCTGGTCAAGGACGCGCGGGTCAAGATGGTCTCCTTCACCGGGAGCGAGACGGTGGGCTGGAAGATCAAGAAGCAAGCCTCGCACAAGCGCGTGTCCCTGGAGCTGGGCGGCAACGCGGCGCTGGTTGTGCACAAGGACGCCGACATCAAGGACGCGGTGACCAAGGCCGTGCGCGGCTCGTTCGCTTACAGCGGCCAGATCTGCATCTCCACCCAGCGCATCATGGTCCACGACAAGCTGTACGACCGCTTCGTGCAGGAGTTCGTCAAGCAGACAAAACAGATCAAGGTGGGCGACCCGCTGATGAAGGGCACGCAGCTCGGCCCGATGATCAACCGGGCGGCCGTGGAGCGGGCGCAGGGCTGGGTCAAGGAGGCGGTTGCTGGTGGGGCGAAGGTGCTCACCGGCGGCGGCGCCCGGGGCAGCTACATGGAGCCCACGGTGGTGGTGGGTGCCAGGGCGAACCACAAGATCGTCCGGGAGGAGGCCTTCGCGCCGGTGGTGGTCATCTCGAAGTACAAGAAGCTCGACAGCGCGCTCAAGCAGGTCAACGACTCGCGCTTCGGGCTGCAGGCGGGGATCTTCACCAAGAGCCAGAAGGTGGTGGACCGGGCGTTCGGCAAGCTCGACGTGGGGGGCCTGGTGGTCAACCACGTGCCGACCATCCGCTTCGACGCCCAGCCGTACGGGGGCATCAAGCGCTCGGGGTTCGGCCGCGAGGGTCCCAAGTACGCGGTGGAGGACATGACCGAGCTCAAGACCATGCTGCTGCCGGGGGTCAAATAGCCATGACCAGCATCTCGACCATTCGTCACCACCTCTGCCTGTTCCTGCTCGCCGCGGCGTTCCTCGGCGTGATGCTGGCGTCGGGCACGGCCTGGCCAGCGCCAAAGGCCGGCGGCGCCGGCAAGGTGACCGCGTCGGACAATCTGGTGCGCTACCTGGAAGCGGAGGGCGTGACCAAGGTGTTCGGCGTGCCGGGTGAGGAGACCCTGCACATCGTGGACGCCATCCGGCGCTCGCCGAAGATCAAGTTCGTGCTGTCGGGCAACGAGCAGGGCGCGTCGATGATGGCCAGCGGGTACTCGCGGGCGACGGGCAAGATGGGCGTGGCGCTGTCCACCCTGGGGCCCGGCGCGACCAACATGGTCACCGGCGCGGCCAACGCGCTGAGCGAGAACGTCAAGGTGATGTTCATCACCGGCCAGGGCCCGGTTCACCGGCCCATGGGGTACCACCAGAAGCTGGACCTGACCCAGGTGTTCAAGCCGGTGACGCGCATGAGCCTGGAGGCGAAGACCGCGTCGAGCGTGGTTTCCACGGCGCGCAAGCTGGTGCGGGCGGCGCACGGCAACCCGGGGCCGGTGCACCTGTCGCTGCCGGCGGACGTGGCGGCGGGAATGGTGAAGCGCGCGCCGGCCAGCGCAGTGAAGGTGGGCAGAGCCAAGGCGCCCACGGCGAAGTCAGTGGCCGCGGCGGTCAAGATGCTCAAGGCGGCCAGGGCGCCGGTCATCGTGGCGGGCGACGGCGTGATGCAGAACAACGCCGACGGCACGGCCAAGGCGGTGCTGGCCTTCGCCAAGAAGCACGGCATCCCGGTGGTGCCGAGCGCCATGGCCAAGGGCATGTTCCCGTGGCGAAACAAGTCGGTGCTGCCCCCCATGGACGCCTTCGCCAACGGCAAGGGCAGCGACGTGGTGCGCAAGTCGGATCTGATCTTCTCGGTGGGGTTCCACCCGACGGAGACCTTCGAGCCGAAGAACTTCAACCCGGGCGGCAAGATCCCGGTGCTGCACCTGAGCGGCCAGGCGCTGCCCAGGGCGCATCGGATCAAGGGCATGAACCCCAAGGTGGCCATCAAGGCCGACCTGACCGCGGGCCTGACGGCCATGAGCGCCGGCCTCAAGGGGTACCGCGCGCCGCGCAACGTGATGTCCAGGGCGACCCTGGTGCGCAACCAGCACCACCAGGAGCTCAAGGACGCGGCCAGGAACCCGGGCAAGGGGCAGCTCAACCCGAAGTCGGTGATGTTCGAGCTGCGCAAGGCGCTGGACCAGGGCGCGAAGCGGGGCGACAAGGCCATGGTGTTCGGGGACGTGGGGCTGAACAAGGGGTACCTGACCCAGTGGCTGGAGGTGGGGCGTCGGGGCGAGGTGATGGTGCCCAACGGCATGTCGACCCTCGGCATCGCGCTGCCCCAGGCGGTGGGCGCCAAGCTGGCTGATCCGCGGTTGAAGGTGGTGTCCGTCAGCGGCGACGGCGGCCTGATGATGAACGTGCAGGAGCTGGCCACCGCGGCCAAGCACAAGCTGCCGCTGGTTCACCTGGTGCTGATGGACAAGAGCCTGGGGCTGATCGAGAACCACCAGCGCCGCAACGCGCTCAAGCCTTCCGGCGTGGACCTGCCCGGGCTGGACGTCAAGGCGCTGGCAAAGGGGCTCGGAGCCAGGGGCGTGGTGGTCAAGGACGCGCGGCAGATCGCGCCGCTGGTGCAGAAGGCGCTGCGCGGCAACAAGCCGACCCTCATCGGCATCCCGGTGAACTACGCCGAGGCCCACGCCCGCGCCGACAAGATGGGCAAGGACCTGACCCGGAAGAAGACCAAGACCACCGCCAAGCGAAGCACCACCCGGAAGAAGACCACCGTCACCAAGCCGCGGCCCAAGACCCGGACCCGCGTCCCCACCCGCACCCGCACCACCAAGGTCCCCACCCGCCTGACCCGCCGCTAAAATCCAAAGCAGGCCAAACCGCCGAGCCCCTCCAAAGAACAAGACGCTTTTGTGCCCTCGGGTTTGTGGGCTATTTGACGGGGATGGTGGCGATGACGACGCTTGGCTTGTTCTGGATCTTCTGGGCCAGGGGCTTGCCGGTGGGGTCGTAGATGCCGCCGCCGTAGCCGGGCCCGGCCACGTTGTTGGAGGCGATGAGGTAGACGCCGTACTTCTTGGCGTAGTTGGTCTGCCAGTTGACCGCGTTGGAGACGGTCCAGTAGGCGGTGAACGCCACCACCCTGGCCTTCTTGCTGTAGGCCAGCTCCTGCAGCAGCGCCGCGCTGCCGTAGATGTCGGCGCACACCAGCAGTCCCATTGGGCCCAGGGGCGTACCGAAGGTGACCACGCTGTTGCCGGCGGTGAGAGACTTGGTCTCGTTGCCGAACAGCTTGAACTTGTGGTGCACCGCGGCCACCGATCCACCCGGCGTGAACGCGATGTTCGTATTGTGGTACTTGGTGTTGGGCTTCGACCCGGTGAAGGTCAGCACGTTGATCACCAGGTACACCTGATGCTTGGCCGCCTCCTTGCTGAAGATCTTCACCAGCAGGTAGGACGGCCACTTGGCGTCGGTGCCCGGGTTGCTGCCCACCTTGGGCACGCCCTCGTAGTATTTCTGGTCCTTGCCGAATCCATACTCGGGCAGCACCACGAACTTGGCGCCGGCGTTTTTGGCCACACCGATCATGTGCTTGAGCGCGCACACGTCGGGCGTCGTGTCCTTGGTGCACGACGCCTTGACCGCTGCCGCGTACCCGCCGCTGTACTGCACCGCGGCCACCTTGTAGTGCGTGGAAGGCGGCGGCTTGACCCCCTTGTCCTTCTTGGGCGGCGGCGGCTTGACCCCGCTGTCCTTCTTCGGCTTCGGCGGCGGCTTCTTTCCCGCGTCCTTCTTGGGCTTCGGCGGCAGCTTCTGCACGCTGCTGTCCGCCTCAACCCCTCCGGTTCCCGGCTCGTAATCCCCGTTTGCCCAGCAACCCGCCGCCAGGAACAGAAGCCCCACCAGACACAGGGCCACTCGCTTCGACTCCGACATGACACTCCTCCCATGGCCGCAATCCGGCCGCGGGCGGTATCTGCAAGCCCCATACCCTGCAGCATTTGCCGGGATCCTTGATGATTCGGGGTCTCCCCTCCTCCGAAAATCGATGACCCGCCGATATTCGGAGTCTCACTTTCGAAGTGGCCCGCCGGGCCGGCCATGCCCTATGCTTTGCCAGCCATGCACTCGTGGTACCTCTACCCTGCCCTCGCCCTGTGCGGCACCGCCGCCGGCGCGCTCAACGTCATCGCGGGCGGCGGCTCGTTCCTCACCCTGCCCCTGCTCATCTTCATGGGCCTGCCACCCACCCTGGCCAACGGCACCAACCGCGTGGGCATCCTGCTGCAGAACATCGGCGCCGTCTGGGGCTTCAACCGCCACGGCGTGCTCGACTGGCGCTGGGCCATGTGGGGCGCCATCCCCTCCGCCGCCGGCGCGGTGATCGGCACCTGGGGTGCCCTGGCCGTGGGCGACCGCGCGTTCACGCGCATCCTCGCCGGACTCATGATCGCCCTGACGCTGTACACCCTGTGGGATCCGCTGGGCAAGCGCCAGGGGGACAACACCGGCGTCCGCCCCCGTCCCCGTCGGCTGCCCGTGGCTGCGGGCTTCTTCCTGGTGGGCATCTACGGCGGATTCGTCCAGGCCGGCGTCGGCTTCCTCGTGCTGGCGGCCACCACTCTCGGCGGCCTGGACCTGGTGCGCGGCAACGCCGTCAAGGTGTTCGCCATCCTCGCCTTCACGACCATCTCGCTCGGCCTGTTCGCCTACAACGGCATGGTGGAGTGGAGCACGGGGCTGGTGCTGGCCGCCGGGACCCTCGCCGGCGGCCAGCTGGGCGTGAAGTTGACAGTGTTAAAGGGTCACAGGTGGGTCAAGGGAGTGGTCACAGTGGCGGTGATCGGGTTCGCCATCAAGCTGCTGCTGTCCAGCTAGCGCACCGCGCGGTTGTCGTTGTGCTTCAGCTGGTAGATGTAGTTGCCCATCCGGTCCTGCATCTTGAAGATGATGCTCGCCTCGCGCTCGTCGATACGGCCATCGTTCTCGCCGAACTGGTTGATCTTCCAGCTGACCAGGTCGTGGAAGCGGTAGAGCCTGTGGATCTCGTTCCCGGTCAGGGAACCATCCCGGACGCCCTCCTCGATCCGGTCGATATGGGTCTTCATCCGGTGGCTGAAGTGGTCGCCAGCCAGGGCCGGAGCTGCGGTGAACACAAACATCAGGGTAACGATCAGAGTCATGATGATCTTCTTCATGGGACACCTCCTGGTGTGCGTTTGCTTTCTTTGTCGAGGGCCTCGGATTTCCTTTTTCCTCGGCCTTCTTGATCTGGATAGAATGCAGGCGCCATGCCAGCCAGGAAGCTGCACCTAACTACCTGAAATCACGTGATGGACATCACATTGGCCCCGGGTCTGCAGCCAAAAGAGTCAACCAGCGTTCACATCACCCCTCAGATGTGAACGAAAGTGCACACGGAAATCTGATAAGTGTCTGAAATCATGGGTGAATAAAACTGAACTGCGCTCCGTCTAACTGCCCGGGGCGTCATCCATGGATCGCGCCAGCCCCACCCGGTCCACCTTGCCATTGGGCGTGCGCGGCAGCCGCTCCACTGCCCTGACTTCTGACGGGATCATATAATGTGGCAGCCGCTCCTGCAGCGCCTTGAGCGCGCCCTCCGGGTCGAGGTCGCTGTCCGCCGCAGTGGACATGAAGGCCACCAGCCGCTTCTTGCCCTGCTCGTCCGGCACCGCCACCGCGGCGCCCTCGGCCACCCCCGGCAGCGCAGCCAGCGCCGCCTCAACCTCGCCCAGCTCCACCCGATAGCCGCGCACCTTGACCATCGCGTCCTTGCGCCCGGTGTACCACAGGAGCCCCGCCTCCTGACGCACCAGGTCCCCGGTCCGGTAAAAAGCCCCGCGCCCCGGCACCTCGAGCATCACCGCCTCGCTCTCGGCCTGCATCCCCCAGTAGCCCTGCATCACACACTCCCCCTGGATCAGCAGCTCGCCCTCGGCGCCGTCGCCCTGCGCAACACCGCCGTCCTCTCGGAGCAGCGCCGCCGTCAACCCCTCGCACACGCGCCCGATGGGGATCTCGGTGGCCTCCGGCTCCGGCTGCCCCTGCAGCTCGAACGCCGTGCACACGTTGGTCTCGGTGGGGCCGTACCAGTTGTGCAGCCGCCGCCCCGGCAGCAGGTCGCACAGCTCCCGCAGGCCGGGCATGGGGAACACCTCCCCAGCGAAGATCACCGTCTTCAGCGCGGACAGGTCCTTGTCCCCCAGCTCCCCGTCTCGCATCAGGTCAACCAGCGTGGACGGCACCGAGTACCAGGTGGTGATGGCCTGCTGCTCGATGTACCCCGCCAGGGAGCGCGGGAACGCCGAGTAAGCCGGCGGCACGATGACCACCGTCGCTCCGGCCATCATGGTGGCGAAGATGTCGAACACCGACAGGTCGAAGAACAGCGGCGCGTGGTTGGAGCAGCGGTCCTCCCGGGTCAGCCCGGTCTCCCGCACGGCCCAGCGCACGAAGAACAGCGAGGTCCGGTGGCTGATGGTCACGCCCTTGGGCGTGCCCGTGGAACCGGACGTGTACAGGATGTACGCCGCGTCATCGGGCGCCCGCTCCACCTCCGCCAGCCGCGCCGGGTCAGGGGGCTCGGCCAGCACCCGCGGCAGCACGAACCCCTCCAGCGCCACCTCGCCGTTGAGCGGCGCGGCGCCCTCCACCGGGTCGAGGTCCTTCTCACAGATGACCAGCACCCGCCGCAGCCCGGTGCCCTCCAGCAGCTCCTCGCTGGCGGAGAGCTTCCGCTGCTGAGGCAGCGCCGCCACCATCACGGTGATGCCGCACTGCTTGACGATGCCCAGCGCCCTGCCCAGCGGTCCGGTGGGGTCCAGCGGCACATACGCCGCCCCCGCCTTCATGGCCGCGTAGAGGCCCACCACCGGCGGGATCCCCTTGGCGGCGTAAAGCGCCACCCGGTCGCCGGGTCGCACCCCGGCATCCATCAGGCGCAACGCCAGCGCGTCGCTGGCGCGCTCCAGCTCGGCGTAGGTCAGGCTCGCCTTGCCGCACACCACCGCGGTCTGGTCCGGGTCCTGCGCTGCGATGCGCCCCGGCAGCTGCTCCAGGCGGGTTATGCGGGCGCTCATTTCTTGGCGTTGATCAGCTCGACGATCTTGTCGACGCTCTCCAGGTTCTCGATGGCGATGTCCATGGGGTCGAGCACCACGGACAGCTCCCGCTCCATGTGCTCCACCAGCTGGACCATGCCGAGCGAGTCGAGCAGGCCAGCGTCCACCAGGGACTCGTCGTTGTCAGTCTGGGCCAGGACCTTCCTTCCAGCGTCGTCGAGCAGGTGCGTACCGATCAGATTGCGAACAGTCTCTTCCATGGGCTTGTCGTCCTGTCTGTCTGGGGGTTTCCCGTACTTTATATACCCGCGACCAGCGGGGTGCCACCCGGGGCGGTGACAGGATATTATCCGAAGATGGCCCTGCGACCCATATCCGAGATGCCGCTGCAGACCGCGCGCCAGGTGACCACCATCTTCACCGATATCGACGACACCGTCACCACCGCTGGCAGGGTGCCCGCCGAGGCGTTCAGCGCCCTGTGGCGGGCCCACGACGCGGGGGTGCGGGTGGTGCTGGTGACCGGGCGGCCAGGGGGGTGGTGCGACCACTTCGCGCGAATGTGGCCCGTGGCCGCGGTGGTGGGAGAGAACGGCGCCCTCGCCTTCGCCATGGAGGGTGAGCGCATCCGCCGCGTCTACGCCCCACGGCAGGACGGCGCCGTCGAGGGGCTGGAGCGCATCCGCCGGCGGGTGCTGGCCGAGGTGCCGGGCTGCGCCATCGCCGCGGACCAGCCGTACCGCGAGTACGACCTGGCGGTGGACTTCGACGAGGAGGTGCACCTCGACGACGCCGCGGTGGACCGCATCGTGGCCATCTTCCACGAGGAGGGGGCCACGGCAAAGGTGAGCTCGATCCATGTCAACGGCTGGTACGGCGACCACGACAAGCTCACCATGTGCCGCCGGGCCAGCGCAGAGCTGCTTGGTGAGGAGCTGTCGCCGGAGCGCGCCGTCTATGTCGGCGACTCGCCCAACGACGAGCCGATGTTCCGCGCCTTCCCCCACGGCGTGGGCGTGGCCAACATCCACCGCTGGACCGGCCGCATGGAGCACCTGCCGGCCTACGTCACCAAACAGGAAGGGGGCGAGGGGTTCGCCGAGGTGGTGGCCCGGGTGCTGGAGGCGCGGTGAGCATCCGTGTGGCCATGGCGGCGGCCCTGGTGGCCCTGCTCGGCGGCGGCTGCCACCTGGTCTTCCCCTATCAGGACCGGTCCCCGGACGCCGGAGCGTCGGCGGACCTGGGACGCCAGGACGCCCGCGTCGACCTTTTCGCGCCGGCAGATCGGGGCAAGGCCAAGGATCGGGGCAAGGCCAAAGATCGGGGCAAGAAGGTCGACAAGGCGCAGCCCCTCGACGCCGGCAAGCCGAAGGACATCCTGCCGCCGGACCTCGGCACCGGCCCCTGCGCCGGCAAGATAGACGGCGCCACCTGCGACGACGGCAAGGCCTGCACCAAGGGGGATAAGTGCCAGGCGGGCAAGTGCGTGGGGACCCAGTTCCCGTGCAGCGACGGGCTCACCTGCACGGCGGATGTCTGCGATGGCAAGGGCGGCTGCACATCCACCATCGACGCCAACCACTGCCTCTCGGCCGACAAGAAGACATGCATCAAGAAGGGCACCAGCCGCGCCAACTGCGAGATGTGCAAGGGCTCGGGCACGTGGTCCAAGGAGTACCCGTGCGTGCAGACCTACGCCGGCACAACGCAGGGGTACAAGGACGGCTCGCTCAAGAGCGCCCAGTTCAACCACCCGGAGGGGATCACCGTCAGCAGCAAGGGGGTGATCTACGTGGCCGACATGAACAACCACGTGATTCGCCAGATCACCGGCGGCTACGTGGGCACCTACGCGGGCACCGGCAAGCCGGGCGGCGACGACACCACCAACGACCTGCTGGCCGCCTCCTTCAAGTGGCCCGAGGACGTCGTGGTTCACGGCGGCATCGGCGTGGGCTTCGTGGCCGACACCAGCAACAGCAATGTGCGGCGCATCCAGGGCAAGAAGGTCACCACCCTGGGCTACACCGGCAAGTATCAGCTGAAGTCGCCGGCCGGCCTGGCCCTGCGCACGGGAGCCTCCTACAACTATTCAGTCCATGTCGCGGACAAATCCGGTCACAACATCTATGTATTCGGCTGCAATCAGAACTGGGCCACCTGCGCCTTCTCGCGGGTGGCCGGCTCCGACGCCAAGGGCCTGAAGAACGGCGCTGCCCTGAGCGCCAGCTTCAACTCGCCTCGCGGGCTGGCCGTGGACTCGGCGGCGTCGAAGCTCTACATCGCGGACTGGGGTAACCACGCCATCCGGCAGCTCAAGGCCACGACGGTGTCCACCGTGGCGGGCGACGGCATCGCGGGCAAGGCCGACGGCGCGGCGTCCAAGGCCCGCTTCAACCAGCCCGAGGACATCGTGGTGGACAGCAAGGGGGTGATCTACGTGGCCGACGCGGGCAACCACGCCATCCGCAAGATCGAAAACGGCAAGGTGAGCACGGTGATGGGCGCCAAGGCGCCCGGCTCACTGGACGGGCACTTCGGCACGGCGAACTTCAATTACCCGGCCGGCATCGCCATCTCGGCCGCGGGCGTGCTCTACGTGGCGGACCGCAACAACCACAAGATCCGGGTGGTCTACCTGAGCAAGCCCTCGCCCTGAGGCGCCCGGCTCAGCGCAGCATGCTGTCGGCGGGCCGTCGCCCCCGCCCTAGCAGGCGCCGGCCTGCCCAGACCACCGTGGCCCAGGCCCAGGCCAGGTCACGCGCCAGGTGCGCGGGCATGAACATCATGCAGGCCGGGTCGCCGAAGCGCGCAAAGGCCTGCACCCCTGCCACGGCGCGGTCGGCGGCCAGGGTCACCAGCACGCCCCCCGAAATGAGCGGCCCGGCCGGCGGCAGGGCCAGGGCCCCCAGCGCCAGCAAGGTCAGCGGCACGTGCAAGATCATGCGCAGCCCCGACACGTCATCCCCGGTCACCCGGCGGCCGCGGTGCTTGTCCACCAGGTCGAGCCGGCCGTAGCCCACACCGTACTGCTGCTTGAGGTAGGCCCACAGCCCGTCGCGCCAGCGGTGGGTCGAGCGCGCCTCCTTGCAGAAGGCCAGCCGGTAGCCGGCCGCGCCCAGGCGGTAGCTCATGTCGTTGTCGTAGCCGTAGCCCATGGTCTCGTCGAAGGGCCCCACCTGCTCCAGGGCCTCGGCCAGGTAAGCCGTGTTGCCGGTGCACACATGGTCCACGAACCGGCGCCGGATGGCGCTGTAGCGCAGCTCCAGGTCGTAGGCCATCACCCGGGCCAGCAGGGATGCGCTCCGGTCCGCCTGGTAGTAGCCCTGGGCCGCGGCCACCCCGGGCTCGCCCAGGGCCTCGAGCAGGGTGCGCATCCAGCCCGGCTCCAGCACCACGTCCTGGTCCACCTGGCACACAACCGGGTGCCGCGCCCGGGCGATGCCGAGGTTGGACGCCGCCGCTGCCCCGCGCCGCTCGCCGTGCACCAGCTCCAGGCTGCCCTCGGCCGCGTGCCGCTGCAGGATCTCCAGCGAGCCGTCCGACGAGCCGTCGTCGATGGCGATGATCTCCACGGGGCGCCCGTCGGCCTGACGGTACACGCCCTCCAGGGCGTCCTCCAGCGTTCGGGCCCCGTTGTGCACCGGGATGATGAACGAGACGCCGGGGCGCGGGTCAGCCATGGGCCACCACCTCCTGGTAGGCGGCCTCCAGCGCGGCGCAGACCACCGGCGTGTCGTAGCGCGCGCGGACCACCGCCGCGGCCTGACGGGCGCGGGCGCGCCACCGGTCGGGCTGCGCCAGCACCTGGCGGATCCCCAGGGCCAGGGCGTCGGCGTCCCCCTGGGCCAGGGCCATGCCGCCGCCGGTGCGGGCCACCAGCTCCGCCGCCCCGCTGTCGTCGGCCACCAGCACCGGCGCGCCGCAGAGCAGCGCCTCGAGCACCACCAGGCCAAAGATCTCGTGCTGCCCCGGGTAAAGCACCAGGTCGGCGTCGGCCAGGGCCTCGAGCCGCTCGGGCCCCCGCAGCAGCCCCACGAAGTCCACGCCCTGCTCCAGCCCCAGCTCCCGGGCCAGCCCTCGGGCGCCCTTCTCGGCGCCCATGTCGGCCCCGGCGATGACCAGCCGCACCCGCCGCTCGCCCAGCGCCGCCACCGCCCGAAGCAGCGTGCCCAGCCCCTTGCGCGGCGACAGGCGCCCGAGGTAGAGCAGCAGCCGCTGGCCGGGCTGCGCGCCCAGGCGCTGGCGAAGCCGCCCCCGCCGCACCCCCGCCGCCTCGGCGCACGCCACCGGGTTGGGCAGCGTCGAGACGCGCCCGCCCTCACCGGCCAACGCCTCCAGCAGCGGCCGCTCCGCCTCGCTCACCGCCAGCAGCCGCGCCGCGCCCGAGATGACCCCGCGGCCCAGGGTGCGGTCGAAGACCCACTTGGCCACCCGCCGCTGCTCGATGAGCGGGGCGGTGCCGTTGGGCTGCAGCAGGTAGGGCACCCCCACCTTGAGCAGGGCGCCTGCGGCGACGCTCACCGGCAGGTTGTGCAGCGCGTGCAGGTGGGCCACGTCGAACGCCCCGGCTTCCCGGCGCAGGAAGCGGCGCAACCCGAGGGGCAGGTAGAGCTGTCGCCCATAGGCCAGGCCGTTGTTCAGGTTGGGAAACGCCCGCACCCGGACGCCGCCCCGGTCGATGGCCACGCTGTTGCGCACCCGCCGGGGCATGCGCCGGCCCGGCTCGAAGGCGTCGGTGGTGACAACCGTGACCTGGTGCCCCCGCGCCGCCAGCCCGCGGCACAAGGCCGACGCGACACGGGGGATGCCGCCGTACGCCCAGGCGTCCTCGTAGTAGGGGGTGACGTGCAGGATGCGCATCGTCCCCAGAGTACCCTATTAGATGCTAGCCTTCCGGCATGAACCGCCGCCACCACCGCGCTCCCCTGCTCGCCGCGCTGAGCCTGTGCACCCTCGTCGCGCTCTCCTCTGCCCCGGCCGCGGCCGGGCCCTGGGTCCCGGACCCGGGATCGGGCTACTTCAAGACCTGGATCAAGTGGCTGCCCGGCATGGGCTTCTCCGACGGGGACGGCGCGCGGGTGGACTACGCCGGCTACCACGAGGTGGGCTGGCTTATGTACCTGGAGTACGGCCTGTGGCGCCGCCTGGCGGTCACCGTTCACTTCCCCTTGCTGCAGGCGTACCTGCTCAAGGACCCGAAGACCGGCCACTACAACTCCCACGTGGCCAGCGGCGACCCGGCCCTGGGCCTCAAATGGCAGGCCCTGAGCCGCGGCCGCTTCACCCTCGGCCCGGAGGTCTCGGTGCGCTTCCCCCTGGCGCCGGACGGCGAGGTGGCCACGGTGTTCGGCCCCGAGCCAGGCGACCCGCCCGCGGGCAAGCTGCAGGTGGGCACCGGCGTTTGGGACATCGCCGCCGGGGTCTCCGCGGGCTACGGCGCCGACAGCTTCTACCTGGCGGCGGGCGTGGCCTACATCATCCGCACCGGCGGCTACGACCATGACCTGACCTGGACCGCCGAGGCGGGGCTGCCGTTCCTGGGCCGCTTCGACGCCCGGGCCCGGCTCAGCGGACGCCACCCCCTGCCCGTGGGGGACGAGGACATGCCCCGCCACACCAGCCCCAGCGGGGTGGGCAACGGCACGAGCTATGTCGGGCTGGCCCTGGAGGGCGAGGCGCGCGTATCCAGGTCCTGGCGGCTGGGGCTGAGCGCCGAGGGGGGCTTGTTCGCGGTGCAGCGCCAGAGCCGAGGGCCGGTGATCTCGGTTTATGGGGCAGCGAATTTCTGATGAATGCCAGAATGCCAGAGCGCCAGAATGTAAGTGTCCCTGAACCACCACTACCATGAGCTCGCGTACCCCCTGGAATCTGGACCCGGCCTTCACCTACCTGAACCATGGCTCGTTCGGCGCTTGCCCGGCGCCGGTGCTGGAGGCGCAGCGCCGCTTCCGGGATCAGCTGGAGGCCCAGCCCGTGCGGTTCTTCGTGCGCGAGCTGCCAGCGTTGCTGGCCGCGGCGCTGGTCGAGCTGGCCGACTTCCTGGGCGCCCGCCCGGCTGACCTGGCCTTCGTGCCCAACGCCACGGCCGGCGTCAACACGGTGCTGCGCTCGCTGGAGCTGCGCCCCGGTGATGAGCTGCTGCTCACCGATCATGCCTACGGCGCCTGCCACAACGCGGCTGCCTATTGCGCCGAACGACAGGGCGCGACGGTGGTGGTGGCGCGGATCCCGTTCCCGCTGACGGATCCGGCCGAGGCGACCGCCGCGGTGCTGGCCGCCGTGACGAACCGCACCCGGCTGGCCCTGCTGGACCATGTCACCAGCCCCACCGCCCTGGTGCTGCCGGTGGCGGACATGGTGGCCGCCCTGGCCGCGCGCGGCGTGCCCACCCTGGTGGACGGCGCCCACGCGCCGGGCATGATCCCGCTGGACATCGCCGGGCTCGGCGCTGCCTACTACACCGGCAACTGTCACAAGTGGCTCTGCGCGCCCAGAGGCGCCGGCTTCCTCTGGGTGGATCCAGCGCGCCAGGACGAAGTCCGGCCGCTGTGCATCAGCCACGGCGCCGGGCTGGGCCTGCGCGGGCCAGCTCGGTTCCGGGCGGAGATGGACTGGACCGGCACCCATGATCCTTCCGCGTGGCTGGCGGTGCCGGAGGCGATGCGGGTCATGTCGGCGCTGCTGCCCGGAGGATGGCCAGCGCTCATGGAGCGCAACCGGGCCCTCGCCCTGGAGGCCCGCCAGCTCCTGTCCAGGGCCCTGGACCTGCCCCTGCCCTGCCCGGATGAGATGGTGGGATCCATGGCCGCGCTGCCCTTGCCCCCCTCTGCCGGCGAGGCTCCGGTGTGGCCCGAGGATCGCGGCGCCCTGCAAGAGGCGCTGTTTCACGAGCACCAGATGGAGGTGCCGATCATCAGCTGGCCGGCCCATCCGGGGCGCGTTTTGCGGATCAGTGCACAATATTATAACGCCACCGAGCAGTATGAACGGCTGGCAGAATCTATTAAGATGGCTGAAGACTTTAGTCTTAAATAGCTGAATACCAGGCGCAAAAGAATCCCTGTAAATTATCTTGTGCAGCGCAACAAAAAAGACCTTGACGTGGTGCATTGCAGCAACTACCTTGTCTTCATCAAGCAGCAATCAACCCCAAGAGGGATCACAAACGCAGGACAAGGAGAGAACAATGACCGCCAAGAAAAACGCCACCACCGAGATCGTCAAGGACGTCCAGGCTGTCTGGGAGCCGTGGATCAACGCCGCGCAGGTGTGGCAGGATGAGGTGAACAAGATGCGCGAGGTCGCCCTGGACAACATGCAGCGCGGGCTGGACGACAGCCACCGCCTGGCCAAGGAGAGCCTCAGCATGATGCACAACTTCACCAACTCGGTGCAGAAGCAGGTCAATACCCAGATGGACCGCAGCCGCGAGCTGCTGACCAACATCATCTCCCAGTAACCAGCGCCCGAGAGAGCCCCGCCGATGCCCAAAGAGATCTTCGCCTGGAGCCTGCTGTCCATCTACGCGGCGATCACCGCCTACCTGGCCTACAGGGGGTGGCGACGCACCCGCTCCATGGAGGGCTTCGCCCTGGGCAACCGCGACATCTCCCCGCTACTGGTGGGGCTCTCCCTGGCCGCTCAGCTCACCTCGGTCGCCACCTTCATCGTCAACCCGGGGCTGGTCTACGCCTACGGGCTGTCGGCGATCCTCGGCATGGGTGTGGCCGCGGCCCTGGGGATCATGGTGGGGATCACCGTGCTCTCCAAGGGCTTCCGCCGCTCGGGCCAGCAGATGTCCGTGCTCACCCTGCCCGGCTGGTTTGGATCCCGCTT
Organism: uncultured Myxococcales bacterium; assembly: GCA_964511535.1. GTDB lineage: Bacteria > Myxococcota_A > Polyangia > CAZCFB01 > CAZCFB01. The sequence goes on along the minus strand of CAZEFW010000002.1, from coordinate 87,039 downwards.
CGGCAGCCGCCCGCTTCAGGTGGGGTTCGCCCTGCTGTCGCTGGCCCTGATCACCTTCGTGGTGCTGATCCTGGTGGCCATGGCATATGTGCTGATGCATATGCTCGGCGTGCCCGGCTGGGCCGCCCTGCTGGGCATCATCGCCTTCGTGTTCGGCTACGTGCTGCTGGGCGGGGTCAACACGTCGCTCTACACCAACTCGATCCAGTCCATCATCATGGCCGTGGTGGCCGTCATCCTGATCTTGAGCGGCCTGCCGCTGCTGCTGTCGGGCGAGCTGATGGCGCGCCTGGCCGCGGTGGACGCCGCCCTGGTGGGCATGGTCAACCCTGGCTCGCCCTACTTCCGCAACCTGTTCGAGGTGCTGGTGTGTAACTTCGTGGTGGGCCTGGCCATCGTGTGCCAGCCGCACATCGTGACCAAGGCCCTGTGCCTCAAGAGCGAGCGCGACGTCAACCGCTACCTGGTCACGGCCCTGGGCATCGGCGTCATCTTCATGATGGTGCTGCTGGTGGGCCTGTACGCCCGGGTCACCCTGCCCGCCCCGGTGAAGATCGACCTGGTGGTGCCCACCTACATCAATACCCAGTTTTCGCCCCTGACCAGCGTGCTCATCGGCATCGGCGTGCTCTGCGCCGGAGTCTCCACCCTGGAGGGGCTGCTGCTGGCGCTGTCCGCCATCCTGGCCACCGACCTCTTCCTGCCTTCGCTCAAGCGGCGCATGGCCGGCGCGTCGGACGAGGCCATCGGCCGGCGGGCGCTGCTGCTGGCCCGCGGCTCGCTGGTGGCCATGGGGGCGGTGGCCTTCGTCCTGTCCCTGCACCAGATGAAGAACCCCACCGGCGGCTCGGTGGCCATCTTCGCCATGTACGGCCTGTACTGTCTCTTTTCGGCCAGCTTCGCGCCGGTGCTGTTCGGCCTGTTCGGCAAGGGCGGCTCGGCGCGCACCGCCAGCGCCTCGGCCATCACCGCGGTGGTGATCTACGTCGGCCTCTCCCTGGGCAAGCCCTTCGTCCTGGCCAACAACCCGGCGGTGTTGTCCGCCTGCGCCATCATGGCCAGCATGCTGGTGATGGCCGGGGGTGTGCTGCTGGAGCGGCGCGGGGTAAAGGCGGGCATGGCGGGAGCCGCGGGCAGCGTCACCGGGGCGTAGGAGTGGAACCCAAACCGAATCGAGCACGGCGAGTTCTACAATCTCCCCTGGAGCCTGAAGCCTGAAGCCCGAAGCCAGGCGAGCGAAGCTCGCCCCCTACTTGTGGCACTCCTTGCACTTGCGGGGCCCCTGCTTCTTCTCCTTGTGGCACCCGGCGCACAGGATGTGAAACGGGTTCTTCTTCATGCTCATCTCGGCGCAGCCCGGGATCTTCTTGCCCGTCTTGGCGTCCTTGCGCGCCTTGCCGGCGTGGCAGCCGGCCTTGCTGCAGCTCTCGTTCTTCTTGGTGTGGTGGCACTTCTTGCACGGGACCTTCCGCTTCTTGGCATGGTCCGCGTGGGGAAAGACCACCGCTGACTTCTTCTTCTTGCACTTGTCGAGGGTGACCTCCTTGGGCTGGGGCTTGGCGCCCAGGTCTGCCACGAGGCCCACCAGGGCCAGGGTGATGATGGCGGTGAAGATTACTCTGGTCATGCTGCGGCCTCCCTGCCGTTGGTTAATGGACGCCCAGGCCGGGGCGAATGTTCAGCGTACCACGCTCTGATGGCCCGCTGCCCGGCGCAACCCCCTGAAATGGCACAAAACCGATGGTTCAGGTACCTGTTGCAGGCGTGCATCACCGCGGTCTATTGAAGAGATCGGCACAGGTCCACCGGACCGGGAGGAGTACATGGCGCCAGACGTAACGCGCCCCCCCAGGGACAACGCAGACGCATCCCACTGGCTCGAGTTCGAAAAGGGCCACCCGATCCTGGACAGTATCGCCGACGGCGTGTTCACGGTGGACCCCACGGGCCGCATCACGAGCTTCAACCGCGCGGCAGAAGAGCTCACCGGCTACAGCCGGGAGGAGGCCATCGGCCAGCGCTGCTCTCAGGTCTTCAAGGCGAACATCTGCAAGGACCATTGCGCCCTGCAGCGCACGGTGGAGTCGGGGCAGCGGCTGCTCAACGTCCCGGTTGAGATCACCCGGCGCGACGGGCGGCGGAGCTCCATCAGCGTCAGCACCGCGGTGCTGCACGACAGGGACGGCAACCACGCGGGCGGCGTGGAGACCTTCCGCGACCTGAGCGATCTGGTGCAGCTGCGCCGGCAGATCGACGCGCGCCACGAGCTGTCCGACATCGTGGGGCGCAGCCGGCGGCTGCGGGAGGTGCTCGACGTCCTGCCGGAGGTGGCCGCCAGCGAGGCGACCGTGCTGGTGCGCGGCGAGAGCGGCACCGGCAAGGGCCTGGTGGCCTCGGCGCTGCATGGCCTGAGCCGCCGCAGGGCCGGACCGCTGATCAAGGTCAACTGCGCCGCCCTGCCCGAGAGCTTGCTCGAGTCAGAGCTGTTCGGGCATGTCAAGGGCGCGTTCACCGACGCGCGCAAGGACCGGCCCGGCCGGCTCGCCCTGGCCGAGAGGGGCACCATCTTCCTGGACGAGATCGGAGATGTCCCCCCCGCTGTTCAGGTCAAGCTGCTGCGGGTTGTGCAGGACCGGGAGTACGAGCCGGTGGGCTCCTCGCGCACGGTCACCGCCGACGTGAGGGTCGTGGCCGCCACCAACCGCGACCTGGAGCGGCTGATGGCCGAAGGCACCTTCCGCGAGGACCTCTTTTACCGGCTCAACATCGTCGGGCTGGAGATCCCTCCCCTGCGGCGGCGCAAGGACGACATCCCGATGCTGGTGGACCGCTTCCTGCGCAAGTTCAACGCCAAGATGGGCCGCGCTGTGGCGGGGGTCTCCCCCGCGGCCATGCGCCTGCTCATGGCCCATGACTACCCCGGCAACGTGCGCGAGCTGGAGAACGCCATCGAGCACGCCCTGGTGCTCTGCCGAAACGGCCTGCTGGAAGAGCAGCACCTGCCCCGCACCCTGCGCCATGACGCGCACAGGAGCGAGGTGCCGCTGCCCAGCGGGACGCTGCTGGAGAGCGCGGAGGCCGAGGCCATCAGGCGCACCCTGGAGCGATACGGCGGCAACCGCACCGACGCGGCCCGCGAGCTCGGCCTGCACCGCACCACCCTGTGGCGCAAGATGCGGCGCTACGGCCTCACCTGATCTCCCACCTGACCGCCCCCCCGACTCACCTGGCACGGCACGTGTAAACCAACCGCCCTGGAGCTCTCTTTCATGGGCAAGGGCGAAGACAGGACAGCGCAGGAATCAGCTCGGGCCCCCGAGGCCCGTGACGGCGGCGTGGCGGTGGTGGTGGTCAACCGCCAGCAGCTGGAGCAGCTACGCCAGCTGTTGGACGCCTTGCCGCAGCAGCAACAGGCCGACGGGGTGGCGGCCGACGCCGAGGCCTCCATCCCGTGGCCCACCCGCAAGGCGCACCACGAGTTCGAGGCGATCCAGGAGGCGCTGCGGCGGACGGGCGGAAACATCACCCGGGCGGCCACGCTGCTCCACATGCATCGCACGACCCTCTGGCGAAAATTGAAGCGGTACCGGGAGGAGAAGTAATGCCGGAGCCCCGCGTTGCACCCGCGCAACATGCAACGCAACAGTTGCAAAAGCTCAACGGCGCTGCCTCCCCCGCCGGGCCGCCTGCCCCTCGGAAGCGCCGTTCCCCGCCGGCCTGAAGCTGGTCAGCAGATTGCATTGGAGCATTGCAGCCATGCAACAGCGGCAACAACAGCGACAACTGAGCCGCGACCAAAAAGGACGCCAACGATGCAACCAATAGAACGCTGGGACTGGGAGAAGGGGCGGCGGGAGATCGCCGCCCCCGGCCAGTGGGCTGCCGAGCACCACGCGACACACGAACCCGCAGCCAGCCCCGACGGCGAGCGCCTCGCCGCGCCGATCTTGAAGGAGGAGGAGGTCTTCGGGGTGCGCGTCAACGACGAGCTCTGGCCCGACGAGTACGAGAAGGCCTGGTCGCTGCGGTTCCTGGATGACGGCCGCCTCTTCGCGCTGCTCAGGCTGGACGACATGTGGACCGTGGGCCTGGACGGGGAGCGCTGGGAGGGAGAGTGGGACTTCGCCTGGAACCCGGTGTTCAGCCCGGGCGCGGGGGCCATCGCGCTGCAGGTCAAGGAGGGGATGGACTACGGGCTGTGCGTGGACGACGCCGCCTGGGACGAGGGGTTCTCCTCGCTGCGCCAGTTCGGCCTGGCGCCGGATGGCAAGCGCATGGCAGGGACGGTTCAGGTCGAGGAGCTGCCCGAGGCCGACATCTGGAAATACTTCGAGGGCGCCTGGTCCGTGGCCGTGGACGGCGCGGCGTGGGGGCGCAACTTCATCAACTGCTACGCCCCGGTGTTCAGCCCGGACAGCGCCCGGGTGGCGGCAGCAGTTCGCACGGGCATCGCCGAGTACACCGTGGCGGTGGACGCCGAGCCGTGGGAGCAGCGCTTCGGCATGCTCTGGGAGCCGAGCTTCCGACCGGACGGGGCCGCGGTGGTGGTCCCGGCCAGGGTGCCGGACGGCTGGACGCTGGTGCAGGACGGGGCCCCCATCTGGCGCGGGCGCTTCCTCCAGCTGTGGCGCCAGCGCTTCAGCCCCGACGGCGAGCGGCTGGCCGCGGTGGTGGCCACTGAATACGGCCGCTGGACCGTGGCCGTGGACGACACCCCCTGGAGCCAGACCTTCTCCGAGCTGGTGATGCCGCCCCGCTTCAGCCCCGACGGCCAGCGGGTGGCGGCCCTGGTCCGCGACGAGGGCGCCTGGGACGTTGCGGTGGACGGCGAGGCCTGGGGAGGCGTCTGGGAGATGGCCTGGGAGCCGACCTTCAGCCCCGACGGCGCGCATGTGGCGGCCAAGGTGGAGGCCGGCGGCCGCTTCCACGTCGTGCTGGACGGGCGCGTGGGGACCCGGGCGTACGACGGGCTGTGGGAGCCGACCTTCAGCCCCGACGGGGACAAGGTGCTGCTGCGCTACCTCGACGGCGGAAGGTATTGCCGAGAAGTCGTCCAGCTGGGCGACCTGATGGGAGGCTGACCATGTACGAGCTCCTGAGCGGCCCCCTGGTCTGGGTCGCCTTCTTCGTCTTCTTCGCTGGCATCATCACCAGGCTGGTCCGGGCGTACAGCCTGGCCCGCCGGGAGAAGACGGTGCTGCCCACCATGGACCTGAAGCACGGGCTGCGCTCCATCCGTCACTGGATGGTCCCGTTCGCCTCGCGCAATACGCGCATGCACCCGGTGTTCACCGTGGTCTCCTTCGCGTTCCACGCCTGCCTGCTGGCCACGCCGCTGCTGGTGATGGGCCACGCGGTGCTCTGGGAGCAGGCGTGGGGCGTCAGCTGGTGGAGCCTGCCCGCGCTGGCCGCCGACGTGATGACCCTGGTTGTCATCTTCGGCTGCGGCTTCTTCGCCGTCCGGCGGCTGGCGGCGCCCGAGGTGCGCAACGTCAGCAGCCTGGCCGACTTCGGCCTGCTGCTGCTGGTGGTCTCCCCCTTCCTCACCGGCTTCATCGCGCACCGGCAGTGGTTGCCGGGGGACGTGATGACCAACGTTCATATGGTCTGCGGGGCCGCGTGGCTCATGGCCATCCCCTTCACCCGGCTGTCCCACATCCTCTGGTTCTTCCTCTCGCGCGCCTTCATGGGCAGCGAGTTCGGAGCGGTGCGCGGCGCGCGGGACTGGTAAGGGCTCATGCCGGATCCCCAGCGAGAGGACGATCGAAATGGCTGATCTCGAGGACCGCCAGGTCCAGGACCCTGGCATAGACCGGGCCGTCGAGGCGCTCACGCCGGAGCGCATCGAGCGGGTCGTAACCCGCGTCTTGGACCGGGAGTGCGCCGCGCGGCTGAAGGTGTACGTGGAGACCTGCGTGCGCTGCGGACTCTGCTCCGACGCGTGCCACACCTACCTGTCCAGGGACAGGGACCCGGACTTCGCCCCGGTGGCCAAGGTGAAGGACACCATCTGGGAGCTGCTGCGGCGAAAGGGCAAGGTGGACGGGCAGTTCATCAAGGACATGGCGCGCATCGCCTTCACCGAGTGCGGCGCGTGCCGCAGGTGCAGCATGTACTGCCCCTTCGGCATCGACATCGCGTACCTGATGATGACGGCGCGCCGCATCTGCAACCTGCTCGGCGCGGTGCCCCAGTACCTGCAGGACACCACCAACAGCCACGCCGCGGCGAGCAACCAGATGTGGGTCCAGCCGGACGACTGGATCGACACCCTGATGTGGCAGGAGGAGGACGCCCAGGGCGAGATGCCCGACGCCCGTATCCCCCTGGACGTCCAGGGGGCCGACGTCATGTACTCGGTCATCGCGCCTGAGCCGAAGATCCTGGCCCAGCTGCTGTGCAACATGTCGATGATCTTCACCGCCGCCGGCGAGAAGTGGACCATGCCGAGCCTCGACGGCTGGGACAACAGCAACATGGCCATGTACTCGGGGGACTTCGAGGTGATGGGCCGGGTGGAGCGGGCCCACTGGGATCGCGCCCTGTCGCTAAAGGTCAAGCGGGTGGTGATGGGGGAGTGCGGCCACGCCTTCCGGGGCGCGGTGTACGACGGGCCCAGGTGGCTGGGGTGGCAGAAACCGCCCATCCCGATGGTGCACGCGGTGGAGTACTACCACGACCTGATCAAGAGCGGCCGGATCAAGATCGCGCGCAAGATCGAGGAGCCGGTCACGGTGCAGGACCCGTGCAACATCGTGCGCGGCCGGGGCCTGCACGAGAAGCTGCGCTACGTGGTCAACGCCCTGTGCGAGGACTTCCGCGACATGGACCCGCGCTTCGAGCACAACTACTGCTGCGCGGCCGGGGGCGGGGTGATCAACTGCGGCCCCCCCTGGAAGCTGTCGCGCATGAAGAGCATCCGGGTCAAGGCGGACCAGATGGCCGCCACCGGGGCGCACACGATCATTACCCCCTGCCACAACTGCCACAGCGGCATCGAGGACATCATCGGCCACTACGAGCTCGGCATGCACGTGACCTTCATCAGCGAGCTGCTGGTCAAGTGCATGGAGCTGCCGGAGGCGTGAGCGAGGAGATGCGAGGACCCAAAGCCATGAGGAACTCCCGGACCATCCTGATCACGTGCGGCGCCATGGCCCTGTGCATCGCCGCCTGCGGCGACCAGCAGCAGCGCCCCGCGGTCCAGTTCGACCATGTGCCCCACGACAGGGCGCTCGAGGGGGCGTGCGACACCTGCCACGCGCGCTCCGCCGACGGCGCCTTCTCGCCGAAGCTCAAGGGGACCGAGGGCCTGACGGACCGGGCCGCGCGAATGGAGCTGCACCACGACCGGTGCATCGGCTGCCACGCCGAACGCGCCGGGGCGGGCAAGCCCACCGGCCCGCGGACCTGCGCCCGGTGCCACCGGGAGCGGCCCACGCCGCCGCCCCCCAGGGCGGCCATGCGCTTCGACAGCTCGCTGCACGCGCGGCATGTCGACGCCACCGGGCCGAAGGCGTGCGACACCTGCCACGACAAGGGGAAGCCGGAGCAGGTGCTGGAGGGCGACCGCGACAAGGTCCACGCCCTGTGCGTGGGCTGCCACCTCGAGGCAAAGGAGGCGGGCAAGCCCACGGGCCCGGCCACCTGCGCGGGGTGCCACGACAGCGCCGCCCGGGCGGGCATCAAGCGCCTGGCCACCCCTACGCGTCTTGACGCCGGCCAGAAGGACCGCCTCTGGATCAAGACCGACGGCGCGAGCGCCCCCGGGCTGGTGGCCTTCGACCACGAGGCCCACGAGGCGGCGACGCCCTTCTGCACCAGCTGCCACCACGAGACCAAGCAGAAGTGCGGCGTGTGCCACACCCCGGGCAAGGCGGGTGAGGAGGGCGGCGGGGTGGCCCTGGAGGACGCGCACCACCAGCCGAGTTCGCGTCACAGCTGCGTGGGCTGCCACGAGCAGGCCGCGGCCAAGAAGCAGTGCGCTGGCTGCCACCAGCAGCTCTCCCCGGCCCATGTCAAGGGCTCCTGCGCCATCTGCCACGGCGGCAAGGCGGCCGACGCGCCCCTGCCGGCCGAGGCCGAGGTCATCACCCTGCCGCCGAGCTCGGAGGCCTTCCCCGAGCAGATCGAGATCAAGTCCCTGGCCCGGCGGTACCGGCCGTCCAAATTCCCGCACCGCAAGATCGTCGCGGCGCTGGCGGCGGGCTCCAACCGCAGCAAGCTCGCCCGGCGCTTCCACGGCCCGGACGGCACCCTCTGCGCAGGCTGCCACCACCAGAGCCCGCGCGGCGCCACGCCGCCGCCGTGCAGCAGCTGCCACGGACCGAAGGCCGCCACGGACCGGGACCAGCCCGGGCTGACCGCCGCCTATCACCGCCAGTGCATCGGCTGCCACAAGTCCATGGGGATCAACAAGACCGGCTGCACCGACTGCCACGAGGAGGCGAAAAGATGAGCATCAGCAGAAGGGGCTTCCTGGGCTCCCTGGCTGCCGGCGCCAGCGCGCTGGCGGGCGGCGAGGCCCACGCCGGCGGCGGGGCGGCCAAACACTTCAGCGGCCACCCTGGCAGCCGCGGGCTGCTGCACGACACCACCCTGTGCGTGGGGTGCCGCTCCTGTGAGGTTGCGTGCGCCGAGGTCAACGGCCACCCGGCGCCTGAGAAGCCGGTGGGGGACATGACCGTGTTCGAGCAGGACCGTCGGATCACCCCCACCAGCTACACCGTGGTCAACCGCCACGACGTGGGCGGGGGCGAGGTGGTGTTCCGCAAGCACCAGTGCATGCACTGCAACGAGCCGTGCTGCGCGTCTGTCTGCCTGGTGCGCGCCTTCACCAAGACCCCCGAGGGGCCGGTGCTCTACGACCCGGACGTCTGCATGGGCTGCCGCTACTGCGTCACCGCCTGCCCCTACTACGCGCTGAGCTACGAGTACGACAACCCCACCTCACCCACGGTGCGGCGATGCACCATGTGCCATGACCGGATCAAGCAGGGCAAGGACCCCGGCTGCAGCGAGGCCTGCCCCACCGGCGCCATCACCTTCGGCCGCCGCGATGAGCTGCTCAAGGTGGCCCGGGAGCGCATCCGCAAGCACCCGGAGCGCTACCTGGATCACATCTTCGGCGAGCACGAGTTCGGCGGCACCAGCTGGCTGACCCTGGCCGGGGTGGCCCCGGGCAAGCTCGGCCTGCACGAGGGCGCCACCCACACCTCGCTGCCGGAGATCGGCACCGGCTTCTTGAGCGTGGTGCCCCTGGTGATCACCATCTACCCCGGCCTGCTGGCCGGGTTCTACGCCTTCTCCAGGCGCAAGGAGCGGCTCTCCGAGGAGAAGGCCAGGGCCATGGTGGTCGAGGCCCTGATGAAAGCGGACGACGAGACCCGCAAGAAGCTGGACGCCGCCGCGAAGAAGGCGAAGAAGGACCAGGAGCGCAGCATCGGCTTCGCGGTGAAGCGGGCGCTCAAGGAGGCGGAGGAGAAGTGGAAGAATGAGCAGGAGGAGGCGGGGTCCGCTGCCGAAGGCGCTGACGAGGAGGAGAGCAAATGAGCGACTCCAGACAGCCTGGCGGCAGCCTGCTGACCCCGTTCAACCTGGTGACCGGCCTGATCCTGGCGGTGGGGTTCGGGGTGATGGCCCTGCGCTTCGTCAAGGGGCTCGGGGCCACCACCAACCTGACCCACGACTACGGCTGGGGCCTCTGGATCGGCTTCGACGTCATGGCGGGCGTGGCCCTGGCCGCCGGCGGGTTCGTCACCTCGTCGGCGGTCTACCTGTTCGGCATGAAGGAGTACCGGCCCATCGTGCGGCCGGCGATCCTCACCGGCTTCCTCGGCTACTCCCTGGTGGTGCTCGGCCTGCTGGTGGACCTGGGCCAGCCCTGGCGGCTGCCCTACGCGTTCCTTGTACGCTCGGGTCCCACCTCGGCGCTGTTCGAGGTGGCCCTGTGCGTCGCCCTCTACCTGACCACCCTGTTCGTTGAGACCACCCCGGCGGTGTTCGAGTGGCTGGGGTGGAAGCGCTGGCGAAAGCTGGTGCACTCCATGACCGTGGCCCTGACCATCTTCGGGTTGCTGCTGTCCACCCTGCACCAGTCGAGCCTGGGCGGGCTGTTCGCCATCACCCCCACCAAGCTGCACCCGCTCTGGTACTCCACCTATTTGCCGATCCACTTCTTCGTCTCGGCGGTGGCGGCGGGCATCTCCATGGTCATCGTCGAGAGCATGCTCAGCCACCGGGCGTTCCACCACAAGGTCGAGCTCGGCGAGGCGCAGCTCGAGGACATCACCATCGGGCTGGCCAAGGCAGGCTCGGTGGTGCTCGCCATCTACTTCAGCATCAAGGTGATGGGCATCGCCCTGGACGACGAGTGGGCCCTGCTGGCCACCGGCTGGGGCGCCTGGTTCCTGGTGGAGCTGCTCGGCTTCGTGCTGCTGCCGTGCGTGATGTACGCCGTGGGCTACCGCGAGCGGCGCCCGGCGTTGATCCGGATTACCGGCGCCTGGACCGTGCTCGGCATCATGCTCAACCGGTTCAACGTCTCGTTCATCGCCTTCAACTACGCCTTGCCGGCCGCGCGGCGCTACACGCCCCACTGGATGGAGATCATGGTGAGCGCGGCCCTGGTCACCCTCGGCGTTGTGGCGTTCCGCTGGATCGCCGACCGGATGCCGATCTTGCACACCCACCCCGACTACAAGGCAGGTCACTGACCATGTACACCCTCTGGGATTTTTTGACCCACGCCAAGGGCATGTCCTACATCGTGGCCTTCGCGCTGCTGCTCTGCTTCATCCCGTTCTGGCGCTTCCTCACCGACCGGGAGCGCAAGTAGCCGCCGCGCCGGCGCATGGGAGGCCAAGGTGACGTTGAACCAACATGAGGCGCTGACAGCGGTGGGGGGAATCGCCTTTCGCGACAGCCCGTGCCTGATGACGGTCATCGATCCGGAGATGCGGCTGGTGCTGGTCAACGACCAGTTCAGCGAGCTGTTCGGGCCGGGCCGCGGAGAGCCGTGCCACCGGATCTACAAGGGAAAGGAGAGCCCCTGCGGCGGGTGCTTCGTGCGGCAGGTGTTCAGGGACGGCGAGGCGAGGTACGCCGAGGAGGAGGGGATCACCCCGGAGGGCGACGAGATCCGCTACCGGGCGCGGGCCGTGCCCCTGCGCGACGAGAACGGCGATGTCGTGCTGGTGCTGCACATGGCCCAGGACCTGACCCGCCTGCTGGAGCTGGAGGCGGGCCTGGACGAGGCGGAGCGCCTGGCCGCCGTGGGGCTGACCATGGCGGGCATGGCCCACACCATCAAGAACATCCTCGGCGGCCTGGAGGGGGGCTTCTACCTGGTGGACTCGGGCCTGGAGAAGGGGGACGGGGCCCGGGTGGAGGGAGGCTGGGAGATGGTCAAGACCTACGTGGAGCAGGTGGCCACCCTGGTCAAGAACCTGCTGCGCTACGCCCGGGCCGAGGACCCGGTGCGTGAGGCCGCCTCGCCCGCGGACCTGCTGGCCGAGGTGGAGACGCTGTACGCGGCCAAGGCGGAGCTGGTGGGGGTCGAGCTCGCGGTGGAGGCGGCCGAGAGCCTGCCGCGCCTGATGGTGGACCGGGAGGGGATCGGCGCCTCCCTGGCCAACCTGGTCTCCAACGCGCTGGACGCGTGCGTCTGGGATCCCGACAGCCCGGACAAGGTGTCGCGGGTCACCCTGGCGGCGCGCCCTGCCGACGGGGGCGGCGTTACCTTCGAGGTGCGGGACAACGGCATGGGCATCTCGCCGGAGAACCAGGCGCGGATCCTGACGGCGTTCTTCACCACCAAGGGGATCCGGGGGACCGGCCTCGGGCTGTTGCTGACGCGCAAGACTGTGGAGGCTCACGGCGGCCGGATCACCTTCGACTCCACCGTCGGCGTGGGCTCGAGCTTCAGATTCAACCTGCCCGCCGCCCTGGTCCACCAGGCGCGGCAGGGCGCACAGCATGAGGAATGACGCCATGGCGAAGAAGATCCTGGTCATCGACGACGAGGCGGACGTGAGGACCTTCCTCACCGCCGTCCTCAGGAAGAACGGCTACGAGACGGTCACCGCGGACAACGGCCGCGATGCCCTGGAGGTGCTCAGGCAGGAGCGACCTGACCTGATCACCCTGGACCTGATGATGCCCAACAAGTCCGGCACCGACTTCTACCGGCAGGTCTCCAGGGACGAGGAGCTGAGCAAGATCCCGGTCATCGTGGTCAGCGGCACCCCCGGCCGCCACCTGGCGGTCAAGGATCCGGTGGCCGTCTTCGACAAGCCGATCGATCCCATCGATTTCATCAACGCGGTGTGGGAGGGGCTGGGGGAGGAGTGAGGGGGCCGCGCGGGAGGGTCAGCGACGGGGCAGCGTAACCCTGAAGGTTGTGCCTTCGCCCGCCTCGGTGGTGAAGGTCACGGCGCCGCCGTGCTCTGCGGCGACCTTCTGCACCACCAGCAGGCCGAGGCCCGTGCCCTCGGTGCCCTTGGTGGAGAAGAACCCCTCGAACACCTTGTGGCTCACCTCCCGTGGGATGCCGGGCCCGGTGTCCTGCACCTCCAGCGCGGCGCCGCCGTCCTCGGCGCGGGCGATGCGCACGGTGATGCTGTAGCTCTCCTTGTCCGGGTCAGTGTCGAAGCGGCAGGCGTCGATGGCGTTGGAGACGAGGTTGGTCAGCAGGGCCTGCAGCCCGGCGGGGTCGTAGCGGCCTTCACCCAGCTCGTCGTCGCGCTCCAGCGACACGGTGATGCCGTCGCGGGCCGCGCGCTCCCGGTAGAGGTCCACCACCTCCGCGGCGATGGCGGCGGGTGACACGCCCTCCTGAAGCTCCGGCTCCCGCTCCTTTGCGCAGTAGAGCAGGTCCTTGACCAGGCGAGAGATCTTGCCGACGTTGCGCTCCACCATCTCCCAGCCCTCGGCGACGCCCTGCTGGTCCTGCTCCTCGAAGCCGGTGTTCACCACGAAGATGCCGCCCTCCAGGCCCATCAGGATGTTCTTCACCCTGTGGGCCATGCCCGCCACGGCCAGGCCCATCATGGCCAGCTGGTGCTGTAGCCGCTTGACCTCGGTGATGTTGGTGGACATCTCCACCACCCCCACCATCTCGCCGTCGTCGTCGAGCCAGGGGGTGGAGGTCACCATCACCTGGGCCACCTCGCCGTCCCGGGTGATGACGGTCTCCTCGCCCGTGTGGTCCTGACCGTCCTCGAAGGTCTTGAGCACCGGACAGCCGGGGCACGGGGCCTGCCGGTTCTTGTAGACCTGGTAGCACAGCTTGCCCAGGGCATCGCCGAAGTCCTGCTTGAACAGCCGGTTGGTCTCGACGATGCGCAGGTCGCGGTCCTGGATCGAGAGGTAGCACGGGATGACGTCCCGCCAGCGCGACCGCGAATCAGCCATCCACCAGCTCCTGCACCGTGCGCAGGAAATCCTCCCGCTGGATCGGCTTCTCCACCACCGCGTCTGGCGCGGGGACGCCGTCGGGCAGCGCGCCCAGCAGCTGCCGGTGCTCGCTCAGCCCGGTGAGGATGATCACCGGGATCTGCCGGGTTCGCGTATCGGTGCGCAGGGCCTCGTAGGCCAGCACGCCTGACTTGCGCGGCATCAACAGGTCGAGGGTGATCAGGTCCGGCTCGAGCTCGGCGGCCAGTCGCACTCCCTGCTCGCCGTTGGGCGCCACCTCGGGGGTGTACCCCGCCTTGCGGAACAGGGTCCGCAGATAGATCTGCATGTCCCGCTCGTCGTCGATGATCAAGATCTTGGCGGCCATCACGTCCCCTGCTCCCCGTTAACCATTCTAAGGCAGCCGGGACGGGAACCGCCAGCCTGCTGGTTGACTTAACGGCTCCTCGGCCCTCCGCCCTTTCCATGGGCGCAGCCGCCGCCCTGGCCCTGGCCATGCCCCTGACCGTGGCCGTGGCCGTGGCCGCACGCAGTCTGCGCCGTCACCCGGCTCAGCGCCCCCGCCTCGAAGTGGGCCATGGCCTGCTCGACGGTCCTGTCCTCGCAGAAGAAGACCTCGATCCCGGCCGCCTGGAGCTTGGCCAGCGCGCCCGGGCCGATGCCGCCCACCACTAGGTTCGACACCTCCTGCCCCGCCAGCGCGGCCAGGGGCCGGCACTGGCCGTGGCCGTGGTGCTGGTTCGGGTTCTGGACGACGCTGCGCTGACCGCTCTCCTGGTCGATCAGCATGAACACAGGCGCCGAACCGAAGTGCGGGCTCACCCTGCTCTCCATCCCCCTGTCCTTGATGATCGGTATGCAGATTCTCATGGTGAAGCTCCTTGGTTAGAGTCCACCAATCAACATGCATTCCCCGTGCCGTGCGCCGACGCTGGTGTGCCGCGTCCTACTCCGCCGGGTCGAAGCCGTAGAACCGCACCAGCTCGGTGTACAGGTCCGGCGTGTGGCGCTTCATCTGGCGTGGCTTTTCGAAGAACGACTCGGTGGCCACGGCGAAGAACTCCGCCTCGTTCTGCGCTCCGTACATGCGCAGCACCTTGCGCTGCTTCTTGCGCCGCTTCTGCAGCTTCTCGAAGTGGTCGTTCATCACCCGCGCCCAGGGCGAGTAGTGGCCGAAGCGGCGCAGGTCGGGGGTGCCGTCGAACTGACCGTCCCCCTGGTCCAGCACATGGGCGAACTCGTGGGTCGCGGTGTCGTGGCCGTCGGCGGGGTTCTTCAGCCCGTGCAGCACCGCCTCCCAGGAGAGCACAACCGTGCCCCAGGAGTGGGCCTCGCCGAAGGTCACGCCGTCGCCCACGTGATCCGGGTGGTTGAAGTGGCTCGGGTAGACCAGGATCTCGGTGAGCCGGTCGTAGTACGACAGGTCCAGGTGCAGCACCAGGCGGGCGGCGGTGGCGGCCACCACCACCTTCACCTCGTCGGTCATCTCCAGGCCGCCGGAGCCGATCCAGTGCTTCTCCCACACGAACAGCTTCACCAGGGTGAGGAACTTCTCGCGGACCTCCCCCTCCAGGTCGATGAAGAAGGGCACCCGCTGCTCCAGGTAGGGCAGCCAGCGGGCGGGGAACGGTTGGCTCTTGCGACGCCATCGATTGAACTGATTGACCAGGCTGAACATGGGCGCATGTTAGCCCGCAAGTTGCACCAGGAGTAAGCCCTGAAACGCCGATTCTTACAGCGCTTTTTGCCCACGAAAGGCTTGCATTTTCCGCGCGCCATAATACACTTAAACTTCCGAAATAAATAACAAAACAGGCAAGAAATGACCCTCGAAAACACCCCCGAGAGCGCGCCCGATCTGTCCGGAGATTCCACCGACGAGCTGGGCGACAAGATCGCCATCCTGTCGGCTCACATCCAGGCGGCCACCTGCCGGCTGCTGCTGCTGATAGCGGAGATGGACCGGCGCGAGGGGTGGGCCGACCTGGGCTTCGTATCCTGCGCGCACTGGCTCTCTTACCGCACCGGAGACCGCCTGGACACGGCCCGCGAGAAGGTGCGCGTGGCCCGCAAGCTGGTGGACTGCCCCCTGGTGCTGAAGGCGTTCTCACAGGCACGCATCTCGTACTCGAAGGTGCGGGCCATTACGCGCATCGTCACGCCAGAGAACGAGGCCACGCTGCTGGAATACGCCCTGGACGGCTCCACCTCCCAGCTCGAACGCATCGTTCGCTCCTACCGCAAGGCCGCCCCAGCAGAACAGGAGCAAGCGAAAAGACAGCATGATGAGCGGTACCTGAGCTACCACATCGACGACGATAAAATGCTGGTGATCAAGGGGCGGCTGCCGCCTGAGGTGGGCGCGCTTCTGGTCAAGGCGTTGCAGGTGGCGTCCGAGGAGCAGTGCGAGGACACCGATGCCGAGCCGGACCAGCGGCTGTGCGACGCCCTGGGCGAAGTGGCCGGCGCGGCCCTGGACGGTGGGCTGGCCGAACGGGCCGGTAAGGCTCGGCCGAAAAACTACCAGGTGATGGTGCACGTGGACCAAGCCGTGCTGGAAGACTCGAACGAGGAGGGCCGCTGCGAAGTGCAGGGCGGCATCGGCATCTCGCCAGAGACTGCCAAGCGACTGTGCTGCGACAACCCGGTTCTCAAAATGCCGGTGGAAAATTCTAACAGCGGCCTTCAGCTGAAAGTTCAGGGCCGTCGAGCAAGCGCCCCCCTGGAGCGGGCGGTGAAGGTACGGGACGAGGGCGTCTGTCAGTTTCCCGGCTGCGAAAACAGGCGCTTCATACACATGCACCATGTCAAACACTGGGCCGATGGCGGCCCGACGGACCTGGATAACCTGGTTCTGCTTTGCAGTACGCACCACAGGGCTGTTCATGAGGGGGGGTACAGCCTGAAGAAGACAGAAGAGGGCGAACTCTGCTTCCGCTCACCCGAGGGGCTGCAGCTCGAGCACCTGCCACCGCCTGTGGTGCTGCTGCCCAGGCCGGTGGAGGGACTGATACAGCAAAACAAGGAGCTGGAGATTTCGATTCACGGCGAGACCGGCCACCCGACCTGGGACGGGTTGGTGCCGGTGGATTATGACCTGGCGGTGGAGTGGTTGCTGGAGATCGACGCCACTTCGTAGGGGCTGTGGACATGACGCGGCCTGCGGCCGCTTGGACAAAGCTTCGCTTTGCCCACATGCCCACAGCCCGGGCGGCGGCTCTTTTCTGTTTATTTTTGGTTTTGATCGTCGCTTGAGGCAGGTCGGTGCTGGCTCGTTCCGCTGTGCACGTTCCCTGTTGGTTTGTGCACAGCCGCCCCGCTCCGCGGTGCGCCTGAACACAAGCCCAACAGGCCCATGATGCAACGGCGCGAATGAGCACGGCGCATTGAGATCGCTCCCAACGCCCCAACCACACCCTCATATCAGCCCCCGTGCACAGCGATGAAACGGGCACCAACCGGAAGCACAGCACCATGGTCCCAACCCACGCGCGACCCCAAGCAGGCCGCGACCGGGCAAGCGCAGCGAGCACGGAGCATTGCGCCTGAACACAAGCCCAACAGGCCCCGGCGCATCGGCTCGATCAAGCACAACGCCCCAACCACACGCCCAACGCCCAGACCACACCCCCATATCAGCCCCCGTGCACAGCGACCAAACGGCCACAAACCGGAAGCACAGCGCAAAGGTCCCGAGCAACGCCCAACGTCAAAAAAGCCGCGACCGGGCAAGCGCAGCGAAGCCCGGAGCGGTGCTGTAGGGCACCGCCCCGTTCAATGGCGCTACAATAGTTGAGTCGCCATGCGTATCGTCCCAGCCATCTTGCTTGCTTTGTTTGCCTCGGCCTGCACGCCCGACCTGAGCCCCGACACCAGCGCCGCCCGGCGCGCCCTGGCCACCCCGGGGCTGGCCGAGCTGGCCCGCGCCTACGGGCTGGGCCCGAGCGACCGGCTGGCGGGGGCCACCCTCGGCCGCCGGGTCCGCATGGCGCTGCACCGGCCAGGGCCGCATGGCGCCTGGCAGGCCGCAGTCCAGGAGCTTCAGGTCTGGCGCGCGCCGCTGATGCTCGACGGCGGGGCGCTGGCCCTGGTCACCCTGGCCGTGCACGAGGGCGCGATGCAGGCCGTGGAGCTGGGCGCGGAGGTGCTCGCGCGAGAGCTGGCTGGCGCGCCTGCGCCCGCGAACGCCGCGCTCACCCTGCTGCGTTCGCACGCCCTGGGCGGCGACTTCCTGGTGTGGGGCGAGGGCCCGGACCGCCGCGCCCTGCCCCTGGCCTCGGCCCGCCGCGCCCTGGCCCTGCCCCGGGACGCCTTGACCACGGGCGCGCTGCTCGACCTGCTGCGGGAGGCCCGACCGTGACCGCCCGCGCGAGCCTGCTCATCGGCCTGCTGCTGCTGCCAGGTTTGGCCGGCGCCAAGGTGCTGCCCGTGCCGGTGGTGGCCCAGGAGAACGGCCAGTGGTGCTGGGCCGCCATCACCCGCGCGATCCTGAGCTACTACGGCCATGACCTGAAGCAGTGCACCATCGCCGAGTACACCCGATCGGTGGCCACCTGGCACGACTTCGGCAAGACCGACTGCTGCACCGACGCCTCCCAGGGCTGCGACTACTGGAACTACTACGGCAAGACGCCTGGCTCCATCGCCGACATCCTCAACCACTTCGGCACCCTCGGCGCCAAGGGGATCGAGCAGTCGGTGACCGACGCCGAGGTGGACAGCGAGATCAACACCAGGGCGCGCCCGCTGGTGGTGCGCTGGCGGCTCCCCTCGGGCAACGGCCACTTCGTGGTGGCCCACGGGCTGGACAGCGGCATGTTGACCTACATGAACCCGTTCCCTCACGAGGGGAAGAAGGTGGCCAAGCTCTCCTGGGTGCGCGAAGGGGGCGGCCACAAGTGGACCCACACGGTGCACATCACCTCCACCTGCCGCTGCACCAAAAAGAGCCAGTGCTGCGACGGCTGCGCGCACCTCAAGGCTGGCGCGAGCTGCGACGACGGCGACCTGTGTACAGAGCAGGACGGCTGCGCCGACGGGACCTGCGCTGGCGAGCCCAAGCGCTGCCTGGTCTCCATCCCCTGCATCGGCCCGGGGACCTGCGACAAGAACACCGGCGCGTGCAAGCACCCGACCCTGGCCGACGGGCGCAGCTGCCCGGGCGGGGTGTGCAAGGCCGGGGTGTGCGTGCCGACGCCCGATCAGGGCCCGGCAGACCTGCATGTCGTGGACGGCGGCGCGGATCCGGTGGACCAATCCGGGTGCGCCGTGGGTGGGGGGCGATGCCAATTTCCCCTCATTATCCTCACGATTTTGGCACTTATCGTACTGCGACGGCGCCCTTGCTCAGCCTGTTAGGCTGAGCTACCTTCAGCTTCATTCCGGACTAACAATTCCTGAGGAGGGTATGAATGAGGTCCACTAGACTGCTGCTGACATGCGCCGCCTTGCTGGCGACGCTGACCCTGGGCGCCAGCCAGGCCCAGGCCTACTCCACCTACAAGACCACCAGCCAGACCAGCGCCGGCCAGAAGATGACCTTCAGCTTCACCGGCCTGCCCGCCGTCTCCAGCGGCAGCGTCTACGTCTGGGTCGACCTGTACGGCGACTACGACGCCGCCACCGAGTACGCGGCGGTGAAGATCGACGGCGTGACCCAGGCGAACCACAACGGCAGCTCCAAGCAGTGCAACACCACCGCCAGCCGCAAGATCTACACCCGCCCCTCTTCCATCGTCAGCGACGGAAAGGTCACCGTGGAGGTGGACCTGTCGTCCGCGGTCAGCTACACGGTGTGCAAGTCCTACGCGCCGCGCGTGCGGGTCTACCTGGTATACACCGCCAAGCCGGACCTGCGGGTGATCAGCTCCACCGTGCCGTACACCGGCGGCTCCACGGCAAAGGCGGGGGACAAGTTCCAGGCGCGCTACTACCTGTACAACTACTACCAGTACTTCAGCACCAACTTCTGGGTGCGGTTCTACTTCTGCCCCTCGAGCACCTCCACCAGCGGGTGCCAGTACCAGGGCGCGCAGTACATCACCGACAACTTCAACGCCAGCCAGGGGCGCTGGTACACCAGCCCGAGCATGTACCTGAGCAGCTGGGCCGAGCGGGGGACGCGCTACCTGCAGATCCGGGCGGACTACTTCAACAACGTCAAGGAGGCGTCCGAGACCAACAACACCCGCAACGACGCCATCTCGGTCACGGCGTACCCGGACCTGAGCTTCACCTCCTCCATCGTCAAGTACACCGGCAGCACCACCGGCCCGGGGTCCAAGTTCACCGGCCGCTACACCATCAATAACAAGGCCAAGACCTCGGCCGTGTTCACCGACTTCGTGGTGAGGTACTACTACTGCACCAGCAACAAGAGCAGCAGCTGCAGCAGCACCCCCATCGGTCAGCAGACCATCACCAACAACTTCTACAGCGGCGGGAGCTACACCTACACCAGCACCACCCTGACCCTGCCGAGCAACGCCACCAAGGGGTACCGCTACGTGCGCGCGGTGCTGGACGCCACCAACAAGGTGACCGAGGCCAGCGGCAGCAACAACGACGACTTCGACCTGATCTACATCAGCTCGGCGCAGCTGCCCGACCTGACCACGGACCTGGTCACCGCGCCCTACGGCGTGGGCAGCGTCAAGTTCGCCGGGGCCAGCTTCCGCGTGCGCAGCCGGGTGCGCAACACCAGCTCCAACGCCCTGACCACCAACTTCAAGGTGTCCTACTACCACTGCCCGCTGCAGAGCACCGCCGGCTGCACCAAGCTGGGCGATCAGTCGGTGACCACCAACCTGGCGGCCAACGGCCAGACCTACGTCACCAGCCCGCTGCTCAAGATGCCGGTGACGGCCAAGCTGGGCAGCTCCTACATCCGCGTGTTCGTGGACAGCGACGACGCCGTGGCCGAGGACAGCGAGTCGAACAACGACGGCTACAAGCAGATCAGCGTCACGGTGAAGCCGGACCTGACCATCGCGTCCAAGACCGTGCCCAAGTCGGGCAGCACCGCCGGGCCGGGCTCCACCTTCACCGCGGAGTTCACGGTGACGAACAAGGCCAGCACCTCGTACTTCGACAAGGACTTCGAGGTCACCTACTACTACTGCCCGACCATGAGCAGCATCGGCTGCACCAGCCTGGCCACCAACAACGTGACCAATAACTTCTCGGCCGGTGAGTCGTACACCTTCACCTCGTCGAGCCTGGTGATCCCGGGCAACGCCAAGCCGGGGACGCGCTACGTGCGCGCCTGGGTCGACTCCAAGAACGACATCGCCGAGCTGCTGGAGCTGAACAACAACGGCTACGCCAAGATCACCCTGACCAAGCTGCCGCCCGACCTGTACGTCAAGAACTTCACCGGCACGGACATCGGCGGCGCCATCCGCTACGACGTGGAGGTGTGCAACGGCGGCGAGGCCACCGGCACCAACTTCCAGGTCAGCGTGTACCACACCGCCTCGGCGCCGCCCACCTGCGCCGCCACCACCAGCGGCACGGCCACCATCACCGGCGGCCTGGGCAAGGGCGCCTGCGCCAAGCGCAGCTTCACCCAGCCGGGCGTGACACCGGGCACCTACAGCGCCCAGGCGCTGGCCGACAGCAGCTGCGTGATCAAGGAGGCCGTGGAGACCAACAACACCAAGGGCGCGTCAGTGACCGTGGCTCCGCCGCCGGACATCGGCACGCCCGACGGGCCGGAGATCGCCAAGGACGGCGGCATCGACTTCAAGGTGCTGCCGCCGGACCAGCAAGTGCTGCCCCAGCAGGACCAGGGCGCGCCGCAGCAGGACCAGGGCGCGCCGCCCAAGCAGGACACGGGCGGCGGCACCGGCAACGACGCGGGCGGCTCGGGCCAGGACAAGGGCGGCACCGGGCAGCAGGACGCCGGCACCGTCGACCCGCCAGGCGGCGGGGATGACGGCTGCGCCGTGGGCGGAAAGTCGGCGGCTGGTTCGGCTCTGGCGCTGACGTTGGCGCTGGTGCTGGGCCTGGCGTGGCGCCGCAGGCGCCGGTAGCGGCGCGTTCGCGCCGAATGCCAGGGTGCCAGAATGCCAGAATGCCAGGATGCCAGAATGAGCTAAGCCTCCGGGGCTGATCATTCCGGCGTTCCGGCGCTCCGGCGCTCCGGCGTTCTGGCATTCCGCGGGCGCAGCCCGCGGCACCTTCCCCTTGCACCTCTCGCCCATCTTGCTCATCCTCCGGTAGCTCAAACGAACCGGAGATTTTCCGATGAAAAATGCAGACAGCAAGCGGGTGGTCCTCGCCTACAGCGGGGGGCTAGACACCTCTGTCATCCTCAAGTGGCTCATCGAGCAGGGCTACGAGGTGATCTGCTTCGTGGGAGACGTGGGGCAGCAGGATGACTTCGCCGCGGTGGAGCGCACCGCCATGGCCGTCGGGGCCAGCAAGGTCTACGTCGAGGACCTGAAGCGGGAGCTGGTCACGGACTACATCTTCCCCACGGTGCGGGCCAACGCGGTGTACGAGGGCCGCTACCTGCTCGGCACCGCCGTGGCGCGGCCGCTGCTGGCCAAGCGCCAGGTGGAGATCGCGCGGCAGGAGGGCGCCGCCTGCGTGGCCCACGGCGCGACGGGCAAGGGCAACGACCAGGTGCGCTTCGAGCTGTGCTACTACGCCCTGGCCCCGGACATCACGGTGGTCTCCCCCTGGAAGGATCGCGCCTTCCTCGACCGCTTCAAGGGCCGCAACGACCTTCTGGCCTACGCCGAGGAGCGCGGCATCCCGGTCAAGGCGAGCCGCTCCAAGCCGTACAGCGAGGACGCCAACCTGCTGCACGTGTCCCACGAGGCGGGCATCCTGGAGGACCCGGCCTTCCCCTGCCCCGATGACGTGTTCTCCTACTCGGTCTCTCCCAAGGACGCGCCCGACACCGAGACCGTGCTGGAGGTCCACTTCAAGGACGGCGACCCGATCCTGGTGCGGGACGTCACCGACGAGGACGCCGCCCGGGAGTACGCCGACCCGCTGGAGCTGTTCACCTTCCTGTGCGAGGTGGGCGGGGCCAACGGCGTGGGCCGGGTGGACATGGTGGAGAACCGCTTCGTGGGCATCAAGAGCCGCGGCGTGTACGAGACGCCGGGCGGCGCCATCCTGCTGGAAGCGCACCGGGATCTGGAGGCCATCGCCATGGACCGCGAGGTGATGCGCCTGCGCAACATGCTGAGCCCCAAGATCGCCGAGCTGATGTACAACGGTTTCTGGTTCTCGCCGGAGATGGAGTTTCTGATGGCCGCCGTGGACAAGAGCCAGGAGCTCATCGACGGCGTGGTGCGGCTGTCGCTGTACAAAGGGAACGTCACCATCCTGGGCCGCCAGAGCCCCACCTCGCTGTACGACCAGGAGCTGTCGAGCATGGACATCGAGGGCGGCTTCGATCAGGCCGACTCCTTCGGCTTCATCAAGGTCAACGCCATCCGGCTGCGTGCCCACCGGGCCATCGTGGCGCGCCGGGCGCGGGACCGGGACCGGGAGGCCTGAGATGGCGGGCAAGCTCTGGGACAAGGGCGGCGGCGGCGGCGACCGCGAGCTGGCGGCGATGGTGGAGGCCTTCACCGTCGGTGACGATCCTCAGGTGGACCAGCAGATCCTGGAGTACGACTGCTGGGCCTCGGTGGCCCACGCGGCGGCCCTGCGCCGGGCGGGGGTGCTGAGCAGCGAGGAGCTGGCGCTGCTGCAGGCGGAGCTGCTGGCGCTGCTGGAGCGCCACCGCGCCGAGGGCGTCCCGATCTCGGTGGAGCAGGAGGACTGCCACACCGCAATCGAGCAGCACCTCACCGGGGTCCTGGGCGACCTGGGCAAGAAGATCCACACCGGCCGCTCGCGCAACGATCAGGTGCTCACGGCGGTGCGGCTGTTCACGCGTGAGCGGCTGCTGGAGGCGTCAGGGCACCTGAGCGCCCTGACCCGGGCGCTGCTGATCCGCGCCCACCAGGGGGTAGCGCTGCCCATGCGGGGCTACAGCCACACCCAGCCGGCCATGCCCACCACCCTGGCCGTGTTCCTCGGCGCCCACGCCTCGGCGCTGCTGGACGACCAGCTTCAGCTGGCCGCGGCGCTGGACCTCAACGACCAGTGCCCCCTGGGTAGCGCCGCCGGGTTCGGCTCCGTGGTGCCGCTGGACCGCGAGTACACCGCCGAGCTGCTGGCCTTCAAGCGGGTGCAGGTCAACGCCCTGTACTGCCAGAACAGCCGGGGCAAGCACGAAGCCGCCGCGCTGCACGCGCTGGAGTCGATCCAGTCATCGCTGGCCCGGCTGGCCACGGATCTGATCCTGTTCTGCACGCCGGAGTACGGCTTCGCCCGGCTGCCCGACGAGGT
Organism: uncultured Myxococcales bacterium; assembly: GCA_964511535.1. Taxonomy (GTDB): domain Bacteria; phylum Myxococcota_A; class Polyangia; family CAZCFB01; genus CAZCFB01. The sequence goes on along the minus strand of CAZEFW010000002.1, from coordinate 63,267 downwards.
GACCACCGGCTCGAGCATCATGCCCCAGAAGCGCAACCCCGACGTGCTGGAGCTGGTGCGGGCCCGTGAGGGCACCGTGGCCGGCGCCGCCGCCGAGGTGCGGCGCGTGGCCAGCAAGCTGCCCTCGGGCTACAACCGCGACTACCAGCTGCTCAAGGCGCCCCTGGCCCGGGGCCTGGCCGCGGTCATCGAGAGCCTGGCCATCATGACCCGCACCGTGGACGCCGTGACCTTCGACGCCGACGCCATGGCCGCGTCGTGCACCGAGGAGATCTACGCGGCCGACCTGGCCCTGGAGCAGAGCATGAACGAGGGCGTGCCCTTCCGGGACGCCTACCGCGCGGCCATGGACCGGCTCGACCGGGTGGAGGTGGACGCGGCCTTCGTGCAGGACCGCATCGGGGCCTACCGCACCCTCGGCTCCATGGGCGAGCCGGGCCTCGACCGGCTTGACCAGCGCTGCGCCAGCGCCGACGCCTGGTGCCGCAGCAACTGGGAGCGCATGGGCGCCTTCCGCGAGCGCCTGCGGGGAAGCCTCAGCTGAATGCCGGCCCGCCGCGTCTCATTCTCCTTCCACAACCACGCCTCCTTCGTCGACCCGGCCGGGTCGGTGGCGCGCGGCGTGCGCGTGGCGCTGGACGCCGGCGTGGACCTGATCGGCCTGCTGTACCACAACTCGAGCGAGCCCTTTGACCTGTTCAGGCGACAGCGCGGGCGACTCCTCGGCCCCCGGTACCGGTGCGAAGATCTGGACGACGGGCTGATGGAGGTGCGGCGGCCCTCCACGGGGGCCAGGGTGTTGCTGGCGCGGACCAACGAGCTGACCACCCTCGAGGGGGAGGTCATCGTGGTGGGGGACACGGGCGAGGTGAAGAACTGCCGCACGGCGGGAGGCGAATACACCGCGGATTATCGCAACCACAAGCCGCGGGTGCTGCCGCTGGCGCGGGTCCTCGAGCTGAACCCTGCCCTGGGCCGCGACGATGTCCTGCTCATCGCGCCGCACCCCTGGGACGAGGAGACCGGGCTGGCGCGTGACGAGGGGCTGGGCGAGCGGCGCTTCGCCGAGGAGCTGGCGCGGGGTTGCCTGGACGCTTACGAGGAGCACAACGGGGTGCGCGCCCTGTTCCACCGGCTGACCACGCCGGCCTGGCGGGCCCCGAATGATGAGGCCGCCGGGTTCAGGGCGCGACACGGACGGGCCGGCATCACCGGCAACGACTCCCACGCCCCGGACCTGGCCCGGAACACCACCAGCGTCGAGGTGGATCCGGAGGCCTGGCGCGGCGTCCCCCTGGCCACCCTCAAGGCGGCGCTGCGCGACGGGCGCACCATCCGCAACCGCAAGCGCTACCCCTCGCTGACCTGCATGTTCTTCCGCGGCATGCAGTCCGGGCGCAACCCGCTGGTGCGGGTCGTGATTCGGTCGGGCCTGATGGGGAGGTAGCGCCGGGTGGCGGTGCAGCGGGCTCCTCACGCATAATGCCCCCATGAACTGGTTCAGATCAGCGTCGCTCGCCCTCACCGTGGCGGCCGCCGCCTGCGGTCCCGCCGCGGTGCCCATGGCGCCCGTCCCCGATCCACCGCAGGAGCAGCAGCCTGCCAAGCCGGCCTCTGCCCCGGAGCCGGCCAAGCCCCCAGCCGAGCCGGCGCCCGCGCAGCTGGGCAGCCCCGCCGCGAGCAAGGCGGCCGCGCCCGGGTGGTGGATGCGCTGGCCGCGAATCAAGCAGCGCCCGGAGTACGCGCCGCAGCCTCACTCGCCAGGCGAGCTGTTCGACGCCGCCGACGAGAAGCCCGGCCAGCTGGAGAGCATCGCCGACGCCCTGCTGGCCTGCCGGCTGGAGGCAGGGAAGTTCTTCGAGAAGAAGGGGGTGCAGCTCATCGAGCCGGGCGCGTTCGCCGAGGCGGACCTGCTGGCGGCGGCCGCGGTCAAGCCTGCCAGCAGCGCGCCGGGGCTGGTCACCACGGCCCGGGGCAAGGAGGACACCAACCGGATGTTCTTCACGGTGCCGCTGGCGAAGATGGCCCGGGGGGACGCCCTGGTGATCAACGTCTTCGACCGGGACGTCATGACGGTGAAGGCCATCGAGCAGCTGACCCTCGCCTTTGACGGCGCGACGCCGATCAGGGCTCGGGGGGAGCGCGCGGCCGCCGAGTGCCGGGTACTGCCCAGGCCCTGGCTGGAGGCACAGCTGGCCGAGAAGTTGAAGAAGCTGGACGCCGAGCTGGAGACTTACGACGACAGGTACCATCCGCACCTGCCTGGCCGGGGCCTGACTCACGAGATCGGCCCCGCTGCCCACGGTGACTTCCTGCGCGGCCGCATCGATCAGGCCGCGGCCCTGGTGGGCTGGGACGACCCTCGAATCAACAAGCGGGTCAAGCGGCTGCAGGCCATCGTGGCGCGCTTCGACGCCGAGCTGAAGCGCCTGCTCCATCAGACCCGCGCCACCCTGCCCGCGCCCGGCGCCTGGGCCACCATGCTCGACGGCGAGCTGCAGGCGAAGCAGGTCAAGAAGCTGTGCGGCAAGCGCAAGCTGGGCCCCTACCGGCGGCTGTACGCCCGCGGCCTGGACAAGAAAGCGCGCGCGGCCCTGGCCGACGACTGCGTGTTCCACGTGCGCTGGCGAAACGCGGCCAGCCCCGGCCCCATCGCGCTGTCGGTGTTCAGCCACAACCTGGGCAAGCGGCTGGAGGATTTTCGCCTGATCCGCGTGGATGGCGTGGCAGAGAAGGCGCGCGCCGTCGGCGTCGTTGGGCGGCGCGGACGCGTGGTGGACCCGCAGGACGACCCCGTGCTCAAGCCGGGGGATGAGGCGGAGGCGGTCTACGTGGCCCCTGCCGACGGCACCTACCTGCTGCAGGGCCGCTATGACCGGCGGCGGGTGAAGATCACGCGGGACGGCTGGGCGCCGCTGGACGAGGGGCGGCTGGCGCTGCAGCTTGCAGGGCTGATCTGCGGCGACGAGCTGAAGAAGCAGGAGAAGGAGTATGTCTACCCCATGCCCGGGGTCAACTACCTGAAGAACATCGGCTGCGTGGTCCTGGCGCGGGTGCAGAACCGCGGCAAGCAGGCGCTCCTGGTGCGTGATGATCCGGCGCTGGGACGGGTCAAGCAGCTGGAGTTCCTCACGGGCGACCCGGTGACCATCAAGCTCGAACCTTACGCCACGCTCGCAGGGTCGAAGGTGGAGAAGCTGCCGCATGTGTCAGGCAAGGGCGCCCAGCTCGAGCTCGGCCCCGGCGCCGAGGCCACCGTGCTGCTCCGGCCCAGCGACTCTCTTGAAGAAAAGGGCGTCAAGGCCGACACCGCCGCCCTGCTGCTCAGGGCCACCTTTGGCGCCCGGCGCGCCAGCCATCTGCGGCTGGAGTGAGGCCCCGGCACCTTTTCCCCCCAGATGTTCTATAATTCGGGCCGAACCAAAGCCACAAACTGGGGTGTCGAGGACGTCATGGCTCATTTCCGGTTCATCCTTCCAGGGCTGCTCGGCTGCTGCATCGCCGTGGCGGCAGCGGGCTGCTTCGACCCCGACTACAGCGTCGGGGCGTTCACTTGCAACGACGGCGACGACTGCCCATCGGGCTACAGCTGCCACAAGCGCAAGGGCAAGGACAACATCTGCGTGGAGGACGGGACCACGCTGGACCTGGGCGTGAAGCCGGACCTTCGGGACGCCGCTGCGGATGGCCTGGCCGACGGCCCGAAGCCGGATCAGGCCATGTCGGACGCGCCGAGGCCGGACAGGCTCGCGGCGGACCTGCCCATGGCAGACCTGCCCGCGGCGGACATGCGTGCGCGGGACCTGAATCAGCTGGACAAGGCCGCGCCGGACAAGCAGGTCCCGGATCAGGCCGTGCCTGACCTGAAGGTCCCGGATCAGAAAGCCCCGCTGCCGGACCTGGCCCCTCAGGACCAGGCGCCGCCCAAGCCTGACAAGACCCCCGGACCGCCGGTGGTCACGCCGCTGTACCCGGCGGGCGCGGGTACGGTCTACGTGTCGGCATGGGTCATCAACTTCACCTTCAACGTCAAGAGCGCCACCAAGGTCGCGTCGTGCGAGCTGTTCCTGGACAGCAAGAAGGTGAAAACCAAGGCCGGCCCCATTACCCAGAGCGGCAACGTGGTCATCTCCTACGCGAACAGCGCCATGTCCGAGGGCAGCCACAGCTGGTACGTGCGGTGCGTCAACAGCGCGGGGTGGAGCGCAAAGAACAACACGTACTTCACCTACGTGGTGCAGAAGATCTACAACTGCTCGGTGGCCTGGAATGCCAACACCCGCTACCGGCTGATGAGCGACATCACCCAGACCAAGGCCGGCGACTGTTTGGTGATCAACAAGGACAACGTGCTGCTCGACGGCAACAAGAAGGTGATCAAGTCCACGCGCTACCGGGACGTGATCTACCACCAGGGGACCACGACGGCGCACACGGTTTCGCGCAACGGCTCTGCCACCACCAAGCCGGGCGGACCCTGGGTCAACGGCGCGGGCGGCCAGGAGCAGCACCTGCCGCTGTTCACCGTTGGAGACGTGGACGGCGACGGGCTGGTGGACCTGGTGACCACCGCAATCAAGGCGCAGTCCAGAGTATTTCGGGCCAAGGGGGGCGGCGCCTTCGACTCGGCCAAGCCGACCTCCCTGCTGCTGACCGGATCCAACGTCGCCTATCGCAACCCGCGGCTGCTGGACTTTGATCGCGACGGGATAAAGGACCTGTGGCTGGCCGGCGGCGGGGGCGCGAGCCAGCTGTACCAGGGGAACGGCAAGGGCGGCTTCGCGCCGCTCTATTCGGCCAAGGGTGGGATCGAGACCCGGCACCTGGACCTCGGCGACTTCAACGGCGACCACAAGATCGACCTGGTGGCCTCCAACCTGTACCTGGGCGCCGCCATGCCGGGCAACTACCACGTGGAGCTCAACGACTCCAAGATCGGCAAGTCGCTCAGCTTCACCACGGGGTGGAGCAAGTCCGCGCCTGCTCGGGGCCACCGCGCCATCGTGGCCGAGCTGACCGGAGACAACAAGTGGGACCTGGTGCTCGGGGAGAAGGTCGGCACCACCACCGGCCTGTACATTTATAAAAACGACACCATCGCCGGCAGCGCGACGCTCAACTTCGGCACCAAATACGTCCTCTCCATGGGGGCCGCCCTCCCGCTGGACGCCCTGGATATCAACGGCGACGGCTGGACTGATATCGTGCTGTACTGGACCAGCAAGACCACCGGCGAGATCCTCTCCATCGGCTTCCTGATCAATAACAAGAAGGGCGGTTTCTCCGCCATCTCCGCTTCGGTCTTACCCGGCAGCGGGATCCGGTTCGCGCGCGTGGCCGACTTCGACGATGACGGTTTCCCGGACCTGCTGGTGGCCACCAAGTCGCAGTCCAAGCCGCTGGAGCTGTACCTGAACAAGATCGTGAGCAGCAACGCCTTCGTGCTGGCGCACACCACCACCTCGCCGGGGCTGGTCAACGGGCTGTCGATCCGCGACCTGGACAACGACGGCGACCTCGACGTCGTGGGCAGCCACTCCTACATCTCGGGCACCAGCACGCTGCAGCGGATCAACTTCCACACCTACATCGCCAGCAGCAAGACCCTGACCCAGACCACCGCCAAGCAGGGCAGCGGATCCGAGCCGTACGCCGCGGCCATCATGGGCAACCTGTGGGACAATCCGGCCAGCGGGGTGCGCATCCTGGCTGGCTCCAACGGCGTGGAGATCAAGAACCTGTCCGGCGTCATGGGGTTCCACACCGGCGTGAGCGTGGAGGCCGAAAGCGCGGTGCTGGCTGACGTCGTTGTCCACGACCCGCAGCTGTACGGCGTGCGCGTGGCCAGCAGCGTCACCAAGGGGCCGCGCATGAGCAACGTGACGGTCAAGAACCAGGTGCAGGGCGTGGGTCTCTCCCTGGAGGGGGGCTCCAGCACCATGAACAACACCAACCTGTGCCACGGCACGTCCCACCCGCGCTTCTCCCCGGTGTCGCTGCAGTGCCTGGGCAGCGCCACGGTCGTGGGCACCAAGGGCAACCGCGTGCGGCTCAACAACGGCTGCGGCAGCGTGACCTACACGCCGTGCCGGTAACCCGGGCCATGAGCCGGCCCAGGCTGACCTGCCTCAGCTGTCGCCACTTCGAGGATGACCCCGGCGTCATCGAGGCCGAGTTCCCCTACATCACCACCTTCGGCTCGGCCTACTCCGCCGCGCGGGGCGAGGCGGGCATCTGCGGGGCCCACGGGACGTTCCTCGACCCGATGGACGCCGGCGAGTGTGCCGAGTTCGAGGCCCCGCCCCGCCGCGCCTCCGGAGCAGGCCCATGACCGACGACAAGCGGCGCTCTCCCCTGCTGACCCAGGAGGACTGGTGGACGGTCTGGTTCGGGCTCGCGATCCTGCTGGCGGCCACCGCGCTCGGGGCGCTGGCCCTGTCGGGCAGCCTCTCGGCGAAGAAGGTGCCCAAGCTGGGCAAGTGGCGGTCCAACCCGGCCGACGCGTTCGTCGCCGCGAAGAAGGTCAAGATCGAGCTGAAGGCGCCGGCCACCCTGAGCCAGCTCGCCGCGCGCATCAACGCCGACGCGCCCCTGGCCCGGGCCAGCGTGCTGCGCGAGAGCGCGGGCGTGCGGTTGAGGGTCGCCTCGGCGCGGCAGGCTGACGACCAGACCATCTCGGTCAAGACCCTGCTGGCCGGCGGCGACGCCGCGCTGAAGCTGAGCAAGGAGCAGCCGGACCCGGACGGGCTCGGCGCGCGGGCGTATGTCTCCCAGGTGCTCCCGTCGGGGGACACCACCGTCGGTCGGGGCAAGGTGACCGTGGTGGCCCAGCGGCACCGGAGCATCGCCACCCCGCTGCTGGTGTCGGCCCTGTGCATCCTGCTGCTCACCCTGGTCGGGGTGAAGGTGATGGGCCAGGATCCGGGACGCTACGCGCTGGGGTTCGTGGTGCTGTTCATCATGGCGGTGGCGTCCTTCGTCTTCGCCACCAACGGCGTGAGCAAGTCGTACGGGCTGAGCTACGCGGCCTGGGCCCTGGTGATGGGGTTGCTGGTCTCCAACACCGTGGGCACCCCGGGGTGGCTCAAGCCGGCGGTGCGCACCGAGATGTACATCAAGACGGGTTTGGTGCTGCTGGGCGCGGAGATCCTGTTCGGCAAGATCCTCAGCATCGGCGTGCCCGGGCTGATGGTGGCCTGGATCGTGACCCCCACGGTGATCATCTTCATGTGGATCTTCGGCACCCGGGTGCTGCGCATGGTGAGCAAGCCGCTGGTGATGATCATCGCCTGCGCCACGTCGGTGTGCGGGGTGTCGGCGGCCATCGCCGCCGCGGCGGCCACCCGGGCCAAGAAGGAGGAGCTGACCCTCGGCGTGGGCATGACCCTGATCTTCACCGTGCTGATGATGATCTTCATGCCGATGCTGATCCACGCGGTGGGAATGGACCCGGTGCTGGGCGGCGCCTGGATGGGCGGCACCATCGACTCCACCGGCGCGGTGGTGGCGGCGGGGGCGTTCCTTGGCCCCAGGGCCGAGACCGTGGCCGCAGTGGTCAAGATGATCCAGAACGTGCTCATCGGCGTTGTGGGGTTCTGCGTGGCGCTCTACTGGATCACGTCGGTGGAGCGGGTCGCGGACGCCCCGCGGCCCGGCCTGCGGCAGATCTGGGTCCGGTTCCCCAAGTTCATCGTCGGGTTCGTGGCGGCGTCGGTGCTCTTCTCCTTCGTGCTGTCGCCGCTGTTCGCCGCGCTGTTCGAGGGCGACGGGATTAAACTGGTGGAGAAGGGGGTGCTCAAGGCGGTGACCAACCCGCTGCGCGGCTGGTTCTTCTGCCTGGCGTTCGTCTCCATCGGCCTGGAGTCCAACTTCAAGGAGCTGGCCGCGCAGATGGAGGGGGGCAAGCCGATGTTGCTCTACGTGGTGGGCCAGAGCTTCAACCTGCTGCTCACCCTGGCCATGGCGTGGCTCGCCTTCAGCGTGATGTTCCCCAACGCGGTGTGATCAGAACACGCCCACCAGCCCCAGCCCCGCGCCGCGGCCGTACAACGCAGGGGCGATGGTGAAGCGGGGGCCCCGGGCGGAGGTGAGCTTTCTTTTGCGGGCGCGAGCGCGCATCTGCTTGGCGTCCTCCTTCTCCAGCGTCCCCGGGGGGAGCCAGGTCTTCTGCTTCTGCCGGCCCATGACCAGGGCCGGCGCCCCGGCGATGAGCAGCGCGCTGCCCGTGGCCATGAGCACGATGCTCGCCACGCCGTAGCCTTCCCGGTCCAGGGGCACGCCGGCGCCCTCCTCCGCGTGGTCGACCCAGACCGGGATAAGGATCAGCCCGGTGAGCAGCGCCGCGGCGCCGGCTCCGCCCAGCGACCAGCCAACCACCTCGGTGACATGGCCGCCGATGGCCGCGCGGTTGTAGGCGTCGGTCAGCGGGCGACCGTCGCCGTGGCGCAGCACCAGCAAGGCGCGCCGGCGGGTGGTATCCAGGCCCAGGGCGCGGGCGGCGGCGAGGGTCTCCACCGTGCCGCGGGGGAAGCGCCGCGTCTCGGGCAGGGTCTGCCGCAGGGTGCGGTCCTCCTTGCAGGCCCTGATGAAGTCGCGCGGGGCGAAGCCACGGTCGGCCAGGCGATCCGCCATCAGGGCGCTGGCGCTGTCGAGCGGGCACCCCGCCGCCCGGAGGGCCTTGATCTGGCCAGGGGTGTAGCGGGCCTTCTTCGTGGCAAACACCGGCCCGGTCTTCCGCGGGCCGGTGGCTGCGCCGGCGGGCTTGCCGGGCCGACACTCGCCGTCCTTGCACTGCTTGCCTTCTCCGCAGTCGGCGTCGGTGGTACAGAGCGGCGGCGCCTCGGGGGGCGGCGGCATGCCGTCCGGAGGGACCCAGGACCCCGGCTCCGGGCGAGCGCCGCCTCGGGACGGCGCCGTGCAGCGGCCAGCCTCGCAGATGCGGTCGCCCTTGCAGTCGGTGTCCTTTTCGCACCCGGCCCGCGCCATGCCGGGCGTGAGCAGGCCGAGGCAGAGCGCGAGGAACATCCATGCGGCGCGCGACGAGTCCATTGTTGCCGCCCATGAAACCACAGCGGCCGCGGCGGGACAAATGGCTGGATCAGCAGGCGGCTGGCCCCGGGGGCCGGGTCTGAAATTGGCGCGGGCGGGCCGCGGCGGTATGCTCTTGTCCATGACGGAGCGAGAGCGAGACAACAGCAACGACTGGCGGGCCCAGGCGGCCCGCGACTTGCGCAAGAACCTCGACCCGAAGCAGCCGGTTCACATCAGCAGCAGGGGCGGCGGTGGCGGGCTGAAGCTCATCGTGATCCTGGTGGTCCTGCTGGGCGGTGGCTGGTACGCCTGGGGCCAGGGGTGGCTCGGGTTTATCGGGCTCAAGGCTGGCGACGCGCCGGCGCCACCGGCGGCGGTGAGCGAGCTGACCGGCGTGAAGCACACGGTGCAGGTGCTCACTGACGCGACCGGCGTGACCTGCCGCTACGCTGTGGGCAAGGCCAGGCACCGCGAAGTGCCCGCGCCCTGCACGATCAAGGTCAAGGCGGGGGAGATGCTGGACCTGAAGGTCACGCGGGGAGACGAGGAGCTGCTGCGCAAGATGTTCAACGTGGACGTGGACGAGGTGTACAGGGTCGAGCCTTGAGCGCGTGACAGGGCGCGCATGAGGCGCCGAGGTCCGCGACGCGAGGTCCACACCACCAGGAGGGACGCTCACTGATGTCCGGGAGGTGTGCACAGAAGTGCGGGGCGCGTGGCATCCTGCTGCTCTGCCTCGGACTCTCCCTCCTGCACCCCGCGCGGGGCGCTGCAGATCCAGGCCCGGCGGCGCTGGTGGACGAGCTGCGGGACGGCCCGAGCATCCAGCGCACGGCCCGGATCATCGAGCAGCTGTCTCGGCCAGCCACGCCGCTGCCGGCCAGGCAGCTCTCGCGGCTGTTCACCCCCAAGGCGCCCATCGCAGCCCAGGTGGCCGCAGCCCGGATCTGCGCGGCCAGGCAGGATCCTCGCCTCTTGCCGCTGATGTTCGAGGCGTTCCTCGCCAGCAAGACCGGCCGCATCGCCTACCACCCTGACATCTTCGAGCGGCTGCTGCGCGGGATCAGCGCCTTCCCGCCGGCCCGGCGCTGGGTGTCTCTCGTCGGCCCGGGCGGGCCGGATACGACGGCCACCATCTGGCAGATGATCCAGACCAGCTGTAAGGACACCGCCGGTGAGCCCTTGCCGACGGTGCCCGCCGCGCTGCGGGGCTGGTTGCACGCGCTGCTGAAGATCCAGCAGCGAGGGTGGATTGCAGAGACGCTGGCCCTGGGTGACCTCGGCCTCAACACCCTGCGCAGCGATTCCGGCAACGAGATTTTTCGGTTCCTTGATCGGCAGGTGCACCTGCTGCTGGGCGCTCTCGTGGCGCACGGGGGCGAGGAGACGGCCAGGGCCGCTGCCAGCCTTGCCAGGCGGCTGGAGCTGGTACCGTCGACCCTCGAGCGCGTGAGGAAGGTGCTGCGCTCCTCGGGCCCCACCATCACGGCCGCGGGCAGCGCGCGCCTTGCGTCGTTGATCGGGTCGCTGCCGTCGCGAGACATCATGCCGGAGTACGGCCTGTTCCATCCGCTGGCGCTGGAGGGTCCCCCTGCCGTGGACGCGGTCTCCCCGATGAAAGAGAGCCCGCTCGCGGTGCAAGCCGGGCGGCCTGCACCTGATCCGGTGGTGGCCATGTGCGCTGCCCTGCTGGGCGTGGCGGTCATCCTGCTTGCGGGTATGGCCCTGCTCGCGCGCAAGGGAGGAGGGTGGCGCCGCTGGTCCTGGCGGCTGGCAGCGATGTTCCTCCCAGTGCTGCTCCTGCTCCCCGTGGCGGAGGGGGTGCTGGCGCTGGCGGGCGTGCAGCCCCTGCGGCGGACGCGGGCCACGCTTGACGTCGAACGGCAGCTGCTGGTGAGCTGGCCAGGCGGCGGCAAGGTCGACGAGCTGCGCAACCGCAGCGTTACAGGGAGCCAGCGGGTCGAGGCGTTCCGCCCGGGCAAGCCAAACGGCGCCCTGCGCGTGTTCACCTTCGGCGGGTCGAGCGTCTTCGGCCTGGGCTACACCGACGAGGAGATCTGGCCCCGGGTCATGCAGCGGCGGCTGGCTGCCGCCCTGCCCGCCCGTCAGGTCGAGGTGATCAACGGCGGATACGTGGGCGCGACCTCGGACTTTGTCTTCAACTGGACGAGGGAGGTCCTCGCTTACAAGCCCGACCTGCTGGTGTATATGCTTGGCTACAACGATCACGTGGACGACGGCAGGATGCTCAAGCTGGCCCGCTGGTCTCCCAAATCCTTGCGCACGCGCTTTTTGCTGGAGCGGTGGCGGGTGGTCCGGCTGGTCTACCGGCACCTGGGGTCAGTGAACGCGAGACTGCTCCGCGCCGGGGACCCGATGGAATCGGCTGACAATCAGGGCGGGCGCCCGCAGCACCTGCAGCTCGCCACCCTCAGCTTCGAGGAGAACCTGTCCAGGGCCGCGGCGCTGGCCCGGCGCGAGGGCGTCCGGGTGATCCTGGTGCTGCAGGGGCAGAACGAGCAGATCTGCGGTGAGGACGCCGCGCTCGGGAGCACCGTCGCCAGTACGGGCTGCTTCCCAAGGTCAATGCGAGAGACGCTGCTGCAGCTGGGTCCACGGCTCGGTGTCCCCGTGGTGGACCCCGTCACGGCGCTGCGGCGCCACGCGGCGGGCAAGCAGCTCGGCTATCGATACTTCTACGACACCATCCATCCCAGCGCCCTGACCCACACCCTGATCGGGGAGTCCGTGGCGCCGGTGGCCCTGGAGCTGCTGCGCGGGCGAGGCGGCAGCGCCGCCCGTTGAGGCCGACCTTGGCAGGCGCACGTCGCCCGGCTATTGCTCTCCGCCCTCTCCCCTGATGGCCAGGAACACCGCCTCCGGCGTCATGGGCAGCTCGGTCACCTGCACGCCCAGCGCGTCGAAGAGCGCGTTGCCGATGGCGCTCGGCACGCTGATCATCGGGTGCTCGCCGATGCCGCGGGCGCCGTATGGCCCGTCGAGCTGGGGCGTCTCGACGAAGTGCTGGCTCGCCTCGCGCGGCAGGTCGTGGGCGGTGGGGATCTTGTAGTCCACCAGCCCGGCGTTGAGGAACACGCCCCGCTCGTCGAACTTGAACCCCTCCATCAGCGCCGAGCCGATGCCCTGGATCACCCCGCCGTGGATCTGCCCCCTGGCCATCCCCTCGTGCAGCACCTTGCCCGCGTCGAAGCAGGACGCGATCTTGAGCACCTCCACATCGCCGGTCTCGGTGTCCACCTCCACCACCACCCCGTGGGCGCCGTAGGTCCAGTTGATGGCCGCCTTGCCCTGCCCCGTCTTCGGGTCCAGGTGGGTCAGCCCCTGGGCGATATATTTCCCCCGCCCGTTGATGGGCCCGCCCACGCTGTTGCCGTCGGGGAAGGTGTACCCGATCACCAGCTGCTGGTATGTCACGCGGCGGTCCGGGTTGTGCCGCACGAAGCACTCCGAGTCACGGCAGACGATATCGTCTGGCAGCGCATTGAGGACCCGGCCTGCCACCTCCTTCAGCTGCCGCAGACAGTCGCCCGCCGCGTCGATGACCGCGTTGCCGCCCATGAAGGCGAACCGGCTGGCCACGGTCTGCCAGTCGTAGGGCTGGCTCGCCGTGTCGCAGTCGTAGGTCACCTGCACCTTGTCCACCGGGATCGACAGCTCCTGCGCCGCGATGCCCGCCAGGGCGGTGTAGGTCCCCTGACCGTAGTCCACCCCGCTGATGAGCACGTTGACCGACGCGTCCTCGTTGAACTTGATGATGGCCGAGCATGACGTGAACACCGGCATGGCCGGCGCCTTGTGCAGGGTGGCCAGCCCGTAGCCGCGCACCTTGCCCTGCCGCGGCGCCGCCGCTGGCGGGTGCCCCTCCCTCGGCCGCTCGTCCCAGCCGATCTCGTCGGCCACCTTCTGCAGGCACAGGTCCGGCCGGCCGTGGTTCTCGGTGAACAGCTCGCCGGTGATGGTGCGGTCCCCCGGCGACAGCAGGTTCTTGCGCCGCAGCTCCAGCGGATCGAACCCCAGGGCGTGGGCCATCATGTCCATGTTGCGCTCCACGCCCCACATCACCTCCAGGTGGCCGAAGCCGCGGAAGGCGGTGCCGAACACCTTGTGGGTATAGACCACCAGGCTGTCCACCTTGACGTTGGGCACCCGGTACGGCCCTGCCCCGGCGGTGGCGGCAGCGCGGCCGATGTTCACGCCGTAGTCAGCGCAGGCGCCGGCGTCCCACAGGTACCGCACCTTCAGCGCGGTGATGGTGCCGTCGGCCTTGATGCCGGTCTTGAAGCTGCTCTTGAGCCCCTGCCGCGACGGCAGCGTGTTGAAGTCCTCCTCCCGCGTGGCCACGAGCTTCACCGGCCGGCCCCCGACCTTCCTGGACAGCAGGTACGCGATGGGCTCCTGGTGGATGCCCGCCTTGCCGCCGAAGCCGCCCCCCACGTAAGGGATCTTCACCCGGATGTTGTTGTGGGGCAGCCCGAAGGAGTGGGCCAGGATGTTGCGCACGGTGAACGGCGACTGAGCCGAGGAGATGATCTCCATCCGGTCCCGGCTCAGGGCCCTGGCGATGACCGCGTGGGTCTCCAGGGGCGCGTGCTGCACCGGCGGGTTCTGGAACTGGTGCTCGAACACATGGTCCGCCTCGGCGAAGCCCTGCTCGGTGTCGCCGCGGTATATCTTCTGCCAGTGGGCGATGTTGGTGCCGGCCTGGGGGAAGAACACGCCCTTCATGTGGGAGTAGCTGCCCAGGTCCGGGTGCACCAGCGGGGCGCCGTCGGCCAGCGCCTGGTCCACGTCGAGCACCGCGGGCGCCAGCTCGTACTTCACCTCGATCAGGTCGCACGCCTCCGCGGCGGCCTCCTCGGTGTCCGCGGCCACGGCCGCCACCGGCTCGCCCTGGTAGCGAACGCTGCCCCGGGCCAGCACCCGCTTGTCCGCCATGTACAGCCCGAGGCGCTGGTCCATCTCGTCGCCCAGCAGGATGGCGCGCACCCCGGGCACCGCCTGCGCCTGGCTCGTGTCCACCGAGACGATCTTCGCCGCGGCGTGGGGGCTGATCTTGATCCGCGCCCAGAGCATGCCTGGCAGCGCCATGTCGTGGGTGTAGGTCGCCTCGCCGGTGACCTTGTCGTACGCGTCGGGGCGCGGGTGGGCGCCGCCCACGTACTGGTGCATCGGGGTCTCGTGCTTGCTCGGGGGGGCCTTCATGCCTCACCTCCCTGGCCGCGCTCCTCGGCGGCGGCTTGCTTCACCGCGGCGAGGATGGCCACATAGCCGGTGCAGCGGCACAGGTTGCCGCCCACCGCCTCGAGGATCTCCTCCTCGGTGGGCTCGGGTTTCCGCTGCAAAAGCCCCCGGGCGCTCATCACCATGCCCGGCGTGCAGAAGCCGCACTGGATGGCGTGGTTCTCCACCAGCGCCCGCTGCAAGGCTGACAGCTGGCCGTCTCGCGCCTCGCCCTCGACGGTGCGCAGGTCCGCGCCGTCCGCCTCCACCGCCAGCACCAGGCAAGAGTTGACCGCCCGGCCGTCCAGCAGCACCGTGCACGCGCCGCACTCGCCCACGCCGCAGCCCTCCTTGGTGCCGGTGAGCGCCAGCGCTTGCCGGAGGAACCGGAGCAGGGTCATCTCCGCGGGCACCGCCCCTCCCCACTCGAGCCCGTTGATGGTCACCTTGATGGTCGTCTCGGGCATGTCAGCACCTCTCCCCGCGCTCATCGGCGCGCCGGGCGAACAGCCTGCGCACCATCACGGCCACCATCTCCCGCCTGTAGGTAATGGACGCCCGCACATCGTCGATGGGGTTGATCACCTCCATGGCGCGCGCCACGGCCGCGTCCACGTCCGGCGCGCCGCCGCACATGTCGTCCAGGACGATGTGGGTGGGGATCGGCGTGCAGGAGCCCACGCTGAGCCGGAGCCGCCCGCCCGCCCCATCCCACAGCAACGCCGCGCTGGCCAGGGCCAGGTCATGCCCGCGCACCCGCTTGCGCTTGAGGAAGCCGCTCCAGGCACCATCGCCCGGGCGTGGCACCTCCAGCCGCGCCAGCACCTCGTCCGGCTCTCGCCGGGTCTCGCGGTTACCCA
Organism: uncultured Myxococcales bacterium; assembly: GCA_964511535.1. GTDB lineage: Bacteria > Myxococcota_A > Polyangia > CAZCFB01 > CAZCFB01. Next base: position 48,136 of record CAZEFW010000002.1, on the reverse strand, counting down.
CGATGAACTCGCCCACCGGCAGCCTGCGCTCACCTCCGGGGCCCAGCAGCACCACCTCTGCCCCGAGCACGTTCAGCGGCGGCACGCTGTCGGCGCAGGGGGAGGCGTTGGCCATGTTGCCCCCCACCGTGGCCCGGTTGCGGATCGGATATGACGCCACCTGCCCCGCGGCCTGCAGGAGCGCCGCCCAGTCCCCCAGGCGCTCTCCTGCCTCCAGCAGCTCGTTGAAGCTCACCGCGGCGCCCACGGTGAGCCGCTCGCTGTTGGCCTCCAGCTGCCGGAACGCCTCGATCCCTTTAATGTCGAGCACGACCCCGGGCCGCACCAGGCGAGACCTGATCTGGGTCAGCAGATCGGTCCCGCCGGCGAGCAGAAATGTCTCCCCGGGTATGCCCTGAGCCAGCCGCTGTACCAGCTCCGCGCTGGACCGGGCTCTCTCGTACTGGAAGGTGGCCATGTTCGCTCCCTAGCCGTTGACAAAGGAGTTAGGGTAACACGCATTTTGGCCCGGTGAATCGGTCCCCGTGGGGGACCATCGCGCCCAATAAGTGCTAGTATGCGTCCACCTTTGGTGAAGGTTCCTGGTGAGTATGGGTCGCAAGAAGGACATGGTCGGCAAGACCGTCGGCAGCTACAAGATCCTCAGCCGCCTGGGCAAGGGCGGCATGGGCGAGGTCTACCTGGCCGAGCACCCGGTGATCAAGAGCCGGGTCGCCATCAAGGTCCTGCACCGCCGCTTCCTCACCGACGGCAACGTGGTCAAGCGCTTCATCGACGAGGCGCGCGCGGTGAACACCATCTCCCACGCGGGCATCGTGCGGATCTACGATTGCCGCCGCCTCGAGGGCCTCGGCGTCTACCTTGTGATGGAGCTGCTGGAGGGCGAGAGCCTGCTGGCCAGGATGCAGAAGAGCGATCGCCAGACGCCCCGGTTCACGGCGCGCATCCTGATGCAGATCTGCTCGGCGCTGGAGGTGGCCCACAGCGCGGACATCATCCACCGCGACCTGAAGCCGGCCAACATCTTCCTGGTGCCCGACGAGGACCTCCCGGCGGGGGTCCGGGCCAAGGTGCTCGACTTCGGCGTGGCCAAGCTGAAGCATGACCCCAGCCAGTCCGAGGGGGGCAGCACCATGACGGGCGCGGTGTTCGGCTCGCCGCGCTACATGTCACCCGAGCAGTGCCTCGACACCAAGAACGTCGACGCCCGCAGCGACATCTACTCCCTGGGCGGCATCGCTTACGAGATGCTCTGCGGCCGCGCGCCGTACGAGGCGGAGACCCTGGGCAAGCTGGTGCTGGCTCACCAGACCGACACCCCGCGGGAGCTGTGCCGCCTCAACCGCAAGGTGCCTCGCGCCCTGTCCAACGTCATCATGCGGGCCATCTCCACCGAACCAGAGCACCGGTTCCCCGACATCGGCTCGCTGCGGGAGGCCCTGGCGGCCATCGAGTGGGTCGACGAGGAGAACGTCCAGGCCGAGCTGGATCCCGACGAGTCGACCCCGGTGGAGGTGATGGAGCAGAAGCCCACCGGGGAGTTCACCTCGCCGGCGCATGACCTGCCCGCGGCCGAGACCGCGGAGGAGCTCGCCGACGAGGACCCGGCCGACAGCTTGACGCCCGAGCCGCTGGCGGATCCCGACGCGGAGACGGCTCCGCCCACGGCCCCGGAGCAGGCGGAACCGGGGCAGCCCGCGCCAGCCGATGATGAGCTGGAGCCGGACGAGGCGCCGCTCATGGAGGAGCCGCCCGACAGCGATCTCGACATCAAGCTGGACGACGCCGCGTGGCAGCGGCGGCGCGGCGGCAGGGCCCGCGGCGGCGCCTTCGGCGGCCTGCGCTCCCTGTCGCGCAACCTCAAGCGTGGACGCCACGCAGTGTTCCTGGCGCTGGCCGCGGTGATGTTCCTGGTGGGGGGCGGCCGGCTGATGGGCAAGGCCCTGAGCGAGCCCTTGCTCAGGTACGGCGAGCACCAGAAGATGCCCACCATGAGGGGCTGCCTGGGGGTGCCGGAGCTGGGCCAGCTCGACGCCCCGCGCATGGCCTGGAGCAAGGAGCTCCCCGACGGCGGCAAGAAGGGCAAGAAGAGCAAGAAGAGCAAGAAGAGCAAGAAGGGCAAGAAGGGCAAGAAGGCGAGCAAGGCTGCCGCCCCTGCCAAGGGGCCCGCGGGCGGGGAGGAGATGCTGCCCGTGGCGGGCGCTTCGGATGGGGCGTCCGGCTGCTACCGCAGCTCGGAGCTGCTGTTCCTCGGGCTGGCGCGATACTTCGGCGGCGACGAAGACGCCATGCCGCCCCCTCGTTCGCTGGCCATGAGCCGGGCGGTGATAATGCTCCTGGTGGTGGGCCTCTTCACCCTGTTCCTGGCGGGCTGGTCTCCGGCCGCGGCCCTGGCCAACAGCCTGGTGTTCGCCCTGGTGCTCACCGATCCCACCAGCCTGCTCTGGCTCGGCACGATCAACCTCGAGTTCTCACATGTGCTGTTCCTCTATTTGACCATCGTGCTGGCCATCATCGTCACGCAATACAGCGACCGGGTCGGCTGGCACCTGCTGCTGTGCGGCGCGCTGATGGGCCTCGGCCTGACCCAGGTGCACCACCGTTACCTGCCCCTGGTGCTCGGGGTCCTGATCTTCATCCAGCTGTCCGGTACGCGCCAGCGCAAGGCGGGCCGCGCCCTGGTGCTCTACCTGATCACCGGCATCGTCGTGCTGACGCTCCAGACCATGGCGGTCGGCGGCCAGGGGCCTGCCGCGAAGCTCCACAAGGCGGGTCAGACCAGCCTGGTGCTCGGCGCGCTGCTGCCCGCCTTCAAGGACCCGGGCACCGGCGCCGAGAAGCTCGGCCTCGCCCCCTCCTGCGCTCCTCACGCGGGGGTGGACGGCCACGCGCCAGATCTCAGCCAGCGCCACCCTTGCCCCGACGCGCTGCACATGCGGCGCGGCAAGATCACCGGGACCCTGCTGAGCAACCCCGGAGCCGGCTGGAACCTCATCGCCCGGGGGCTGGCCCACGCCCGCCCATGGATCTCGGGGGAGCTCATCGGCGGCGGCGGACCGGGCACCCGCCCCACGGGCCTCAGCGGCCTGGTGGAGGCGCTGCCCGAGGGGGTGTTCCGGGTGCTGCTGGTGCTGCTCTTTCTCGGCACCCTGGTGGCCGTGGGGCGGATCTTGCTCAGCGTGTTCATGGGCGCCGATCCCATGGGCCCCGTGGGCGTCGCGCTGCTGCTATCCGCGGCGGCCGGCATGGAGGTGTTCATCTCCTCCCTGTTCGCCGACGGGTACGTGGCGCTCGACCGGCACACCCACGTCATGTCCACCGCGCTGATGGTGGGCCTGGCCCTGGGCCTGGTGGCCCTGGGCGGCGAGCTGCTTCACCGGTTCAAGCCCGACCCGTACCGCCGGTAGGGGCATCGCCCAGCGCGGGCATTTAGAGGCCTCCTGTTGACCGGCTCTGTATGCCCACGTATAGAAGAGGCGACTCCACGCAGAGGTGAAACGTGAAGGAAATCCAGGAGCAGCTGATCCAGGAGCTAGAGGCCGCCGGGACCCCCCAGGAGGTGGACGCGGTGCGCGTGCGCTTCCTCGGCAAAAAGGGCGTAATCACCACCCTGCGCAAGAAGACCGACTTCCGCGCCATGAGCCCGGACGAGCGCAAGGCCTTCGGCCAGCAGTTCAACCAGCTCAAGGGGGACGCAGAGGCGCGCGTGGCCGAGGCCAACGAGCGCGTCAAGAAGGCAGCCGCGGGGGCCGGGCCGGGCGGGGGCATCGACCTCTCGCTGCCCGGCACGAGCCAGCGCCTGGGCAGCCTGCACCCGATCACCCTGGTGCAGATGGAGCTGGAGCAGATCTTCAACGGCATGGGGTTCATGACGCTCACGGGCCCCGAGGTGGAGCGGGAGCACTACAACTTCGACGCCCTGAACATCCCGGGCGACCACCCCGCGCGCGACATGCAGGACACCTACTGGCTCGACAATGGCATGCTGCTGCGCACCCACACATCGCCCAACCAGGTGCGCGCCATGGAGCGCTTCGGCGTCCCCCTGCGGGCCATCTTCCCGGGCCGCTGCTTCCGCTACGAGAACGTGGACGCCACCCACGAGAACACCTTCTACCAGGTGGAGGGGTTGATGGTGGACCGGGAGATCTCCACGGCGCACCTCATCGCGGTGATGAAGGCGCTGCTGGAGCAGGTGTTCCACCGCGAGGTCACGGTGCGCCTGCGCCCGGGCTACTTCCCCTTCGTGGAGCCCGGCTTCGAGCTGGACATCCAGTGCCTGCTCTGCGGCGGCGAGGTGTGCTCCACCTGCAAGACCGGCTGGATCGAGCTGCTGCCGTGCGGCCTGGTTCACCCGCGGGTGCTGGAGGCGGCCGGCGTTGACCCACAGGAGTACACCGGGTTCGCCTTCGGCCTGGGGCTCACCCGCCTGGCAATGATGAAGTACGGCATCCCGGAGATCAGGCTGCTCAACTCCGGCGATGTGCGGTTCCTCTCGCAGTTCCCGGCCGGCGTGTGACCGGGGAGGTGTCGTCATGAAGATCTCACTGGACTGGCTGGGCGATCACGTTGACCTGGACGGGCTCGACCCGCAGGAGGTGGCGCTGAGGCTCACCATGGGCACCGCCGAGGTGGAAGAGGTGGAGGTGCTGGAGCGCGCCATCGCGGGCGTGATGGTGGGCGAGGTGCTGGAGGCCGAACCGATCGGCGATGATCCGGACAAGCCCCTTCACCGTTGCACGGTGACGTGCGGCGGCCAGACCTTCGCCACCGTGTGCGGCGCGCCCAACGTGCGCGTGGGCCTCAAGGCGCCCTTCGCCCCCGCGGGCACCACCCTGGCGGGCGGCGTCACCCTGGAGTCCCGGGAGCTGGCCGGGCATCGCAGCGAGGGGGTGCTCTGCTCCGCCGCCGAGCTCCAGCTGAGCGAGTTCCACGAGACCCTGCTGGAGCTGCCCGCGTCCCTGGAGACGGGCGCCGCGCTGAGCGACCTGATCCCGGCGCGGGACATCGTCCTCGAGGTGGACAACAAGAGCCTGACCCATCGGCCCGATCTGTGGGGACACTACGGCTTCGCGCGGGAGCTGGCCGCCCTGTACGACCGCGAGCTGCGGCCGCTGCAGGTGACCGACCTGACCGCCTTCGACGCGCTGCCGGCCTACCCGGTGGCCATCGACGACCTGGAGGGGTGCCCCTGCTACAGCTGCATCGAGCTGGCCGCCCCGGGCGACCTGCCCGCCACCCTGCTGATGCAGGCGCGGTTGCACGGCCTGGGCCAGCGCTCCTACAGCCTGCTGGTGGATCTGACCAACTACATCATGATGGAGCTGGGCCAGCCGACCCACGCCTTCGACGGCGACAAGCTGAAGGCCGTGCGCGTGGCCGCCATGGGCGAGTCGAGCACCTTCACCACCCTGGACGGTCACGAGCGCCAGATGCTCGCCTCGGATCTGATGATCTGGAACGAGCGCGAGCCCGTGGCCATCGCCGGCGTCATGGGCGGGCTCGACACCGAGGTGACCCCCCAGACCACCCGGCTGCTGCTGGAGAGCGCCAACTTCAAGGGCTCGGCCATCCGGCGCACGTCGGTGCGCCTGGGGCTGCGCTCCGAGGCGAGCCTGCGGTTCGAGAAGAACCAGCCGCCTGTCAACGCCCGGCGCGCGTCGAGCCGCTTCTTGCAGCTGATGCAAGAGGCGGGCTTCCAGCCCCAGGTCAGCTCCCGCTTCTCGGTGGAGGGCGACCTGAAGGACCGCCTGCGGCCGCTGTCGGTGAGCCGCGCCTTCATCCAGCGCAAGGCGGGCATGACGCTGCCGCGCGAGACGGTGGAGGGCATCCTGAGCAGCCTGGAGTTCGCGGTGGAGCCGGGCGCCGAGCAGGACGAGCTGAAGCTCGGCATCCCGCCACACCGCAGCGAGCAGGACATCTCCATCCCGGAGGACATCGTGGAGGAGGTGCTGCGGGTCTACGGCTACGATAACGTCACGCCGCGCATGCCCGAGACGCCCACCGAGCCGGTCCGGCTCGACGAGGGGCTGCGCCGGGAGCACAAGGCACGGCGCATGCTGTCCCAGGGCCACGGCTTCACCGAGGTGCACAGCTACAGCTGGTTCGATGACGAGTGGCTCGACGCCCTGGGCTTCCAGCCCGCGGACACGCTCACCCTGAGCAACCCGAGCACGCGCCAGACCGCGCGCATGCGCACCACCCTGGTGCCGAACCTGCTGGCCATGGTGCGGCCCAACACCGTGCACCGCGAGAGCTTCCGTCTTTACGAGCTGGGGCACGCCTACCGGCAGACGGCGCAGGGGCGCGACGAGTTCAGCCGACTGACTGGCGTGAGCTACAGCGCCGCCCGCGACCTGTTGCCCGAGGAGCACTTCCGCGCCGTGCGGGGCGCCCTGGAGGATCTGGCCGGGGCCCTCGGCTGCGCCGACGTCCGGTTCGCCCCGGGTGAAGCATCGCCCACGCCGTGGCAGCAGGCGGGGTGCTGGCTGAGCATCTCACGCGGCGACCGCCAGGTGGGCGCGCTCGGCCTGCTCACCGGCGAGCTGTTGGAGACCGTGACGCGCAAGGGGCAGGTGGTGTGGTTCGAGCTGGACGCCGACGCCCTGGTGGGCCCGCTCTACCCGGACGTGACCCATGTGCAGGCCTCGCCCTACCCCGGGTCGTGGCATGACTTCTCGCTGGTGTGGGAGGCGGGCAAGGGGTACGACGCGCTGGAACGCACCCTCGACGGGTTCTCCAACGACCTGGTCAAGCGCCGCGAGCTGCTCTACCTGTACCGGCTCAAGGGCGCAGACAAGGGCAAGGCGAGCTACACCTTCCGCTTCTGGCTCGGCTCCAGCGAGCGCACCCTGAGCGGCGAGGAGATCGACGCTTTCCGCGACGGCTTCATCGCCTTCCTCGGTGAGCGGGGGATCCCGCTGCGGTGATCCTTGCCGGCCTGGTCCCCGCCGCCGGCGCCTCGCGGCGCATGGGACAGGACAAGCGGCGGCTCCCCTTTCGCGGCCGCGCGCTGCTGGAGGTGACCGTGGCATCGCTGCTGGACGGCGGCCTCGATCCGGTGGTGGTGGTGCTGGAGCCGGACTCCCCCTGCCAGGCGCTGCCCGGGCTCGCGCGCGCCATCCTGGCGGTGAACCCGGCGCCAGAGCGCGGCATGCTCTCCTCCATCCGCGAGGGCCTGGCCGCCCTGCCCGCCGGGGTGGACGCGGCGGGGCTGCTGCCCGGGGACCACCCCTTCGTGCCCGCGGCCGCCGTGGCCGCCCTGGCCGCGCGCTTTCGCCAGGACCGCCCTGCCCTGCTGGCCCCGCGCTACGGCGAGCGCCGGGGCCACCCCCTGTTCATCCGCGCCGACCTGTTCGCCGAGGCCGCCGCCTGCGACGACGACGTGGGCCTGCGCCAGCTGGTGCGCCGCCGCGAGGCTGACCTGCTCGAGCTCCCCCTGGACCACGACGGCGCCGAAGACGACCTCGACCGCCCCGAAGACCTCCATCGCCTCAACCGATAAAATGTCAAGTAGGGGGGTCTGACCCCACCACTTGACATTTTATATTGGCGGTCGCCTTGCCGATGAGCTCGGCCAGCGCTTCCATGGCCCGCTGGCCGGCGGGCACCACGCCCGGGGCGTTGACGAAGCCGTGCGGCAGGGAGGCGTGCTCGATGTGGATCAGCTCCACGCCCGCGGTCTGGAGCCTCGCGGCGTACTGCCGCCCCTCGTCGCGCAGCATGTCGTGGCCGGCGGTGACCAGGATGGTGGGTGGCAGCCCACGAAGATCCTCGGCGAACAGCGGCGAAACCCGTGGGTCGCGGCGGTCCTGGCCCGGGGGGAGGTAGCAGCCGAGGAAGAAGTCCATGGCGGCGCGGTCCAGCGGGAAGCCGCTGGCGAACAGGTCGTGCGAGGGCGCCGAGCAGGTCAGATCCGTGGCCGGGTAGATCGGCACCTGCAGGTCGGGCAGCGCGCGGCCAGCCGCGAGCTGTTGCTGGCAGATCACCGCGGTCAGGGTGCCGCCGGCGCTGTCGCCGCACAGGACCAGCGGCGCCCCCGGCCCGGCCAGCGTCTCCCGGTGATCCGCCGCCCACTGGAAGGCGCCCTGCGTGTCCTGCACCGCCGCGGGGAACGGGTGCTCCGGCGCCAGGGCGTAGTCCACCGACACCACCACGCACCCGGCGATCCCGGCCAGCAGCCGGCAGACACCGTCGTAGGAGGCCAGGCCGCCGATGGTGAAGCCGCCGCCGTGCAGGTAGACCATCAGCCCGGCGCACGCCTCGGCCGGAGTGTAGACGCGCACCGGCACATCGCGCGGCGTCAGGGCGAGGGTCCTGTCCTCCACCCGCGCCATGGGCGGCGGCTGGCGCGGCCCCATGGTGCGGCCGATGAGATCCAACACCCGCCGCGCGGCGGCCGGCGAGGCGCTGCCCAGCCCGGGCAGGCCGAGGCGCCGGTGGGCCACGGCCAGCGCGTGGAAGTCCGCGTCCAGCGAGACCCCCTCGTCGTTGGCCGGCGGCGCCCCTGCGCCCAGGGCAAGCGGGGACGCCGCGGCGCGCACCAGGGCGCCCAGCACGGTGGCGTTCATCGGGAGCCTCCCTCAGGTTGCCTCATCGCAGGTAGATGTAGCCCGACCACCACGGGTACCACCCCTCGTGCTCGCTGCCGCCTTCGCCCCAGTCCATTCGGAACACCGTGGACGCCACGCTCACCTTGTAGATGGTGTTGTTCTTGGTCCACTTCACCGTGCAGCTCTGGCACTGAAGCCCCGGGCTCTTCGCGAACCGAGCGAAGCTGGTGACCGGGCCGGCGTCCGCCGGCGAGCCGAAGGAGATGTCCCCCCAGGAGCTGCCGTGGGACTTGCTCCAGGTCTTCTGGAAGAACGAGCTGGCGTTCATGTCCGACTTGTAGCTGGAGCCCGCGTTGGCCCGCGCCGCGTAGCCCGACAGGTAGAACGCGCTGTAGCCCGGCGCATAGTTGATGGTGTAGCGGGCCGAGTGCTCACCCGAGCCGTCCCGCGTCCAGGGGCGGTGGTAGGCGTCGAAGCCGCTGTTGGCGCTGCCCTGGTGCACCTTCATGGCGCCGCCCAGGCTCTGGCGGGCGATGGTCAGCGAGACGCGGGTCCAGCCGCCGCCGTCGGTGGTCATGTCGCAGTGGGTGGAGAACGCGTTGCTGGTGCTCCCGCCATCCGGATCGACCCAGTAGATGCCGCTCCCCTTGGAGCAGCCGCGCTTGAGCAGGTCGAGGCAGGACTTGCCCGGGTCGCTGGCCGCGCCGCCGCACTTCGCCGCCGCGCACTTGCCCGCGCCGCACTTCTCGCCCGGCTTGCAGCCGAAGCCGCAGCCGCCGCAGTTGTTGACGTCCGAGATGGGATCCTTGCACGCCCCGCCGCAGCAGAGGAAGGTGGCGCCGTTGCACGAGGCGCCGCACTTGCCGCAGTTGTAAGGGTCGATCTTCAGGTCCACGCACTTGCCCGCGCAGTCGGTCAGCCCGCTCTGGCATGACAGCGCGCACTTGCCCGACGTGCACACCTCTCCAGCTTTGCACGCCTTGGCGCAGCCGCCGCAGTTGCCGTTGTCCGCCTGAAGGTCCACGCACTTGCCCGCGCAGTCGGCCAGCCCGCTCTGGCACGACAGCGCGCACTTGCCTGACGAGCACACCTCCCCCGCCTTGCACGCCTTGGCGCAGCCGCCGCAGTTGCCGTTGTCCGCCTGAAGGTCCACGCACTTGCCCGCGCAGTTGGCCAGCCCGCTCTGGCACGACAGCGCGCACTGCCCCGACGAGCACAGCTCCCCCGCCTTGCACGCCTTGGCGCAGCCGCCGCAGTGCTTGGCGTCGGCCTTGAGGTCCACGCACTTGCCCGCGCAGTCGGTCAGCCCGCTCTGGCACGACAGCGCGCACTTGCCCGACGAGCACACCTCCCCTGCCTTGCACGCCGCCGCGCACGCGCCGCAATTGTTGTTGTCTGTCTTGAGGTCCACGCACTTGCCCTGACAGAGCGTTCCCCCGGCGGGGCAGACGAACGCGTCCACGGTGGTGTCCGGCGGCGGCGCGGTGTCCGGCGGCGGCGCGGTGTCCGGCGGCGGCTCGCTGTCCGGCGGCGGCGCGGTGTCCGGCAACGGCGCGCTGTCCGCTGGCAGGGCGCTGTCCGGCGTCACGGGGCATGTGCCGTCGTCGCTGCAGGCGACGAGCGCGGCGATGGTCAGGAGCGAGCAGAGGACGGAGCGAGAGATTCCGGTGGCCATGGCGGTACATTATAGGGCATGGAGGAATCATGAGATCGGCGCGCCTGTGGCTGCCCCTGGCCCTGACCCTCTTCGTCCCGGGCGCCGCCCGCGCCTACGATGACGACGAGCTGGAGTTCAGGGTCGTCGGCTTCTCGGCCGACGGCCACCGCGTGGTCTACGAGGAGAGCTTCACCCGGGGGCACATCGGCGGCGGCCACGTACGGCTGGTGGTCTACTCGGCCCGCAGCGGCAAGGTGCTCCGGCGCGTAACCGTCGTGGCGCACCAGGAGGACCCGGCCACCGGAGAGACCAAAATCATCGTTTCGGAGGCCGCCGGAAAGCGCCGCCGCCGCAAGCTGCTGCGCCGCTACGGGCCGCGGCCGGGCAAGGCGTTGTCCGCCATCAAGGAGCTGGAGGTCACCTTCCGCGAGCGCGGGCCGCGACCCGAGCTGCCCGCGGATCGCGACGGGCTGACCGGCAAGGAGTCGAGGCGGGTGGTGCGCACCTGGCAGGTCAAGCGCGCAGGGCGCCAGGTAGCCACCCGGCAGCAGGTCCTTCGCCAGCGGCCCGCCATCAACAGCCACACCGGCATCCCCTCCTGGTCGGTGATGTCCCTCAAGTCAGGGCAGCTGTCCCCCGACGGCCAGACCCTGGCGCTGGTGATGAACACCGGCGACGCCGACCGCGACACCGCGGCGGTGGTGCTGAGGCTCGTCACCCCGGCGAAGCGGCTCAAGGCCAGGGGCAAACGCCGGCCAAACAAGACAGCCCCGGCAGGGGCCAAAGGCCAGCGCGCCCCCTCGCCCCCCTGACGGGGGCCGGTGTCAAAGCTGCTTGTGGTGCGCGGCGACCTGGGCGGCGGTCAGCGCCTTGTCGTAGATGGCCACCTCGTCGATGATGCCGGTGAAGAACCCCTTGTTGCCCGCGCTCTGCTTGTTCCCCGCGGGCGCAGTGCCGCTGTCCACCTTGTCGGCGCCGATGAACAGCTGCCCGGGGCTGGGGTAGCAGCAACCATCTTTCCAGACAGGCTTGAGGGTGCTGGCCTTGCTGCCCACCAGGAGGCCGTCGATGTACAGCCGCATGCTGCCCGCCGCGCTGACAGTGGCGACGACATGGTAGGTCTGGTCCGCCTTGAAGGTCATGGTGCCGGAGTCGATGGTCTCCCAGGTCACGCCGTACCCCTTGCGCATGTGAACCTTGCCCGTGGAGGTGTGGTAGTGCACCCCGATGCCGCGGCCGTTCTTGTGGGCGCCCTGGGGCACGATGGCGGCCATCACGTGGTGGCTCGACTTGGGCACCGCCCCCGGGAATCGGAACAGCAGCTCGATGGACGCCGCGCCCGTGGGCCGGAGCCCTGGCCCCAGCGCCCGGTGCACATGCTGGTTCACCGGCGCCGCCAGCTCCATGGCCGTCGTGGCATCGCCGGGGACCAGCCCGGCGACGTTGAAGCTGGGCTTGTTGATGATCTCGCCGGTATGGGCCCCCGAGGCGCCGATGTTCCAGCCGTTGCCGGTGGCGTCCTTCAACAGCGCCGGGTTGCCCGTCTCGTTGAGCCGGTAGTACGCCTCCGGGTTGTCCGCCAGAACGGCGGCCGCGTAGCCCGAGCCTCCGGCGTCCGGGGCAGGCGAGGACATGTCGGGCGCCATCTGATCCGGGACCATCATGTCCGGCACAGCCTGATCCGGAACGAGCTGATCCGGAACGAGCTGATCCGGAACGAGCTGATCCAGAACGAGCTGATCCGGAACGAGCTGATCCGGCGACAGCATGTCCGGGACCTTCTGGTCCGGCGCCTTCAGATCGGCTGCCGCCAGATCCGGCGCGGACATGTCCGGCGAGGCCATGTCCGGCGCCGCCGCGTCCATCAGGGCCTGGTCCACCGGGGCGGCATCAGACCGCGCGGAGTCCCTGGCAAGATCCACCCCGGCGTCCAGCGAAGCATCCGCCGACGCATCCAGCAGCGGTTCCCCGTCGTCGCTGCAGCCAACGACAAGAACCGCCCAACACAAAGCTACCCATCCACGAGTCATGAACCACGCCTCCCCGAATCAATGCGCCATTGCCAAAGGTCCTTTTTTCAAACCAAAGCATTCGCCATGATCCGGGGAGGTGCAAAGATCACCCCCCGGCCATCTTCACCAGCCGCGGGTCGAAGCGCGCCACCGGCTGCACCAGGTCGCGCTGGGCCGCCATGACCTGCTCGATCTTCTTGTAGGCCATGGGCACCTCGTCCAGCCCGCCCGAGATCAGGTGCACCTTGCGGCTGGCCAGGAGCTTGCGCGCCTGGGCCCACTTGAACCGCCGCTTGGCCTCCTTGCGGCTCATGGCCCGCCCCGCGCCGTGGCTCGCCGAGTTCAGCGACGCGGGCTCACCCAAGCCCCGCACCACGTACCCCGCCGTACCCATGGACCCGGGGATCACCCCGAGCACGCCCTCCCCCGCCGGCGTGGCGCCCTTACGGTGCACCACCACCTGCTCCCCGCCATGCTCCTCGAGCCAGGCGAAGTTGTGGTGGTTCTCCACCGACGCCACCGCCTCGGCGCCCAGCGCCTGCAGCACATGGCGGTGGATCAGCTCGTGGTTTGCCGCGGCGTAGCGGCCCATGAGCTCCATGGCCGCCCAGTAGGCCTGGCCGTCCTCGCTGTCCAGGTCGAGCCACGCCAGCCGCTGCAGCTCCCGCGGCAGCTCCGGGTGGCGCTTGACCGCCAGCTTGCTGAAGTGATCAGCGATCTTGGCGCCCATGCCCCGGCTGCCCGAGTGGGACAGCAGCGCCAGGTAGACCCCGGGCTCCAGGCCCAGCGGCCCGTCCGCCTCGTCGACGGTGAGCTCGCCGTACTCCACGAAGTGGTTGCCCGACCCGGAGCTGCCCAGCTGGGCCCACGCCTGGTCCCGGTTCGCCTTCAGCAGGGGCAGGAACGACCAGTCCTCCTGCATCACGGCGTGGTCACGCCGGGTCCCGCCCTTGAAGCTGGCGCCCACGCCGAAGCGGGTCTCCTGCTGCACCGCCTCGATGAGCGGCTCCTGCCGCCGGTCCAGCGCCTCCACCGGCCAGTCGAGCACCGACAGACGCATGCGGCAGGCGATGTCCATGCCCACGGCGTACGGGATCACCGCCCCCCGGGTGGCCAGCACGCCGCCGATGGGCAGCCCGTAGCCCATGTGCGCGTCGGGCATCAGCGCCCCGGCCACCGACACCGGCAGCGAGCACGCCTGGTGCAGCTGCTTTATGGCGTTGTCGTCCAGGTCCTCGCCCCACTGACGCCACGGCGCGGGCGCGTCCCGCGGCGTGAACACAGGCGTGGCGCGTACGGCCTCCGCCGCCGCCCCCAGCTGGGGGTGGTCCAGAAACGCGTCCGGGTCCCGGGCCATCTCCGCCAGCACCCGCCGCAGCTCGTCCCCCGCGATGCCCACCTCGGCCAGCGCGGCCATGGCCTTGAGCACCGCCTTGCACGCCTTGCCCTTGGGCACCCCCAGCGCCATGATCTCCTTCGGCTTCATGTCGATATCCTCCTGCCGTCAGGCCACGGTCACCACGACGTCGTCGTGGGCCCGCTCCTCGGCGGTGATGTTCACCTCAACAAAGCGCCGCACCACCTCCATGTTGGTGGTGGTGTGGCGGGTCAGCGCCAGGGTGCGGAACACGCCGCCCCCGGCCAGGGCCATGGGCACCAGCAGCTGATCCGCCAGGTGCCGCCCCACCGGCGCCGAGCAGGCCATGTACCGCTTGACCTGCTTGACCACCTCGCGGGCCACCCGCTCGGCCGGCTTGCCCTTCTCGCCGAAGCCGCAGAACAGCTCGGTGACCCGGTCGTACTCCAGCTCCAGCGAGACCATGTTGCCCGGGCCGCGCGAGTCCTCCATCTCCTGCACCTCCAGCTCGTCGCCGGGCAGGCCTAGCAGGTCCTGCATCACGGCCAGCTCGCGGTGGCCGATGTGGGCCGGCAGCCGCGCCACCAGCGCCCGCACCCGCCGCGACACCAGCGAGCCACGCTCCATCAGCTCCAGCCGCGACCACGCCTCCACCGGCGTCACCCGGGCCGTGAACAGGCCCCCGCCCGCCGGGTAGAACCCGGGGCGCTCCAGCTTCACCTCCACCCGCGCGCCCATGCGCCCCGCCAGGGGCAGAAACACCCGCTGCAGGAAGTCGAACGGCGGCGCCCAGGCGTTGTGCGTCCCCCCCTCCAGCTCCAGCTCCGACGGCCCGTCCGCCGTCAGCAGCGCCGGCAAGACCGTCTGCAGCACCAGCGTGGCGCTGCCCGCCGTGCCCACGGCGAACCGGTAGCGCCCCGGCTGAACGCGCCCCGGGTTGAAGGTCAACTCCCCCGAGCCGATGGCATCGCCCTGCAGTCGCCCGCCGCCCACCTCCGCCGCCGCCCGCGCCGCCGTCAGGTGCTGGCGCATGAGCCCCGGCCGCGGCCGCCCCGCGCGGATCTGCTCCAGCCGCACCGGCTGTCCCGTGACCAGCGCCAGGCCGAGGGAGGTGCGCAGCACCTGGCCGCCCCCCTCTCCCATGGAACCATCTATGCGGATCATGATCTCCTCCACCCTACAGCAGGTTGAAGACGCGGTCGGCCAGGCCCTTTTCGCCCAGCACCACGTTCAGGTTGGAGTTGGAGAACAGCTTCTCCAGCAGCTCCAGCTCGCGCATGCGCATCAGCGCCTCGTTCTTCTCCAGCAGCCTGGCCGTGTTGGCCTGGCTGCGCATGGCAGCGGTCTCCTCGCGCCGGGTGATCACCGCCGCCTCTGCCGCCTTGCGCGCCTCGATGACGCGGTTCATCAGCTCCTTCATCTCACCCGGCAGGATCACATCCTTGATCCCCAGGGTCACCACCTTCACGCCGTACTGTGCGGCCCGCGTCGCCAGCGCCCCGGTCATGTCCTGCGCCAGGGCGTCCTTGTCCGCCAGCAGCTCGTCCAGCTCCCGCGCGCCCACCGCAGCCCGCAGCACCAGCTGCGCGTCGCGGTACAGCGCCTGACGGAAGTCGCTCACCTCGGCGGTGGCCCGGCTCGGATCGGTCACGCGAATCGTGGCGGTCAGGTTCAGCCGCAGGGTCACCTTGTCGCGGGTCATCAGCTCCTGCCCCCCAACGTCCAGCACCAGCTCGCGCCGGTCCACCAGCAGCAGCTGCACCTGCCCCAGCCCCTGCCAGAACGCGTGGCGGCCCTGCCCCAGCACGCCCATGGACTTGCCGTCCAGGAAGGCCACCGCCGAGAAATGCTCCGGCACATTGTGCACCCCCAGCGCCTCCTGCGCCTGTCCAGACGCCAGGATGGCCGCCAGCTCCGGGTGCTCGAAGCGCGCTCCCGCGGCCGCGCCCTCCTCGGTCGCCGCCCCGGGACGCGCCACCTCCACCCGCACCTCGTGCAGGGCGGTCCAGATCAGGTGCCGGCCCGGCTCCAGCGCGGCCACGAACCGGCCGTCCTCCCACACCAGGGCGCGCTCGCCGTCGGTCAGGTGCAGCACGCGCAGATCCTCCCGGCCCTCCAGCTGGTGGGCAAACAGGTCAAGCTCGCCGTGCGACGACACGGTCTGGCGCATGGACATGCGGTCCACGCGCGCCCGAAACAGCGGGTCGAACAGCCAGTGCGTTCCCGGCTCCAGCACCCGGCGAAACTCGCCGTCCTGGAACAAAAAGCCGCGCTCCCAGCTGCGCAGGTGAACTCGCTTGAACATGTTGTCCTCCTTTCGTTGGAGTCCTGGTGTTGCGTTTATCGCTTCAGCCCCGCTGGGCTGTGGTTCGAGTGTCCCGGTACCAACGCCGCCCTCATGGGGGTCACGCTGCCCGGCGCGGAGCGCTGCTCGAGCCACCGCCTCCCCTGCCAGAACCTCCTGGCAGGTTGATGGCAGCCGCTTCAATCCGCGCGCTGCTGGCGCCTCGCGACGCTGGCCCACCTGGCCTGCAGCCCCGATCCTCCGGTGCTGCCCTGCCGCGTGGGCCCGACCTCCACAAGGGAACCGCTCGCCCCGGGACGTGATCCAGGGTCTGCATCCCATTGCAGTGCAGGAGTCGAACCTGCTTGACCGGGCAGGACGGCTTTGCCCGCCCTGCCGCTTTCACCGCACCCGGTTCGACGCCATGTTCGGTACACGATGGAGCAACAGCCTTTGCCCGGCTCCACCGCGCCGCTGGCCCGGAGGCGATATCCATTGAAGTTTGCAGGGGATGTGCCAGACCGGGCCTGAAAGAAAAACCCAATGATTATGCTGTCAGGACATGGGCACCCGACCTGGCTCCGACAAACATCGTATATAGATTTATATCAACCTATCCCGTAGGATAAGACCCATGTCCCAACGAATCGAGCCGCATACGGTGGTGGTCGGCATGCTGGGACCGGTGCTGGACCGCGGCGCGGAGGCCACGCGATGGGAGCAGTGGCGCCCCTCGGTGGCCGTATGCATGCAGGAGGACCTGCTGGTCCACCGCTACGAGCTGATCCACCAGCGCCCGTTTCGCCGCCTGGCCGCCACGGTGGCCGATGACATCCGCTCCGTATCTCCGGAGACCGAGGTGACGCTGCACCCGGTGGACCTGACCGACCCCTGGGACTTCGAGGAGGTCTACGCCACGCTGTACGACTTTTCCCGCGGGCTGTCGCTCAACCAGGAGACCCACGAGCTGCTGGTTCACATCACTACGGGCACCCACGTGGCCCAGATCTGTCTCTTCCTGCTCACCGAGTCCCGGCACCTGCCCGGCAAGCTGCTTCAGACCAGCCCCGCCCCGGGCCGCCGGAACAACGATCCCGCGGGGCGCCACGCGGTCATCGACCTCGACCTGTCGCGCTACGACCTGCTGGCCCAGCGCTTCGCCCGCGACGCGGACGATGACGTGGCGTTCCTCAAGGGGGGCATCGAGACCCGCAACCGCGCATTCAACGACCTGGTGGACCAGATCGAGCGCGTGGCCATCCGCTCCCGGGAGCCGATCCTGCTCACCGGGCCCACCGGCGCCGGCAAGACCCGGCTGGCCCGCCGCATCTACCAGCTCAAGCGCCTGCGCGGCCACCTCACCGGCCGCCTGGTGGAGGTCAACTGCGCCACCCTGCGCGGCGACATGGCCCTGTCCACCCTGTTCGGCCACCGCCGGGGCGCGTTCACCGGCGCCACGACCCACCGCGCCGGGCTGCTGCAGGCGGCCCACCAGGGGCTGCTCTTCCTGGACGAGGTGGGCGAGCTGGGCCTGGACGAGCAGGCGATGTTGCTGCACGCCATCGAGGAGGGGATGTTCCTGCCCATGGGGGCCGATCCGGACCAGGGCGAGGTGACGAGCGACTTCCAGCTCATCTGCGGCACCAACCGCGACCTGTCCCGGGCGGTGGCGCGCGGCCGCTTCCGCGAGGACCTGCTGGCGCGCATCGATCTGTGGACCTTCGCGCTGCCCGGCCTGCGACAGCGGCCCGAGGATATCGCCCCCAACCTGGATCATGAGCTGGAGCAGGTGGCGGCCCGCACCTCGCGCGCGGTGAGCTTCAACCGCGAGGCGCGAGACCGGTTCCTGGCCTTCGCCTGCTCGGACCAGGCGACATGGTCCGGCAACTTCCGCGACCTGATCGGCGCGGTGACCCGCATGGCCACCCTCTGCCCGCGGGGGCGCATCACCGAGGAGGTGGTGGACGGCGAGATCGCCCGGCTGCGCCGGAGCTGGTCCAGGGGCAGGGGCGGCGCAGGCCGCGGAGAGGAGGCGCTGCTGCTCCGCCTGCTGGGCCCGGACCGGCTGGCCGCCCTGGATCGCTTCGACCGGCCCCAGCTGGCCGAGGTCGCGCGGGCCTGCGCCGCCGCGCCGTCGCTGTCCGCCGCGGGTCGGGCGCTGTTCGACGTCAGCCGCACCCGGCGGCGAACCCGCAACGACGCGGACCGCCTGCGCAAGTACCTGGCCCGCCACGGCCTGAGCTGGGAGGAGGTCAAGGAAGCAACCGAGCTGCCCGATTGATCACGCGCGCGCCGCCGCAGAGGGCGGCGATCTTTGCCCCGTGAGCTGACTTCGTTCCGGGGTACCATGCCCGTCGAACGACCTCGGGAGATCGATCATGTGCGGCGTCATCGGGCTGACCTTTCAGCGCCACCGGCAGGACATGGGACAGGTGGCGGCCGAGCTGCTCAAGACCCTGGAGTACCGCGGCTACGACTCCACGGGCGCCGCGATCCAGGGCGAGGGCGAGCAGGTGAGCCTGGCCAAGGGGGTGGGGGCGCCGTCGGTCATGGTGCACCAGCTCGGCGTGGTGCAGATGGCCGGGTCCATCTTCTGCGGCCAGGTGCGATGGGCCACCTTCGGCGCCGTCAACGACGTCAACGCCCAGCCCCACCTGGTGCGGTGCAAGGGGTTCACCCTCTACGGCGCGCACAACGGCAACGTCACCAACTGCGACCAGCTCAAGGCGTGGCTCACCGACGAGGGACACCAGGTCCTGTCGGACAACGACGGGGAGATGGTGGTGCACACGGTGGAGCACTACTTCAACCGCGAGCTGTCGGCGCTGGGCGAAAAGCAGCAGCTTGAGCCGGACTCCCGACGCGCGTGCATGCGCCGGGCGTGGGTCGCCGCTGCCGCGCGGCTCCAGGGGTCCTACGCGGCGGTCATCGTTGACCCGGTGAGCCGCGTGGTCTGGGCGGTCAAGCAGGGCTCCAGCCTCTACTTCGGCCTCGGCAAGGGAGGTCCCGGCGGGCCGTTCTCCATCGCCTCGTCCGACCTGTCGAGCATCCTGAAGATGACCCGGGTGGTGGTGCCCCTGCGTCAGGGGGAGCTGGTGGAGTACACCCCCGAGGGCTACCAGCTGTACGCGGTGCAGGACCTGCGCCGGGAGGGGCCATCCGGGGTGGAGCAGCTCGAGGCCGGCGAGCCGCTGGAGCGCGGCCCGCGGCGCAGCCGCCTGCGCGCCAAGGACACCGGCCTGATCCCCCCGTTCGAGACCTTCATGGACCAGGAGATCAGCGCCCAGGAGCATACCTGCCGCGCGGTGACGCGCATCTTCTGCGGCGGCAGCGACGGGCTGGCGCGCCTGCGCCCGCAGCTGGAGGCCCTCACGGCTGAAGACCTGCAGGCCATCCGCGCCGCCCTGGACAGGCTGCGCGACCAGTACGATGACGACGACATCCAGCGTTGCTTTCACGAGCTGGCGGACCTGGCCCCGGTGCGCGCCCTGACCGGGCAGATGCAGGACCACGCGGCGGACGAGGCCCGGCCGGAGCGCCTGGACGAGGGCATGGCCTCGGCGGAGGCCGGCTTCTTCGCTGACCTGCTGCCCATGGCCCGCGGCGTCCACGACAGGCGCGCCGTGCTGCTGCTCGA
Organism: uncultured Myxococcales bacterium; assembly: GCA_964511535.1. Taxonomy (GTDB): domain Bacteria; phylum Myxococcota_A; class Polyangia; family CAZCFB01; genus CAZCFB01. Next base: position 28,637 of record CAZEFW010000002.1, on the reverse strand, counting down.
CGCCCTGCTGGAGCGCCAGGAGGTGGAGGAGTACGCCGCGGCCATCGGCGCCTTCGGCGACCTGTGCCTGCAGACCATCCGCCGGGGCGGGCGCATCTACGTCACCTGCTGCGGCAGCTCGTACCACGCGGCCAAGGCGGGCGCGCTGTTCTTCAACGAGCTGGCCCACACCGACCTGACGCCGCTGCTGCCGGGGGAGTTCCGCGGCCAGGTGTCCCGCTGCATCAGAGACGGCGACCTGTTCATCGCCGTGAGCCAGAGCGGCGAGACCAAGGACCTGATCGACGTGCTGGACGACGTCATCGCCAGCGGCCGTGACATCGGCCGGGTGGCGCTGGTCAACAACGTCAACTCCACGCTGGCCCAGGAGAAGAGCCACCTGGTGATCCCGCTGCGCTGCGGCCCGGAGATCGCGGTGCCGGCCACCAAGAGCTTCATCAACCAGATGATGCTCTTCTACCTGCTCGCCCTGCACCTGGGCGAGCGGCGGCTGAGCGACGGCGCCATGCCTCCGGGCCGCGCCGAGGAGCTCGGCCCGGAGCTGGCCCTGCGGCGGGAGAAGCTGCCCACCATCCCGGCGCTGATCCGCGAGACCGTGGCAGCCACCGCGGCCGACGTGGAGGAGGCGGCGCGCATGCTGTACCTGACGCCGAGCATCCATATCATGGCCACCCGGCTCACGTCCGTGGCCAAGGAGGGGGCGCTCAAGGTGCGGGAGGTGGTGCTCAACCACACCGAGGGGTTCGAGGGGTCCGAGTTCAAGCACGGGCCCAACACGATCCTCGGCTTCAACACTCTGCTCGGCCCGCTGGAGGTCGAGGCGCTGCTGTCGCGACTGGGCAAGGCCGCCGACGAGCTGGTGCGCCGCGGGGCGGAGCAGGGCGCCGGCGGCGCCAGCCTCGGCCGCCTGGTGCAGGCAGTGGCCGACGCGCCCTTCGCCCCGGCCTCGGCAGACTTCTCCCTCGACGCCCAGGAGCACGCGCTGTTCGACGAGGTGGTGGACCGCACCGACCTGCTGTCGGTGATGGACGGCCAGTACCCGCTGATCTACATCACCGGCGCCCACGAGCGGGACGTGAAGCTCACCGTGTCCCAGATCAACACCCACAAGATCCGCGGCGCCAACACGGTGGTCATCGCCGAGGAGCACCCCGCCCTGCGCCAGGCCGCCACCAAGGCCCCCGCGGGCAGCCCCGAGTACCGCGCCGTCTACATCCAGCTGCCGCGCACCAACGACACGCTCATGGCCTGCTTCTCCGCCACGGTGGTGCTGCAACGGCTGGCCCTGGAGATGAGCCTGCGCAAGGCAGCCTACCTCGACCGCCTCGGCGTCAAGGACCACGGCGTGCACCCGGACGTGCCGAAGAACGTCTCCAAGAGCATCACCGTGGATTGATCCCGGGCCCCGTCATGGATGACACGACCCACCACCTGCGCCTGGCCGAGGCGTACCGACGCGGCGCGGGGCTGCCGCCGGGCCAGCTGCGCATGCACCCGTTCAAGCGCACCGGGGGGTTGCCGCGGGTGCGGCGCGTGCTCGGCATGCTCCGGGCGCTGCAGCCGGGCGACCTGCTCGACCTCGGGCCTGGCCGCGGCGCGGGCCTGTGGCCGCTGCTGGACGCGCTGCCGGCGGTGCCGGTGACCGCCCTGGACCGCTCCGCGTCGTCCACGGCGCGGGCGGCGGCGGTGGCCCGCGGCGGCGTCCAGCAGCTGACCGCCGCGCGCGGGGACCTGGGCGCGCTGCCCTTCGCCGACCGCAGCTTCGACGGGGTGCTCGCCCTGGAGGTGCTGGAGCACCAGCGCGACCCGGCCCCGGCCGCGGCCGAGGCGATGCGGGTCGCGCGCCGGTTCGTCATCGCCTCGGTGCCGAGCAAGCCCGACGACAACCCGGAGCATGTGAGCCTGCTGGCCGGCGGCGCCCTGGAGCGCCTGTTGCTGCGCGCCGGCGCCGCGCGGGTCAAGATGGATGCGGTGCTCAACCACACCATCGCCCTGGCCATGGTGGCGACACCCTGACGAGATGGAGCCGATCTTCAAATACCCCCGCACCCACCATGTGCAGGGCTCGCGCCTGCAGCCGGGCGACGAGGACCTTCAGGCGGTGCCCTTCGCCGCCCTGGCCGGCCGGCACCTGGTGGTGGAGGAGAAGATGGACGGCGCCAACGCGGGCGTCTCCTTCGGCCCCGACGGTGAGCTTCGCCTGCAGAGCCGCGGGCACTACCTCACCGGCGGCGGCCGGGAGCGGCACTTCGACCTGTTCAAGCGCTGGGCCGCTGCACACGAGGGCTCACTGCGCGAGGCCCTGGGCCGCCGGTACGTGCTGTTCGGCGAGTGGCTCCACGCGCGGCACACGGTGTTCTACGATCGCCTGCCCCACCTCTTCATGGAGTTCGACCTGTACGACCGGCAGGACCGGGCGTTCCTCGACACGCCCACCCGCGCCCGTCGCCTGGCCAGGGTGCCGCTGTCGCCGGTGCGGGTGCTGCACGAGGGCCCGCTCGCGTCGCTGGAGCAGCTCACCGACCTGCTCGGCCCGTCGGCGTTCATCGCCGAGGGGCACACCGAGCGGCTGCGGGCCTCGGCCGAGGCGCTGGGGCTGGATCCGGCGCGCGCACTGAGCGAGTCGGACCCCACCACGCTGATGGAGGGGCTGTACATCAAGGTGGAGGAGGGAGGCGAGGTGACCGCACGGTACAAGTTCGTCCGGCACGGCTTCCTGAGCGCGGTGGCCAGGGCGGAGGGCCACTGGCAGCGCCGCCCCATCATCCCGAACCAGCTGCGTGATGACGTGGACATCTTCGCGCCGGGTGACCACGGGCCCGAGGGCAGCCATGGCCCCTGAGTGGACCCTGCCGGGGTTGCCGGAGCCGCCGGGGTGGACCCTGGACTGGGACGCCCTGGCCGCGCCGTTTCAGTCCGCGCTCGAACCGCTGGCCCGCTGCGCTCAGGACCCGATCTACCACCCCGAGGGGGACGTGTTGACCCACACCCGGGCCGTGGTGGCCGCCCTGGCGGCCGACCCGGGCTGGCGCGCGCTGGACACCAGCGACCGGTCGGTCCTGCTCTGCGCGGCCTTGCTGCACGACATCGGCAAGCCGGCCACCACCCGACAGGAGGACGGCCGCCTCCGCACCCGCGGCCACGGCCCGCGCGGCGCCACCATGGCCCGCCGCCTGCTCTACCGCGCCGAGGGCCCGCTCCCGGCGCCCTCCCTCGCGCGGCGCGAGCAGGTGGTGTCGCTGATCCGGCACCACGGCATCGTGCTGTCCTTCCTCCGGCGGAAGGACCCCGTGCGCGCCGTGCTGCGCGCCACCGCCCTGTGCCCCGGACGCTGGTTCTGCCTGCTCGGCCGCGCCGACATGCTGGGGCGCGAATCGGATGACCTCGACGAGCTGCTCGAGCGCGTGGAGCTGCTGGAGGCCCAGTGCCAGGAGCTGGGCTGCCTCGACGCGCCGCGCTGCTACCCGTCGGGCGAGACGCGACATCGCTACCTCTGCGATGGGCTGAGCAGCCCGGACGTCCCCCTGCCCGAGCCTGCAGGTTCCCGGGTGCTGCTGATGTGCGGGCTGCCCGGCGCGGGCAAGGACACCTGGGTGCGCGCCAACGCGGCGGACCACCCCGTGATCTCGCTGGACCGGATCCGTCGCCGGCTTGCCGTGGCCCCCGACGGCAACCAGGGGCGCGTGGCCCAGGCCGCCCGCGCCGAGGCCCGGCCCCTGCTGGCCCGCGGCGAGCCGCTTGTCTGGAACGCCACCAACACCACCCGCTCCATGCGGACGAGGCTGGTGCGCCTGTTCCGCCGCTACGGGGCCCATGTCACCCTGGTCTACGTGGAGACCCCCCACGCCGAGCTGCTGCGCCGAAACGCCGCCCGGGGCGAGGCGAGCGTCCCCCGCGCGGTGCTGCAAAGGCTCGTGGACGGCCTGGAGCCGCCTGGGCCCTGGGAGGCCAACGCGCTGGTCCTCCACAGCAATTGACGCAGGGCGTAAAAAAAGGTGGCCAGCCCCCCGCCCTCTCGGCTACAAATTTCTGCTTCAGACCGTCACAGAAAGGAGCCAAATGGATTCCAGGATCCGTCGGACATACACCAGCTTGACCCTGATCTTCGGCCTGTTCATGCTCGCCTGCGGGCCCGGCCCCGAGGGCGATCTCGGCGAGGGCCGCGCGGCCCCGACCCACATCAAGGGCAAGGCCGATCTGCCCTCATGGCTGGTGGACACCGGCCGCGCGCTGTCCTGCTCGTATCCCACCAGCGGCGCGTTCTCGGGCTACGACAGCGCCCACCTGTTCAGCCTCGCCGCCCCCTCCGCTCGCACCAGCTACAGCGTCCGCTTCAGCGGCACCCACGCCGCGTCCGCCGGCGCCGCCGCCGCGGTGTTCGAGAAAGCCAGCGGCAAGGTGGTCACCTCGCGCCGCATCGATAGCGGCGCCAGCGTCTCCCTCTCCTTCTCCGGCGAGGCGGGCAAGGCGTACCTGTTGGGGGTCTACTCCGTTCAGTGGCAGGCCACCGGCAGCTACCGCGTGAGCCTGACCTGCAAGGCCCAGTCGACCTCCAGCGCTGGCCCCGGCACCACCACCAAGCCCACCTCCGGCTTCAAGGTCGCGGCCGTGCAGTACGGCACGGGCAACGCCGCCTCGGTGAGCTCATCCTGCGCCGCCAGCGCCACGCCCAATGTCTGCGCCCTGTCCGCGCTCACGGCCCAGGCCGCGTCCGCCGGCGCCAGCCTGGTGGTGCTGCCCGAGTACGCCCTGGGCGGCGATCAGAAGTACTACGAGCGCGCCCCCGCCGTGGGCAGCACCCCGTCCAGCGCCGACGGCCTGGTGGGCACCTTCTCCGCCCTGGCCCGCAAGCACGGCGTGTACCTCACCTTCGACCTGGCCACGGCGTCGGGCTCCAAGTCCTCGGGCCACCGCTACCACAACACGGTGGTGGCCTTCACGCCCGCCGGCAAGGTGGCGGCGGTGCACAACAAGTTCAACCTGTTCGGCTCGGAGACCAAGCGCCTGACCCCCGGGAACAAGGTCACCACCTTCGACACGCCCGCAGGCAAGGTGGGGATCCTGATCTGCGCCGACATCTACGGCTCGTCCACCCTGCTGAGCAAGCTGGCCAACCAGCTGGGCGCGCGCATGGTGGCCATCTCCTCCTACTGGACCGTCTCCGGGTCCACCAACTGGTACAAGCGCTACGCGGCCAAGTACGGCGTCTACGCCGTGGTGGCCAACACCACCCACTCGCCGGGCACGGGCGGCGGCGTCTACGACCCCAAGGGCAAGGCCATGGCCGAGAAGGTGAGCACCAAGCCCTCGGTGGTCTATGCTACGATCCCCGCCCAGTAGGGGTTCTGCGAAACAGACAGCAAACTGATTGACCGCGGCGGCAGCCGCGAAGGGCCCAGGGCGTGGCGTCCGTAGGCGACAGCGAAGACTGGCAGCGTTCCGACCGAGCGCAGCGCTCCGGCGCGCTCAGGCGCCTGACCGGCGAGTTCCGCGACCCGCAGCTCGAGCGCAGCTTCATCCGGGACAACTGGACCGAGATCAAGCGCAGCCCCTCCAACGCCATGCTGGTGGGCGGGCTGATCTTCCTCGCCTTCGTGGCGGTGGACCTGCTCAGCGGCAGGCCCCGCGAAGTGATCATCGAGACCAACGTCATCCGCCTGCTCACCTGCGTGTTCCTGGTGGGCTCTGCGATTTACATCAAGCGCGCGCGGGAGTTCTTCCGCGGCTTCTACCTGCTGACGGTGCTGACCCAGGTGCTCATCTCCGCGGCCTTGATCCGGGTGGGCCACATCAACCAGCTCACCTTCACTCACAACATGTTCAACGTGCTGCTGGTGACCTTCGGCTTCTACCTCTTCATCAACCAGCGGTTCGTGCTCACCGTGATCGCGGGGGTGGCTTTCCCCACGGCGTTCATCACTTTCCGCGCCTGGACGCAGCCCATCGAGGCCGTGGAGACGGTGCGGTTCTTCCTGTACTTCATGCTGGCCAACGGGCTGGGGATGGCGCTGCTCAACGCGCTGAACCGTGACCGGCGCGCCTCCTACGCCCACAACCTCGAGCTGACCCGGCTGAACGATGAGCTGGAGCAGACGGTGAGCCGGCTGGAGGAGTCCCGGCAGGAGATCACGGCGCTGCGAGGCCTGCTGCCGATCTGCTGCAAGTGCAAGAAGATCCGCGACGACGACGGGCTCTGGAATCAGGTGGAGCAGTACATCTCCCACCACTCCGAGGCCGAGTTCAGCCACGGCATCTGCCCGGAATGCGTGGAGGAGCTCTATCCCGAGCAAAGCCTGAACCTGAAAACCGACGATTGAACCGGTTCAGCGCACACGCCGCGCGCGCTCGAGGACAGGACAGGCCCGGATCCGCCTGGCGGGGTGTGACCAGCGCGACCGGGCTACAGCTGCTTTTTGGTCTCCACCGCCAGCGGGGGCACGCACAGCCGGGCGTTGACCAGTCCGTGGGTCTTGCCCTGCGCGCCCTCGCCCAGGACCTTGATCTGACCCACGGCGATGACGGCCTGGCCGTCAGCGCGGACAGAGCAGCAGACCAGGGAGTCGTCGCCGCCGCAGGAGTACTGCTTCCCGCCCGGCGCCGACTTGTCGTAGTACAGGAACAGCCCCGACGGATCCATGTGCTGGATCTTGTCGTCGTCGGACAGCACCAGGCTGGCGCCGCAGGAGTTACAGCACTGCCCCTCGGCGCAGAGGGCCAGGGTGCAGACGGTGCCCGCCCGGCGCAGGGGACCGGTCACCGCCGCCTCCTTGCCCACCAGCTCGGCCGCGCCGGCGAGGACCTCCTTGATCGGCTTGCCCTGCAGGTCGGCGCCGCACACCGGCAGCGCCTCTTGCTTGGGGCAGCCCTTCTCCTTGAGGCAGGTGCCCTCCGGCGCCTTGCTCGCGCTGGCCGCGGTGTTCGTGGGCCGGTTGGCGGCCGAGGCGCCGCAGCAGGCGGTGGCGCACAGGGCCAGGGCGCCAACACCGAACCATCTCATCGCTCTGATCATCTTCGCTCCCATGTCGTGGTCATTTCCCCTTGAGCCCCAGCTCGTCATTGAGCTGGTACATTCGCCGGGCCTCCTGCTGGATCTCCTTCCACCTCTTTTTGCTGTTGGCCCGCTCGCGCGGATCAGCCAGCCGCGCGGTGTGGGCCAGCTCTCGCTGAAGGCGACGGTAGCTCTCCAGCCGGTCGGGCGCCAGCTCACCGGACAGCACCGCCGCGGTCACGGCGCAGCCGGGCTCCTGCTGGTGGGTGCAGTCCCTGAACTTGCATCCCTCGGCCAGCTCCACCAGGTCGCCGAAGGCCCGGTCGACCCCCTCCTCCGCCTCCCACAGGCCGAGCTCGCGCATGCCGGGCGTGTCCACCAGCAGCGCGCCGCCGGGCGTGATCACCAGCTCCTGCCGGGTGGTGGTGTGCCGCCCCCTGCCGTCCGCCTCGCGGACCTCGCCCACCGCCTGGCGCTCCCCGCCCACCAGCGCGTTGACCATGGTGGACTTGCCCACCCCTGACGAACCCACCAGCGCCACGGTGAGGCCGGCCGGGCACTGCTCCTGCAGCTCTTGCAGGCCCTGCTCCTGCAGCGCGCTCACCATCAACACGGTGACCCCGGCCGCCACCACCTCCAGCTCCTGCCACAGGGCGGCCGGATCATGCTCCAGGTCGGTCTTGTTGATCACGATGATCGGCTCGGCGCCGCTGTCCCACACCGTCGCCAGGTAGCGCTCCAGCCGCCGGACGTTGAAGTCCCCCGCCACGTCGGTGACGATGAAGACGCGATCGATGTTGGCGGCCACCACCTGGGGGCGGGCGCGACGGCCCGCGGCGCGGCGGGTGAAGCAGGTGCGGCGCGGCAGCAGCGCCTCGATGACGCCCTCCTCCCCGTCCGTCCGAACCATGACCCAGTCCCCCACTGCGGGGGCTGCGGTGGGGTCGCCGCGACCGAGCAGCGCGCCGCGACATGTGACCCACCGACCGCCCATGGGCGCGGGGCCCATGAGCAGGACCTTGCCGCGCACCGCGGCCCCCACCCGCAGCGGCACCAGGTCGTCGCCGCCATCGCTGGAGGACGCGGCCCAGCCGTCGTCCCAGCCGAGGGTGTTCAGATCAGCTTCGTTCTGCTCGGAGATGTCGCCCGCGTCTGTCATGCGGGCTCAGTCTATCCCAAGTGCGCCGTCAAGGCATGGGGTAGAGGTAAAGCGGGATCGGCTCGTGCTTCTTGGAGAGGAACTTGTCTATTTTGATCTGCCGCTCTTTCTTCTGGATGATGCGCTTGGCGCTCCACTTGCGGTACCGATCGACCTGCCCCTTGATCCCCTTGCGGTTGGGCCGCTTCTTCATTGACCTGAGCACCCGCTTGGCGTGCTTGATGTTGCCCCGCTTGACCAGCCGCTTGATGTAGCGCTTGCCGCCGTACGAGGAGACGCCCTTGCGCTTGATGCGCAGCTGCGCGCCCTTGTTTTTGGCCGTGTACGCCGCCTTGGTCCTCGTGCGGTAGCCATCCCTCGCTTCGGCGAAGCCAGGGGCGAACAGAAACGCCGCCACCGCCACAGACAGGATCCACCCTGAACTCTTCATGGTCAGACCTCCCTTTTTGGTCGGCCTGGCCAATCTGCAAACTCCATACCGCGACGCGGCATTTTGCTAACGTCCGGTTTTCACAGGATGCACGCGAGGGACGTCGAGCCACCGGGCGGCTGATCCATTCGCCGGTTTTGCAGAAATCGACCGGTCGAGCAGCCATGAAAGGTGCAGCGGCCATGGAAGATCCACTTGTGGCTCGCAGGCTTGCCAGTGAGCAGGCGCCCGGCAGGTAATCAAAACGTTTTTTCCGTTCACGAGACCGGTCCGGTCCTTGCAATTCAATGATCAACATGCGCCCACCCAACCGGCTGCTCCTCGCTTCCATGCTCGCCGCGTGGCTGTTGATCCTCTTCGCTCCACCCTGTGAAGCGCGTCGCCGTCCGTCGCGCAAGCCGATGGCCGGACCGATCAAGGGGCAGGTCAAGGGGCGCATGCCCTGGGGGCGCAGGATCGACCCGAACCACCCCGCGCGCCGGCTGGTCAAGCCCCGGGCGCTGGTCAAGGCCACCGTCACGCTGATGAACGGTGGCGAGCTGGGCCAGGTGCCGCGCCTGGTGCGGCGAGCCCTGTCCAAGACCGCGGGCAAACCCCAGCGCGCCCTGCGCAAGCCGCGAGTTCAGCGCGCGCTGCTACAGAAACTGCGCGCGCGCCTGGGCGACTCCGCCTTCTCCGAGGCGCTGGGCAGCCGCGCGGCCGCCATCAAGTCGGCCCTCGGCGCGCTGGACGGTGACGCTGGCCGCGCCGGGCGAGGCCCCGGTAAGGACATGAACCGCGGCTGGGGCTGGAAGCTGCTGCCGGAGAAGGACAGGGCCTTTTCGGACCCGACCTACCTGGCGAACATGCTGCGCGAGAGCGGCTCCACCGGCACCGGCATGGTGGACAGCTCGCCCTCCGGCGCGGCGGCGCTGTTCGAGAGCGCGTGGCGCAGCATCGCGCCGCGCAACACCAGGCCCGTGGCCTACACGCTCACCGGCACCGACGCCAACAACATGCTCTACACCATCGCGCGCAAGGCGGCGATCAAGCGGCTGGGCAAGAAGGTCAAGCGTGCCGAGATCCTGGTGTTCGACAGCTGCTTCGGCGGCGCGCGCGGCAAGATGGGGGCGGCCGGCTTCCTCGGCATGGACAAGCACAACCAGCCCGACCAGGCGCACGTGAAGATCACCAGCCCCCACTCGTACCACCGCAGGCCCACCGACCCGCGGGAGGTGCGGCGCCTGCAGCGCGCCGAGGCCAAGGCGCTCAAGCAGATCGAGCACAAAGTGAAGCACAGCAAGACGCCCGTGGGGGGGCTGCTGCTGGAGCCGGTCATCGGCGCCAAGGGTGTGTTGTTCTACCGGCCCGAGTTCCTGACCAAGCTGCGCGCCACCTGCGACAAGCTCGGCGTGCCGATCTTCGCCGACGAGATCCTCACCGGCGGCGGGCGCACCGGCAAGTTCTTCGCTTACCAGCACTACAAGGGGTTCGAGCCCGACTTCGTCACCTTCGGCAAGGGGCTGCAGGTCTCGGGCATCGCCACGGTGTACCGCGACAAGGGGCTGTTCCTCGACTTCGAGCATGGCCAGACCACCCTGCGGGCCTACTCCGAGTCCCTGCTCAAGGGGGCGCAGGTGATGAACCGGATCAAGCGCGACGGGCTGATGGAGAACGCCGCGCGGGTGGGCCGTTACATGGTGCGCAAGATCCGGCAGCACGACCCGAAGCTCGACCCGATGCACACCCCGGACAGAGACGGCGACCACGCCAAGGGGCCCACCCGAGGCCTCGGCATGCTGGTGTACTCAAACGTCTACTTCAAGGGGGTCAAGACCGCCACCTCGCGGCTGATGCCGCCGCTGACCCTCACCGAGCGGGACGTGGACCGGATCTTCGCCAGGCGCAACATCAGCAGCGTGGGCGTGCCCAAGGAGGCCTACAGGGCTGCATATCCACGCTGACCTCTGGCCTTGACCGGGGCTCATCGGCGGCCCAGGATATTTGACTCCCTTTGGCAAAATGGCGGCGGGAGACGGGCAACACAGGGCGATGACAATGGACGACCACGGCAAGACCCGAGAGCAGCTCATCCGGGAGCTCGAGGCGCTGAGGCGCGAAAACGATGAGCTCAGGCAGGCTGCGCGCCACGGCGGCGACCACCGCTTCGAGGAGATCTTCCGTCGGGCCCCGGTGGGCATATTCCAGTCCAGAGTCGACGGCTCGGAGGTGCTGGCGGTCAACCAGCGCCTGTGCGAGATGGCCGGCATGAGCGAAGAGGAGCTGCTCGCCGGGGGCTCGTTCGTGCACTGGGAAGACCCGGCGGATCGGGGGGTGATGGTGCAGATGCTGATGCGCGACGGGGCCGTCCAGGGCCACGAGATCCAGATGCGGGCGGGTGGCGACGAGGGCGCCAGCCGGAGCTACCTGATGTGGTGCAAGCTGCAGGGCGAGATGGGGCTGCTGGAGGGGTGCGTGCTGGACGTCATGGAGCTGAGGCGGACCGAGGCCGAGCTGCGCGAGAGCATCCGCCGCCACGGCGCCGTGTTCGAGGAGGCTGACCAGGCCATGATCGTCGGCAGCATGGACGGCGAGGTCGCCTGGGCCAACGAGGCGTGCCACAAGCTGCACGGGTACGGCCCCGGCGAGCTGCTCGGGCTGCGCGCCGATCAGCTGGTATCGCCGGACTCGGACAACGACTTCTCCACAGTGGTGAGCAAGAGCATCGAGCAGGGCGAGGTCCCGTTTGTGCTGACGGGAAAGGGCGCCCGCAAGGACGGGCTCCACTTCGACATGCGCGCCATGTTCACGCCCCTGTCGTCGAGAGGCGAGCCGCTGCTGCTCGGCCTGCTCCTGCCGGACTGACCTTCAGGGCAGCTTGAACACCGCCAGCCGCAGGTCACCGCCGGCCGCGCGCCACACCAGGTGCACGCCGGCGGCGGTCAGCGCCAGGGCCGGCTTGGAGTCGACGTGGATGCCCGCCGCGCTCTGGAACGTTTGGGCGGTCCACTTCCCCTTGCTCAGCGTCGAGACCATCACGTAGGGCACCTTGCCGCCCCCGCGATTCTCCGCCCAGGCCACCACCGCGCGGCCGCCGGGCGCGCCCACCACCGCGGGCCACGGGTTTTCATAGCCCATCTTCTCCGCGTTGTTGCAGGTCCCGGCCCGGGACGCCTTGGAGAAGGCGGCGCCTCCCTTGGCCAGGGTGGCGTACCACATGCCGAGCTTGGGGTAGCCGATGAACACATGGTGCACCGTGCCTGCCGCGTCCACGAACAGGTCGCCGAAGGAGACGGTCTTCTCTCCGGCGGGCGCCTGGATCTGCAGCGGCGCGCCCTTGGCCAGGCTGCCGCCGCTGGCGCAACGGTGGTACCGCCCCGGCTTGCCCGCCGTCTTCCAGGCGGCGTGCACCGCGCCGGCGCCGTCGGTGAACATGGAGGTGTCGCGCCACTGCTTGCCCCCGGGCTGCTGGACCGTCACCTCCTTGGGCCAGGCGCCGCCGCTCGGCTTACGCCAGTAGACGATGGGGCTCTGGTGCACGGTCTTCTGCCACAGCTGCGCGATGAGGTGCAGGTTGTCGCCGCCGTCCACCGCCACCACCGGCGCCGCCACGAAGTGCGTCCCGGTCGGAGAGGTCCACACGGTCTCCCGGGCCCACTTGCCGCCCGCGGTGCGCCAGCCGTGGTACAGGGTCGTTCCCGCGCCGGCGTTGGTCCAGCAGGTGTGCAGCGACCCGCCGCCCGCCTTCACCGACAGCCGCGGGCGGGCGAAGCGGATGTTGATCTTGGTGGAGCCCGGCAGCGTGACCTTGCCCGACACCTTGCCCGCCGCCACCAGCCCGTGGTTCAGCGCGCCGTCGTACCAGAGCAGGTGCACGGCCCCCTTGCCGTCGGTGGCAAGATCGTATGCCTTGCCCGGGACGCCGAGCTTGTACTGGGTCACCGCGGGCGCGAGGTCTGGCGCGGCGTGATCCGGAGTCGCGGGCGCATCGGGCAGCGGCCCGTCGGCGGCGCCCGGGCCGCTGTCCACCGTCGCGGACAGGTCCCCTGCCCCGTCGGCGGAGGCGTCGGTGGGCGTGGCCCCGTCAGGGCGGGAGCCCGAGAGCTCGCCCGCGCAGGCGAGCCACAGGCAGGGCAACAGCAGCGCGGTTCCTGATGTCCAGCGGGCCATCCCCATATCCTGCGGGAGGTGGCCCGCCGCTGTAAAGCCGCGCCGTCGTGGAGGCCGAATGGCCTGGGAATCTGCAGGGGGCTGTCCTATCCTGCGGCCAAACACCACAACTGGAGACGGAGATGAGAACAGCGTGCCTGGCTGCGAGTGTGTGTTGTTTCCTGTTGTCCAACCTCTGCGTCGCGCAGGAGAAGCCCACCCTGGTCCACACCGTGGGCGGCAAACAAACCCACGTGGGCCTCAAGGGCTTCCGCAAGGTGAACCGAAAAAAGAAGACCACGTTCATGTGGTGCCCGACGGCCTACTTCCTGGTGAAGTACGACAACATCGAGCCGGAGGACGTGGTCTCGGTGCAGCTGCTCAACAAGCGAAAGAAGAAGCTGGGCAAGCCGTTCATCTGCAAGCCGCGCTACCTGTTCGCGGACCTGAAGCTGAAGTATGGCAACAAGAAGGCCGACCGGGGGGCGAAGCCGCTTCCCATGGCTCAGTACGAATGCAGCCCGCCCAGGGATCAGTGCAAGAAGGATGCGCAGGCCAAGACCGGCGAGTTCTTCCTCTCGCTGACCTACAAGAAGCCAACCGAGGGGGAGGAGATGAAGGACTTCGCCCGGCTCGCCTTCAATGTGCGGCGCGCGTTCCACGGCTGGAACAAGCACCCGGAGAAGAACTACGCGGTGGACCAGGAGTGGCTGCACGGCATGACCACCGTCGAGGAGTACGTCTTCCAGATGGCCAAGAAGCCGGCGGACCTGCGCAACGCCCAGATCGCGGTGGTGGGGCACCGCCACGCGGAGCCGATGGTGATGATCCGCAGCTGGTTCAGGTTCGACGCGAGCCCCAAGGTGAGCAAGATCATCTGCAAGTACAAGGGCAAGCGCATCGCCCAGACCGGCGCCTTCCACGGCGACAAGTTCAGCTTCATGGCGCGCAACCGGGACAAGAAGGCCGAGGATCTGGTGAAGGTCCACACCAAGCGCTTCGACTTCAAGCTGCACAACGTCTTCGTCAGGCCCCCGCGCGAGGCGCCGAAGAAGAACCGCCGGGTCAAGAAGCACTACAAGATGCCCAAGCACTACCTGAGCAAGAACCCGGGCGCCTACAAGTGCATGATCCTCGGCGAGGGCGAGCTTCTGCGGAAGGTCCACTTCAAGGTGGGGGCCGGGGGCAAGATCATCGGCAACGGCTGCGGCGAGGACCTGGCCCGGCTGCCCCACGTGACGTTCGTCAGGGCCGAGGAGAAGAAGAAGGACTACATCGCCAACGCGAAGCTGAAGGCGAGCAAGTGGAGCGCGAAGAACGCCTTCTACCAGCCGGCGAGCTGGCCCGCAGGCTGCCCCAGCGGCAGGTGACGCGCGGGGGCGGGGCGGGTCACGGCTGGACGCCCGCCAGGCGCAGCATGTCCGCCTCGAACTCGCCGTAGCTGTCCTGCGGCCCCTTGCGCTTGTAGTCCATGGGCCCGGCGCGCCGCATGCGCACCGCCACCAGCTCCCTGGACGGCACGATGATCAGGAACTGACCCAGCCAGCCCGCGGCGGAGTAGCTGATCACAGGTCCGCGATCTGCGGTGAAGTACATCGGGATCGCGCTGCCGCCATCGCCCAGGGCGCGCACCTTGCGCAGGTCCTTCGGCCCGAGGGCCTTTTCCAGCGCCGCGAAGTAGGCGTCCCGGCTCTGGTGGGTCACGCCCAGCAGCGGGCGCGCCTTCTTGATGGTCGCCGCGGGGACCCCCTCCGCGGCCCAGACGGCCAGCACGCCCGGCGCGAGCTTGTAGGCCAGCGGCCCCTTGCGCCACCAGAGCAGGCCTGCGTTTGCCGCCACCTCGGAGCCAGGCTTGAGCAGCAGCGAGACCCACTTGCGCGGCACCAGCTGCTTGCCGTTCCACATGCCCTTCTGCAGCACGAGCTGGCCGAGCTTGGCCAGGTCCACGGGCCGCAGCGACAGCGCGCCCGCCGCCAGCGGCACGCCTCTCGGATCTCGTAGCCAGCGGGTGTCGCGGATCCCCATGGGCTCGAAGATCATGCGCTGCAGGTGCGCGTCCAGGTGCTCGCCGGTGACCCGCTTGACCACGGCGGCCAGCAGATCCACCGCGTTGTTGTTGTACTGAAACCGGCTGCCAGGCTCGAAGTGCATGGGCGCGGTCATGGCCCGGGCCAGGATGTCCTCCTCCTTGCCGAAGCGGCGGGTGGCCAGGCCGCTGGTGTGGTTGAGCAGGTGGCGGATGGTGATTCGCGACCTGAGCCCCTTGCGCGGCCACCCCTTGACCAGGGTCGCCAGCCGGGAGTTCAGGTTGAACTTGCCGTCGAGGATCAGCCGGCCCACGGCCAGGGACACAACCGACTTGGAGACGGACATGGCGTTGACCGGGCCGGTGTCGTCATCGGCGTATCTCTCCACCGCCACCTTGCCCTGCTTCAGGATCACCACCGCGGAGCTCTGCTCCTCGGCGGCCCGCTGCAGCATGGCCGCGACCCGGGCCGGATCCAGCCCCGCCGCGGCCAGGTCTGCACGCGGCGGTCCCCCGGGCGCGCTGTGGGCCTTCAGCGGGGTGACCTCCTTGCGCTCGCCCCACACCGGCGTCCACGGGATCTGGTCGCCCCAGCGGATCTCACCCACCAGGCGGCCGTCGCGCAGCCAGCCCCACAGCTCCACCCTCGGCTCCTCCTTCTGGTTGGTGCACGTGAACTGGATCCGGAGGCGGGCGCCGCGCAGCTCGATGGATTCGAAGCGCCACTTCGCGGTCCCCTGGTGGAACTTCCACCAGGCCGTGAGGCCTGCCGCGGCGCGGGTGATGCGCAGGGTGCCGGTGAACAGCGCGGGCCACCACCCCACCGGACCGCGGTCCCAGCGGATCTTCCACACGCCGACGGGATCCGGCGCCGCCGCTTTCGCCGCTGCTGGCCTGGTGTCGGGCGCAGGCGCCGCGGCGGCGGGCGCGGGGTCCATAGCGGGAGCGGGGCAAGGCCTGGGCGCGCAGGCGGCCATCCCCAGGGCGAGCGATAACAGCGTGAAACGGACCTGGAACATGTTCGGGGCCCTCCTGGCAGGGAGGCTACCACGCCGGTTGTAACCACGGTGTGGATCTGGTCTAGTGCGGGCTCCCATGCGCCCAGCAAGTCATCATACAAATGACCGACCGAGGCGAGATGGCCTCTAGCCACCTCGCCCTGATCCTGTTCTACCTGTTCAGCTTCGCGGGTCTCGGCGCGCTGTTCCCGTTCCTGCCGTCGCTGCTGTCGGACCGCGGGCTCTCCCCGGATCAGATCGGCTGGATCATGGTGATGCTGCCCCTGTGCGGCATGCTCCTGCCGACGGTGTGGGGGGCCGTGGCCGACGCGCTGCGGGCGCGGGTGCGGCTGCTGCGGCTGGCCAGCGTGGGGTGCGCGCTGTCGGTGCTGCTGCTGCTGCCCGCCCGCTCGCAGTGGGCGGTGATGGGCGCCTTCCTGCTGCTGTCCGCCTTCCGGGTTCCGCTGATCCCGCTGGCCGACGCCGTGACCTGCGCGGCGCTGGAGGGGCGCACGGCGAAGTTCGGCACCGTTCGGGTCTGGGGTTCGGTGGGGTTCGCCCTGGCGGTGCTCGGCATGGGCCTCAAGGAGGGCACCCACGACCCGTGGTTCCTCATCGGGGTGACCTCGGCGCTCTATGTCGCGTCCGCCCTGGCCACCCTCCCGATCCGGGTGCCAGACATGGAGCGCCAGCACGGCATCCTGCGCGAAGCGTTCGGGCTGCTGCGCCAGGATGAGATCCTGCTGTTCCTGGTGGCCACCGTGGCGTACTACTCCGGCCACTCCACCTATGACGCCTACTTCGGGCTGCACCTGCGCGACCTGGGCCACGGCGATGGAGTGCTCGGCATGGCCTGGTTCAACGGCGTGTGCTGGGAGATCGCCGTGATGCTGCTGGCGCCGAAGGTGCTGAGCGGCGTGCGCGGCAGCCGGCTGCTCATGGTCAGCGCTGCGGCGGCGGTGCTGCGGTGGAGCCTCATCTCGGTGGTCACCACGGTGCCGGCCATCGTGGCGGTGCAGACCCTGCACGGGCTGAGCTTCGGGCTGTGGTACCTGAGCCTCGTACGGTTCGTGCAAGACCGCGCGCCCGAGCGGCTGCGCGCCACCTGCCAGTCCATGGCCTTCACCGCCATCGGCACGGGCACGGTCATCGGCTACATGGCGGGGAGCCGCACGCTGCAACGCTGGGGCGGCGCGGTGATGTACCGCGGTTCAGCCGCGGCGGCGGCGGTGGCGCTGGTGTTGTACTGGGTGGTGGGACGGAAAGCGCGAAGCTGAAAAGCATAAAGCAAAAAGAGATAGGTGCGCTCCGGGCGTCAGGGGCCATAGAATCCCAGGGATGCTTCGCCTGTTCATGCTCGCCTCCTTTCTCGCCCCGCTCCTCGCCGGGTGCAACCTGGTGTTCCGGTACCAGGACAGAGAACCTGACGGTGGCGAGGTGCCGGGGGCGGACGGTGGCCGGCAGCCGGGCCGGGATGGCGGCGGGACGACGGGCGACGGGGGCTCCGGCGGCGGCACCCTGTGCAAGAACGCCGCGCGCAGCACCTGGAGCGTCTCCCTGGTGGCGGGCACCGGCGCGGCTGGCCTGCTGGACGGACCGGCCGCGTCGGCTCAGTTGAACCAGCCGCGCGCGGTATGCGCCAAGGACGGGTCCTTCTTCATCTCGGACTGGGGCAACGGCCGCGTGCGCTGGATATACAAGGGCGAGCTCAAGTCACCCAGGGACTACAAAGACAACCTGATAACCGTCAACAGCCCCGCAGGGCTGCGGTGTAGAGGCTGGTCCTCGGTGGAGGTGGCGGAGGCCGGGGCCCACAGGCTGCGCGCCATTGCCATGATGACCCCGCTCTCCACAAAATGGGTCGCTCGCACCATCATGGGCACCGGCGCCGCTGGCGACTCCGACGGCAAGAACCCCTCGTTCAGCGGGGTGATGGGGCTGGCCTACGGCTGGAGCGGCTACTACCTGGTGGCAGACACGGGCAACCACCGCGTCCGCAAGGTGTTCAAGGTGCTGGAGATGACGCCCAAGGGGTACCCCCTGGCCAGCGTCAAGGGCGGCGGCCCCGGCTTCGTCGACGGCGCGCCGAACAAATCCCGCTTCAACCAGCCCACTGACGTGGCCTGGGACGCCACCCGCCAGCGGGTGTACATCGCGGACCGGGGTAACCACCGGATCCGCTACTACGACAAGATCACCGACAAGGTGATGACCCTGGCCGGCACGGGCAAGCCGGGCTGCGTGGACGGGACCGTGGGCCAGGCGCAGTTCAACCGGCCCACCACGGTGTCGGTGGCCAGCGACGGCGTCGTGTTCGTGGCCGACACCGGCAGCAACGCCGTTCGCATGATCGCGGGCACCTCGGTGGTTACCATCGCGGGCACGGGCAAGGCCGGCGCGACCAGCCCGAACCAGAAGACCCCGGGCATGTTGCGCGGACCGTACGGCGTGCACGCCGAGAGCCCGACCAGGGTCCATGTCGCGGACACCGGCAACCACCGGATCTGGACGCTGGAGCGGTGACCGCTACTGGATGACCACCCCGCCCACCTTGAGCGAGGTGACCTTCACCTGGTGTTCGCTTTGGTTCATGCTGTCACCCAGGATCACCAGCAGGGCGGAGAGCTTCACGCCGGCCGGCATGCCGCTGTCATGGCTCACGGCGTCCCGCAGGCACGCCGCAGGATGATCCTTGGTCAGCTGAGCGAGGGTGTACGAGACGCCCAGCCAGGGGGGCGTGTTCTTGCCGTCGAGGTTGCGCACCACCCTGAAGCTGTCCTTGCTCAGGTCGAAGGAGCTGGTCCCGATCTTCAGCTGGTCATAAACCAGGATCTTCAGCGCGCCGCCGGCGCAGGTCAGGTCCACAAGCAGGTTCAGGTAGTGCGTGCCCTTTCCCTTGAGCCGGGTCGCTTGCACCTCGATGGCGGACAGGCTGGCCAGCTTGACGCCGTCGTACCCCGCGACGCCGAGGATCGCCTTGTTGCCGGTGCCGCTGCCGTTGAAGGCCCCGGCGGCGTTCTGCTGAGCCTGGGTGGACAGCACCACCACCCCGCCTCCGGCGCTGGTGGCCGACGCCTGGTTCACCGAGTGGTCCCGAAGCTGGCTGGACGGCGCGGTGTCAACCGCCCACAGGTCCGGGGCCGGGGCAGCAGCGTCCACCCCTGGCAGGTCAGCGCCCACCAGGTCGAAGACGGGCAGGTCGAGCTGCTGACTCACCGGGCCGCGGTCGGGCAAGCCCAGATCCGCTCCCGCGGGTTCCGGATCGCTGGAGCAGCTGAGGGCCATCGCTCCCAGCAGCAGCAAGCCGGCGACGCCAGCGGGTCGTCGTCTCAAATCGGTCAGGTTCATGCACACCAGGTTATCACGCGGCCCTGCGGTGGCCGCGGCGCGGGCTACTTGCCCGAGGCGGTGTTGTCCAGGCAGTAGCCGTTGGGGTGCTTGGCGCTCAGCTTCTTGCCGGTCTTGATGTCGCGGCACTGCATGTCCGTGGGGTTGCCCTGCAGGCCGAGCACGGTGCAGTCGGTGTAGCCGCCGGAGAACGAGGTGCACGGCACCACGAAGCCGCCCTCGCACACTGGCGACGGCGAGACCTTCCAGTTGCTCCAGGCGCGGCACTCGTAGTCGCCGTACTTGTCCTTGGCGTAGCCGCGGCAGCTGGACGCCTTCTTCAGGTCGCAGGTCTTGAGGCAGCGCCCGCCGTAGTGGTTACGAGAGCAGGCCGATCCGGACGGACACTGGCGCTCCTTGAGGGTGGAGAAGACGCAGCCGCGGATTGAGCAGTAGCCGTTGGCCCAGTAGGCGACCCCGGAGGTGCTCACCTCCATCAGGCACTCCATGTTGCCGCCGCAGTCGCGATCGTCGGTGCACGGGTCGCCCACCTTGGCGGCGCTCTTGCCCAGCTTGTGGGTCGTGCACAGCCCGCTCTTGATGTCGCAGACGCCCTCGTAGGCGCAGCGCCCGGAGAAGGAGCTGAGGAACACCGGCGCGCAGTACACCCCCTTGGGCATGCCCTGGCACTGCCACGCGGGCGAATGCGGCGAGCAGAGCTTGGTCAGGTGAACCGGGCAGTCCTTGCCCGTCTTGCATGCGGGCCAGCCGCACACCGCCTTGTCAGAGCTGTTGGTCATGACGGTGGTGAGCGGGTCGCACGCCAGGCCCGTCGGGCAGGGGTTCTTGCCCTTGGCAGGGGTGCAGCGGCGCAGGCAGCGATGCACGATGGCTGGCGGCGCGGCGATGTTGGCGCAGACGAAGCTGTTGGGGTAGCCGGGGCAGGTGTCCTCGACGACCAGCTTGGTGTTGGGGTCATCGGGGGTGCACTTCTTGGTGCACACCTTGGCCCCCGAGAACAGCTTGGCGCACAGGTAGCCGCCGCAGCAGTTCTTGTCGGTCTGGCACGGGATCCCCATCTTGTTGCACGGCTTGGGGCCGCTATCTTTCGGCGGCTTGACCGGGCCGTCCTTGGGCGGGATCCAGCGATCCGGCGGCAGCTTGCGGTCCGGCCGGACGCGCTTGTCCTTGCGAATGGCACGATCCGGCGCCCCGATCTCCCAGGGGCGGAACGCGTCGCGCCGCGGGCCATCTCCGCCGGTGGCGGGGCCGTCTCGCTTCACCTGGCCGCCGTCGCCCACCGCGCCGCCGTCCTGCTTTTTGACCCGACGCTCACCGCAGGCGCCGAGGGCGAACGCCAGGGCCAGGGCCAGGGCGCCCGTTACCACCGCACTACGCTTTATATGGAACATCGTTGAACCTCGTGCTTGAGAGCCCTTGGCGCTCGGCTCAATGCCCCGCCAGGCTCCTGGAGGCCGCTGCCTGAGGGTGATCATACCACCAACCCGCTCAGTCGAGCATCCCCTCCGATCGCGCCACCTGCTCCACGAGCTCGAACTCCGACAGGTCCGGCTCCACGAAGCCGGTGATGCGGAAGGTCTCGCCCAGGGTCTTGCGGTCGAGGTGCTCCTTCGGGTCGAGCTTCAACAGCGCCTTGCGCAGCCGCTTGACCAGCTTCTCGGGCACGCTGGAGGAGACGGCCCATGCGTCGTAGGGCATCTTGCCGGTGATGGCCACCAGCTTGAGCTGCGACGCCGGGACGCCCAGCTGCTCCGCGCTGAGGAAGGCGCCGCTGTAGATGGCGCCGGCGTCGCAGCGGCCGGCGAGGATGTCCTGCATCACCTTCACGTGGTCGCCGCTCAGGCGCGTGGAGGAGAAGAGGTTGTCCGGGTCGAGCCCCTGCTCGCGGAAGTGAAACCGGGGCAGCAGGTAGCCGCTGGTGGAGCCGGTGTCCACATAGCAGAACCGCTTGTCCTGCAGCTGGGCCAGGTGGGACACGCCCCCCTTGTCCGGAGAGATGATGTACCCCTGGTAGGTGCGCGCGCCGTCGTGGACCAGGCCCACCAGCACCCGCAGCTTCGGGTCCTTGTTGCGCGCCAGCACCAGCTGCAGCGCGGGCAACATGGCGATGTGGTACTCCCCCGACAGGAGCTTGTCCCGCAGCTCCTTGTAGTTGCCCGGCACCTGCAGCGTCAGGCGGCGGCTGACGCGGCGCTCCAGGTATTCGAGCATCGGCCCGAACTCGCGGGTGCCCACCTCCCGCGGGAATGAGGGCGGGACGCCGATGACCAGCGCCGGCCCCGCCGGCCGGGAGGGCGCCCAGAAGTGGCGCACCAATAGCCCCCCAACCGCGCTGAGGCTCAGCACCGCCAGCGAGATGATCACCAGCCGCCAGATCGGCACGCCGCCGGAGCGGCCACGGGCCAGGGACGCCGGAGAGTCTGCCAGGGTGGGGGGGACCGGTGTCTCCCCCGTATGATCGTCCAGCCCGTCCAGGTCGAGGATGCTCGGGATGCGGCGGGCGGGGCGCTGAACCCGGGCCAGCGCGGCGGCGCGCGCCTCGAGCAGATCGCCGCAGTCGGTGCGCATGTAGTCCGCCAGCACCTGGGGGTTTGTGGGCTGCCCGAGGTCGGTGATGGTCTGGCGAACCAGGCGCCCCATCTCCTCCGCGTCGTTGAAGCGGCGGGACGGGCTGCGCTCCAGGGCCTGCAGGATGAGCCGGCTGATCTCGGGTGGCAGCCCGGGCCGCTTTTCATGCGGCACCGGCAGCGCCTCCTCGGTGATGGCCTTCATGGTCATCAGCTCGGTGCGCCGCTTGAACAGCCGCTTGGCCGTGACCATCTCGTACATCACGATGCCGAGGGAGAAGATGTCCGTGGCCCGGGTGAGCTCTTCCCCGCGACACTGCTCGGGGGACATGTACGGGTACTTGCCCTTGATCTGGCCGGCGTCGGTGCGCACCTGGGAGCCCTGCGCCTTGGCGATGCCGAAGTCGAGCACCTTGACCTGGCCCGAGGCGGAGACCATCAGGTTCTGCGGGCTGACGTCCCGGTGTACCAGCCCGATGGGCAAGGTGTCAGCGCCTGTCAGCTCGTGCGCCGCGTGCAGACCGTCGCAGGCCTGGGCCACGATCTCGCCGGCCACGTGGAACGGGATGGACGTGCCCGACTGGTGGGCCAGGCGGCACATGGCGGCGACGCTGGAGCCCTCGATGTACTCCATGGCGATGAAGTAGTTGCCCTCCCACTCGCCCACGTCGTGGATCTGCACCACGTTGGGGTGGTTGATCAGGGCGGCCAGCCGGGCCTCCTGCATGAACATGTCGAGCAGGGCCGGCTCCTCGGCCATGTGGGGCAGGATGCGCTTGACCACCACCAGCTTGGAGAAGCCGACCATCCCCTTTTGGCGGGCGAGGTAGATCTCGGCCATGCCCCCCTTTGCGATGCGGGCGAGGATGTCGTAGCGGCCCAGACGCCGGGGCCTGTCCAGGGTGGAGCTCATGTGAGAGGGCCGCGATGATGGCACGGATGCGGAGAGGGCAGCAATCTTCTAGCCAAGGAGATCGCGCAGCTCTTGTTTCAGCCCGGCGCGGGTGCGCCCCTGCTGCACCGCGCCCTCGTGGCGCTCCAGCGCCCGGGTCATCCGCTCCACCGACCACTCCGCGAGGCGACGATCCAGCGCGCTGGAGTCGGCGGCGGCGCCCTGCCAGACCATGGCCCGGGCCACCGTCACCGCCACCGACATCTCGGTGAGGTGCCGGTGAAGCGGGGCCCTCGGCGCCTCCGCCGCGGCCACCTGCTGCACACAGCGCCACAGGCGCCGGTCGCCCCGGGCGACGGCCTCGCCCAGGGGGGCGAGCGCGGGATCGGCGGCGCACCGCTGCTGCAGCGCGGCGCACGCGTCCCCCCAACGCGCGCGGTAGTCGGCGCGGCTGGTGCCGTCGAGGGCGCCGAGCAGCTCCCGGGCGATGATGAACCACTGGATCTCGCTGGTGCCGCCGTAGAGCGGCAGGGCCACGGCCTCGCGCCGGCACCGCTCCACGACATACTCGCGGCACACGCCGTAGCCGCCGAAGACGTTGATGGCGCGGCTGGTCAGGGGCTGGAGCGCCTCGCTCGCGTGGTACTTGCAGATCGACATCTCCAGTACATGCCACTGGCCCTGCGCCTCGAGGGCCGAGTCGAGGCAGATCAGGTTCTCCATGGCGCTGATGGTGAAGGCCACGGAGCTCAGCCGCTCCAGCACGGCGTCATGCTCCAGGATGCGGCGCCCGCCCTGGACCCGGTCGCGGGCGAAGGACACCGCCGCGCCGAACGCGCGCTTGGCGATTCCGAGGGCCTGGGCGGCGATGTTCACCCGGGTCATGCCCACCCCGGCGAACGCCACCACGCCCCCCTTCCCTTCCCGGTGCAGCATGCGGTCGGCAGGGATCCGCAGCGCGTTGTATGCCAGGGCCGCGGTGGGCGAGCCGCCGAGGCCGGTCTTGTCCTCCAGGCCGAGCACCTCGACGCCGTCGGCCTCGCGCTCCAGGATGAACGCGCTCACGCCGTCGATGTCTCGCTCCAGGGGGCCGGTGCGGGCGGTGGTGATGAGCAGATCCGCGTCGCCGCCGTTGGTGATGAACAGCTTGTCTCCGTCGAGCACCCAGCTGTCGCCGTCCCGCCGCGCGCGGGTGCGGATCAGCCCCGCGTCGGAGCCAGCCCGCGGCTCGGTGAAGGCCACAGTGGCGAGCTGATCGCCGGCGGTCAGGGCGGGGAGGTAGCGGGCGCGCTGGGCTGCCGTGCCGTAGCGGTGCAGGCCGTACATGGCGTTGCCGTGCACCAGGAAGATGAGCGCCAGGGAGGTGTCATGGGCCGAGATGAGCTGCACCGCCAGGTAGTAGACGCCGAGCGGCAGGCCGAAGCCGCCCACGTCCTCGGGCAAGAAGATGCGGAAGCAGCCGAGCTCTGCCAGGGCGAGGCGCGCGGCCTCGATGTCGGGGTGGCGCCGCACGCGCAGGCGGCCGTCCGGCCCACGCTCGAGGGTGGAGCCCTCGCGGTCCACCCTCGCGGAGACCTCCGGCGGCAGCACCCGGGTCAGGCAGCGGTCCACCGAGACCAGCAGCTCATCGAGCACATCGGCGTGCACGTCGAAGTAGTGGCCGTAGGTCCTGACCGTGCGGGGGATGTCGAAGAGCGGCGGCCTCACATGAACAAACTAGCCCACCGGGCGGTCTCACACAAAGTTGTGACACCGATCACCGGCGTGGCACACTTCAGAACTGCTACGATCCGGAAAAACGAGGAAAGCTCATGCGCAACCTGCTCGCCAGTCTGACCATGACCGTGGCGCTCGCCCTGCCGGCTCCACACCTGGCCCACGCCGCGGGGGCGACCCAGCCCGAAGGGGAGAAGGCGGCCGAGGAGAAGGCCCCCGAGGGTGAGGCAGCCGGGAGCGAGGCCCAGGATCAAGACGCCAAGACGCGCGCCAAGGCCTCCTTCAAGGCCGCTCGCGCGGCGTTCAAGGAGAAGAAGTACAAGGACGCGCTGGCCGGGTTCGAGGAGGCTTACGGCATCGATCCCCACCCGGTGATGCTCTACAACATCGCCCTGTGCCAGCAGAAACTCGGGCGGCCGGAGGACGCGCTGGACACCCTGAAGCGGTTCCTGGCGGAGGAGCCGGACAGCAAGGCCCGGCCCAAGGTGGAGAAGAAGATCGCCGAGCTCGAGGCGAAGCTGAAGAAGGAGGACGAGTCGGACGAGCCAGGGCAGCAGCCAGCCAAGCCCGTCCCAGCGAAGCCGGGCCCGGGCGCGGAGCCGGGCGAGACGCCCGGAAAGACGGCGCCAGTGGCGAGCGTGTACAACCGTGAGGGCCTGTCGGTCTACGCCTCCATCGGCTTCGGGTCGCTCTCATCGGACCAGCGAGACAAGAGCAACAACCTGCTGTTCGACTTCTCCCCCAGCGTCGCGGTGGGCGTCGGCGTGGAGCACCGGCCCCTGGACTTCCTCTCCTACGGCATGCGCATGACCTGGTCCGCCCTGGGCGTCAGCTCCCCCTACTCGTCGATCAACCCGGACAGCGCGTTCTTCTTCGAGGCCGCCGGCCTCGCGGAGTTCTGGCCCCTGGCGCTGTTCATGGAGTGGTCTCGCTTCGATCCCTTCATCGGCCTCGGCGTGGGCTACGGCCAGGTCACCGTGAACATCCCCAACAACACCTGGAACTACTACGGCGCCACGCTGCACCTCAGCATGGGGGTGCATGTCTTCGTCAACAGCTGGATCTCCGTGGGCGGCGTGCTGAGCTACAAGGCCGGGTTCTGGACCAGCGTGTGCGACAGCAGCGGCTGCCTCGACGCCGCCGACATGGACCCCGACTTCAAGGGCAGCCTGCCGAGCATGATCTCCCTGGGCGCGGAGGGGTCGTTCCACTTCTTGTAGGGACGGTCCAAAGGGGGACCAGGCATGAACCATCCGAAGGATATTCTGTGTCCGCAGTGCGGGGGGATAATGGCCCGGGTGGGCCGATTCTGGATCTGCGGCGAACACGCCGAGCCGGTGACGCTTGCTGCCGAGGCGGTAGCAGCGCGGGTCGCCCCGCCGACGCAGCAGCAGCGCGCCGTGATTCCCCCGGGCCTGGAGGGCCTTCCCTTTCCCCTGGCGCTGGTACTGTCCGAGCTGTACTCGGAGACGCGGGACGATGTACGGCTGCACCGCCTGACCGACGCTGCGGAGATGATCACGCGCCACTGTGCCGGCGCATTGCTGGCCGACCTGGTGGCCCGCGACCCCGGGCCTGCCAAGGCGCTGCAAGCCACCCTGGCCAGGGGCCTGGCCCGGCCAACCCTCGGGCTGTGGAAGCAGGTCCTGGAGCTCGCCGCCAGGGACATCGGACGCCGTGGCGCGCCATTTCACCCAGGGCTGGATGTCTTCGCGCTCAAGGTGCTCACGCCATGCCTTGGGCCCGGCAATGCCCCCCCTGAGGCTGGGCTGCTGGCACTGCGGAACTGCGTGGTCCACAGCAACTTTTTGCCCGACGCCGGGGGGCTGTGTCGGAAGATGCTCCAGGGATTCGAGCCGGTTCTCAAGGCCATGTCGATCCTGGCCGAGGTGGCGCTCGTTGGCATGTCTGCCTCCGGGGCGCCTGTCCACCTTGTTGGCGCGCCCATGGATTCCGGCTTCCCTGCCTGGGATGGACCCATGCCAGCCGAGGCGCAGCCTGGAGACCTGTTCCTGGCCAACGGTACCGCCACGCTATTATTGCACCCCTTGCAGCTAGTGAGCCCTACCGACGGCCGCGCCGCCGAGGTTTGCCCGCAGGTCTACTTCCGCGTGGGCCGGGGCGGGTTCCTCGAGTACACAGCGCTGTCCGGCGAGGCGCCCATGACCCGGCACCGCGGCCGCGCGCTGGACCGATTCGAAGCCCTGTTTCCCCTCGGCACATGGCGTCGGATAAGTGTCCGCGCGAGCCAGGCGGCCGACCCGGATCAGGACGCGCTGCGCGAGGACCTGCAGGAAGTCTTCGTCGGGCGCGCCGCGCAGCTAGAGTCCCTCAAGCAGACCCTCAATGGCTGCGAGAGTGGTGTTATATGGCTCAGGGGCAAGGCCGGGGTTGGCAAGTCAGCGCTCATGGCTGCTCTGGCGCGCAACCTCGCAGGCGCCGCCGACCGCTTACTCTGCCTGCCCTGGTTCTTCAGGTCAGGCCGCGCCTCCTGCACGGTGGGCAGGTTCCTACAGCAGATTTGCACCCGCCTTGCAGACACCCTGGATCACGAGGAAGAGATCCCATCCGATCCGGAGGGCCTGCGGTGCCACTTTCGCCAGCTGCTACAGCAGGCAGCAACCCTCGACAAGAAGGTGATCCTGTTGGTGGATGGCCTTGACGAGATCCTCGCGCTGGACCCGTCGCTGGCGGACATCATCCGGGGCAGCTCCCTGCCGGGTGTGGTCTGGCTCTGCGCCAGCCGGGAGGAGCCTGCATCGGCCGGGGCCATGCAGGGCGCGCAGGAGGCCCTGGCCCAGGGCCTGCCGGTGCTCGACGCCGACGAGACACGCAACATGTTGGTCCAGCACCTCGGCCGGCTGAAGTATGTGCTGTTCGACCGAGATCGCCCGGACCGAAGCAACCCGGTTGTGGAGACGTTGGTGAAACGATCCGGCGGGCTGCCGCTCTACATCCGCATCGCGGTGGAGGACTTCGTCGACCGCCGCATGAGCCTACGCGATGAGGATAGCCTGCCCGAGGGCCTGCCGGCTTACTACGACGAGGTGCTCAACCGGTCGCGTGTGGGTGACCTGGGGTCCATCCTCACGCCGATCTTCTGCCTGCTGGCCCGGGCGCGCGAGCCCCTGACCGAGCAGGCCATCGAGGCGCTGCTGGGGGACCACCTGCTCCGGACCAGTGACCGCTGGTCCGAGCTGTTCACACAGGCGCTGGAGCTTGGCCAGGCAGCCCTGCGCTGGGAGCGAACCGGCTGGGGCGCCCAGGGCTGGACGCTGTACCACGACAGCTTCCGCCGGCACCTGTTAGGCGCGCCTGCAACGCGCGAGACCTCGATCTGGGCAGAAAAGCAGCTGGTGCAGCGGTGCAAGGCGTGGCCAGAGCAGCCCGAGGATCTGCGCCGATACAGCCTGCGCCACCTGGCCGCCCACCTGGAACACGCGACGACTCCCCAGGACCTGTACGCCCTGGCCAGGGACGAGGCTTTCGCCCGGGCCCAGCAGGAGGCCTACCCCTGGCTGCCCGCGCTGCAGATGGAGACCGTCCGCGCGGCGCTGGGCCGCGCCCTGTCAGAGCAGCACGCCGGTCAGGCGGCCGAGCAGGTCATCCGGGCCGCCGCCGCCCTGATGGAGATGCGCCAGGAAAGCCCCATGGACGCGCTCAAGCGAGGGAACATGCAGCGCGCCTGGGCGCTGGCCTCCGAGGCGGATCCAGACCTGGTGCTGCAATGGAAGCTCCTGTTGGTGTGGCACCAGTTCGAGCAGGGGGATTGCAGCGATGAGGCGAAAACCTGGTTGCATCGATTACTGGAGGAACACTCACCAGAGCCCAAAGAGTGGGTCGAGAATGTCTCCCAGAGGGCGCTGGCCGTGGCTCGGATCATGCACCACTGCCCGGAGCATTATGCCAGGCTGTTGGCCTTGGTGCCTCGGGCGCAAGAGGCCCGGGTGGCGGTATCCCTGGCACATCTTGGACATCACGAGGTTGCTGTCGGTCTGCTGGAGGGTCTTATTGGCACAAAGGGGCTTGGCCGAACCGCGCAGGCCGTCATGGAAGAGGTGGCCCTGTTTGCACCAACCGATGTCGTAGAAAAGGGTCTGCACGTCTTGCACAAGGCCATGAAGCTGGACGCTGAAAATATCGGCGAGGCGGCCCCGCTGGTTGATGCCACCGTTATGCTCCGCAACGGCGACATCGACGGTCTGGCTGCGCAGGCAGACAAGCTTAGCGTGGAAGAGGTCCTCTTCATCTACTGGCGATCACCAGATAATAGGCCAGCAGCATGGACGGACGAATTTGGGAAGCATTTGTTTCAGCGTTGCGCCGCAATGCATCCCTACAACAATCCCAAAGACTTGCACCTGGACGGTGCCATCCTTGCCAGG
>CAZEFW010000001.1:0-197499 GCA_964511535.1 uncultured Myxococcales bacterium | reverse complement strand
GGCGTCTCCCGGGGGGGCTCTTATCGCGCAAACTGCGCACAATCCCCCAATTAATCCAGGGTTGCCTGGCCAATGGGCCTGCGCTAGGGTTCTCTAAAGCTTTTCATGAACGCCGGACGCCTTGGGAACAACAAAACAATGAAGACTAACTGGATTTGCGGGTTCGATTCCATGGCACTTGCAGCAGACGGTATTGAGATCAGTGAGGTGACGGTGGTTACCCGGGCAGCCGGGGCAGCCTACCGTGAACTGGAGGGTAAGGCGTTCATCGTGGGGGCAGCCTCCAACAAGATGGTCATGCTGAACGAGACTGGCACGGCCATATGGTCCTATCTCGACACCTCCAGCACCGTCGAAGAGCTGGCGGGGAAGCTGGCGGAGGAGTTCGAAGTGGATCGGAAACAAGCTCTTGGAGATTGCATCTCATTCCTTGATGCACTGAGCGAGCGCGAGCTGATCAAGCTGGGGTAAGAGCCTCGGCCTGAACGCGAAAACTGGAACGGAACCGGACGGTATCTTAGGCAAGGGAGTATAGGCAAGGGAGTAATGGTCATGTTGAAGGGGAAATTGATAGCAACGATGGGGATCACAGCGCTGCTGATGACGGCGGCGTGCAGTGATGACGATGTGGTCGAGCAGAAGGATCTCGGCCCGGACATGGCTGCGGATCTGGGACCAACGGATGATGGTCCGGCTGCCGAGGCGTCAGCCCCGGAGGCCAGCGTCGACCAGGCGGTGGACACCATCCAGGATATCGCTCCCATGGAGGGATCCGTCCCGGACATCTCGCCGGACATGTCTCCCGATATGTCGCCTGACATGACCCCGCCGGACATGACCATCCCGCCGGACGTGGGCCCCTGCTTCGTCAAGCTCTCCACCATCAACAGCACCGCGGTGACGAGCGTGAGCCAGATCTCCAGCCTTGACGATCAGGACACCAACACGGCGGGCATCCAGCTCGACGTGGGGATCACCGCCACGAACATCGCCGACGGCACCACGGTGAACATGACCGTGACCGGCGTGGCCACCCCCTACACCGCCACCCTGTCCAGCGGCGCGGCGACCTTCACCGGCGTCACGGTGGGCAGCAACCTGAGCGCGGCGGTCATCAAGGCGAGCTACGGCAACTGCGGCCCCGACTCCAAGCTGCTCAACATCACCAAGGCGCCCACCTGCACCATCACCGCGCCGGCCAACTCCACCACGCTCTACCCCAAGGACAACACCAAGGCGAGCGCCGGTAAGTTCACCGCCAACGTGGTGGTAGGCACCACCAACGCCTCGGGCGGCACGGTGACCCTGGACATCAACGGCACCGCGGCGACGCCCACCGGCAGCGCCAGCGCGGCCTCCAGCGTGACCTTCAAGGACACGGTGATGGCAACCACCAGCGCCAAGACCATCAACACCATCAAGGCCACCGTCTCGGTGCCGGTGGCTGGCGGCAACCTGACCTCCACCTGCACCAACACAGTCACCGTGGACCTGTCCAGCGTGACCTGTAAGCTCGACTCCACGTCCTTCAGCCCGGCGCCCACCGCGGTGACCGGCGGCACGCCCCCGTGGGTGCTTTCGAGCCAGAACAACACCATCACCGTGACCACGGACGCCGGCGTCAACCAGGTGGTGCTCAAGGTCGGCACCTCGAGCCTCATCGCCACCCCGAGCGCTGGCAAGGCCGTGTTCAGCACCGCGCTGCCCACGGGCATTCTCGCGCTGCAGGCCACCTGCACCAACACCTCTACCGGCGCCACCAACAAGTCGGCGGTGTTCAACGTGGAGGTCACCACGGCCAAGCCGGCGGCCATCACGGATCTGGCCTGCGCGGTGAGCAACCGCCGCGGCGGCATCATCAAGTGCACCTGGAAGACCAACGGCAACGCCGTGGGCAAGTACGCCCTGCGCATCAACCAGGACAAGGCGATCACCGCCTCCAACTTCGAGCTGGCCAAGTGGAAGAAGAACGGCACGGCCCAGGCCAACGGCAAGACCAACACCGCCTTCTCCCCGACCCTCATCCTGGGACACACCTACTACATCGCGGTGAAGCAGATCGGCCTCAACAACAAGCTGTCGGACATCTCCAACCTGCCGGCCGGCGTCAAGCTGGACTACATGAAGATCGAGGTCACCGGCTCCAGCGCCAAGGGGCGGCTGGGTGCGCGCCTGGCCAGCGGCGACTTCAACTGCGACGGCTACTCGGACATCGCGGCGGGCGAGATCGGCTACTCCAGCGACAAGGGCCGGGTCCGCATCTACTGGGGCTCCGCCACCGGCATCTCCAAGTCCAACTTCGCCCAGCTCATCGGCTCCAAGGCGGCTGGAAAGTTCGGCTTCAAGGTGGCGGCCACCAACTTCGACGGCGATGCAGGCAACTGCGACGACCTGGGCGTGTACCAGTTCGCCTCGGACGGCGGCCGCGGGCGGTTCTATATTTACCTGGGCAAGAAGACCTGGACCAACCGCACCGACACCGGCAAGGGCAACGGCGCGGACCTGATGTACCGCATGGCACTGGGCGCGGCCAACGCCAAGTATGTGCTGGGCAACAGCCCCGCCTCCGCTGACGTCAACGGCGACGGCCTGGGCGACTTCGCTTTCGGCTACTACGACGGCGGCAGCAGCACCGGGTTCGCCGAGGTGCTGGTTGTGTACGGCAAGAAGAACATCCCGATGATGGCGTCGGGCAAGACCCCCATCGACAACATCATGCCCACCAAGGCAGACCTGCGGATCCAGGGCGGCACAAAGGGCCCCGGCATCGGTCAGTTCACCTTCGCCGGCGGCCGGCTGGACGGCGACGTGTACCACGACCTCATCGTGGGCGCGCCGCTGGAGGGCACCGCCATCAACGGCGCGGTGTACATCGTCAAGGGCGCGGCGGGCACCGCCGGCACTCAGACCACGCTCAACATCAAGACCAGCAGCCGGGTGGTTCGCATCGCCGGCGCCAGCAACAGCTTCGGCTTCGGCTTCATCTCGGCCGGCGCCGGTGACATCAACGGCGACGGCAAGGCCGAGTTCATGATCGGCGAGCCGTTCCACGGCGTGGGCAAGCCGGGCAAGGTGTTCATCTTCACCCTGGGCGGCACCAAGACCCCCACCTCCACCTCGGACGCTGTGATCGTGGTCAACAACGACAACACCTATTTCACCAACAACAGCACCGGCCGGAGCATTGCCAATGCAGCGGATATCGATCCGGTCAAGGGCGCTGACATCAACAGCGACAAGCGCTCGGACGTGATGATCAGCGGCCTGAACAGCAACGCATCAGGCGGCCGCTGGGGCGAGATTTACCTGTTCAACGGCCAGGCGGGGCCGTTCTCCAAGCTGAAGAACTGGAACCTGAGCCAGGCCGCCACCAAGATCACTGACGAGAAGATCCGCAGCTCCGGCTACGCGGAGCACATCATCTGGGTCAAGGACGTCAACGGCGACGGTTTCATCGATTTCGCAGTAGGCGACTCTGTGTACAAACTCTTCCCGGGCCGCCTCCAGGTCTTTTACTAAGGAGAAAGTGCCGAAAATGGCAAAAGATGAAAAGAAGAAGCAGGAGAGCAAGCGCAAACCCTACCGGGCACCTGCCATCGAGGCAGAGGACGACTTCGCCGAGGAGACCATGCTGCAGTTCGCATCTTCCGGGCTGGGCAGCTTCGGCGAGTGCAGCGGATCTGGCTGCTTCTGATCTCTGGCTGAACCCTCACCTCCGACCTCCGCCATAGCAATGACGGACGAGCGCGCTCTATACCTGGAGCTCAAGGGCGACTTGCTGCGTTGCGGCCACGAGCAGATCTTCAAGGGCCGCGGGCTGAGCATGTTCCCGAACCTGCTGCCAGGGTTCGCCTACCGGGTGAAGTACGCCCCCATCGGTCGGCTTCAGGCTGGCGACGTCGTTGTCATCCGGGGGGAAGATGGCGTCTTCATGGCCCACCGCTTCGTTCGGCGCGACGGCCATATGCTCATCACCAAGGGGGACGCTTGTAGCGTCGAGGATACCCCCCACCGGCCCGCGGCCTACCTGGGCAGAGTGGAGGACAGGGTGCTCGGCCCCCTGCGCGTGCGCCGCTCCTTCATCGAACCTCTTATGTCCCTGGCCTTCGGCCGCCCGGATCCGCCGCTGTGCGTCAGCGGCGCGCGCTGGACAGTCGACCTCGTTCGCCGCCTCAGGAAGATGCGGCGGTGACCGGGCCCGGCATTCATCAGCCGGGCGACATGGTGCTGGACCTCGGTATCCTCGTCGCTATTCAGGCAGCGGACCCGGGCGTGCGAGACCTGGCGCGACGGGAGTTCGACGGCTTCGCCCTGGATACCCCGGACCTTCGCCCGCCCGATATTGTCATTTCAGCGGCGCCGCAGCAGGAGATGACCCGGGAGGGGGAGCTGCAGACCCACCAGGACGGCTGGACCCTGACCTCCTGGGGGCACCGGATGCGCATCACCGTGGGCCGTCCCACCCGTGTGGCGCTGGAGGTGCAGGGCGACACCCCCATCTCCATTCGTCTGGCCCTGGAGCACCTGCTATACCTGGCCGCGCCCTGCCACGACGGCCTGCTGCTGCACTCCGCCGGCCTCGATATTGACGGTCGCGCCCTGGTCCTGTTTGGCCGCAACAAGGTGGGCAAGACCACCTCGTGCCGGAACGCGCCGCCGCACGCCGGGGTGCTCAGCGACGAGGGGATGATCTGCAGGCCGGCTGATGAAGGCTGGCTCGCCCACGCCACCCCGCTCCACTCCCAGGGGTTTGCTGTCCAGGCGAGCCCGGGAGGGCGGCCCCTGCGCGCGGTGGTCCATCTGGTGCGCGGGGCGGCCTCGCTGCAGCCCCTGACCGCCCCCGATGCGCTGTGGCGACTCATGGACGTCAGCGGCCGCCTCGGCGGGCCCGCCACGCCACAAATGGTGGATCTCATGGGGCGGCTGGCCGAAGAGGTCCCCGCCTTCGAGCTGTCCTCGGACGACCCTTCGCAGGTCTGGCCCAAGCTGGGCGAGGTGCCCTAGGTGGCCGCCCCGTCCCCGTCCAGGGCGCTGCAAGCCATCGCCTTCCGCCAGAACATCCCCCTGTCGGTTCAGCTCGAGCTCACAGCCAGCTGCGACCATAGCTGCGCGTTCTGCTACAAGCCGCGCAGTCCGGCGGCCGACCAGCTCACCACCGAGGAGGTGGTCGGCGTGCTGGATACCCTGGCCGCCATGGGCACGCTATACCTCCAGCTCACCGGCGGCGAGGCGACGCTGCGGGACGACTTCAGGGCCATCGCCGAGCACGCAAGCCACAAGAACTTTCGCATCGAGCTGGCCACCAACGGAACGCGCATGGATCGCGAGATGACCGACTGGGCGGCCGCCCTTCCCATCCACCATGTGCAGATGTCGCTGCACTCAACCCGTGCCGAGCTGCACGACGAGCTGGTGGGGAGCCCTGGATCCCACGAGAAGGTCCTGGGCGCGGCCGGGCGCCTGAGATCGGCCGGCGTCAACGTCGTCCTGGCCTGCGTGGTGACGGAGCGCAACCTGGAAGAGCTGGACGACATGCTGGCCCTGGGTCGGTCCATGGGCGTCCCGGTGGTCTTCGACCCGAGGCTTCGTCCCGACGCGCGGTTTGGTGGCCGTGGCGACGACGCCTGGCAGGGCCCGGATCGCAGGGTGCTCAAGGCGGTGCTCTCCCGGCAGGACGTGGCACCGGAGTTCCTCAGCGACCCTGACAAGGTGCCAACCGAGCCGGGTCACAGCCTCTGCGCGGCGGGGCGCACGCGCATGCGCATCGACGAGCGCGGCGACGTTTTCGCCTGCTCCTTCATGGCCTATCCCGTGGGCAACGTGCGTGACGGGCTGGCCGAGGTATGGCGTGACTCCACGGCGGTCAACCACCTGCGGCAGGTGAAGTTTGACGCGTCAAAGTGCAGCAGCTGCGACCTCGTGGATGACTGCGCCCCCTGCCCCGGCCGACACCTGGAAGATACCGGCGATATGCTCGATCCATCGCCCTCGGTCTGCTGGGAGGCGGCCCTGCGCCGCAAAGTGCGGAGATCACGCCAGTAGATCCCCTGAGCAGTCAAAACGTGGCAGCCGTTTTTTGTTGCCTACACCACAATTCACTTGCGCAATTGTAACGGCAGTTACTATAGTAACTGCTAATTCAAACACTGTGATGGCACGTTTCAGGGAGCGTCCGTGTCCGACGAACGACAGACAATCCAGCACCTCAAAAAGATTGAACTTCTCAGCGGGGTCTCGCCCGACTTGCTCGCCACCCTCGCCTCAAAGATCACCCTGCACGAGGTTCGGCGCCGGCGTGTGATCTTCCTGCCCGGCGATCCCGGCACCTCGGTCTACTTCCTGAACAGCGGCCGGGTGAAGATCTCCAGGGTCACCCGGGACGGCAAGGAGCTGACCCTGTGCTACCTCGACCCGGGTGAGGTCTTCGGCGAGCTGTGCCTGGTGGACGGTGGGCCGCGCGAGGACATGGCCGAGGCCATGGAGAACGCGCTCATCTCGGAGGTACCCCGGGAGGAGTACCTCAAGCTGCTGGAGCGCAACGCCATCATCGGCGCCCGCATGACGCGGCTGGTGTGTCAGCGTCGCCGCGAGCTGGAGCGCAAGGTGGAGGACCTCGTCTTCAAGGACGTGAGCGCCAAGCTGGCCGAGCTGCTCATGGAGCTGGCCGCTCAGCACGGCATCGAGGACCGCCGCGGCACCCTGCTCGGCGTGAAGATCACCCACCAGGAGATGGCCAACCTCATCGGCTCAACCCGCGAGACCGTGAGCCTCACCCTGTCGCAGTTCAAGCGCAACAAGCTGATCACCAGCGAGGGGCGCCGCATCATCCTGGTGGACCAGGACGGCCTCAAGGCGCTGCTGTAGTTCCCTGACGTCCCACAACAAGCAAGACCAGGCGGCAGGGGGGCGAGCCCTTCCCCTACGTCCCCTCGATGGACTTGTAGAACAGCCGGTGGGCGGTCTTCTCCAGCTGCTCGCGCATCTCCAGCCGCTCGAGGTGCTGCTCGGGCAGGGCCTGCACCCCGCGGCAGGCGCCGAACAGGGCCCCCGCCATGGCGCCGATGGTGTCCACATCGCCGCCCACCTCGATCACGAAGGCGAGCAGGTCGTCGAAGGAGTCATCCCGGTGGCGCAGGCCGACGTAGAGCGCGGTGACGCAAGAGTCCACCGCGGCCACGCCGTTGCCGAGCATGCGCGTCACCTCGTCTGCGTCGGGGTGGACCCCGGCGCCGATCCAGTTGCTGGCCAGCACCAGCCTGCTGGTGAAGGTCTCGCTGCGGCTGCACTCCGCGGCCCCGTCGAGGATCTCCCCTGACGGCGCCCCCGTGACCGCCAGGGCCGTGGCCGCCGCGATGATCGCGGCGCCCTCCTGGCCCAGGTCGTGGGCGTGGGTGATCTCGGCCGAGGTCCGCGCTGCGCGCTCCAGCTTGCCCTGGGAACGGCCCGAGTAGAACAGCCCCACCACGGGCGCGCGCATGGCCCCGCCGTTGCCGTACGAGCCCTCCCTGAACACGGAGCGGTTGGCCTTGATCCAGCCCTCGCCGCCGCGCACCCGCCGCAGGAGCCTGGCGGCGCCGGGCCCGTAGCCGCGGCTCCAGTGGTAGCTGGCGGCGAAGCGCTGGGCCAGGTCGTCCTGGTCAACCTTGCCCCGCGCCACGAGCCCCTCGGCCAGGTCCAGCGCCATGCGCGTGTCGTCGGTCCAGCGCAGCTCGCCCCTGCGCGTGCGGCCGATGACGCGCCACACGGCGCGCTCCAGCAGCCCCCCCTCGTGGGGCGCGCCCAGGGCGTCACCCAGGGCCAGACCGAGCAGGGCCCCGGCGAAGCGGTCGCGGCTCACGGCGCGGCTCCGGCGCCCGGGTCAGGGCCCGGCTCCGCCCGCCTGGACCACCGGCCCACCAGGGCGATGCCGAGCGCGAACACCGCCGCCGCCGCCAGCACCAGCGGCACGTTGACCAGCTCCGGCGGCGCGTTGCCCTTGGCGTCGCCCAGGAACCGGCCCACCACCACGGCGCAGCCGTTGTTCAGGAAGTGGAACAGGATGCACGGGTAGAGCGAGCCGCTGCGCAGGGCGATGTAGGCCAGCACCAGCCCGAGGGTGAAGGTGGGGAAGAAACGGTAGATGCTCAGGTGGAACACGCCGAACAGCACGCCGTTGAGCAGGATGGCGCCCCGGTCGCCCAGCGCCTGCCGGGTGCCCCGCAGCAGCAGCCCGCGAAAGAGCAGCTCCTCGCACACCGCCGGCGACAGGGCCAGCAGGAACAGGTCCAACCACAGGGCGCGCTCCTGCGAAAAGAGCAGCCGCTGCATCTCATCCAGCATCTCCTGGGGGATGGGCATCACCCGCTGCTGAAGCTGCTCCACCATCACGCCCACCAGCACCCAGCCGCTGAGACCGGCCAGCGCGGCGCCGAGGTAGACGCGATGGCGCACCGGCACCAGCGCCAGGGCGGCCCGCGGGTCGAAGCGGCCGAGCTTCATCAGCAGCACCACCGGCATGGCGATGAGCACCCACTCGGTGATCAACAACCCGCTCACCAGGTCGGACAGCTGCAGGCGCTGGCCCACGAACAGGATCAGCGCCATGACCATCATCAGCACGATGGCCGCCTCCCGGGGTTCGGGCGTGGTGCGGAGGGGCGGCCCCCCTGCCCCGCGGCCCTTCTTGCCGCGCAGGCGCGTGGACAGCGGCTCCGGCGCGAAGAGCAGCCGCTCGCTGGAGTAGATGCGCGCGGCAAGGGCCAGCGCGATGCCGGTGTAGATCACCGAGGAGACGATGCAGAGCACCACCGGCAGAGGCTGCATGTTGCCGGTGATGATTTCCCGGGTGAGCAGGGCGATGTTCACCGCCGGCACCAGCGCCGCCAGAGGGGTGAGCTTGATCCAGGGCAGCATGGCCAGCATGGAGGGCATCATGAAGACCATGTAGATCGGCGTGAGCAGGTTCTGGGCCTCCTTGAAGCTGCGCGCCAGGGCGGCCACGGCCAGCATCACCGCGGCGTAGAATATCGAGGCCGGCACCAGCGCCACCACGGTCATGGCCAGCGAGCTCCAGGGCAGGTCGATGGGCAGCTTGGCCACGTCCAGGTAGGTGCGGAAGCCGAGGAAGAAGCTCAGCCCGATGGAGCCGAGGTTGAGTAACCCGGTCACCATGGCAATGGTGGTGACCACCAGGAACTTGCCCGCGATGATGTCGGTGCGCTTGACCGGCGCCACCAGCAGGGTCTCCAGGGTGCCGCGCTCCTTCTCTCCCGCCGTCAGATCGATGGCAGGATAGAACGCGCCGAGCAGCACCATGAGCACCACCATCAGCGGCAGCGCGCCGGCCAGCACCTTGGCGCCCAGAGCCTGGGACGAGGCGATGTTCTCCCGCTCCAGATCCACGGGGTTTGCCAGGGTCAGGGGCAGCCCGCGGCCCTTGAAGCGCGCCTCGCGCAGCTTCACCTCCAGCGCGTCGATCACCTCTCGGGCGCGGTTGAGCGCCACGCTGGAGCGGTCCTGGCTCTGGTCGTACCGGAGGGTCAGCGCGACGGTGCCGCCGCTGGCCAGGTCCTTCTTCGCCGTGGCGGGAACCACCACCAGCAGGTCCAGTTCCCGTCGCTGGAGCCGGGCGTCCCCTGCCGCGCCGTCCACCAGCTGGATCCGATCATGGTCCGCCAGCGCCTGCTCCAGCTGGGTCCAGCTCTTTCCCACCAGCCCGACGCGGGAGACCTTCTCCTTCTGGTCCATGCGCGTGGCCGCAACGCCCTGGCCCAGGGCGAGCACCACCAGCGGATAAATAACCAGCGGCAGCAACACCATGATCATCAAGGTCCGCCGGTCGCGCAGCGTCTCCTTGAGCTCCTTGCGAAATACGAGGCTCACCACGGGCAGGTTCATGACTCCTCCTCCCGCTCCCGCCCCCCATCCCCCTCCCGCTCCCCCTCCCCCTCCCCCTCCCGATCCCCATCCCCATCCCCATCCCGCTCCCGCTCCCCATCCCCATCCCGATCCCGCTCCCCACCCCCACCCCCCTCCCCCTCAATCAACCCGAGGAACGCCTCCTCCAGCGACGCCGCGCCCAGCTCCTCCCGCAGCCCGGCCGGCGGCCCGGTCCACACCACGCGCCCGCGATGCATGCAGCCGATGCGCTCGCACAGCAGGTCCGCCTCGGTCATGTAGTGGGTGGAGAAGAGCACGGCCCTGCCCCGGCCGGCGGACGCGCGGATGAAGTCAGCCACGAAGCGGCTGGCCAGCACATCCAGCCCGGCGGTGGGCTCGTCGAGGATCAGCACCGGCGGGTCGTGCACCGTGGCCCTGGCCAGCGAGACCCGCTGCCGCTCGCCCGTGCTCAGCTTGCCGCACAGGCGCTGCATCAGGTGCCCGATCTGCAGCGCCTGCTCCAGCTCCTTCTTGCGCCGACGAAGGTCCGCGTCCGCAACCCCGTTGAGCCTGGCGAAGTAGTCCAGCAGTTCAGACACCGTCAGCCGGGAATAGAGCCCGGTGGTGCCCGTGACGAACCCGAGGTTCGCCTTTGCGCGCCGCGGCTCGCGCACCACGTCCGCGCCGCAGATCATCGCCGCCCCGGAGTCGGGCCGCATGAGCCCCGACAGGATGCGCAGGGTGGTGGTCTTGCCCGCCCCGTTGGGCCCGATGAGCCCGAAGATCTCCCCCGGCTCCACCTTCATGTCCACGCCCTGAACAGCCGCAGTCTCGGCGAAGGACTTGTGCAGGTTCTCGGCGAGGATCGACATGGCGCGAAGCCCCTTTATAACACCTGGCGCAGAAAACGCCCCGTGTGGGAGCCCTCCACCGCGGCCACGGCCTCTGGCGGGCCGCTGGCCACGACACGCCCGCCCTGCTCCCCGCCCTCCGGGCCCAGGTCGATGAGGTGATCGGCGCTCTTGATCACGTCCAGGTGGTGCTCGATGACCAGCACGCTGTTTCCCTGGTCCACCAGCCGATGGATGATGTCCAGCAGCAGGGCGATGTCGGCCAGGTGCAGCCCGGTGGTGGGCTCGTCCATGATGTACAGCGTGCGCCCGGTGGCCTTGCGGCTCAGCTCCCGGCTCAGCTTCAGCCGCTGGGCCTCGCCCCCGGACAGGGTGCTGGCGCGCTGGCCCAGCTGCAGGTAGCCGAGGCCCACCTCCCGCAGGGTGCCGAGGCTGCGCGCCACCGCGGGCACCGCCCCGAGCAGCTCCTCGGCCTCGGCCACGGTGAGGTCGAGGATGTCGGCGATGGAGCGGCCCCGGTACTTGACCTGCAAGGTCTCACGGTTGTAGCGCTGGCCCCCGCACACCTCGCAGCGCACGTGGATGTCGGGCAAGAAGTGCATGGCGATGCGCAGCACCCCCTCGCCCTGGCACGCCTCGCAGCGGCCGCCCTTGACGTTGAAGGAGTAGCGGCCCGCCTTGTACCCGCGCACCCGGCTCTCCGGCAGCCCCGCGAACAGCTCCCGGATGCGGTCGAAGACCTTGGTGTAGGTCGCCGGGTTGGAGCGCGCCGAGCGGCCGATGGGGCTCTGGTCCATGGCCACCACCTTGTCCAGCCGCTGGGCCCCCACCAGCCGCCTGTGGGCCCCGGCCTCGGTCGCCGCGCCGTGCAGCAGCGCGCGCAGCGCCGGCAGCAGGGTGTCCACCACCAGCGTGGACTTGCCGGAGCCGCTCACGCCGGTGACGCAGGTGAACACCCCCAGGGGCAGCTCCAGGTCCACATCCTGGAGGTTGTTCTGGCTCGCCCCCTCGATGGTGACGGTGCCCCTGCCCTGGCGGCGCTCCCGCGGCACCGGGATGCCCTGGTCCCCCGAGAGGAACTGGCCCGTGACGCTGGCCGGGTCCGCGAGCACCTGGTCAGGCAGACCCGCGGCCACCACCTGCCCGCCCCGCGCCCCGGCCCCGGGCCCCATGTCCACCAGGTAATCCGCGGCGCGGATCATGTCCTCGTCATGCTCCACCACCAGCACCGAGTTGCCCATCTCCCGCAGGCGCTCCAGGGTGCGCAGCAGCCGCACCTGGTCCCGCTTGTGCAGCCCGATGGAGGGCTCGTCCAGGATGTAGAGCACCCCCACCAGGGCGGCGCCGATCTGGGTCGCCAGCCGCACCCGCTGCCCC
Source organism: uncultured Myxococcales bacterium (assembly GCA_964511535.1). Classification (GTDB taxonomy): domain Bacteria; phylum Myxococcota_A; class Polyangia; family CAZCFB01; genus CAZCFB01. Next base: position 185,413 of record CAZEFW010000001.1, on the reverse strand, counting down.
TCGCCCCCGGAGAGAGTGGCCGCGGTGCGGTCCAACGAGAGGTAGCCCACCCCCACGTCGTCCAGGAACCGCAGCCGCCCGCTGATCTCCTGCAGCAGCCGCGCGGCGATCTCCTGCTCCCGGTCGGAGAGCTGCAGCTCCTGCTCGAAGAAGGCCCGGGCCTGCACGATGTTCAGCCGGGCGATGTCGTGGATCGAGCGGCCGCCCAGGGTGACCGCCAGGGCCTCGGGGCGCAGGCGCGCGCCGCGGCAGCCGGGGCAGGTTCGCCGGGCCATGTAGCGGCGGAACTCGTCGTAAACCCCGCCCATGTCCTCATCGCCGTCCTTGCGCTTGCGGCGCTGCTCCTCCAGGCGGCGGTTCAGGTTCGCCAGCACACCCTCGAAGGGGCGCGTCACCGTGCGCTCCCGCTTGCCCCGGCGGAAGGTGAAGGTCACCTCCTGCTCCCCCGTGCCGTACATCACCAGGCGCTGCACGTCCCGCGGGAGCTCGCCGTACGGCGCGTACAGGTCGAAGCCGTACTGCCCCGCCAGCGCCTCCAGCAGCTCCTGGTGAAACGGCGCGGTGCGCTGGTCCCAGGGGGCGATGGCGCCCTCCCGCAGGCTCCTGGCGGCGTCGGGCACCACCCGCTCCTCGTCGAACTCCAGCAGCTCGCCCAGGCCGTCGCAGCGGGGGCAGGCCCCGTGCGGGCTGTTGAACGAAAATGCCCGGGGTGACAGCTCGGGCAGGCCCCCCGCGCCGCACTCGAGGCACAACAGCCGCTCGGTGTAGGTCTGCTCCTCGCCTTCCACCGGCGCCACCCTCACCACGCCCTCGGCCAGCCGCAGGGCCAGCTCCAGGGAGTCCGCCAGCCTGGCCCGCGCGCCCTCCTTGACCACCAGTCGGTCCACGAACACATCGATGTCGTGGTTCGCGCGGGGCTCCAGCTTCAGCTCCTCGGCCAGGTCGAGCACCTCGCCGTCCACCCGCACCCGCACGTAGCCCTCCCGGCGCAGGTCCGCCAGCAGCGCCTCGAAGCCGCCCCGCCCTGCACGCACCACCGGCGCCAGCACGGCGAACCGCGCGCCCTGCTCCATGCCCAGCACGCGGTCCACCATCTCCTGGGCGCTCAGGGCCCGCAGCGCCGCCCCGCACGCGCTGCAATGGGGGCGGCCCACCCGCGCGAACATCAGCCGCAGGTAATCGTGGATCTCGGTGGCGGTGCCCACCGTGGAGCGCGGGTTCCGGCTCAGGGGGCGCTGCTCGATGCTGATGGCCGGGCTGAGCCCCTCGATGGTGTCCACGTCCGGCTTTCCCAGGCGCTCGAGGAACTGGCGCGCGTAGACCGACAGCGACTCCACGTAGCGCCGCTGACCCTCGGCGTAGATGGTGTCAAAGGCCAGCGAGGACTTGCCCGAGCCGGAAACGCCCGTGATCACGACCAGCTGCTCCCGCGGGATGTCGAGGTCGACGTCTCGCAGGTTGTTGGTGCGCGCTCCGCGTATGGTGAGGGTCCTCATGCCTGAGGGGAATTCTACCCTTTTCCGGGTCCCTTCAGTACAGGCGAGTCCGCTCCTCATTTCTTGTTGACATTACGCCCGGGATGGAGTTTTACAGATTCGAGGCCGGTGAGTCGGTCTCCGGAGGAATAGACCTTGACGGTTGGAACAACCGTTAAAAGATAAACCGACATCAGGGAACCAGCTTCCCGGGAGGATGTAACCATGGCCATGAAAGTTACCGACGAGTGCACCAACTGCGGCGCCTGCGAGCCGGAGTGCCCCAACGAGGCGATCACCGAGGGCGACGAGTTCTTCGAGATCGACCCCGAGAAGTGCGACGAGTGCGAGGCAGACGGCGGCGAGCCCCAGTGTGTTGAGGTCTGCCCCGTGGACTGCATCATCAAGGCGTAAGCAGCGCGCCGGCGGCCGACAGGCCGCGTGACGATATCCCGGAGGGGATCCGCCAGCGGGCGGGTCCCCTCCTGTTATTTGCGGCGCAGGTCGCGCAGGAACAGCGCGATGATGGCGCCGGTGGCCAGCACCAGCAACGCGGCGTCCAGCAGCAGCAGCAGGGTCCAGTCGCCGGGCAGGTTCATGGCGTCGCCTCCCCGGTGTTGCTCAGCCCGACCACCACATAGGCAACCAGGCCCAGGGCCAGGCCCGGGACCAGCGCCTCCACGCCGAGGGTCCACCCGCCGATCCAGTAGCGGGCTGCGGCCCAGCCGAGGGTGCCCGTCGCGCCTGCGATCATGGCGGCGAGGCCGGCCCCGGGCGGGCGCCAGCCCAGGGTCCCGATGAGCGCCGGCAGCAGCATGGCCGAGGCGCTGAGGGATCCCATGGTCTTCCAGATCGACTTGAAGGAGCCGGGGAACACCAGGGCCAGCATCATGGCGAGCGCCCCCGTGGCCAGGATCCCCAGGCGCGTGGCGGACACCATCTGCCGGTCGCCGGCCTCGGGGTTGAGGGTGCGGCGGTACAGGTCATGGCTCAGGCTCATGGCCCCGACGAAGCAGTAGGAGTCCACCGTGGACATGGCGGTGGCCAGCAGGCCGCTGACGAAGATCCCCTTGAGCCCGGCGGGCAGCAGGGTGTCCGCCAGCATCGGGTAGGCCAGGCGCGGGTCCACGTCGGGCAGCGCGGCCCGGGCGTAGAGCCCGCCGAAGGTGGTGCACACGTCGAACAGCGCCCAGAACCCCACCGCCAGCAGGATCCCGCGCCGGGCGGTGCGGCTGTCGCCGGCCGCATAACACCGGTGGTAGAAGTTGGGATCCACCAGGGTCGACATGGCGATGAGCCCCCAGACCGCCAGCTCCTGCCAGCTGTAGCGCCCCAGCGGCTGCAGGTGCGTCGCGGGCAGGCGTGACGACAGGTACTCGCCGCCTCCCAGCCCGAGCACGGCGGCCGCCAGCACCATGGCCACCGCCAGGCACATCAGCCCGAACTGCAGCATGTCGGTGTAGACCACCGCCCTGAAGCCGCCCAGCAGGCTGTACAGGGTCGCCACCGCCGTACCCACCACAACGCCCAGCCACAGGGGCCAGCCGGTCACCAGCTGCACCACGAGCCCCAGGGTGAGCATGTAGGCCACGGGCACCACGTTGAAGAAGTTGAGCACCGAGGCCAGCAGCCGGGCGCCGGCCCCGTGGAGCTCGCCCAGCTGGTCCGGCAGGGTGGTCTGGGCTGACTTCTGCAGCTTGCCTGCCAGCAGGAAAGCGAACAGCAGGTAGCTGGCGTACCAGAAGCCTCCCTGGGTCACCCAGTTGACCAGCCCGTCCCGGTAAGCGATCTCCCCCACCCCCAGGATCCCACCGTACCAGGTGGCCACCAGGCTGCCCACGAACAGCGGCAGGGTCAGCCGGCGGCCGGCCAGCAGGAACTGCTCGGCGCCCCCCTGGCGGCGCCCCATGCGCCAGCCGATATACAGGGAGCCGGCGAAATAGCAGACCAGCATGGCCAGGTCCAGCGGGGCGAGGTGCAGGCGCGGGATCATTTCTTTGGGACCCTGGGCAGAAGCGGCTGAAACAATATGGCATAATTACCGCGCTGCTGTTGTTACCTTACCATGCCAGAGGCCTCCCATATGATGCTCGCCCGACGCGTTCTGCCAACGATCTTGCTAGCTCTCACTGTATCGGCCTGCGCGCCGGACGATCCGCTGCAATGGACGCACCGCGCGGAGGAGCGCGAGATCATCAATGGCACAACCACCAACCCCAACTTCCTCAAGCAGGTAGGCGCGCTGGTGGTGCGGCAGGGGTTCTACCAGGCGTCGTTCTGCAGCGGTACGCTCATCGCCCAGAACCTGGTGCTCACCGCCAGCCACTGCCTGGAGAAGGTGACGCCCAGCCAGACCTACTTCTACATCGGCACCCAGGCCAAGGGATCGTTTTCGTCCAAGAGCTACCCGGCCAAGTCGTTCATCTTCCATCCCAAGTACGTCAAGAACAGCCCGCCCCCGGGCCAGCTGGCCGACTGGTACGACATCGCCCTGGTGAAGCTGACCAAGCAGGTGCCCCACTCCGGGGCCAAGATGATCCGGCAGAAGGAGATCGGCAAGCTGCTCAAGCTGGGCGACCCGGTGCTGGTCATGGGCTTCGGCATGACCAAGGCCAACACCGGCAGCTCGTCGGGTACGCGCATGCAGGGCTTCTCAACCCTCAAGCTCATCGGCAACTCCGAGATCTGGCTCGACAAGAAGAACGGCTCGCAGAAGTGCAGCGGCGACTCGGGCGGCCCGAGCCTGATGAAGAGCTCCGCCACCGGCTACTGGCATGTGGTGGGCGTGGCCTCGCGCACGGGCAAGGACTGCACCTACGGCTCCATCGAGACCCGGGTGGACCCGTTCCTCGACTGGATCCACAAGTACGGCTCCATCCCGTGCAGCTCGGGCAAGTCCAAGGACTGCAGCGGCATCACGCCCAAGAAGGACAAGGGCACCACGCCAAAGAAGGACAGCGGCCCGACCACCGGCAAGGCCCTGGGCGCCAGCTGCAGCTTCGGGTCGGAGTGCAAGACCCTGCTGTGCATCCACCACGAGGGCGTCAACAAGTGCAGCAAGTATTGCAACCTGACCACCAACAACTGCCCGGTGAACTGGAAGTGCATCCCCCTGGCGGGCACCAACAAGGGCGCCTGCGTGGCCGGCTCCACCAAGCCGACCCCCGACGGGGCGCCGCCCACCAAGGGCAAGCTGGGGGACAATTGCCTCTACAACAGCGACTGCGACAGCGGCATCTGCGGCTCGGCTGATGGGCAGCGCTTCTGCACGGTGCTATGTACGGCAGGCGGCACCGAGTGCGGCGACAAGTACGAGTGCGTTAACGCCGGGGGCGGCAAGTCGGCGTGCATGCCCAGGAGCGACCCGGCGCCGGTGGACCCGCCCGCCAAGGAGGGGTGCGCGGTGGGCGGCGGCGGCGAGGCCGGGGCAGGCTGGTTGGCCCTGCTGCTGCTTGCGCTGGCTCTCGGGCGCCGTCGTCGCTGACTTGCCCGGGGGGCACCGCTCCCCTACCCTCTCGACTCCGCCGCACCTGATGGGTGACATGGTCATGGACGCCGCCACACGCATCGCCGAGCGCCTCGGCGACCACGAGCCCCGGATCATCGCGGCTGACGTGGCGCCGCGGCGGGCGGCCGTGGCCATCATCCTGGGGCCGGCGCCCGACTCGCGGCTGCTGCTCATCCGCCGGGCCGAGCAATCAGGGGACCCGTGGAGCGGCCACATGGCCTTCCCCGGCGGCGTGGTGGACCCTGGCGATGCCTCAGCCCGGCAAGCCGCGGCGCGCGAGACCCTGGAGGAGGTGGCGGTGGACCTGGCGGCTGATGCGCGCTACCTCGGGCGCATGGACGACGTGCGCGCCTCTGCGGGCGGGCGCGTGGTGGGCCTGGCCATCACGCCCTTCGTCTTCGCGCTGGACCGCCCTGTGGCGCCCGAGCCGAGCGCAGCCGAGGTCCAGGAGGTGCTGTGGCTCCCGCTGAGCATGCTCAGCGACCCCGGGGCGCGCTCCACCGTGAGCTGGGAGCACGAGGACCGTCGCTACGAGCTGCCCTGCATCCGCCACCGGGGGCGCGTGATCTGGGGGCTAACCTTTCAGATGCTGATGGCCCTGGTGGAACTGGCCGGGCTGGACGGGGAAGTCTGAGTGCTGATCGACGTGCACAGCCATATCCATGACGAGGCGTTTGACGACGATCGGATCATGGTCCTGGAGCGGGCCGCCGAGCGCGGCGTGGAGCTCGTGCTCGCCATGGGCGAGGGCGCCGATGATAACAACCGGGTGCTGGAGGTGGCGGCCCTGAACCCGGCGGTGCGGCCCTGCATCGGGCTGCACCCGGACCGGGCCTCGCTGGAGGAGCTGGAGCGGGTGGAGGCGCAGGTGCGCAGGCACTCCCTCGACCTGGCCGGCATCGGCGAGGTGGGCCTCGACTACTGGATCGCCCGCGATGATGAGCCGCGCGCCGTGCAGCGCGAGGTGCTGCGCAGGATGGTGGCGCTGAGCAAGGAGACCGGCCTGCCCCTGTCGATCCACTCCCGCAGCGCCGGGCACCACACCGTGGCCCTGCTGCAGGAGGAGGCCATCCCGGCGGAGCTGGTGTGCCTGCACGCCTTCGACGGAGCGGCCAAGCACGCCGCCCGCGCGGCCGAGCTGGGCTATCTGCTGAGCATCCCCTCCTCGGTGGTTCGCAGCCCGCAGAAGCAGAAGATGGTCCGGCGCTTGCCGCTGGAGGCCATGATGGTGGAGACCGACGCGCCGGTGCTCGCCCCTGAAAAGGGCGAGCGAAACGAGCCGGCCAACGCGAGGCTGGCCGCGGAGACCATCGCGGAGATCAAAGGAGTGAGCCTGGCGGAGGTGGCGCGGGTGACGACGGAGAACGCGCGGCGGGTGTTTCGGGGCGTGTGAAACAAAAAATGAGGAACAAGGAACAAGGAACAAAAAATGGCGGAGTCGGCGTGGGTACGAACTGCCAGGGCTCTCGCCTGGACATTGCCGTCGCAGAGAGGGGCTCTGAACTGCTGAATGCCGAAGGGGGCGTGCCGCCGAGACCACCAAACGATGGCCCTGCTTCGCCGGGTACATCGATGGCGTCAGCCATCGGGGGCCACGCACCTGGTTGAGGTTTCAGTGCCAGCGGGATTTCAGGCAGCGGCATCGAGCCGCCCTGCTGAAGTGTCTGACTGATCAACGCGAACGCATCAATCCACGCAGCCAACCACGGCAATCAAATTTTCAATTCCTTGTTTCTTGTTCCTTGTTTTTTATTCAGCGCTACCGCAGGTAGCGCTGCACCATCTTCTCCACCGCGCGCATGCACACCGGACAAAAATCCTGGTGGGCTTTGCCGAACATCTTGCAGTCCACGAAGCCGCGGTAGAGGCCCTTGGCGGAATAGCCGGCGCCCTCGAACAGGCCCACCTTGCCCTGGCATTTGGGATCGGTGGGCTGGCTCGGCACCGGCGTCTCCGGCTTGATCATGTCGCGCCACTTGATCTTCGCGCGCCGGGTCTGGGCCGTGATGTTCGGCTCCCACGGCTCCACGCCGCGCGGGTACATGTCGTTGTATGACACCTGGCTGGTGTAGTACTCGTCGGCCAGCCCGACGAAGCTGTGGCCGAACTCGTGCACGAACACGTACTCGTCGTACTCGTTGTCCGACACGAAGGTGGAGTAGAGGTTGTAGATTCCGCCGCCGCCGTAGCGGCTGGTGTTGACCATGATGTAGATGGCGTCGTACGGCACGTTGGCGGCGATGTCGCGCATGGTCTTGTTGTCGGTGGTCATCATGTAGCGCGCCGAGCCGAAGGTGTTGAAGCTCACCGACAGGGCCGTGTCCCGGAAGATGCCCTTGCGCGGCTCGTCCACCCCCGACTGGCGTGAGGGCGTGTCCACGGCCCAGACGTTGATCCGGTCCTTGAACCGCGAGAAGGGCGCGGCCTCCAGCAGCACCTCGGCGAAGCGGGCCACGTCAGCGCGGTACTTGGGCAGCTGCCATTTCTCGTAGCCGTCGCCCAGGACCACGATGTCCAGGCTGGTGGCGGGGGCGCTGGCGCCGTGAACGCGGCTGGTCTTTCGGCCCCCCCGGCGGCGCTCACGGCTCACCGTCACCGACGCCGGATCGATGACGGCGCGGAACAGGGGCCGCATCTTGCCCTTGCGGTCACGGACCTTGATTACCAGGGTCACCTTCGCCGTGGGCATGGGCAGGCGCAGGGTCTCCGAGAAGACCTTCCGGGTGGTCTTGGCCTCGTTGGTGGTGCGCCACTCGTGAAACAGGGAGCAGTGGCCCTGGCTGAACAGCAGCGCCGGCTTGTCGCCGCCGTGGGCGTAGACCTCGGCCAGGGTGGTGCCGTGACCGGTGTCGTCCACCAGGTTGGTGCGGCTGCCGGGCCAGGGGCCCTCGCGCCGCAGTTCGTCCAGCATGAACTCCTCGGTGCGGCCGTCCCCGACATGGTGCAGGTCCACCCTCAGGGTGGCGCCGAAGTCGAACGGGCCCGCGGAGGCCACCGCGGGTGCGGCCAGGGCGACGATGATCAGGGGCACGATAGAGAGCTGGCCAACAGTCCTCCCGTCGCCAGGCTTGCTCTTGAAATCACTGACTTTGTTGCTCGTCGGTTGATTGCCACCAGCAAGCGCCCTCCTCGCGCCTCGCCAGTGATTCCAATTGCTTCGCCTGGCTCGGTCCGGACTATTGCTCAGCTCTCTGGGGGAACGCATGGACGAGTCTCCGGGCTTGTTTGCTCGACTGTTAACATGGTAACTGTCGGAGAAACAAGGAGCTAACATGCCCCGCGCCTCACGCCCGGCGCTGGCCCTGGCCGCCGCCATCCTGCTGCAGACGCCCGCCCCCTCCATGGCCGAGGGGCCGCGAATGCCCCCGGGTACGCCCGCGCCCCAGGAGACCCTGGTGCGGCGCACCTACCAGGTGGCTGTCCAGGGGGATATGGCGTACCTGGCCTCCACGGTGGGCGTGGTGGCCACAAGCATCAAGGACCCTGCCAGGCCGCGCTACCTCGGCGTGATGCCCCTGGGTGGATCGGCCAACGCGCTGGCCCTGGCAGGCGAGCACCTGGCTGTGGCGTTGGGCTCCGACGGCGTGGCGCTTGCGGCGCTGAAGGATCCCGCAAAACCCCAAAAGGTCTCCCGGATCCGGCTGGCCGGGGCTGCCATGGGGCTGCACCCGGTAAGCGGCGGCCTGCTCGTGGCCAGCGGCACGGCCGGCGTGCACCTGCTGGACTTCAAAGACCCGGCCCGGCTCCGCAAGATCGCTCATCGGGACACCCCTGGCTATGCCCGGGAGGTTGTGGCGCGGCAGGGCGTGGTGTACGTGGCCGACGGACGGGCCGGGCTGGCCATGTTCGCGCTGGAGGGCGGCCGCCGGCTCACGGCGCGGGGCGCGCTGAAGCTCAAGGGCCAGGCCCGCTCCCTGGCCCTGGCCGGCGACCGGATGCTGGTGGGCTGCGGGCCCGCCGGTGTCGCGGTGCTGGATCTGGCAAAGCCCCTGGCGCCCCGGGTGGCAGGGTGGTTGCCCACCCGGGATACCGTGCGCGGTGTGGCGGCCGCCGGCGATCTCGCCGCGGTTGCCGATGGCGCGGCGGGCGTGGCCATCTTCGACATCTCCGCCGGGAAGAAGCCGCGGCTCACCTGCCGCCACAAGCCCCGTCGGTCGGTCAACCGCGTGCTCCTGCGCCAGGACCTGGCCCTGGTGGCCAACGACCACGACGGCCTGCTGGTGCTCCGAGTCAAGCCCGCCTGCGCCGCCGGCGCCAGGGCCGGGGGGGCGCCGACTGTCCTTGGGAGCCTGCCCTCCGGGCGCTAGGGAGCGTTGGCCTTGAACCCTCCCCCACCTCCGGCGTCCTCGCCCCGTCTGATGGACGTCCTGACCACTCACGGGTCGGTGAGCGCCTCGGACCTCGAGCGCGTCATTTCGTTGATGCGGGGCCAGGGCGGCTGCCTGGCCAACCTCCTGCTGCGGGAGGGCATCCTCGACGAGGAGCAGCTGTTCTTCCTGCTCCGCAGGCGGCTGGAGCTGCCGATCATCGCCGACTCGCGGCTGCGGCGACTCAAGCTGCCGCCCGAGGCAGCCCGCCGCCTGCCCCGGGCCCTGGCCAGAGAGGTCCAGGCCCTGCCGGTGGCGTACGAGCCGGGCAAGGGGCTGCTCACCGTGGCCATGCTCGACCCCACGGACGCCGAGGCTGTGGCGCGGATCCGCCAGAGCGCCAACGTGCCCTCGGTCAAGCCGCTGCTGGCGCGGCGATCGCCGCTAGCCGCCATGATCAACCAGCTCTACGGCGACGCGGGCGAGGTGGAGGTCAAGAGCGCGCCGAACCACCCCGCGGTGCCGGCTGCCGCGCCGCAGCGCCGCCGGCCGAGGGAGACAGCGCCCCAGCCGAACCAGGGCAGCCGGGAGGCGACGGTCCAGATCGACCCGGCCATGGAGCAGGACATCAAGGCCATGGGCGAGGTGACGGGCATGGTGGATGCCAAGACCACCGTGATGAAGCCGCAGCACATGCCAGGGCCGACCTCGCCGGCGCGCGCCGACGACCAGACCACGCCGCCGGTGAAGGGCGCGCGCGCTGGCGAGCCGCGGCGCCAGGTGGTGGCGAGATCGCTGCTAAAAGACGGGGCGGCAGACCCGCCGGCGACGATGGAGGGATCCGGGAATTTTCCGCCGGTCCCGGTGGCCATCGATCCGGACGAACCGACCCCGGTGCGCGCCATCCCGGTCCCGCCACGACAGCGGCCCGCGCCGCCGATGCCCCCCGCCAGCGAGACCCAGGAGCTCGACCTGGACGCCATCGAGGTGGACGATGAAGATGACCTGATCGAGCCGGACGACCTGCTGCCGTTAACCCCCATGGCCGACGGGCCGACCCCCAGCCTGACCCCGCTGCCCGACGTGGAGCAGATGGAGCAGATCGACGCGCTCATGTCGGGGCTGCTCGGCTCGGTGGGGGCGCTGGCCAACATGCTCGAGGAGCGGCTGATCCCGGGCGGTACGAGCTGCCGGGAGCATGGCCAGGTGGCCCGCGCCGTGGGCCTGGAGCTGGGGCTGGGAGAGCTGCAGCTGGACCGGGTGGTGCTCGCCGCCCGACTGTGCGGCCTCGACCGGCTGCTGCGGCGGGAGGCGGGCCTGGATCCGCTGCTCGATCCGGCGCGGATCTTCGATCTGTCAGGGCGCCCCCCCGGCGGCATCGGCGGGCAGCTGCGCACCCTCGGCGCCGGGGCGCTGGGCCTCGGCGATGGCCAGGGCGCGCCTGACCCGCTGCCGACTCAGCTGCTGCGCATGGTGCTGAGCTTCCTGGCCCTGCGCGAGGAGTCCGGCCTCGGCGCGGTGGACCCGGACGTGGCCTCCCGAACCATGCGCGCCGAGGGGCATGACCCCGCCCTGGTGGAGGCGCTGGTCAAAGCCATGGAGGTCACGGCGAGGACGCTGGTGAGGTAGGGCGCGCTACGCGCGCCCGGCTTGAGACTTGAGGCTTGAGACTTGAGGGGGAACAGCCCCCAGAGCCATTGCACCTCAAGCCTCAGGCCCCGAGTCTCAAGCCAGCGCCCCCGCAGGGGGCGCACCTCAGCCGCGCGGGCCGAAGATGGCGGTGCCTACCCGGACGATGGTGGCGCCCTCTTCGATGGCCACCTCGTAGTCGCCGCTCATGCCCATGGACAGGTGGTCCAGGCTCACGTTGGGGCGCGCCTCCCCCAGCAGCTCCTCGCGCAGGGCCCTCAGCCGGGCGAAGATCGGCCGCGCCAGCTCGGGCTCGTTGTAGTAGGGCGGCATGGTCATCAGCCCGACGCAGCGGGTGTGCTGGCACCCCGCCACGGCGTCCAGCAGCGCCCGCACGCCGTCGGCCTGCACGCCGCTCTTGTGGGCCTCGCCGGCGAGATTGGCCTGGACCAGGATCTCCTGGGTCGCGCCCGCGCCGGCGGCGCGCTTCTCCACCTCGGCCACCAGGGACGGCTGGTCCACGCTGTGGATCAGGCAGGCGCGCCCGGCCGCGTACTTGACCTTGTTGCGCTGCAGGCCGCCGATGAAGTGCCAGCGCACCGGCTCCTCCAGGTCGCTCAGCGCCGCGGCCTTGTCCCGCAGCTCCTGGCCGTAGTTCTCGCCGAAGTCCCTCGCCCCCGCCGCGTGGGCCGCGCGCACCATCTCGCCGGGCAAGGTCTTGCTCACAGCCACCAGCGTCACGTCACCCGGCTCGCGGCCTGCCCTGGCGCTGGCCGCGGCGATGCGGGCCTGGACCGCCGCCAGGTTGGCGGCGATGGTCCGCTCCAGTTCACTGCTCATCTGCGCTCCTCCGGCGTCTGGTGCGCCTGCGCTGCGGCGAGGGCGGCCACCACCTGGGCCAGGGGCAGGCCCACCACGTTGGTATACGACCCGTGCACGGCGTTGACCATGTGCGCCGCCGCTCCCTGGATGCCGTAGGCCCCTGCCTTGTCGCCCCACTCGCCCCGGTCGAGGTACCGCTCGATCTCCTGGTCGGTCAGCTCCCTGAACAGCACCCGGGTCACCACCTCCTCCTGCCACCTGGGGGCGCCCTCCAGCATCAGGCAGCACCCGGTGATGACCTCGTGCTCGCCGCCAGCGAGGCTGCGGATCATGCGCCGCGCTGCGGGCCGGTCCGCCGGCTTGCCGAGCACCCTCCCCTGCACCACCACGATGGTGTCGGCCGCCAGCACCGGCCTTCCCTGGGCAGCGTCTGCCCGGCGCGCGGCCACCTCGTGGCACTTCTCGTAGGCCATCCTGCGGGCGTAAGCGCGGGGCTCCTCGCCCGGCCGCAGGGTCTCGTCCACCTCGCTCGGATCCACCTCCAGCGCCACCCCTGCCGAGCGCAACAGATCACGCCGTCGGGGAGAGGACGAGGCCAGGATGAGGGTGGGCATGGGGACAGACACGGCAGGGCTGCTGCGCGGGGGCGCGGCTACTCCTGCGCCTTCTTCAGCGCGGCGGCGAAGCGCGGCAGCGCGCCCTCGATCACCTCCGGGCCCACGCAGTAGGCCACGCGCATGTGCCCGCGGCGGCCGAACCCGCTGCCCGGAACCACCAGCACGTTCTCCTCCGCCAGCATGCGCGTGAAGGCGATGTCGTCCTCGATGGGGGTGCGCGGGAAGACATAGAACGCCCCCTCGGGGCGGGTCACCTCGTAGCCGGCCGCCGTGAGCCCGTCCACCAGCTGATCCCGCAGCCGGTGGTAGTAGTCCACGTCCACGGTGACCTCGCCCTGGGCGATGACCTGGCCCACGGCGCGCTGCATCATGGCCGGCGCGTTGACGAACCCGAGGGTGCGGTTTGTGAAGGCCGCGGCGTTCTGCAGCGCCTCGCGGTGGATGGCCGCCGGGTTGATGGCGAGGAAGCCGATGCGCTCGCCGGCCAGCCCCAGCTCCTTGGAGAAGGAGTGCGCGATGAGGGTGTTCGGGTGCTCCTTGAACAGCAGGGGGTTCTGCACCCCGTCGAAGGTGAGCTTCGAGTAGGGCGTATCCACCACCAGGTAGATGGTGGTGTCGTGGCGCTGCTCCTGCGCCGCGAGCAGCTCGCCGAGCTGGTTCACCCGCTCCTGGCTGTAGACCCGCCCGGTGGGGTTGTTCGGCGTGTTCAGGATGACGCACTTGGTCTTCGGGCCGATCACCGCCTCGATGGCGTCCATGTCGAGGTCGAAGTCCTCGGTGGTGCTCACCAGCTTGACCACCCCGCCGTGGTTCGACGCGTAGAACTTGTACTCCACGAAGTACGGCTCCAGCACGACCACCTCGTCTCCTGGATCCAGCACCGACGCGAGGGCCACGTTCAGGGCGCCGGCCGCGCCCACGGTCATGGTCACGTCCGCGGCGGTGAGATCCACCCCCTCCTGCTCGCCGATGTAGGCGGCCACCGCATCGCGGGTTGAGGGGTAGCCGATGTTGGGCATGTAGCGGTGCATGCCCGGCTCGTCGCTGGAGACGATATCCATCATGCAGCGCTTGAACGCCGCCGGCGGCTCGAGGTTCGGATTGCCGAGGCTCAGGTCGAACACGTTCTCGGGCCCGTACTTCTCCTTGAGGGCCTGGCCCTGGGTGAACATCTTTCGGATCCAGGAAGAGGAGGTGAGGGCTTCAGCGACAGTTCTGGATATGCTCATCGGCGCTCCTTGGGTTGCCGCGGAATGTACCGACAACGTCGGTGGGCTGGCAACCGTGATATTGTCGGATCATGCGTGTCTCGGCCCTGATCTTCGCCATGATCGTCGCTTCCCTGGGCTGCGCCGACGATGGCGGCGGCCCGCTCGACGCGGCAACTGGCGACCTGTCCAAGGTGAGCGATCGCGCCCTCGCCCTGGCCGAGGCCGGCGAGGCGGGGGCCGCCGCTTCGGCGGTGAACTTCGTCGCCCAGGGATGCACCCAGCGCACCGACACCACCTGCGAGGGGCATGTCCCCCTGCGGCTCACCTTCTCGGCCGTGCTGCCCGGAGGGACCCCCACGGTGAGCTGGGATCTCGGCGACAAGAGCGGCAGCAAGCCGGGGCTGCTGGTGACCCACACCTACGCCGAACCGGGGGACTACGACGTGACCCTGAGCGTCTCCGCCACCGGCGGGACCGTGAGCGAGACCAAGCCGCGGTTCGTCCGGGCGCTGCCGGCCGAGCCGGGATCGGCGTGCGCTTCCGCCTCGGCGTGCGCCAGCAAGACCTGCGTGTGCGCGCCTGGCTCGGCGGTCCCCTGCGCCTTCCCCCTGGACAGCGGCCTCTGCCTGCAGACCTGCAAGCTCGCCCCCTGCCCGGTGCGTACCAGCGGCGGCCCGGGCTTCGCCTGCGTCAACCTCGGCCTCGGCGTCAGCGCTGGCAAAACAGCGCCTGCCTGGCGCGCCGAGATCTGCTTGCCCGGGTGTACCAAGGGCGGGACCTGCCGGCGACCGGGCTTCGCCTGCAAGCTGAGCCCCGTGGCGGGCGGGTGGACCTGGGCCTGCGTGCCCCCCCCGCTGGGCGAGACGGGCGCGCCCTGCCGCGCCGCCGGAGGGGCCCTCGACGGCGCGCGCTGCCTCGGCGGCGAGTGCCTGGCCATCGGCGCCGCGGGCTACTGCTCGGCCTCTTGCAAGGCGGGGACCTGCCCCGAGGGGACCCGGTGCGCCCGGTTCAACGGCGAGCCCCAGGAGGCGGTGTGCCTGGCCAGCTGCGCCGCCAGCGCCGGGGGGTGCAAGGGCGACCCTGCCCTGGGCTGCGAGGCGCCGGGCGCCGCGGGTCCCTTCGGCTTCAAGATCCTGGGGGCCCCGCCCGCCGCGGGCACCACCTTCTGCGCGCCCCGGCGATGCACCAGCGATGGGCAGTGCGGCCTGACCGGTGTCTGCAAACCGGCCGGCAGTGGGTTCTGCAGCGCCATGTAATGTGCTATTTAAGACACTTCTGCCAAGGAGGTGTCCATGTCCGGGCATAGCAAGTGGAGCACCATCAAGCGCAAGAAGGGCGCCGCCGACGCCAAGCGCGGCAAGATCTTCACAAAGCTGATCAAGGAGATCACCGTGGCGGCCCGCATGGGCGGCGGGGATCCCGAGGGCAACCCACGGCTTCGCTCCGCCATCGCGGCCGCCAAGGCGGCCAACATGCCCAGCGACAACGTGGACCGCGCTGTCAAGAAGGGCACCGGCGATCTGGAGGGCGTGACCTACGAGGAGTCCACCTATGAGGGGTACGGACCTGGCGGCGTCGCCATCCTCGTCGAGACCCTGACCGACAACAAGAACCGCACGGTGAGCGAGGTCCGCCACCTGTTCTCCAAGTACAACGGGAACATGGGCGAGTCCGGCTGCGTGTCCTGGATGTTCTCCAAGCTCGGCCTCATCGTCGTGCCCAAGGAGGGCACTGACGAGGACGAGCTGATGGAGCACGCCCTGGAAGCCGGGGCCGAGGACATCAAGGACGAGGACGACGTGTTCGAGGTGCACTGCGAGCCCAACGACGTGGGCGCCGTGTCCGAGGCGCTGCAGGAGGCCGGGTTCAAGGTGGAGTCCGCCGAGGCGGCCATGGTGCCGCAGAACACGGTGAAGGTGGAGGGGCGGGACGCCGAGGTGCTCATGCGGCTCATCGGCCTGCTGGAGGACAACGACGACGTCCAGCATGTGTGGGCCAACTTCGACATCGACGACGAGCTGATGGAACAGCTCGAGGGGTAGGCCGCGCCCCCCACGACCCGCGCCTCCCCTCCCATGCCGGACTCCAGCGCCCACGTGATCCTCGGAATAGATCCCGGCAGCCTTTTTACCGGCTTCGGCGTGATTCAGAAGCGCGGCAGGACCCTGCGCCGGCTGCAGAGCGGCCGCATCCGGCTGCCCCGCCAGGCGCCCCCCGAGCAGCGCTTCGCCTGTCTGCTGGAGGAGCTGGACCGGGTGATCGAGGCGGCGTCCCCGGACCATGTGGCGGTGGAGGACGTGTTCAGCCATCGCAACGCGCGATCGGCGCTGATGCTGGGGCAGGCCCGCGGCGTCGTGCTGGCGGCCACGGGGCGCCGGGGGCTTGCCGTGACAGCTTACCCGCCGGCCACCATCAAGAAGGCGGTCAGCGGTCATGGCCGCGCCGCCAAGGGACAGATTCAGCGAATGGTCCAGGTGCTGCTCGGTCTGGACGAGGTCCCCAGCGAGGACGAGGCGGACGCGCTGGCCGCTGCCATCTGCCACGCCATGATCGGCGCCCAGGAGGCCACGGTGGCCCGGGCCGCGCGGGCGCGCAAGAGGAGGCCGAACCGATGATCGCATCCCTCAGAGGCATCGTGCTGGACAAGGCCCTGGACAGCGTCGTGGTGGAGGCGGGTGGCGTGGGGTATCGGGTCTTCGTGCCCTCCCCCGCCCTGGCGGATCTGCCCCAGGTGGGCCAGGAGACTCGCCTGCACTGCTACACCCACGTGCGCGAGGACGCGCTGCAGATCTTCGGCTTC
This sequence comes from uncultured Myxococcales bacterium, assembly GCA_964511535.1. Classification (GTDB taxonomy): domain Bacteria; phylum Myxococcota_A; class Polyangia; family CAZCFB01; genus CAZCFB01. The sequence continues at coordinate 169,044 of CAZEFW010000001.1, read as the reverse complement.
CTCGGCAACGAGGACCGGGAGACCTTCGAGCTGCTCATCACCGTCAACGGGATCGGCCCGCGGCTGGCGCTCACCATGCTCTCGGGCTTGCCCGGGGGCGACCTGCTCGACGCCATCGCCGCGGCGGATCACAAGCGCCTGCAGCGCGTGCCCGGGGTGGGCAAGAAGACCGCCGAGCGGGTGGTGCTCGAGCTGCAGGAGAAGTGCGGGCGGCTTCCCCGGCCCGACGCGCCGGCCGCCCCGGGCCAGCCTCCGGACCATGGCCCGGAGGTGGTGGACGCCCTGGTGAACCTGGGCTACAAGCGCGCGCGGGCGGACAAGGCGGTGGAGCGAGCCGCTGCCAGCGCCGGCGCGGACGCCACGCCGGAGGCGCTGCTGCGCGACGCCCTGGCTGTCATCGCGGAGCTGTGAGATGGACGACGACACTGAAAACATCCTCACCCCCGAGGCCCTGGACGGCGAGGAGGCCGCCGAGCGCTCCCTGCGCCCTACCCGCCTGAGCGAGTTCATCGGGCAGCGGCGAGTGGTGGACAACCTGGCGGTCTACATCGAGGCCGCCAGGCGCCGCGGGCAGGCGCTGGACCATGTGCTCTTTTCCGGCCCGCCAGGGCTGGGCAAGACCACCCTGGCCCACATCATCGGCGCGGAGCTGGGGGCGGAGGTACACATCACCTCGGGGCCCGCGGTGGAGCACAAGGGGGTGCTGGCCGGGCTGCTCACCGGGCTCGAGGAGCGCGAGGTGCTTTTCCTCGACGAGGTGCACCGGCTCAACCCCGCGGTGGAGGAGTACCTCTACCCGGCCATGGAGGACTGGGTCATCGACGTGCCGAGCGGCGCCGGGGCCTTCTCACAGACTCTGCGGCTGCCGCTCAAGCCGTTCACCCTCATCGGCGCCACCACCCGCAGCGGGATGCTCACCTCGCCCCTGCGCGACCGCTTCGGCATCGTGGAGCGGCTGGACCACTACCTGCCGGATGAGATGGTGCAGATCGTCACGCGGTCGGCGGGCATCATGGGGCTGGACATGGCCGATGACGCCGCCCGGGAGATCGGCGGGCGGAGCCGCGGCACCCCCAGGGTGGCCAACCGGCTGCTCAGCCGGGTGCGCGACTTCGCCGAGGTCAAGGGCGACGGGCGGGTCGACCTGGCCGCGGTCAAGCAGGGGCTCGAGGCCATGGGCATCGACGAGCTGGGCCTCGACCCGATGGACCGCAAGCTGCTGCGCACCATCATCGAGAAGTACGCAGGCGGGCCGGTGGGCGTGGAGTCCCTGGCGGCGGCCCTGCACACCGACCGCAACATGCTGGAGAACGAGATCGAGCCGTTCTTGATGCAGCAGGCGCTGATTCAGCGCACCCCGCGGGGGCGCGTGGCTCAGCCCGCCGCGTACCTGCACCTCGGCCTGCCGAGGCCAGATGACCCCGGGCAGGGAACTCTTTTCTGAGGTGGTTGTCTCACCCTGCATGCCACGGAAGAATATCCACAGGAGGCCACGCCCATGAGCCAACAGCCCGGCACCAGCAAGAAGCGCAAGTTCGGCAAGATGGAAGCCCTGATCCTGATCCCGAACTTGCTGATCATCGGAGGGATCCTGTTCTACATGGCCGCGTCCGGCGTGGAGAAGGATACGGTTCAGCCCATGATCGAGGCGGATCCGGAGACGGTGGCCCGCATCGGCCGCCTGGAGGCCGAGCTGCGGGACAACCCGGGGGATCTGTCCCGGGCCATCCGCCTGGCCAGGCTCTACACGGACGTGGGCGAGTTCCCCTTCTCCTACAACGCGCTGAAGAACGCCGAGCTCAAGGCAGGGGATGATCCGGGCTGGCGGCTGAAGCTGGGCCTGGCGTACCTGGAGCTGGGCAAGAACAAGGACGGGCTGCGGGTGATTGAGGAGACGATCCAGCGCTGCGGCGTCAAGAAGTGCCCGCCCAACCTGCGGATCAAGCTGGACCTCTTCGCCCGGGTGGCGCGGCTCTTCATCGAGCGCAAGATCGACAGCCGCAAGGCCCCCATCGCGGCGGACAAGGCGATGAAGGAGGTCTTCAAGCCGGTCAACGCCGACCCCGAGAAGATGCGCCCCAAGGCCCCGGACACGCCGGAAGAGGAAAAGGCGGAGCCCGAGGAGGAGGCGCCTGCACCCAAGAAGGGCTAGAAGCAACTGCAATCCCCCCTGGCCCTCCCGTTCTCTTTCCCTTCCCCCCACGCCCCGGAACAAAAACTGTCGACCGCGCACGGCCGAAGGTAGACTTTCACCATGGGCACCGTTCTTAAAATAGTCATAGCCGTGGTCATCTCGCTGGCCCTCGGGGGCGGCGCCGGCTTCATCATTGGCAAGGCCGGCGAGGACGAGCTTCGGGCCGAGATCACCAAGCAGAAGAAGAACGCCGAGGCCCTCAAGACGGCCCACGCCACCCGCCTGGAGGCCGCCCAGAATGGCCTGGCCGCGTGCAAGGGCGGGCGCTCCACCCTGCTGGCCCGGGAGCACCTGCTGCGGTCGCTGCTGGAGATGGACCGCCGCAACTACGGGCTCGCCAGCCAGCACCTCGGCAGCGCGCGCAAGCAGCTCGGCGAGGCCAAGCAGGGCGCGAAGCCCGAGCTGGCCAAGGAGCTGGCGCGTCTCCTGGAGCAGCTGGCCGGGACCCAGACGCTGGTGATGCAGCTCAAGCCCAAGGCCAAAACCGAGATCAGCAAGGTCCTACAGAGCCTCGAAGGCCTGCCCGGCGCCCGCTGACCAGAGGGGGCGATCGCCCCTCAAGCCTCAAGTTTCAAGCCGATAGTTGCAGTCGACGGTTGACAGTCGACAGTTGACAGTTGAGCAGTCCGGGCCGGCAGCGAGCGAAGCGAGCCCCATCTCCCCTGGAGCCTGAAGCCTGAAGTCTGAAGCCCGGCGAGCGAAGCGAGCCCCGCCATCTCCCCTCAAGCCTCAAGCCTCAAGCCTCAAGCCGCGTCCCCGCAGGGAACAGTCACGGCGTGGGCATGGGGCTGCGCAGGGTCGAGCTCGACGCGCTGTTGTCCAGACAGTAGCCGGTGTTGTCGTACTTGAACGGCAGCACATTGTTGCTCAGGCTGCGGCAGGTCATGTTGGTGGTGTTGGGGCTCAGCGCCACCGAGGTGCAGTCGAGGTTGGAGCTCTGGAGCAGGTCGCACCGCATGCCGGTGCCGAAGTCGCACACCGGGCCCTTGGCAACCGGCGTGCCGCTGATGTTCAGGTTGTTCCAGGCGCGGCACTCGTAGTCCCCGAAGCGATCGGCGCTCTCCCCTCTGCAGGTGATGGCGGCGGTGAGGCTGCAGCTCTTCTGGCACAGGCCGCCCGTGAACAGCAGGTTGCAGGTGGAGCCGGGCGGGCAGGCGCTGGTGGGCAGCGAGCTGGCGAAGGCGCAGCCAGTGATGACGCAGTAGCCGTTGCGGTTGTCCACGGTGCACAGGCCCTTGGTGCACTTGCCGTTGGCGCAGCTGCCGCTGCAGCACTGCCCGTCCGCGCTGCAGGGCTGGTTCCACTTCTTCTGAAAGGTGGCGCGGTTCACCTGCACGCGGCAGCCCATGTTGTGGCCGCAGTCGGTGTCGGCCTTGCACTTGTCGCCCACCTGCGCCGAGGGCTTGCCCTTGTTGTGGGGCGCGCACAGGTTGCTCACCTGGTCGCACTTGCCCGGCTTGGCGCACACGCCGTGGGTGGTGTCGGTGTTGTGGGCGATGCAGAGCTGGCCCAGCGGGCATGACTTGCTGGCGCTGCATGCCTGGCCCGTGAGCAGCGGGCAGTCCGCGTTGGAGGTGCAGCCGTTGAAGATGCACACCGCCTGGGTCACCGATCCGGGGACGAACTGCGTCGACCGGGGGTGGCAGGCCAGGTCCCCGGAGCAGTCGCTGCCGTACAGCTTGGGGGAGCACTTGCGCAGGCAGAAGTTCTTGAGCGCGCCGTTGGACATGGTGACCCTGCCGCAGATGTTGCTGAAGATGTTCGGGCAGGTGTCCTCGTTCTGAGGTGTCTGGGGGTTGTCAGGGCTGCAGGGGCAGGTGCAGACGCCCTTGTTGGCGCTGGTGAGCAGGCATGTCTTGGGCGCCGAGCCGCACTCATTGCCGTTCTTGGTGCACGGCTTGCCCACCACCGCGGCGCAGGTGGTGGGGGGCGGCCAGATGTCCGGTCCGACGGACTTGTCGGGCGGCCACGGCTTGCTGTCGGTCCACGGCTTCTTGTCGGGCCACGGCTTGATGTCCTTGGTCGGCTTCTTGTCGGGCCACGGCTTCTTGTCCTTGGGCGCCTTGACGTCCTTGGGCGCCTTGACGTCCTTGGGCGTCTTGCTGTCGCCGGGCAGCTTGCTGTCCTTGCCCGGGCCGGTGTCCCCGGTCGGACCGCTCCTGTCTTTCTTGTCGCCGTGGTCGCTGGTGGTGTCGATGTCTGGGCGGGGGCCGGTGTCGTCGGTGACGGCGGGTCCGTCCCCGCTCCCGCCGGCGTCTCCGCCGGGGGTGAAGCTGCCCGAGGCGCCGCACGCAGCCAGGAGCGTCGCGCAGACCAACGCGACCAGGGCGCGACCGACGAGGGGGGGTGGTGTCATAGGTGGGACCTCCATGATGCACAACAGCTGCCCGGTGCGGGCATATTCCACCATAGACAACGATCTGGCGGCGGACAACCTCCTGGCGTCCTGGCTCGTGCCGGGCCAAAATTGAGCATTCCGGGAGGCAGAGGCATGGCAAAGCTGGAGCAGGACGGCCAGGCGCTGCAATTGGAGTGCGGCGCCTGCGAGGCGGTGAACCGAATCCCCGTGGCTCGAATCGGGGATGAACCGCGCTGCGGGCGATGCGCGGAGCCGCTGGCCGCGGACTGTCCCGTCAACGCGACAGACGCGAGCCTGCAGGGTGCGGTGAGCGCCGCGCAGGTGCCGCTGCTGGTGGATTTCTGGGCCAGCTGGTGCGGCCCCTGTCGCAGCGTGGCGCCGCGCATCGCCGCGGTCGCCCTTCAGACCGCGGGGCGCGCGCTGGTGCTAAAGGTCGACACCGACCAGAACAAGGCCTCTGCCTCACGCCACGACGTCCGCTCCATCCCGGCGCTGGTGGTGTTCAGGGGAGGCGCGGAGGTGAACCGCGCGGTGGGTGCCCTGGACACCGACCAGATCCTGGCGCTCCTCGGCTGAGGATCGAGCGAGCCACAATTTCACCCCTCCGGAGGCCTGCCTTATACTGGTGTCCCAATGGAGACCCCCGAATTCGGCTCGGAGGAGCAGACGCCCCGCAAGGTGCTGCTCATCGACGAGGACCCAAAGGCGGCCAAGCTGGTGCGGTCCATCCTCTCCGGGACCGGCCACAACCTGCTGCCCTGCACCCGCCACGCCGAGGGCCTGCGCCTGGCCACCCGCCACAGCGCCGCCCTGGTCCTGCTGGAGTCCTCTTTCAGCCAGGTCGACGGTGCGAAGCTGGCGCAGGAGATCATCTCCCAGCAGGGGGGCAAGCTGGCCTTCCTCACGGCGAGGCTTTCGCTCACCCAGCGCTTCAAGGGGATCTTGCTCGGGGCGGTGGACTACCTGTGCAAGGGTGACGACCTGGCGCACCTCCGACAGCGGATCTCCAAGCTCCTCCGCTCCCCCCTGCCGCCGCCGCAGCCCGTGGACCTCTCATCTGCCGCGGCCAGGGCCCTGCTGCAGCGCCTGGAGGTGCTCGAGGAGTCCGGCGCGTCAGGTGTGCTGGAGCTGCGCGGACCCGGCGGCGCCGGGCGCATCGCCCTGGAGGAGGGCCACGCGGCCTTCGCCCACATGCGGGAGCTGCGCGGCGAGCTCGCAATGAACGCCCTGGCCCGCCGCGTGGACTGGGAGATCGACTTCCACGACGGGGTCAGGCTCTCGGAGCTCCCCCCGCTGCCCATGGACGAGGAGGCCATCCGGCCGCCAGGCGGGGGCGACGGGCCCCTGCAGCCGCCGCCCACCGCCTCCATCCAGCCCGGAGAGGTCACGCCGGTGGATCCCGAGGAGGTGCCCACAGCGCCGGGGCCGGGCCAGGACACCGGCTTCGCCGATCCCGGCTCGTTCCACCGCGGCGTGGACGCCACCTCGCCCACCATGCAGGACTACGCCGTGGTCCCTGAGGCCCTCCAGGAGGAGGTCGAGGTGAGCAAGGAGGAGCCAACCCTCGAGGAGGATATCCGCGGCCTGGTGGGCAACGCGGCCGGCGAGCTGGAGGAGATGGGGGACGCCACCGGCGAGTTCGAGGTGCCGCCGCAGGTGGAGCAGGAGCGGCAGGAAGAGGACGGCCCCTGGTCTCCTCCCGAGGAGCAGGAGGCCTCCTTCCGTGGGCACCACAGCGAGACCTCCGTGAGATCTCGGGTGCCCGCCCCGCGCGACCTGCTGCGGGAGTGGCTCACCAACTTCGAGACCGCACCGATGCTGCTGGTCTTCCCCCGGGAGGAGGTGCGCAAGGCGCTGGAGCGTCGGGCCGAGGCCCTCGGCTTCAAGGTGGGCAGCACCACCACGGGGGCCGAGGCGCTTGAGCTGGTGCGCTCCCTGCGGCCGGTGGCGATCCTGTGCGACCTGAACCTGGAGGACATGGACGGGCGGGAGCTCCTGGCGCGGGTGCGCAGCGACTTCCGGGTGCGGGACACGCCCTTCCTGGTGCTGTCTGGCGAGGACCTGGCCCAGCACCTCTACGAGCTGGAGGGAGAGGCCATCGACCCGGTGTTGCTCGGGCTGGAGTCGGCCCTCGGCCCCCGGGTCAAGCTGTACGGCCGCCTGCGCACCGGGGACCCCACCAGCGTGCCCGGGGCGGTGGATCCGGTGGGGGTCACCGCCCTGCTCCGCACCATCGGCGCGTGCCGGCGGTCGGGGACGCTGCTGCTCAAGACCGGCCTGAAGCGCAACGCCGAGCTGACCCTGCGCAAGGGCGTCATCACGGCGGCCACCGTGCACCGGCCCATCTCCGAGGCCGGGCTGCGGGCGGTGGTGCAGATGGTGGGGTTGGAGTGGAAGGAGTTCATCTTCATGCCCGATGAGGATCGCGGGGGGATCCCTGAGGGGCTTGGAGATCTGGAGAGCATCCTCGAGCATGCCTGCAGCAAGAACAACGAGTTCCTCGACCGGCTCTACCGCCACGGGATCCGCCAGCGAGAGGTGCTGCTGGACGAGCAGGCGGTGGAGGATTACCTCCACACCCTGCCAACCGGCTCCATGGAGGTGCTGATGCGCCTGAAGGAGGGCGGCCCCCTGGGCGAGCTGGTGGACCTCGGGGTGGCGTCCGCTGGCCTGCTGCGGGCCATGCTGCTCGAGCTGCGGCGCCGGGGCGCGGTACGGCCCACCAGCGTCTCCACCATGACGCCGGTATTGTCGGCTCACCGCGCGCCCATGGAGACGGCCAGCGTGGCCACCATCGACCCGGACGAGGGGACGCCGTTGCCGGCGTACCACCGGTGGCTGGTGCCTTGCCTGGCTGCCGCGCTGATGGCGGCTGGGTTCGCCATCACTTATCTGCTGCTGACCCGCTGAGCCGGGGCAAACTCTCGCGTCTCAAGTGTCGACTTGAGGGGCCCTCTCCTGTAAATTCCACTTCTCGCGGGATTCCGAAACAGTTCACAGAGAAGGAGAGATGACCCATGCCTGACATCCCCCCCGTGGTGGAACGGTTCCTCCGATACGCGCGCATCGACACCCAGTCCGAGGAAGGGGTGGAGGCTTACCCGAGCACCGAGAAGCAGAAGGACCTCTCTCGGCTGCTGGTCCAGGAGCTGCTGGACCTGGGGCTGGCCGACGCGTCCATGGACGAGCATGGATATGTCATGGCCACCGTGCCCGGCAACGTCGAGGGCGCCCAGGCCATCGGCCTCATCGCCCACGTGGACACGAGCCCGGAGGTGAGCGGCAAGGGCGTCAACCCCCAGCTGCACCATGACTACGACGGCGGGCCGATCAAGCTGAACGACGAGTTCACCCTGACGCCCGAGGACAGCCCGCAGCTGCTCAAGTTCAGGGGCGGAACCATCATCACCAGCGACGGATCCACCCTGCTCGGCGCCGACAACAAGGCCGGCTGCGCGGAGATCATGACCCTGGTGGAGCGGCTGCTGGCGGATCCGAGCATCCCCCACGGCGACATCCGCGTCGGCTTCACCTGCGACGAGGAGGTTGGCCGGGGCGTGGACTTCTTCGACGTGGAGCGGTTCGGCGTCGAGGTGGCCTACACCGTGGACGGCGAGACCCCCGGGGAGATCGAGAACGAGACCTTCTGCGCCGACTCGGCCACGGTCACCGTCACAGGCATCAACGTGCACCCGGGCTACGCCAAGGACAAGCTGGTCAACGGCATCAAGGCGGCGTCCATGTTCGTGGCCGAGCTGCCCCCGGACATGACCCCGGAGACCACCGAGAAGCGCCAGGGGTACCTGCACCCCATCAGCATCAGCGGCGGCGTGGAGGAGGTGGTGGTCAAGCTGATCCTGCGCGACTTCGACGAGGAGCCGCTGCGGGCCCAGCGGGACATCCTGGAGGGGATCCGGGCCAAGGTGCTGGCCGCCTTCCCCGGGGTGCAGGTGGACCTCGCCTACGCCGAGAGCTACCGCAACATGCGGTTCGTGCTGGACGACCACCCCGCGGTGACCCAGAACGCCCTTGAGGCGGTGCGGCGGGCGGGCATGGAGCCGCACCTGAACCTGATCCGCGGCGGCACCGACGGCGCGCGGCTGTCCTTCATGGGCTTGCCGACGCCCAACATCTTCACCGGCGGGCACCTGTTCCACAGCCGCTTCGAGTGGATCGCCGTCGAGGGGATGGAGGCCGCCGTGAAGACGCTGGTTGAGCTGGTGAAGATCTGGGCCGAGGAGGCATGACCCTGGAAGGGACCCCGTCCAAGCGGAGCAAGCTGCTCCCCGCAAACGCGTACACCAAGCTGGAGCCCGGCGAGGTCTACCAGCCCATAGTCCCGGCCGGCGACAAGCGGTTCGAGGTCACCGCCTGGTCCGTCTCCATGGGCATCCTGATGGTGATCATGTGGTCCGCGGCGTGCATCTACATCGCGCTCAAGGCCGGCTCGGGCATCGAGGCTTCCATCCCCATCGCGGTGCTCGCCATCTTCTTCGGCAAGCTGCGCAAGATCCGCTCCACCATCCTGGAGAACGTGATGGTGCAGAGCATCGGGCAGGCCTCCGGGGTGGTGGCCGCCGGCGCGGCGTTCACCATCCCGGCGCTCTACATCAACCAGCTGGAGCCGAGCTGGTGGCACATCTTCCTGGCCTGCGCCATCGGCGGGTTCCTCGGCATCGTGCTGATCATCCCGCTGCGCAAGTACTTCGTGCAGGAGCTGCACGGCGAGCTGCCCTTCCCCGAGGCCACCGCGGTCAACGAGATCCTCTGCTCCGGTGAGAGCGCGGGCGCCGGCGCTGGCAAGATCCTGCTGCTCTCCATCTGCCTCGGCCTGGCCTTCGACTTCATGATCGAGGCGGTGCACGCCTGGCCGTCCGGCATCTCCACCACGGCGCTGCTGGGCGACGCCATCCCCCTGCTCGGGGAGATCCGCATGGAGGCCAAGATCTACGGCCTGGCCGCCCTGTTCGGCCTCGGCTACATCATCGGCATCAAGTACGCGGCCATCATCGCCGCCGGCTCGGTGCTGGCCTACGTGGTGATGGTGCCTCTGGTGTACGTGGTCGGCTCCCAGGCCGACGCCATCACTTACGCGGGCAAGACCTACTCCATCGGCAAGATGAGCGCCTCGGCCATCTTCGGCGCGTTCATCAAGCCCATCGGCATCGGCGCCATCGCGGTGTCCGGCTTCATCGGCATCATCCGCATGGGCAAGATCATCATCGGGTCGGTGTCCCTCGGCTTCAAGGGGCTCGGCAAGGGCGCCGAGGGGCCCAAGGCCGAGCGCACCCAGCTCGACATGACCCCCAAGAACGTGCTGCTTATCCAGGGCGGCTCCGCGCTGCTCATGGGCGCGCTCTTCTTCCTGGTCTCCATGGGCGTGGGCGACTACACCAGCGGCGAGGCGGCCAAGTTCGCCATCGTGGGCATGCTGGTGGGCTTCATCATCAGCTTCCTGTTCACGCCGGTGGCGGCCCAGGCCATCGCCATCGTGGGCGTCAACCCGGTCTCCGGAATGACCCTGATCACCCTGGTGCTGGCCGCGGCGGTGATGGCCTCGGTGGGCCTGAGCGGCAAGGCGGGCATGTTCATCGCGCTGGTCATCGGCTGCTCCGTTTGCACGGCGCTGTCCACCTCGGGGGCGCTCATCTCTGACTTCAAGATCGGCTACTGGATCGGCTCAACGCCGCGCAACCAGCAGATCTGGAAGTTCCTCGGCATCATCATCGCCTCGCTGGTTGTGGCGGTGGTCATCCCGGTGATGGACTCGGCCTACCACTTCCTGGTTGAGGGCCCGGGCGGGCAGCTGGTGAGCAACACCGACGTGCTGCCGGCGCCCCAGGCCAACATGATGGCGGCCATCATCAACGGCCTGATGTCCAAGGGCGAGCAGCCGTACCTGCTCTACTCCCTCGGCGGCCTCATCGCGGTGCTGCTCTGGATGGCCTCGGTCCCGATGCTGGCCTTCGCCCTGGGCATGTACCTGCCCATCGGCATCAACATGGCAGTCCTGGCGGGCGGTGTCTGCGCCTGGATCGTCTCCCAAACCGGCGGATCCGAGGAGGTGAAGACGGCTCGAAGGGAGCAGGGCACGCTCATCGCCTCGGGCATGATGGCCGGGGCGGCCATCGCGGGGATCCTCTCCGCGGTGTTACGCCTTGACGCGGTGGGATCCCCGATCCGCTTCCTCAGCGTGGGCGTGGACTTCGAGCTGGTGAAGAACGCCGCGGGCGCGACCACCCTGAAGCACACCGCTGCCGACTGGTTCCATCACTCCACGGGCCAGTGGATCAGCCTGATCATGTTCATCCTGCTCGGCGTCGCCTGCTTCTTCCTGGCGCGGCTTGGCGCCAACTGGGAGCTTGCAGAGACCGCCGAGGCGGCGAAGGATGAGCCGAAGGATTCCTCCGAGGAGAAGTAACCCAGGCATGGAAATCGTCATCAACTTGTTCCGGGGCGTGGCCATCGGCCTCGCCAACATCATCCCTGGTGTGAGCGGCGGCACCATGGCCCTGGTTCTGGGCATTTACAGCCGACTCATTAACGCCATCGGCAAGCTCGGGCCTCAGACCGTGAAGTGCGTGTTTGGCGGGCCCAAAGCGATCGTTGAAGAGATCAAGCGTATCGACGCGATATTCCTCGGTTCGCTTGTGGCCGGGGCGGGCATCGCCATCGTCTCGGTGGCCAAGCTGCTCACCTGGCTGCTGGTCAACCAGCATGACCCGACCTACGGGTTCTTCTTCGGCCTGGTGCTGGCCTCGGTGGTGGTTCCATACCGAATGATCAAGCACAAGGGCGGCGGCGCGGTGGTGGCCTGCGTGGTGGGTGTCGTGTGCGTGGTGGCGCTGACCCTGGCCATGACCGGGGAGGAGAAGCTCGCCTCGGCCCAGAAGAAGGCGGCGCTCAAGGCAGCAAAGGCCGAGCGCGCGGCAGCGGCGGCGGCGGCGGATCCTGGCGCGGGCGCCCCGGCTGTGGTGGATAAGATCGACACCGGCACCAGCCAGAAGATCCTCTTCTTCCTGGGCGGCGCGGTGGCAATCGCGGCCATGATCCTGCCCGGCATCAGCGGATCCTTCATGCTGCTGGTGATGGGGATCTATTTCGATGTGCTGGCCGCCATCACCGGCAGACAGTTCGTCCTGCTCGGCATCCTGGCGCTCGGGTGCCTCATCGGGCTGGTGGTGTTCACCAAGCTGCTCAAGTTCCTGCTGGACCGCTACGCGGACCTGACCATGGCCTACCTGCTGGGGCTGGTGGTGGGCTCCCTGTACGCCATCTGGCCATTCAAGAGCTTCGGCATGGCCGGGGACAAGCGCGTGGACATGGACAACATCCTGCCAGCCTCCTTCGGCGCCAATGAGATCATGACCCTGGCCGCCATCGCAGCCGGCGTGGCCATCGTCGCCATCTTCCTCTTCATCGAAAAGAAGCAGGGCAAGGGCGAATCCCCCGCCTGATAAAATGTCATATAGGGGGGTCAGACCCCTACACTTGACATTTTCGCGGATATGTCAAGGTGGGGGGTCAGACCCCTACACTTGACATTTTATCCAGAGGCCGAGGCGAAGTGACCCAGCAGCGCCTGGTTGAGGCGTTCGGGGCACTGGCGGATGATACCGTGCCCCGCATCTGGGAAGGCGAGCAAGGTCGACCCCGGGATCAGCCGATGGAGCTGGTCATTCTCTTCGGGGCGGATGAGCAGGTCGAGGCAGGGCTTGACGATGAGGGTGGGCAGGCCCGCCAGCTGGCCCAGGCGCCGGCGCGTATCGTGGCGCATGACCGCCTGGATCTGCGCCAGGCGGTGCCCTGGGGTGATGGGCTGATCGAAGTCGGCGGTGAGGATTCGGTCCAGGCGGGCGTGGTCCGCGCTGGCGAGGTAGGCGGGCGGGAAGAGCAGCCGCTTGAGGTGCGGCAGCCGGCGCCCCTGGCCCGCGAGGTTGGCCCGGAGGAACCGGATGAGCCCGTCTCGCGTGGGGAGCCCCCTGCCCGCCCGGGTCGCGATGAGGGCCAGGCTCAGGCAGCGCGGCCGGTGCGCCAGGCACAGCTCCTGGGCCACCATGCCGCCCATGGAGACGCCCACGATGTGCGCGCGAGGCCAGCCCAGGTGATCCAGCAGCCGGGCCGCGTCATCGGCCAGGTCCCTCGTGGTGTACGGGGTCGCAGGCGCTGTGCTGCGCCCCGTGCCGCGGTGGTCGTACCACGCCACCCGGTGCTGCCGGGACAGATCGGGCACCTGGTGCACCCAGGCGCTGCCCGGCGCTCCAAGCCCGATGATCAGCAGCACCGGCGCGCCGTCCACGCCGCACAGATCATGGGCCAGGCGGACCGGACCGAGGTCGGCGTATCGCACGGGACCCCCCTTCACAGCACCGGCGGCACGGAGCAGACGAACTTGAGCACCAGGCGCCCGCTCGCCTCCTCCTTGCCCGCCTTGCCGTCGTAGTCGCTGTCGGTGGCGTTGGGGGGGACTGCGGCCTTGGGCTGGGCGTACAGGATGCGCGACTTGAGCGCCCCGCTCGCCACGTGGCCGCTGCCGCCGCTGCCCCCCTTGCGCTTGGCTCCGCCCTTGCCGCCGCGGTACCCGCCGGCTCCCCCGTTGACCCCGTCGGCGCCCTTGCCCCCCTGCATGGTGCCCATGCCGCCGGCAGACTTGTGGTTGCCGGTACCGCCCGGATTGCAGCCCGGCGCGGACGCGCCCCCGCCGCCGCCCGCGATGATCAGCGCCTTGCTCCAGTCGGAGGCGGCGATGGGCTTGGGCCCGCGGAAGACGCCCGTCAGGCCGCCCCCGCCCCAGTCGCCGAAGCCGAAGCGCATGCGCTGCTCGCCGGTGAGCCCCGCCCTGCCCCGCTTCCCCACGATGATGACGTACTCGGTGCCGGCCGTGACCTTGAACACAGCCTCGCTGTAGCCGCCGATGCCGCCGTCCGTTGCCGGCGTACATTGGCCCTCGCCGTTACCCCCCGCGCCCCACGCCTTGACATGCATGTAGCGCGCGCCCTTGGGCGCCTTGAACGACTCCTGGGTCTCCGTCAGCTTGTGGGTCGCCTTGGCGCACACGGCGCTCTTGTCGGCCTTGTAGCCGTCCCTGGACATGGCGCCGTCTCGCGCTGCGCCGTCCCTGGACGCCGCGCCGTCCTTGTTGGGGACCCACCAGTCCTGCCCGGTGCCCCACTTGGGCCCCTCGCCGGCGCAGTGCAGCAGCCCGAGGCACAGAGGCAGGGCCGCGAGGCCGCGGATGCGCCTGCTCGCGCGAATCACGCGCGCCGCCTCCTGAGCCAGGCGAAGGCCAGCAGCAGCAACGCCAGGCCCGTGAGATCGGCCGCGCGAGTGGCGCCCACCGAGCAGCTCCCGCTGTCATCATCGCCGCCACCGGTGCCGCCAGCGTCCGCCGTGGAGCCGCCATCCGCCGCGCCTGCCTCAGCGCCGGGGGAGCCGTTGTCGGGCAGGAGCATGCCCTCTGCGCCTGGGGTCAGATCGGCGGCGCCCTTGTCCGCAGGCGGGGAGCCGGCCTCTGGCGGCGTCGAGCCAGCGTCAGGGGAACCGGGGCCGAAGTCTGGGAAGACTATGGCGTCGTATTTCATCCCCACGTCGGCCGGCGCCCCCACGTCGGCCGGCAACCCGGCGTCTGCCGGCGCCCCGGCGTCCACGGGCGGCACCCCTGCATCTGCTGGCGGCGGCACGGCGCCGTAGCGCGGCGCCCGCTTGCCCCCGGCGGTCTTGTTGACCAGCAGAGAGACCTTGCCGTTGGTGGTCCCCGCGTAGGCCGCGGGGCCCGGGTACTCCAGGCAGTACATGATGTCGGACGCCTGGGAGAACTGCGGATCGGCTGGCAGCGTCTCCACCTTCCAGGACTTGCCCGCGTCCTTGGTGCGCGCCAGGGCGAGGCTCTTGTTGTCGGCGGTGCGGCCACCCACGTAGCCGTTCTTGTCATCCACCCAGCCCATGATCTGCGCCTGCAGCGGCAGCGTCTTGGTGGAGTTGGACTTCCAGGTCTTGCCCCCATCGCCGGTCACCAGCACCTGCTCGTTGGTGGTGGCCGCGCCCAGGGGGAAAGAGAGCACGAAGCCGGTCTTGTCGCTGATGAAGCCGATGTCGAGGATCCCCTTGCCGTACACCTTGCGAGAGCTCCAGGTCTTGCCCGCGTCGTGGGAGAGCCAGAGAGTGGAACTGGTGTACGCGCCGGTGACGATGGTCTTGCTGCCCGCCATGCCCACCAGGAGCGCGCCGGTGAAGGGGCCGCTCGCCACCTCGTTCCAGGTCTTCCCCCCGTCGGTGGTCAGGGCCACGAAGGGCGCCTTTTTGACGTAGTCCCCGTGGGTGCCCACCGCCACGCCGTGGGTCTTGGTGCCGAAGTCCAGGTCCCGGATGTCGGTCTTTATCCCGGTCTTCTTGAACTTGATCGCCACCCCGGTCCAGGTCTTCCCGCCGTCAGCGGTGCGGTAGATCTTGTTGTCGTTGACCGCGATGAACCCGGTGTTCTTGTCCAGGAAGTGCACCTTGTTCACGGCGGCCATGAAGCCGACGTTGGCGTTGATGCCGGCGTCCCACGCGCCGCCCACCAGCCGGTGCAGCTTGGTGTAGATGCTGGAGGTCCGCACCATGTACGCCTCGCCATCGTCGGTGAAGCTCAGCCCCCTGCAGCTCGCCTTGGGCGTCATGGCCTGCCACTGGGCGTGCGTGGTGGCGGCGTGGAGCAGCAGCGCGGCCGCGGCGGCCATCCCTGCGAATCTGGCTGATGTCATGGTTACTCTCCGGTCCCGGGCGCAGTTTCAGCATAATACACCCGCGGGCCCGCTGCGCGGCGCGTTGTCCCCGCCGGCGCTTATCTGATACCGTCGAGGCGCTGAACCCGATGCGAACGCGACTCATCCTCATGGCTTTGCTGCTCCTGTCCCCTTCGGCCGCTGCCGCGCGCACGGTGGCGGTGCTGGAGTTTCGCGCCGGCGCCAGGGGAGCCCAGGGAGTGGCCGCCGGCCTGGCAGAGCAGCTCACGCGCCTGACCTCGAACCAGGTGGTCTCCCCCGCCGACGCGCGACGCCGCATCGGGCCGTCCCTGGACGCCCGCGTGGCCCGGTGCGCCGGAGACCCCTCGTGCCTTGCGCGCATCGGCGGAGACCTCGACTGCGACGAGGTGCTGATGGTGGGCGTCAGCCAGCTCGGCGACGTCATCCTCGCCGTCCAGCGCATCGACGTGTCGAGGGGCAAGGTGCTCTCGCGGCTGGCGGACTCCATCCGCCCTGGCCGCGGCCGCCTGAGCACCGACAAGCTCGCCGGGTACCTGCGCCGCCTCCTGCCGCCGGAGCAGTTCAACCGCTTCGGCCAGGTCAAGGTGATCACCGATCGCACCGGGGACCAGGTCTTCGTCGACAGCAAGCTGCAGGGTACGACCCCGCTGCTGCCCCTTCGCGTGGGCGCCCCTGGACGGATCGAGCTGCGGGTGACTCGCCCCGGCCACCAGGACTTCGTGGCCCGTCTGGACGTGGTGCCGGACGCCTCGGTGGAGGTCAACGCCACCCTCGGGCGCATCGCCGGAGAGACCCGCTGGTACCAGCGCTGGTGGGTCTGGGCCATCGTGGGCGGCGTGGTGGTCGCGGGCACAGCCGCCGCGGTCGCGGCGGCCATGTCCGACGCGCCGGATCAAGTCCCGGCCGTGGTGCGCCTGCCGCCGCTGTCATCAAGAGCGGGCGCGCTGGTGCGCTGGTAAGCGCGGCTCGACCCGTCCAATGACCTGGCTCATCGAACCTGCCACCGAGGCGGACCTGGAGCGGATCCTCGAAATCGAGGCGCACTGCTTCCAGGACCCCTGGCCGCGCCAGGCCTTCGAGGACGAGCTGGCAAACGACAGCGCCCACCTGGACTTGCTCCTCCCCCGCGAAGGCGGGAAGGCGGCCGCCTTCATCGACTACTGGGTCATCCTGGACGAGGTCCACCTGCTGAACATCGCCGTGCACCCCGACCAGCGCCGCCAGGGCCTCGGCCGGGTCCTGATGGACCACATGCACGCCGCCGCGCGGGCCCGCGGCTGCGCCTCCATCAGCCTCGAGGTCCGCCCCACCAACGAGCCCGCGGTCGCGCTCTACCGCGCCTACGGCTACCGCGAGGTCGGCCGCCGCCCTGACTACTACCCCGACGGAGAGGACGCCTTGATCATGCTGCTGGCGCGGTGAGCAGACACTTCACCCTCAAGCCTCAAGTCTCAAGCCTCGAGCCCCAGGCCAGAGCCGCGCAGCGGCCCTACAGATCCGCCTCGTCCTCCAGCGGATCCACGATCTGATCGTCCCGGGTCCGGCGGCGCGCGGCCCGCACGTTCTTGACATACCGCACCAGGTTGTCGACGTAGCTGTCAAACGGAGGACACCACACCTCGCTGCGGCGCAGGGCGTTGATGGTGTTGCGGCTGTTGTAGAACACGTCCCGCTCGAACCCCTCCAGCATGGAGCGGGAGGAACCGGTCAGCCGTGAGAGCACCGAGGAGCCGAGTAGCGCCCGGGCGATGCCAGCGGAGAGCACCCGGCGAGGCGTCTTGCGGTGCGCCCGGGAGGCGACCAGGTCATACACCGACCGGGCCGACAGGGGCGACGGATCCACCAGGTGGAAGGTCTTGGAGATGGAGGCGTCCATGCGCGACAGCTGGTACGCCGCCTCGATAACGTAGTCCACGGGCACCAGGTGCAGCGGGCCGTCGCCGGTGCCCGGCAAGGGCAGGCGCATGTCGAGCGGCGAGTCGACGATGAGCACCATCAAGTGGTACGGCCCGTCGAAGCGGTCGATCTCCCCGGTCACCGAGTCGCCCACGATGACCCCCGGGCGGAAGATGGTGCAAGGGACGCGCCTGGACATGGAGCGAACGATCTTCTCGGCCTGGAACTTGCTCTCCTCGTACGGGTTGAGGAACCCCTGCCCGCAGTCGAGCTCGTCCTCCATGATGACGCCGCGGCGATCACCGCTCACCCGCACGGTGCTCCAGAAGTTGAACCGACGCAGGCGCTGGCACTCCAGGGCCAGCTCCAGCACGCCCCGGGTGCCGCCCACGTTGACCTGCTTGATGGTCTCCCGGCTGGCCCCCATGTGCAGGTGCGCGGCCATGTGGTGGATGTTGGTCAGGTCTGCCAACAGCCCGCGGTACTCCCTGCCGGAGAGGCCGAGGTCCATGCTCGAAACATCGCCCTCGAGCATGGTCAGGCGGCTCCCCTGGTCCTCGGGGAGCTGATCGCGGAACTCCTCGGCGTCCGCGGCCAGCTTCTCCTGAACCAGGATGTACACCTCCTCATGGGGGTCGCCCTCGAGCAGGCGTAGAACCATTCGCTTGGCGGTATAAGAGGGGAAGCCGGTGACGAAGGTGGTGTCCGCGGGCCCCATGCGTTCGCTCATTGCTGCCAATCTCCCTTCACGGTTCGTGGCCATCTGACGCGCCGGTGAGGGCGCGCCACGACGCCAGAACTTGCTGCCGAGTCTGGTCCAGTGTACCCGAGTTGTCGATCACGTGGTCAGCGACGGCGGCCTTTTCGCCCTGGGGGAGCTGGGAGGCGAACCGTTGCCGCGCCTCCTGCTCCGTGAGCCCCGAGCGCGCCATGAGCCGCTCCAGGCGCACCGCATCATCCGCGACCACGACCACCAGCCGATCCATCTCCTCCGCGCGCCCCGCCTCCACCAGCAGGGCCGCCTCGTAGATCACCGGGCGCCCCGGCGCGCGGGCCGCCAGCGCCTCCAGCTCGCGTCGGGCCGCCGCCACGATGGGCGGGTGCGTCAGCGCCTCCAGCTGCCTGCGCTGCGCGGGGTCCGAGAACACGATGCGCCCCAGCGCCTTGCGGTCCAGGCGCCCCTCACCGTCGAGGATCTCCGGTCCGAACGCGCCCACCAGCTGATCGAGCAGCGCCGCGTCATTGGCCACCACCTGCCGGGCCAGCTGATCCGCGTCCAGGTGCGCCGCGCCCAGCTCCACGAACATCGCGGCCACCGCGCTCTTGCCTGCCGCGATGCCGCCAGTGAGCCCCACCAGTAAGGCCCTCGCCTCCTGATCTATGGATTGCCCGCCCATGGGCCCCGATGTTAACCAATAACTGTCGACTGTCGACTGTCGACTGTCGACTAACGGCACTTAACCTCCATAACCGATCGGCACTCAAATGGACGCCCGCTTCATCGCCGCCTGCACCGCTGCCAGCAATATCCCCGCCGCGACCCTGCCAGAGGTGGCAGTCGCGGGGCGCTCCAACTGCGGCAAGTCATCGCTGATCAACGCGCTGACCGGTCACCGCAAGTTGGCCCGCACCTCCTCCACCCCGGGGCGCACCCGGCAGATCATCTTCTTCGCCCTCTCCGGCTACGGCGGGCCGCCATTTCACCTGGTCGACCTGCCAGGGTTCGGCTACGCCCGGGCCTCCCGAACCGAGCAGGAGGCCTGGTCCCACCTGATCAACGACTACCTCGAGACGCGCGACGCGCTGCGGCTCATGCTGGTGTTGATGGATATCAGGCGGGGCGTGCAGCAGGAGGAGGCAGACCTGTTGGCGTGGATGCAGGAGGTCGGGGTCGTCACCTTGCCCGTGCTCACCAAGGCGGACAAGGTGCCCCGAAGCAAGCGCATGGGCGCCGCCATGAAAGCGGGAAAACAGCTCGGGCTGCGCCGACCGCCGATGCTCTTTTCAGTGAAGGAGAAGCTCGGCCCGGCCGAGCTCCGGCGCAGGCTGGCGGACAGGCTAAAGGATCCTAGCCTGCCCCGATGATCTCCTCGTCCATCAGCCCGACGAGGATCCGGCAAGCCTCGAACATGGGCATGCCGCTGACATCGATGATGTCCTGGTAGGAGAGGAACCCGTCGATGCGGGAGAGCAGGAAGCCCGTGCGGTGATCCAGGTTCTGCCAGACGATCTCATGGCGCGGCACCAGGACCGTGGGGACCTCCTCGAGGTCGCCGATGCGCTGGGTGTAGACCTCCTGCAGCTGGCCCTTGATCCTGTCCAGCATCTCCTGGGCAGCCTTGTCGCCGGGCAGGTCCACCAGGATCTGATTGCAAGCCCCGAGCGCGTCCTCGAGCTTGCCTTCCTCCAGCAGCCCCTGGATTTCATCGATGGGGCCCTCGGCTTCTTGCCCCGAGAGCACCTCCAGCGAGTCCATGGGCAGGTCGTAGCTGGCGTGGTCGCCGCTGCTCGGTGAGTCCAGCTCGTCCATGACGTCGCCGGTACCCACCCGCTCCAGCTCCTCTTCGACCCAGTTGCTGTCCCCCGAACCCTCATCCATGTCGTCAAAGGGGGCCGAGACGGGGATGTTCGGCAGCTCCGGGATATCGGGAGAAGAGCCGGCAGCCTGCACCTCCTCCTCCTCCTCCTCCTCCTCACCCTCACCCGCCAACAGCACTTCCTGGTAGCCCGCGCCCTCCTTGAAGCTCGGATCGTCCTCGAGCTCCAGGTTGTCGCTGCTGCCCCCGGTGCCGGGGGATAGATCGATCTGCAGCCCCGGATCGGAGTCATCGTCCACCGGACCCTTGGAGGGTTCCTCCTCCCAGGTGAACTCGGCCCCCTCCTCCTCGAGGTCTTCGTCGTCCCCATCGCTCAGGAGGATCAGTTCTTCTTCCGAAGAGTCGCTCAAGTCGTTGTCGCCAGCTGTCATCTCGCCGCCTGTGTCCCCGAAGCTGTTATCACCGCTCACCGACACTCCGGATTGCTCGCCGCTGTCCTCTGCGGCTTCCTCCAGCAGGATGTTGGGTAGCCCAGCGACCTGCGGAGTTTGCTCCTGCGATTCAAAGCTGCTGCTCAATTCGAGACCTTCGCGGCTCTCTCCCAGGTGGATCTCGAGCAGCTCTCGGCCGATTCGACTCGTCTTCTCCTCGCGGATGGGAGTCATGATCGGCGTCTCGTCGTCCTCGCCGAGGGGTTCGAGCTGCGCCGGATCGCCCGCGACCGAGGGGGGATCCAGGGTGTGGCCGTCGGCGGCGGGTGTCAGCTGCCCCCCCGCAAAAGAGGCCCGGTCTCGCTCCCACTCCACATCAGCGTCATCTGTCGCGCCAGCGGTGACGTCCAGGGAGTCATCCGCGCTCGCCGCGGCCTGGTTGAAGCTCTCCTCCAGCGCGTCACGGTTCCGCTCGACGTAGCCGTAGTACTCGAGCGCCTGCTTGTGGTCGTCAACGAGATCGAGCGCGGCCTCCCACCTGGCCAGGGCATCATCCAGGCGCCCTGCCTTGTAGAGTTTCAGCCCCTCTTCCACGAGGGCGTCGGCCTGTTGTCTCGGATCGGACATCAATCGCCCTCGCCCTTACTCCTCGCCAGCCTTGGAGACGACTCCCTTGAACATGTTGAGCGTGCGGGTGATCGACTCCTTGATCTCCTGGACCTCCTTCAGGTCGCTCGAGCGGAGCGCCTCCTTGGCCTGCTCCATCATGCCCTCGGCCTTCTTCAGCGCGTCCTGGCCGAACTTGCTGCCGCTGATGGCCTTCTCCACCTTCGGGAACAGCTTGGTCACCTGGCCGATGATCTTTTCGAGCTGCTGCTTCTCTCGGGTGAGGTCCTCGCTCTCGCGCGCCTCCACCAGGAACTCCTTGTTCTCCTCCGCCATCTGCCGGATCTCCTCCTCGGTGAGGCCGGAGGTGGCGGTGACGGTGATGCTCTGGCGAGCGCCGGTCTCCACGTCCTTGGCGGAGACCGAGACGATGCCGTCGGCGCTGATGTCGAAGGTGACCTCCACCTCCACCTCGCCCATGGGGGCGCGGCGCAGGCCGGTGAGGATGAACTCGCCCAGCAGCTCGTTCTTCTCTGCCAGCTCGCTCTCGCCCTGGAGCACCAGGATCTTCACCGAGGTCTGGTTGTCCTTGATGGTGGTGAAGGTGTGCGTGCTGGTGGCCGGCACCGTGGTGTTCTTCTCGATGAGCGTGTGGAAGTAGCCGCCCACGATCATGATCCCGAGGGAGTGCGGGGTGACGTCCAGCAGCAGCATGTCGCTGTCGTCGTCCAGCAAGGCCACGCCCTGAATTGAGGCGCCCAGGGCAACGACCTCGTCGGGGTGCACGCTCTTGCACGGCTCCAGGCCGAAGAACTCCGCCACGATCTCCTGCACCTTGGGCATGCGCGTCTGGCCGCCCACGAGGATCACCTCGTCCAGCTCGGACCGGTCGATCTCGGCTTCCTTCAGGGTGCGCTCGCAGATGGAGACGGTGCGCTCCACCAGGTCCATGGTGAGCTCCTCCAGCTTCTCCCGCGTGAAGGTGCACTGCAGGTGGAGGGTCTCGTTGTCGGCGGTGGTGTAGATGAACGGCAGGTTGATCTCGGTCTCCTTCACTGCCGAGAGCTCGCACTTGGCCTTCTCGGCCACGTCCCGCAGCCGCTGGAGCGCCATGCGGTCCTCGCGCAGGTTGACCTTGTGCTCCTTGGCGAAGCCGAACACCAGCCAGTCGATGATGCGACGGTCGAAGTCCTCGCCGCCCAGGTAGGTGTCGCCGGCGGTGCTGATAACCTCGAACACGCCGTTGCCGATCTCCAGGATGGAGATGTCGAAGGTGCCGCCGCCCAGGTCGTAGATGGCGACCTTGCGCTCGATATCCTTGCCGAAGCCGTACGCCAGCGCAGCCGCAGTGGGCTCGTTGATGATGCGGATCACGTCGAGCCCGCCGATGGTGCCGGCGTCCTTGGTGGCCTGCCGCTGGTTGTCGTTGAAGTACGCGGGGACGGTGACGACCGCCTTGGCGACCTCCTCACCGAGGTACTCCTCGGCGATGAGCTTCATCTCCTGCAGGATGAAGCTGGAGAGCTCCGAGAGGGAGTAGGCCTTGTCCCGCAGCTCGATGCGCACGTCATTGTGCGGCCCTTCCACGAGCTTGTACGGGAGGGTCTCGATGGCCGATTGCACGATCTGCGAGTCCCACTTGCGCCCGATGAGCCGCTTTGCAGCGAAGACGGTGTTCTCCGCGTTGGTGATGGCCTGGCGCTTGGCGATGTAGCCCACGAGCCGCCGTCCATTCTCGGCGAAAGCTACCATCGAAGGGGTCGTCTTGTAGCCACCGCGGTTCGCGATGACAACCGGGTTTCCATCCTCGACCACGGCCACGCACGAGTTGGTTGTGCCGAGATCGATTCCGATTACCTTCTCCATGGGGATGTCCGTTCCTTATCTGGCCTTCGGCTTTCCGCCAGTCAGTTGTTCCAACAGGTCCCGTGCTTCAGCGTTGCCAGGGGCTGTCTCGAGTACCAGTTCCAGCTCCTGTTGAGCTTCCTCTACTCGGCCCGATGCAAGCAAAATTTTCGCCATCATCAGGTGACCATCAGTCGAATAAGGTTGCTTTTCTACTGCCCTTTTAGCATAAACCTGCGCAGCCAGCAAATCGCCCATCTGGTGTCCGATCTGGGCTGCCTTGAGCAAGTATTGAACTCTGGGATCCAGGCTCGCGGCCTTGCAGATCAGGCCGTACGCCACCTCCAGGTGGCCTGCGGCGTGCTCCTGCTGCCCGCGCTGGAAGTACGCACCCGCGGAGTTGTCCCGGGTGTGCGCCACGGCTTCGGTGTACGTCTTGCGGTACTCGGCGTTCTCCGGGCTGAAGGAGATGGCAACCCGGAAGCTGGCGAGCGCCCCGCGCATGTCGCCCTCCTCCATCAACTGGAGGCCACGCTCATAGGCCATGCGGGGCTGGACGAGCTTCCCCAGGTTGACCCGTGCGGTGTCCCGCCCCACATCGAGGGTGACCCGGCTGGAGTTTTCCTCTGGGTTGAAGGTCTCATCAGCGGGCGTCTGCCCCGGGTCCTCCTGCTCGGTCTCCATCACGGGCTGCGGGTCATCCAGCGTGATCATCCGCGGCCCTGCTTCCGGGCTCTGCTCCGGCGTCGTCGTTTCGCTCGCCGGGGCTTGATCCTTTTTATCGTCCTGATCGGCGGAGCCCTTGTCCGAGGAGGTGGTCTTCTCTCGGGTGCCCCTGGATCTGCGCACGAAGGTGTAGGTGCTGCCGTCGGTGGACTGGTCCATGTCCGCGCTGGACTTGCGCTCCTCAACGCCCCTGCCCCGCTTGGGCTTCCAGGGGCCTGACTCCTTTCCGTGGGGAGTATTATGTTTCTGAGGCCACAGGATCGGCATGTTCTGCTGGGCCTGGGCCACGCGCATCAGGTACCTGGCCCGGTGTTCGTCATTCTCCAGGATCCTGTAGGCGCCGCTGATTCGCTTGAATATCTCCTTGAGCAGATCCAGGTAGGCGCCGGTCTCGCGGTTGAAGTAGCGATCCGGGTGAAACTCCTTGCTGCGGCGGAAGTAGGCCCGTCGGATCTCTTTCAGATCCGACGTGGGCTCGAGCCCGAGGAGCTGGTAAAGGTCCACGTCGTCCAGGATCTTGTGCAGCACGCGGATCCGGCGGCGCGCCTTGACCGGGATGTCCACCTCTTCCGAGGCGATCTCGGCCTCGAACGGTGGGTCCTCCTCGTGGCGCTTGAGGATTGCGTCAATCACGTCGCTGGACTCCGCCTGGGACGGTGTCTCTGGCGGCGAAGACGGCTCCTGGTTCGACGACAGGGCGCTCCCCGGCACCACCGCCTTTCGGTTTCCCACCACGATGAGGCCCTTCTTCCAGAGGCTGAGCAACAGCTCGCGGGTGGCGTCCTCACCCATGCCGGAGAGCAGGCAGAGCGTCTTGACCGAAGACTTGCCATCCACGCGGGAGAGCACGAACCCCTCCTGCACCGTGATCTCGGATGCGGAGAAGTCAGCGTCAGGTGCGACCCGGACCAGGGCGTCGGGCTTGCTGGTCGGATCGCTGGTTCCCGCGGCAGCCATTCCTGGTATTTCCCTCCCGGGGTGGAAACGAGCACATGCCCAGATGAATGACCTATCCTATCCGAGCGATGTCCGGGAGAGCAAGAAGCTATCTGCTTGTTTTTCTTGTGATGGATGTAGTGGGAGTGGGGGGCGGTGGTCGCCTGGGGCTACGCCTACGTCCACGCTGCTGCGCTACAGGATGTAGCGGGAGAGGTCCTCGTGCTCCAGGATGTCGCCCAGGCGCTCCTGGACATAGTTGGCGGTGACGGTGATGGTCTGAGGACCGATCTCGGGCGCCTCGAAGGAGAGCTCCTCCAGCAGCTTCTCCATTACCGTGTGCAGCCGCCGCGCGCCGATGTTCTCCATGCGCTCGTTGACGTCCGCGGCGATGCGGGCGATCTCCCCCACCGCCTCGTCGGCGAACTCCACGTCGATGCCCTCGGTGGACATCAGCGCGGTGTATTGCTTGCAGATGGCGTTCTCCGGCTCGGTGAGGATGCGGATGAAGTCGCCCTTGGTCAGGGCCTGGAGCTCCACCCGGATCGGGAAGCGGCCCTGCAGCTCCGGGATCAGGTCAGACGGCTTGGTGACGTGGAACGCGCCCGCGGCGATAAACAGGATATGGTCGGTATGCACCGGGCCATACTTGGTGGTCACGGTGGAGCCCTCGATCACCGGCAGCAGGTCGCGCTGGACGCCCTCGCGGCTCACGTCCGGGCCGCCGCCTCCGGTCCCCTCCCGGCTGGAGACCTTGTCGATTTCGTCGATGAAGATGATGCCCGAGTTCTCCACCCGCAGGACCGCCTCGCGGATCACGCCGTCGGCGTCGATGAGCTTGCTGGCCTCCTCCTCCTCAATGAGCTCCAGCGCCTCCGGCACCTTGACCCGCCGCGTCCGGGTTCGCTTGGGGAAGGCGTTGCCGAACATGTCCGAGATGTTGACCACCATCTCCTCCATGCCGGCCTGGCTGAAGTTCTCGAACACCGGCAAGGTCTTGTCCGAGGTCTCGAGCTCCACCTCGCGGTCGTCCAGCTCGCCGTCGCGGAGTTTCTGCCGCAGCTTCTCTCGGGTGGCTTCATGGGTCGACTGGGCGATGCCGCCGTCGTCCCGCTCGTCGAAGCCGTGGGGCGACTCGGGCGGGGGCGGCAGCAGCAGGTCGAGCAGCGCCTCCTCGGCGTTGACCCGCGCCTGCACCTTGACGAACTCCCGCTCCTCGGACTTGACCAGGTTGACCCCGATCTCGGTCAGGTCTCGGATCATCGACTCGACGTCCCGGCCGACATAGCCCACCTCGGTGAACTTGGACGCCTCCACCTTGATGAAGGGCGCCTGGGCCAGGCGCGCCAGGCGCCGGGCGATCTCGGTCTTCCCCACGCCGGTGGGGCCCATCATGATGATGTTCTTGGGCACGATCTCGTCGCGCAGGCCCTCCTCCACCCGCTGCCGGCGCCAGCGGTTTCGCAGGGCGATGGAGACGGCGCGTTTGGCCTCGTTCTGGCCGATGATGAACCGGTCGAGGGCGGTGACGATGGCCCGGGGGGTGAGCTGCTTTCCCAGCTCGTCCTGGTCGGTGATGGTCATTGGCCCAGCTCCTCGATGGTCAGGTTTCCGTTGGTGTAAACGCAGATGTCCGCGGCCGTGAGCAGCGCCTCGCGGGCGATGTCGGGCGCGGTCATGTCGGTGTGTCGCATCAGCGCGCGGGCCGCGGCCAGGGCGTAGGGGCCGCCCGAGCCGATGCCCACCACCCCCTCGTCGGGCTCGATGACGTCGCCGGTGCCCGACAGCAGCAGGATGCTCTCCTCATCGGCCACCACCAGCAGCGCCTCCAGCCGGCGCAGCAGCTTGTCCATGCGCCAGTCCTTGGCCAGCTCGACGGCGGCGCGGGTGAAGTTGCCGCCGTACTCCTTGAGCTTGCCCTCGAAGCGATCGAACAGGGTCATGCCGTCGGCGGCGGAGCCGGCGAACCCGGCCAGCACCTTGCCCCCCGCCATGCGGCGCACCTTCTGGGCAGACGCCTTGACCACCGTCTGGTTCAGCGTCACCTGCCCGTCGCCGGCCAGCACCACGCGGCCCTTGTGCCGCAACGCGAGGATGGTGGTGGAGCGAACTTCGTAGTTTCTATGTGATGTACCCATGGATCCCTCGTGGGTTATTGGAGGGACCAAGGTAAGGACGGAGTGTGGTTGGTCAACCCAAACAAAAAGGCCTGAACAAAAAATTAGGAACAAAAAACAAGAAATTCAAAATGAATTGGCCGGGAGCATGGCTAGCTCATTTTTTATTCTCCATTTTTTGTTCCTTGTTTTTTGTTTCGCGCGCGTCGCGCGCGTGCGGGTGCGCCTCGTCGTACACCTTCATCAGGTGATCGATGCTCACGTGCGTGTACCGCTGGGTGGTGCTCAGGCTGGCGTGGCCCAGCACCTCCTGGATCGCGCGCAGATCGGCGCCGCCGTCGAGCAGGTGGGTCGCGCAGCTGTGGCGCAGGGCGTGGGGCGAGGCCGGCGCGCGGGTGCCCGCCTCTGTGCAGTAGCGGTCCACGATGCGGGCCACCGAGCGGGTGGTGAGCCTGCCCCCGCGCAGGTTGAGGAACAGCGCCGCGGGATCCTGTGCGTCCGTGCGGGGGTTCTTCATGGCGGGGCGCACCTCGAGGTAGGCCTCCACCGCCTCGACGGCCCGGGATCCCACAGGCACGATGCGCTCCCTGTCCCCCTTGCCGTGGCGCACGCGCAGGGTGCCCTGGGACAACTCCAGGTCTGCCTGGTCGAGGGCGCAGAGCTCCGAGACACGCAACCCCGAGGCGTAGAGCAGCTCCAGGATGGCCCGGTCCCGGAGTCCGGCCGGCGTGCTCTCGTCAGGGGCCTGCACCAGGGCGAAGGCCTCGTCCACGCTGAGGAACCGCGGCAGAGGCTGCGGGCGCTTGGGCATGGCCACCAGCTTGATCGGGTTGTCCTCGCGCAGGCCCCGGCGCACCAGGAAGTCGCCGAAGCTGCGCAGGGCGCTCAGCTTGCGGGCGATGGTGGTGGGGCTGTTGTCGCCGAAGCGGGCGGCGATGAACCCGCGGGCCAGATCCGGATCCAGGTCGGCGACCTCCGGCTCCCGGCCCAGCCTGGACCGGGCGAAGGTGAGCACCTGCTCCAGGTCGCGGCCGTAGGCACGCACCGTGTGGAGCGAGCCGCGGCGCTCGTGCTGGATGCTGTCGAGGAAGTCGTCCACCAGGTCCTGCATGCCTCAACGGTACCGCCGCGCATCGGGGCGGGCAATTTTGCGCGGGATCGGTAGTATCTATGGTCATGCGCTGGTTCCTTTATTTGTTGCTGACCCTCGCGGCCCTGCCCGCCTTTGGCCGGACCACGGCGTCGCCGAACCTCGGGGTAAAGGTCGAGGCCGACGGCAAGGTCCTGCGTGGGGGGCAGCTGTTGGGGCGCGTCCCGCCGCCCCCGCGGCCGTGGAAGGTCAGCGCCACGCTCAGGCAGTCAGGCGGCAGGGGGCTGATCCATGTGGTGGTGCGCGGCGCAGGGGCACGCTCCGCCGAGTTGCTCGTGTCGGCCGCGCCGGGCCAGAAGCCGGTCTTCGCCGGCGCCACCGGTCCCCAGGGCAGAGACGGCGAGTGGAGCCAGCACCTCTCGGTGAGCAAGGCCGGGGTCATCCTGTACGAGGGCCTCGACGCGGCGGTGGGGTGCGACGGGCAGCGGCTCTACCTGTTCCCTCGCCGCTACGACTTCAAGCAGGGCAAGTTTCGGCCGGTGTCGGCGCGGCCACGCCTCGGCAAAGACATGCCGGTGATCCACGCGCGGCGGCGAGCCCCGGGGGCCACGCCCGACGCCCCGATGAACAGCTTCCGGCTCGTCTTCGCCTCCACCCACGCGGGCGACGGCGGTGCCGCCACGGGGCTCGCGCCGCCTTCACGCGCCGGAGACGGCGATGCGTCCACCGCGTGGTCCGAGGCCCTGGGGGGCGATGGCAGGGGCGAGGTCCTCATCGCCAGGGCGCAGGACTCGCTCTACGGGCTAAAGGCGGTGCGCATCATCCCCGGCGATGTGAAGGACCGGAAGAGCTTCCGGCGAGCCAACCGGCTGCGGAGCGCGGTGCTGGTGCTGTCGGGGGATGTCCGCTACCGGGTGGTCTTCCCCGGGGACCCGCTGAAAGATGCGGGGGACATGAGGGAGCCGTACTGGGTCATGCTGCCCCGGCCGACGCCGACGCGCTGCGCGGCCCTGGTCCTGGACGAGGTGTACCCCGGCAGCGATGCCCGCGGCGGCAGCGGCGGGCGCACGGCCATCGCCGAGATCGCGCTGTTCACCGAGGTGGAGTTCGGCAAGGGCGGAGCGCGCCTGCTGGCTGACCTCGCGGCCGCTGACGACCGGCGGCGGCGGGCAGCCACCGCCGCCCTGGCCCGCATGGGCGGCGCCGGGGTGAAGCTGGTCACCGCCGCCCTGCCCGACGCTGACGCCGCGCTGCGCGAGCGGCTGGCCGCCGCGCTCATAGCCTCCACCTCACCAGCGGCCCTGGCGCCGCTTGCGTCATTGCTGCCCCGGCTCTCGGCCGCCGGCCGCCGGCTCGCCCTGGACGCGCTGGAGCGCGGCGGCGAGGACACGGTGCGGGCGGTGATCCCGCTGCTCGCCGCCACGGGGGCCGCCTCGGAGCTGGTGGCGCAGGTTGCCCTGCTGCTGGGCAAGCTGGGGGGCGCGCGCGCGCGGACAACCCTGATCGAGCTGGCGGGCAGCGGCGAGCTGGCCGCGCGCCAGGCGGTGGTCCAGGGCCTGATGTTGCTCCGGCAAGCCGACGACGCGCGGGCGGTGCTGGCGGCCGCCCGGGAGGCGACCGGGACGAGCCGGCGCGCCGACCTGGTGCTGGCAGCGGGCTTGATCCAGGGAGGCGCGTCAGTGCGCGCGGAGCTGTCCGCCGGCCTGGCCGCCATGTGGACCGGCGAGCAGCAGTTCGAGGTGCGCTACCGGCTGCTCGCCGCCCTGGGGCGCGTGGACGCCGAGGGGCAACTCGACCTGCTGCTGGCCGCCCTGAACCTGGAGGACGCCATGCTGCGCCTGCAGGCAGTGCACTGGCTGCGTCGCGCCTCGTCCCCGCGCGCCACCGCCGCCCTGCTCTCCACGCTCAAGGATGCGCACCCGCGGGTGCGCGCCGCGGCCGCCCTGAACCTGAAGCCGCGGCCCCTGGACGCGGCGGGCGAGGCGGCGCTGGCTGCAGCAGTGACCGGCGAGCGGTGGGGCATCGTGCTCGGCGCTCTGGCCGACGCCCTGGGTGCGCACTGCACGAAGAGAGGGGTCAAGGCGCTGCACGAGACCGTGCGCCACGGCCCCCGGTCCTACGCCGTGGACCGCCGCGCCCTGGAGAGCCTGGTCCGGTGCCGCCCGCGCGGCCTGGGCCCGTTCATGCTCGCCATGGCGGGTGACCGACGCTGGAGGGTGGCCATGAGGACCACCGCGCTTTCGTTGCTGGACCGCAAGCTGGCCCTTGCCCACGCGGCGGCGCTGGTCTCGCTGATGGACCGCCTGCGTCGCGGGGCGGCTCGCTACGAGTCCGACGAGCAGGTGGCCGTGGCAGCGGCCGGGGCGCTGGCCAACCTCGGCGGCGAGCAGGCCGCCGCTGCCCTGGCGGATGCCCTCGCCCTGGAGCCGATCCCCACCGTGCGCCTGGCTGCCGCCCTGGCCCTGGGCAAGGTGTGCCACCCGTCCACGCGCAAGACCCTGGAGCAGACGACCAAGGACGCGCCGGCCAAGGTGATGCAGGCGGCGCGCAACAGCCTGGCCCGCTGCGGCTGGCGAGCGAAGAAAAAAAAGGGGA
Organism: uncultured Myxococcales bacterium; assembly: GCA_964511535.1. Lineage (GTDB taxonomy): Bacteria > Myxococcota_A > Polyangia > CAZCFB01 > CAZCFB01. The sequence goes on along the minus strand of CAZEFW010000001.1, from coordinate 138,967 downwards.
GGTAACCCGATGGCCCCCATTTCACCCAACATCATGGCCGCCTACCTGCGGGCCAGCGCCACCCGGTGCCCTGACAAGGAGGCGGTGACCTTCGGCGAGCGCCGGGTCACCTGGGGCGAGCTGGCCCAGCGGTCGCTCCGGCTGGCCAACGCGCTGGTGCGCCTGGGGGTGGAACCTGGCGACCGGGTCACCTTCATGTTCCACAACGATCCGGGCTTCGTGGAGACCAACTATGCCGTGCAGATCGCCGGCGGGATCCCGGTGCCGCTGAACTACCGCTTCACCGCGGCAGAGGTGAAACGGCAGCTGTCCCACAGCGAGGCGCGGGTGGTGATCTACGACGGCTTGTCGGGCGCGGCCGTGGAGCAGGCCGCCGAGGATGGCGCGGCCAGGGACGGGCGGACCTTCATGCGCCGCGGGCCTGGCGACCTGGCGGACGCGCTGCACTATGACGAGCTGCTGGAGTCGGAGCAGCCGGACGACCCCGGCGTGGCCACCGCCCCGGAGGACACGGCGGCCATCATCTACACCGGCGGCACCACCGGCTTCCCAAAGGGGGTGATGCTCTCCTACGGCGCCCACGTGGAGATGTTCGCCAACATGCTGGCCGGCATGTTGACCCGGGGGGTGCAGCTCGACATGAGCGCTGATCGCCTGGCGCGCCTGGCGGAGGTTTCGCCGCTGAAGCTTCCGTTCATGGGCGTCATGGCGCCGCTGATCCAGAGCGGCCCGGCGCGATGGCTGGCCAGCCGCCCCGGCGCGGTGGGCAGCCTGCGGGCGGGGCTGCGTCGCTTCCTGTCAGACCCCCGGCTGTCCAGGATGCTCAAGTCCGAGCCGATGGGGTACATGGTGCCGTCGCTGCCCTTCTTCCACAGCGCGTCGTACATGCTGCTGATGATGGGCGCCATGACCGGCAACCTGCGGTTCATCCTGCCCCCGGCGGAGCGCTTCGATCCAGCCCTGGTGCTGGCGGAGATCGAGCGGGAGCGGCCGTTCCTCATGGCCAACGTGCCCACCGGCTGGAAGAAGCTGGTGCGCCACCCTGACGCGCGCGGGCGTGATCTGTCGTCGGTGCGAGTCTGCATCAGCGGCGCCGGCGTCTGCCCCGTGGACCTGAAGCGGCGCATCTTCGACGGCTTCCCGGGGGCGCTGATCATGGACATGTTCGGCCAGACCGAGATGACCCCGGTCACCGCCTTCCGCATGGACGCCGGGCCGGAGACGCTCAAGGAGCGCTCGGTGGGCGCGCCCATCGTGCAGGTGCGCGTGCAGGACGAGGCGGGCAACGCGCTGCCCCCCGGCGAGGTGGGCGAGATCCTGTACCGGTCTGACACCATGATGCAGGGCTACTACCAGGACGAGGGCGGCACCTCCGAGGCCATGTCGGACGGCTGGTTCCGCAGCGGCGACCTGGGCTACCTCGACGAGGACGGCGAGATCCGCGTGGTGGACCGCAAGCGGGAGTGCATCAACACCGGCGGAGAGAAGGTCTTCCCGCTGGAGGTGGAGGAGGCGCTGCAGGAGCACCCTGCGGTGGAGGCGGCCTGCGTCATCGGCGTGGAGGATCCGGAGTGGGGCCAGCGCATCCGGGCGGTTGTGCAGCCCAGGGAGGGCATGTCCGCCGAGGCGGCCGAGCTCATCGCGTTTGTCAAGGAGCGGCTGGCCGGCTACAAGGCCCCGCGGGAGGTGGTCTTCGTCGAGGCGCTGCCCCTCAGCCCGGTGGGCAAGGTGCTGCGCGGGACCATCCGGGAGCGCTACGGCGCGCCCTGACGGGGGGGCTCATTCGGCCAAGAGGGCGCGGTTGATCTCCCAGCGTTTGACCACCTTTCCGCGCTTCAGCTTGAGCTTCTCCCGTCGACGGATCAGGCGGTCCACTCGCTCGTGGCCCCCCACGGTCACCCCGCAGTCAACGATGACCGAGTGCACCAGGCGCAGCTCCTTGCGCCGCCGCCGGGCGCGCTTGAAGCGCAGCGCGAGGCCGCTGGTCTCGGCGTGGGTGCAGTGGGTGTGCCGGTAGAAATACCGCTCGAGCAGCTCCGCGCCGGACCTGGGGTCGTCGTGGACGAGGACGATGTAGAGCATCGGGCTGTCCGGTCGCTTGGTGGGCTGATGGAACTCCAGCAAGGTGACCGACTCCTTGCCGCGGTCCCGGTCCAGGTTGGCCCGCCGCAGCTCGGCGCGGCGCAGGTGCCTGGGCGCCACCAGCGTTCCCTCGCCGCTGTCGTCCGTGAAGTCGTGGAGCTTCTCGCTGGTGCCGGCCAGGGCGGCCACGGCCTGCCACAGCTCCCGTGGCTTGGAGATGCGCTTGAGCTGCTGAACCGTGGCGGCCAGGCGGTCCGGGGCAGCCTCGGTTCGCGCGGGCGCAGCGCGGCGCTTGCGCTTCTTCCCCCGGGCGGCGCCCGGCAGGGGCGCGCTGGCCAGCAGGAAGGAGATCACCGCCAGGGCGATGAGCCTGTTGTCAGGGACCATGGTCAACCATGGTAACCGACGGAGCGCCAGCTCAGGAAGGGTCTCCCTGGCTCCGCCCCCGTCTCAGCGCGGCCCAGGCCGTCACGCCGGTCACGTACAGGACGCTCAGCGCGGACAGGCCGGCGTACTGATCGTCCATGTAGCGCAGCAGCCACGGCGCCAGCCAGCCCACCGCGGCGTGCAGGTTCAGCCCGCCGGCGACCAGGGGGGCATGGGGCGCCAGCAACCCGTATCCCAGCAGCAGGGAGTGGTAGTAGCAGGACGAGCTGAAGGCCACGGGCAGCAGCCCGATGCTCAGGGTCGCCGCCTCCCAGGCAGGTCGCCCCCGGACCCCCCGCGCCAGCAGCACGATGAACAGCCCGGTCAGCAGCCAGAGCAGCGGTCGGCGCTTCTGGTAAGTCTGCTGGCGCGCCGCGCGCCACGGACCCAGCGGGTCTGGCCGGCCCGGCGCGGCCATGCGCACCATGCGGGTGCGCGGGCTGTAGGCGATGACCGTGCGCAGGCCCATGGTGTTGGTCGTCGGGGTGGCGGCGTGCAGCTGGATCTTGTGCGCCCAGCCGGACCAGGCGCCAGGCCCGGCTGGGGTGAGCAGCGATGCGCCCACGAGCAGCGCCGCCGAGAGCGCGGCCCCGGCCAGCAGGCGCGCGCCCTGCCTCGCCGGCGCCTCCCACCGGCGCAGGGCCATGTGACGAACCATGTTCATGCTCGGCCCCACCAGCAGCACGAGCGGGAAGGCGCGCAGGGCGCCCGCAGCTCCCAGGGCGGCCCCGGCGCTCAGGGCGTGGCCCTGGTGCAGCAGGCAGAGGCCGCCGACGGAGCAGAGCAGCCAGGGCTGCCGCACGAACGCCCCGCCGGTCCAGTAGGGGCGGCCGGGGAAGTTGCACGCCCAGTAGCAGCCGGCGGCGGCCGCCGCCCGCCAGCCGAGGCAGCGGATCACCACCAGCCAGAGCGCGCCGAGGATCAGGAAGTCGAGAGACGCGAGCAGGCTCAGCTGCAGGGCGGTGCCCGGCGCCGAGGGCAGCAGCACGCGGGCAGCCGCGATCCACACCGGCGATGCGTTGAAGCCGTGGTCGTACTGCAGGTTGTGCCAGCCCGCGCCAGGGATATGGCGGCGGAACAGCGCCACGTCGCCGGCGAACAGGGCCCATCGCTGCGGCGTGAAGCGCTGCCTGCATCGCTCGGCGCGGGGCAGCGCCCGGCGCGCCGGCTCGGCCCGGTTGGTGGACAGGTCCCGGATGTATCGCCGGTCGAGGTCGCCCCCCTGCCCTGCCTCGAGATCGGCGGCGAGGGTGCAGTCGTAGAGGCCCTCATGGCCGAGCTCCGGGAAGTACTTGGCGCCCAGGTAATAGTGGTAGGTGTCCCACAGATGCACCGAGCGGCGCAGGTTGCTGGGCGCCACGACGAGCCAGGCGGCGAGGCACGCCACCACCGCGACCGCGACCGCCAGCGGCACCCAGCGCCGGCGCGCGCGCGGGGCTGCCGATGGGGGTGGCGCCGGCTGACGCCTGAGGAACCACAGCCCCACCAACAAGCAGCCCAGGGCGCGGGGCCACTCCGTGGCGCCGGGCAACCTCACGCGCTCAGCCGTCTATCCCGAGCCGGTCGAGCAGGGACTCCATAACCGGCGGGACCGGCTCGGGCAGAGACACCGCGCGCAGCACCCCCTGCACGTCCTTCAGCCCGCTGCCCGTCACCACGCAGACCACGGTGTCGTCTTCCCCCACCAGCCCCTGCTCCCGCGCGGCCATCAGGCCCGCCACGGGCGCCACGCCCGCGGGCTCCCCGAACACGCCGGTGGAGGATCCCACCAGCGGGATGCAGGCCAGGATCTGCTCGTCCTGGACGGTGAGGGCCGCGCCGCCCGACTCCAACACCGCGCGCACTGCCGCCACCCCGTCGCGGGGCAGATCCACCGAGATGCTGTCCGCGCAGGTGTCCGCCTGCACCGCCTCGATCCGGATGGTCGTCGCGTCGTCGGTGCCGCTGTCCTTCATCGCGGCCACCGCGTTGGCCACGGCGGCGCTGCCAGCGCTCTGAACCGCGCACAGCCGCGGCAGCTCCGCGATGAGGCCCAGCGCCTTGAGGTCGCGGAACCCCTTGTGCAGGCCGCTGATGATGTTGCCGTCGCCCACCGAGACGAACACCCAGTCGGGCGCCTGGTAGCCCAGCTGCTCCCAGATCTCCAGGGCGCAGGTCTTCTTCCCCTCCCGGGTCAGGGGCGAAAAGCCGGTGGAGCGGCTGAACCAGCCGGTGCGGCGGCTCAGCTCCAGGCTCAGGTCGTAGGCCTGGTCGTAGGTGCCGCTCACCGGGATGAGCTGGGCGCCGAAGGCCAGCAGCTGGGCCAGCTTGGCCTGGGGCGCGTCGGCGGGCACCAGGATGAAGCAGGGCAGCGCGGCCGAGGCTGCCAGGCAGGCCATGGAAGACCCGGCGTTGCCGGTGGAAGCGCCCACCACCGCGGGGGAGCCGCTGGCCAGGGCGCCCATGAGCACCACCGCGCTGGCCCGGTCCTTGAGGGAGCCGCTCGGGTTTCGGCCCTCGTCCTTGATCAGCAGGTTCCCCACCCCGAGCCGGCGCCCCAGCCACCACGCGGGCACCAGCGGCGTCCAGCCCAGCTGCAGCGCGGGCGGCTCCAGCCCGGGCGACAGGGGCAGCAGCGGGGCGTAGCGCCAGAGGCTCTCCGGGCCCCTCCCCTCCAGCGCCTCGCGGTTCATCCGGTCGCAGATCGAGGGGTAGTCGTACACCAGATCCAGGTTGCCGTGGCACAGCGGGCAGACCGTGGCCTCCAGGCCGAAGCCGCGCTCATCTCCGCACACTAGGCAGCGAGTCCCAAGTACATTGTTCATCGAGCGCACTCCTTGAAACGGCAGAGAAAGCCGCGATTCAGCCCAGAATAGTCGGTGCTGGCTGGCACCGCCAGAATGCTATAGTTACGGCCATGCTCCCACCGCGACTGACCTCCGCGCCCCTGGCCTCGCTGGCGGCGCTCCTGGTGCCGGTGCTCCTGGCATCCACCGGCTGCGAGACAACGACCCTCGGCGTATGCTCTGGCGGCGGGTGCCTGGACGGGGCGAGCGGCGGCGATGGTGCCGGCAGCGATGGTTCGTCCATCAAGTGGGACGCCCCGCCGGTCAAGCCGGACGGCGCGCGGCCGGACAGCGTGCCGCACTGCGCGCCGGGCTACGTGCCGTGCGGGGGCAAGTGCTGCTACCTGAACACCCACATCTGCCTCAACAACAAGTGCCTCAAGCTGGGCCCGGTGTGCAGCGAGCTGTGGCCCTGTCCTGCGGGGTATTTCTGCGACAAGGCCACCGGGCGTTGTATCCCGGGGGCCAAGAAGTGCGAGTACAAGCCGCCGGTGGGCGTGTTCTCGCCCAAGGTGAAGTGGGAGTGGCAAGGCAGCAAGGAGCAGCCGCTGTACAACCAGGTGATGATGGCGCCCATGGTGGCCAACATCACCGACGACAACAAGGACGGCAAGATCGACCGTAACGACGTGCCGGACATCGTCTTCCACACCTACAAGGGCTCCGCGTACACCACCGACGGGGTGATGCGCGTCATCAGCGGCGACGGCAAGGGGGAGCACCTGGCGATCACCAAGAAGCTGCAGCTCAACCGCACCCACCCCGGCACCCAGGTGGCGCTGGGGGACATCGACGGCGACCAGAAGCCCGAGATGGTGGCCTGCGTCATGGGCGGCGGCGTCATCGCGTTCGAGCATGACGGGACCTTCAAGTGGAAGAACACCTCGGTGCCGTGCAACTCCCCCTCCCTGGCGGACCTGAACGCCGACGGCAAGGTGGAGGTGGTCTCCTGCTACGCGGCCATCCATGGCGCCACGGGCAAGACCTGGTGGAAGAACAGCGGCTGCACCTACACCACGGCGGCGGACATCGACGAGGACGGCAAGATGGAGGTGGTGGGGGGCAACCGCGTCTACCGCCACGACGGCAAGCTGTACTGGATCGATAGCAAGCGGCCTGACGGGTACGTGGCCATCAGCGACCTGGACGGCGACGGCAAGCCGGAGATCATCACCGCGTCCTCATCGGACCATGGCCTTCGGGCGTATCACCACGACGGAAAGCCTGCCTGGAAGAAGATGCCGGTGGACATCAACCAGGGCAAGGCCACCGGCTCCGACAAGTGCAACTATTGCGGCGGCGGGCCGCCCACGGTGGCCGACTTCGACGGCGACGGCAAGCCCGAGATCGCGGCGGCCGGCGGCTGGGGGTACGTGATCTTCGAGCATGACGGGAAGGCCAAGTGGTTCCAGAAAACCAAGGACCTCTCCTCGCGGGTCACCGGATCGTCGGTCTTCGACTTCGAGGGCGACGGCAAGGCGGAGGTGGTCTACAGCGACGAGCACGAGCTGCGGATCTACCGCGGCACCGACGGGGTGGTGCTCAAGAAGTTCTGCAACACCTCCGGCACCCTGGTGGAGTACCCGCTCATCGTGGACGTGGACAACGACGGCCACGCCGAGATCGTGGTGGCCAACAACAACTACGCCTTCAAGACCTGCGCCGACGGATCGGCCTCCCATACCGGCATCAAGGTGCTGTCGGACACCAAGCTCAACTGGGTCAAGACCCGGCGCATCTGGAACCAGCACACCTACCACATCACCAACGTGAGCGAGGACGGGATCATCCCCATCAAGGAGCCGCGCAACTGGGACAACCCGTACCTGAACAACTTCCGCCAGAACGTGCAGCCGGGCGGGCTGTTCGACGCGCCGGACCTGGTGCCGGGCAAGGGGACGGCCAAGTGCGCCAACAACCTCACCGTGGACGCGCAGGTCAAGAACGAGGGCGCCGCCAGGGTGGCGGCCGGCATCCCGGTGTCGCTCTACGGCAAGCTCTCCGGGGGCCAGTGGGGGCTGCTGCAGACCGTGAAGACTAAGACACAGATCTACCCGGGCCAGGCGGAGAAGGTGACCTTCTCGCTAAAGGCGCCCAAGCAGTTCGCCAAGCAGACCGTCAGCCTGAGGGTGGTGGTGGACGACGACGGCAAGGGAAAGGGCAAGGCGAACGAGTGCAACGAGAAGAACAACGGGGCGGTCATCGGCAGCGTCTACTGCCCGGGCATCGGCTAGAGCGCGAAAGGACGCGACAATAAATGCAACCACAACGAGGTAACTGGGGCTCGAGGATGGGCTTCATCCTGGCCGCCGCGGGCAGCGCGGTGGGCCTGGGCAACATCTGGAAGTTCCCCTACGTCGTCGGGGAGAACGGCGGCGGCGTGTTCGTGTTGATCTACCTGGTCTGCGTGGCGGTGGTGGGGCTGCCGATCATGGTCAGCGAGGTGATGCTCGGCCGCGCGACCCAGTCCTCGCCGGTGGCCGCGTTCCGCGCGCTCACGCGCCAGGGCAGCGGCTGGGTCGGCACCGGGTGGATGGGCGTGGCCGCGGGGTTCATCATCCTCTCCTACTATTGCGTGGTGGCGGGGTGGACCCTGCACTATGTGCTGCTGTCATTGCAGGGGGCGTTCGCCGGGCTGAAGCCGGCAGCCATCAGCGCCATCTTCGACGGGCTGTACACCAGCCCCACGCACAACCTGGCCTACCACGCGGTGTTCATGTGCATGACCATCAGCATCGTCTACTTCGGGGTGCAGAAGGGGATCGAGCGCACGGCCCAGGTGCTGATGCCGGCGCTGTTCGTCATGCTCGTGGGCCTCGGCATCTACTCCGCCACCCTGCCCGGCTTCGGCGACGCCATGCGGTTCGTGTTCGCGCCGAACCTGGCCAAGTTCAAGGCCTCGTCGGTGCTCGAGGCCATGGGGCAGGCCTTCTTCTCGCTCTCCCTCGGCATGGGGGCCATGTTGACCTACGGCTCGTACCTGTCCAAGGGGACGGGGATCATCAAGACCAGCGCCTGGGTGGCGCTGCTGGACACGGCCATCGCCCTGCTGTCGGGCACGGTGGTGTTCCCGATCATCTTCTCGTCGGGGCTGCACGCCGCGGCGGGGCCGGGGCTGGTGTTCAAGTCGATCCCCATCGCGTTCTCCCAGATGCCCGGCGGGCAGGTGCTCTGCCTGGTGTTCTTCGTGCTGCTGGTGCTGGCAGCGCTGACGTCCAGCATCTCGCTGCTGGAGGTGGTCACCTCGTCGTTCATCGACCTGTACGGCTGGCGGCGGCGCAAGGTGGCCCTGGTCACCGGCCTGATCACCTTCCTGTTCGGCGTGCCCTCGGCCCTTTCCGGCGGCGCGGGGCTGTTCGGCAAGGGCCTGGCCGGCGCCACGGGCCGGTCATTCTTCGACTGGGTGGATCACGCCTCGGCCAACTGGATGCTCCCCTTCGGCGGCCTGCTCATCGCCGTGTTCACCGGCTGGTTCATGGACCGGGACCTTCGCAAGAAGGAGTTCCTGCGCGGGACCCCCTGGGGCGGCTACTACCCCTTCTGGCTCACCCTGGTGAAATACCTGGTGCCCTTGGCCGTGGGGTTCGTATTCCTCAAGTCGTCGGGGATCTTCAAGATGTTGGGGATCGAACTGTAGGTCCGAAACCGTGGGCGAACCACAATCCGGCTGCGGCTGCGGGGGCTGCGGCTACCGGCCGTAGATCTGCAGCTCCTTGCCACCGCGGGCGAAGCCCTTGAGCTTCTTGAGGTAGGCGAAGTTCTTGGCGCCCACAGACCAGCCGAACTTGGTGATGGTGGCGCGGCCTTTCTTGCGGCCGGTCATCACCTTGCCCAGCAGTTTCAGGTCGCCGGCGCGGTTCAGCGCGTAGATGTCCACCCGCTCCGGGTCCTCCTTCTTGCGCGCCACCGCCGCCGGGTTCACCGGGTCGACCGTGAGGGAGAAGAAGAGGGTCTGCCGGTCCCACGACTCCCACTGCTTGAGGCTCTCGTGGTCGTACTTGGCCCAGGGGACCTTGCCCTGCAGCTCCACCAGGCCGTTCTTCTCGTCCACGTAGTACAGCTTCTTCAGGTCGCCGGAGACCTCCATGTAGCGCATCTGCCCCTCGTGGCCAGGGCGCATCTTGATGGCCAGCTCCCAAGCCGGCAGATCCTTGGGCGCCTCGGCCCAGACCTCTTTCTGCTGCAGCAGGTTGTAGCGCAGGCCAACGTCGGGCAGGCGGATGTCCTTCTTCTTGTCGTACTTGCCCGGGCGCAGGCCGATGAAGCTGCGGTGGCCCGGCTCCCAGGAGATGACGCGCACCGGGGGCTCGGGCAGGGTGAAGTCGGCCTTCACCTTGGTCTTGAGGAAGGTGACCTTCTTGCCGTCCTCGGTGTTGATGAAGGTGGTGCGGTGCCAGGCGCCGCCCTTGCGCAGCTCCTTGAGGGTGGTCAGGGCGATGACCTGCTTGCCCCTCACCCGCACCAGCTCGGTGTAGTTGGTGGGGCCGTAGGTCTTGCCCGGCTTGCCGGTGGCCACGCTGTAGGTGGTGGCCGCCAGGGTGCCCTTGTAGCCGTCCATCCAGATCAGCACCACCCGCTTGCTGTTGGGCGTGAACGCCACCCGGCGCGGCACCATGTTGGCGTCCGCCAGATCGATTACCCGGGTGACCTTGAAGGCCTCGCTCATCTTGACCAGCACCATCTTGGTGAAGGTGGCGCTGTCGGTGTGGAAGTAGACCAGCATCTCCCCGTCGGGCGAAAACGCGATGGGATCGTCCACGAAGCCCTTGTCAGGCTTGTAGGTCCAGAGCGGCTCTGCCGTTGCGGCGGTGGTCCAGAGCATGCCAGCCACCAGGGCGACGGCGGCCAGTTTGAGGGGGGTGCTGTAGTTTGTGCGCATGCTGTCGGCTCCTTTGAACTGTAGATACGACGCGACGGCCAATCCTATTCTTCAACCCGCGCTGGTTCAACCCAACTTGGCGTATTCTGCGGGGCGGGGATAGTATGAGTGGTCATGAAGGGTTGGCTCATACTGGCGCTGTGCGCGCTGGCCCCGGGGTGCACGACGCCCCCCGAGCAGGGCGCCCGGGCGCGAGCCCTGGCGTCCGACGCGGCTGCTGCTGACAAGGGCGGCGGGTGCGGAGCGGTGTCCAAGGTCGGCTGCTGCGCCGGCCCCAAGTCGCTGCGATACTGCGCCGGCAGTCATCCGAAGACCAAAGCTTGCCCGCCCGGTCAGGTGTGCGGATGGTCTGCCACCTACGGGCTTTACAGCTGCGGGGCCTCGGCCGGCGCAGACCCGTCAGGGGTGGCGCCCTACGCCTGCCCCGCCCCCGACAGCGGCGTGGACGCCGCCGCGGCCAAGGACGCCGCCGCGGCCGACCTGGGCGTTTGCAGCGGCCCCGGCCATGTGGGCTGCTGCCAGGGGCAGACCTTGATCTTCTGCGCCGGGGGCAAGCTGCTGAGCCTCGACTGCAGCAAGAACCCGTCGTGCGGGTGGAGCGCGGCCTCTGGCTATTACGACTGCGCCACGGCAGGCAAGCCGGACCCTTCGGGCAAGCACGCGCTGGCCTGCAGCTGGCCGGGCGATGCCGGCGCGCCGGACAGCCTCTTCGGTGACGGCCCGACGCCCGACCTGGCCGCCGCGCCCGCGGACCAGGCCGCCTCCCCGGGCGACGCCGTGTCAGACGCGGGCTCGGGCAACGAGGGCTTCACCATCGTGCCCGACACCGTGGCCCACCTCGACGCCAGCGAGGCGCCAGACCAAGCGGCCGCGGAGGTGGGACCCGGCCTGGACGTGAGCGGCTTCGAGGGAGGGACCGCGGACATCGCCACGGTGGCCACCGGCGGTGGCGGCGGCTGCAGCTGTCAGGCGGGGGGCCAGGGCGCCCTGCCCGCCTTCCCCCTGGCCGGCCTGATCCTGCTGCTCGGGTTGCTGCGGCGACGCCCGCCGAAGGCCGCCGCCGTCCTGCTCCTGGGGGTGGCCCTGGCTGTACCGGGCTGCCTGGACGACCCGGTCGCCACCGGAGGCCACACCCCCGCGCTGGGCGCCGCGGATGCAGGCCAGGCGGACTCGCAAACCTGCGGGGCCATCAGCGCCACCGGCTGCTGCGACGGTGAGACCCTGTGGTGGTGCGCGTCGGGGCAGCTCAGGAGCATGAGCTGCCGCAAGCGGCCAAGGTGCGGCTGGAGCAACGCGGGGCGGTACGACTGCGACACCAGCGGCGCCGCCGACCCGACCGGGAAGAACGCCCAGGGGTGCCGCGCCCTGACCCGCGACGCTGGCCTGCCGGCCAGCGATGGCCCCTCCTCCGACGGCGGCGCGCCGTGCGGCGGGATCACCATCGAGGGGTGCTGCAAGGGCAACACCCTGATCTACTGCGTCGCGGCGAGGCTGCGCTCCATCCCGTGCACGCTCAACCCGAAGTGCGGGTGGCATCCGGGCGGCCAGCTCTACGACTGCGGCACCGAGGGCAAGTCCGACCCCGCGGGCAAGCACAAGCGGCAATGCCCCGCGACGCTTCCGGCAGATCTGGGGCTGGACGGGCCGATCCCGCCGGACGGTGCGCCTGTGGATCTCACAGCGCCCGACGCCGCGGCGGGCGCGGGATCCGAACCAGGTGGTTGTGCGGCGGCGGGGGGCGGACCAGGGCCGGCCACGCCGTGGTGGGGGGTGCTGGCGTTGCTGAGCTACTTCGCCTCGAGGCGCCGCCCGATATAGGCGACGATCCGGTCGACCATCTCGAAGTTGTCGGGCACCAGGTCGGTGTCGGGCACCGTGACCTCGAAGGTCTCCTCGATGAACCCCACAAGATCCAGGAAGCCTGTGGAGTCGATGATCCCCTCGTCCACCAGCGAGATCTGGTCCTGCAGCTCCCCCTCGTCGTCGGTGAAGAGGAAGCTCTCCAGGATGTATTGGCGAATTTCAGCTTTGATGTCCATTGAGGGTCCTTTCAGTGAGCGAGCAGCCGCCCTTCCACGTCCAGCATCAACACGCCATGCAGGCGGCGGGTGCCGAGCCGCTCCACCGCGTGACGCAGCTGGGTCCTGCGGGAGTGGCCCGCGCGGCAGACGAGCACCATGGCGTCCAGGTAATCCTGAACCGAGCCCGCGTCCGCCGCGGCGAGCACCGCGGGCAGGTCGACGATGACGTGATCATAGTGGGCCGCCAGATCGTTGATCAGCGTGCCCATCTGGGGCGAGTTGAGCAGGGGCGAAGGGTTTTCGGTGGGCTCGCCCCCGGCCATCATGTGCAGCCCGGGCCGCAGCTCGATGGTCTCCCAGCGCGCGTCCTTGCGACGCTGCTTGAGGCGGAGCTGATCCGCCAGGGAGCCGAAGAGGGTCAAGCCGAACCGCCGCCCCAGGGCCGGCGCGCGCAGGTTCAGGTCGAGCAGCATCACCTTGGCCTGCCGCCCTTCGGCGTGGGCCAGGGCGAGGTTGGCGGCCACGGTGGTCTTCCCCTCACCCTGGGCCGCGCTGGTGATGCCGATCAGCCGCGGGGCGCCGCTGTCGCGCAGCTTGAACAGGACCATGCGGTACTGCTGCGAGGCTGCGGACTCGGGCCGGCGGGCCAGGCAGAGGGAGCGGTGCGGGGAGAGCTGGACGCCCTTGCGCACCTGGAACGGTGACGCCTCCTGCAGCAGGAGCGCGGGCGGCACCATCTCGTCGGTGTCCTTGCGACGCCGCGCCGGCCGCTTCTCGCCGGCCTCATCGGCCGGCCTGACAGGGACCAACTCTTTCCCGTTCAACTTGTCGTTGTTACGTGGCAAATACAGCCTCGAAATCAAGCTCTCATCATACAGAGAGCGGGCTGCGATTCAATGGACCCGGATTCGAGTCCGCCGGCAAATCAGAGGGCCTGCAGGGCGGCGCCCAGCTGCTTGAGCCCCTCGTCCACCGCGTCCTCGGTGATGAGCATGGGCGGGGCGATGCGCAGGATGTTGCCGTACAGCCCGCCCTTGCCGATGAGCAGGCCGCGCTCCCGCGTCTCCTCCATCAGGCGCACCGTGCCCTCGGCGTCAGGTTCCTTGGTGCCGCGGTCCTTGACCAGCTCCATGGCCAGCATCAGGCCCATGCCGCGCACATCGCCGATGATGTCATGCTGCTCTGCGAGGGCATCGAGCCCGTCGCGCAGCCGCTTGCCCAGCCGCTCGGCGCGACCGGGGATGTCCTCGTCCCGCATCACGTCCATGGTGGCCATGGTGGCGGTGGCGCTCACCGGGTTGCCGCCGAAGGTGGCGATGGTGCCGGCCTTGAAGCTGTCGGCCACCTCCGCCTCCGCGATGGTGATCCCCACCGGGTAGCCGTTGGCCGCGCCCTTGGCCATGGTCATGATCTCCGGCTCGACACCCCAGTGCTCGATGCCCCACATCTTGCCGCCCGTGCGGCCGAAGCCGGTCTGCACCTCGTCGCAGATGAAGACCCCGCCATGCTCGCGCACGATCTCCACCACGATCTTGAAGTACTCGGGCGGCGGGACGATGAAGCCGCCCACGCCCTGGACCGGCTCGGCGATGAGGCACGCCACCTGGCCGTTGGTCTCGGTCTGGATCAGCTCCTTCATGTCCGTGGCGCAGCGCATTTCGCAGCTCGGGTAGGTATGCCCGAAGGCGCAGCGGTAGCAGTAGGCGTTGTGCGCGTGCTTGATACCGGGCACCAGGCTCGGCAGCGGGCGCCAGGGCGCGTGGGCGGTGATGTTGGTGTTGAGCAGCGAGCGCCCGGCGTAGGCGTGGCGCAGCGCGATGATGTCGTTGTTGCCCGTGTGCAGCCGGGCCAACATCATGGCGGTCTCGTCGGCCTCGGTGCCGGAGCTTGTGAAGAAGCTCTTCTGCAGCTTGCCCGGCGTGTCGCCGGCCAGGCGCTCGGCCAGGTCCACCATGGGCCCGGTGGGGTACAGGGTGGAGGTGTGCACCAGCTTGCGGGCCTGGGCCGCCACCTTCTCGGTGATCTCCGGGTGGCAGTGCCCGACGCTCACCGTGAGGATGCCGCCGAACCAGTCGAGGTACTCCTTGCCGTCGGCGTCGGTCACTGTGCAGCCGCTGGCCTTGTCGATCACCACCGGCTCGGCGTAGAAGTTGGCAACCGCCGGGAAGAGGTATTGAGCGTGTCTGTCTCTGATGTCCTTTGAGTTCATCTGTGCACCTTTGGCCTACTGGTCGAACTTCTGGCGCCTCAGGTAGCGGCCCTCCCCGGCCGCGCCCAGGAAGCGATCTCCATCAACGATGAGCTGCCCGCGCCGGTACACCTTGGTCGGGCCGCCCATCACCTTCTTCCCCTCGTACGGGCTGTAGTCCACCCGCATGTGCAGCGCCGCCGCGGAGAGGTCCACCTCCCGCTTCGGATCCCAGATCACGATGTCGGCGTCGGCGCCGGGCACCAGCGCGCCCTTCTGCGGGTAGAGCCCGAACAGCTTGGCCGGCTGGGTGCACATGGCGTCCACGAACCGGGTCAGCGACAGGCGCCCCTGGTTCACGCCCTCATGAATGAGGTGCATGCGGGTCTCCAGCGCGGGCATGCCGTTGGGGATCTTGCGGAAGTCGTCCTTGCCCATGTCCTTCTGGCCGACGTAGTTGAACGGGCAGTGGTCCGTGGCCACCACCTGCAGGTCGCCCGTGGCCAGCCCCCGCCACAGCGGCTCCTGGTGCCAGGCGTCCCGCACCGGCGGGCTGCACACCACCTTGGCCCCCTCGAAGCCGGGCTTCGCCAGATCGTCGCTGCTCAGGTACAGGTACTGGGGGCAGGTCTCGGCGAAGGCGCGCACCCCGCGCCGGCGGGCATCGCGCACCGCCTCGAGGGCCTCGTTGCAGGTCAGGTGCACGATGTAGGCCGCGGCGCCTGCCACCTCGGCCAGGGCCAGCACCCGGGCGGTGGCCTCCCCCTCCAGGCGCGAGGGGCGGCTCTGGCCGTGGAACTTCGGCGCCAGGTCGCCGCGCCCGGCGATCTCGTCCACGAGCTCGGCGATGGCCGGGCCGTTCTCGCAGTGGAACTGCAGCAGCGCGCCCTCCTTGGCGGCCCAGCGCAGGGCGCGGAAGATGGCGCCGTCGTCGGCCATGAGCACGCCCGGGTAGGCGGTGAACATCTTGAACGAGGTGATCCCCTCGGCCACCATCTCGGCCATCTCGTCCAGGGTGTTGTCGGTCATCTCCACGATGCAGCAGTGGAAGCCGTAGTCGATGACCGCCTTGCCCTCGGACTTGCCGCGCCAGGTGGCGAGACCAGCGGACAGCGGCTTGCCCTTCTCCGGGACGATGAAGTCCACCAGGGTGGTGGTGCCGCCCATGGCGGCGGCGATGGTCCCGGTCTCGAAGTCATCGCTGGAGCAGGTGCCCATGAAGGGCATGTCCAGGTGGGTGTGGACCTCCACGCCGCCAGGCATGACGTACTGCCCGGTGGCGTCCACCACCTCGACGTCGTCCACATCCAGCCCGCCGGCGATGCAGGCGATGAGCTCGTCTTCCACGAGCAGGTCTGCCGCGTACATGTCAGTGCCGGTGACGATGGTGCCGTTCTTGATCAACGTGGCCACGTTGTCGCCTCCTGTGTGTTCGGTATGGTTGGACCGCCCGGCTCACTCGCCGGAGGTCATCTCTTTCCAGGTCTTGGGCGGCTCGGTGCGGGGCTGCTCGACCATGGTGATGCACTCGTGCACCGGGCAGATGAGGCTGCACAGGCCGCAGCCCACGCAGTGCTCGCTGTCCACCTCCACCTCGGTGCCCTCGGGCACCTGCGTGGCGCTGATGGCCTGGTGCCCGCCGTCGAGGCAGGCCACGTGGCACTTGCCGCACTTGATGCAGGTGTCCTGGTTCACCTCGGCGCGCACCTGCCAGGTGAGATCCAGGTCCTCCCAGGCGCCGAGGCGCTCCAGGGCCTTGCCGCGCAGGGCCGGGATGTCGGCCATGCCGTGCTCGTCCAGGTAGTTGCTCAGCCCGTCGCACAGGTCCTCGATGACCCGGTAGCCGTGGTGCATCACGGAGGTGCACACCTGGCAGGTTGTGGAGCCGAGCAGGATGAACTCTGCGGCGTCGCGCCAGGTCTCGATGCCGCCGATGCCGCCGATGGGCAGGTCGGGGCAGGCGCGGGCCACCTCGGACACCTTGTACAGGGCGATGGGCTTGACCGACGGGCCGCAGTAGCCGGAGTGGGACGAGCGGCCGGCCACGGTGGGCACCGGGGCGAAGCTGTCCAGGTCGACCCCCATGATTGAGGCCACCGTGTTGATCAGCGTCACGCCGTCGGCGCCGGCCTCCTGCACCCCCTCGGCCACCCAGCCCACGTCGGCCACGTTGGGGGTCAGCTTCACCAGGACCACCATCTTGGTGGCATCGCGCACCCACTCGGTGCAGCGCACCGCGTACTCCCGGTGCTGGCCGATGGCCGCGCCCATGCCCCGTTCGGGCATGCCGTGGGGGCAGCCGAAGTTGAGCTCGATCACCGTGGCGCCCGTGTCCTCGGAGCGGCGCACCAGGTCGACCCAAGCTATCCGGTCCTCCTCGGTGCGCGCGCCGGCCATCAGCGACGGCACGGTCACGTGATCCGGGTAGCGCTTGATCACCTCGGCGATCTCCTTGAAGTTCACCTCCAGGGAGCGGTCGGTGGAGAGCTCGATGTTGCTCAGGCCGGCCAGGCGCCGGTTGCCGTACGGGTAGCCCGCCAGGCGCCGGGACACGTTGATGATCGGCTCTGACAGCGACTTCCACACCGCGCCGCCCCAGCCCTGATCGTAGGCGCGCATGATCTGCTCGCCGGTGTTGGTGGGCGGGGCCGAGGCCAGCCAGAACGGGTTGGGCGACTCGATGCCCGCGAAGTTGACTTTCAGGTCTGCCACTGGGTTGCTCCTCGCTGCGGGTCCTCGAAAGGGTTACTCGGACGCGGTCAGGCGGGCGTGAATGCCCCGCGCTGCGCGCTTGCCCTCGGCCACGGCGTGCACCACCTCCCTGCCGCCGTTGACGCAGTCGCCCCCCGCGAAGTAGCGCGGGTTGCCTGTCTGGCCGGTCTGCGGGTCCACCTTGATCTTGCCCCAGCGGACCTTGACGTCCTCTATGGGGCCCACCGCCTCCTCCGAGACGCGCTGGCCCAGGGCGCGCACCACCACGTGGCACGGCACCACCAGGCGCTCGCCGCCGGTGGGCTCCGGGCGGCGGCGGCCCGAGCTGTCGGGCTCGCCCAGCGCCATGGGCTCGACGGTGATGGCCTCCACCGCGGCGTCGCCCTCGATGCTCACTGGCGAATAGAGCATGGTGAGCCCGATGTCGCGCTTGCGCAGCAGCTCCAGCTCGGCGCTGTAGGCCGGCATCTCGGCCGCGGTGCGGCGATAGATGATGGTGGAGCTCGCCGCGCCCAGCTCCTGGGCCAGCAGGGCGGCGTCCACCGCGGTGTTGCCGCCGCCGATGACCACCACGTCCCGGTCCGCCACCTCGGCGGGGAGCGGGTCGCCGGCGCGGCTGGCCCGGATGAGATCAAGCGCGTCCACCACGCCCGGCAGGTCCTCGCCGGAGATGGCCAGATCCATGCTGGCGCCGAGGCCCACGCCGAGGAAGATGGCCTGGAAGCGCTGCTCCAGCTCCGCCCAGGGCAGCGCCTCGGTCCCCGCGCATACCCCGCTGTGCAGCGTGACGCCGCTGCCGTCCAGCAGCCAGCGCGCGTCCTCGACCGCGGCCTCGGGGGTGAGCTTGTAGTGGGCGATGGCGTAGGTGCCCAGGCCGCCGGGCAGGATCCGGTCGTCGAAGATCTCCACCGCGTGACCCAGCCGCCGCAGCTCGTGAGCGCAGGCAAGCCCGGAGGGGCCGGCGCCCACGATGGCCACCGGATCGGCCGACGCTCCTTCGGCGACCTCGGGCGGCGGCAGCCCCCTGCCCTGGCCCCAGTCCGTGACGTAGCGCTGCAGCCGCCCGATGGAGATGGGCCGGGTGCCCTGCGCCGTCAGCACGCAGCGCCCCTCGCACAGCTCCTCCACGGGGCAGGCCCGGGCGCAGGTCGCCGCCAGCGGGTTCGCCTGGATCAGCGTGGCGAAGGACCCGCGCAGATTTCCGGTGGTGATCTTCTGGACGAAGCCCGCCACGTCGATGCCCGTGGGACAGGCTCTGGTGCACGGTGCGTCGAAACAGTAGAGGCACCGCGTGGCCTCCACCATCGCCTCATGGTCCGTCAAAGGAGGCCTGAGTTCAGAGATATTTCTGTGGGAGGAAGGGTTCTCTGTCGCCATCTCCACCTCAATTTGCTCGCCGAAAAAGAAAATAGAATTGTCCGGCAAAGGTGAGGTGGAGGTAAAGGGGTATCTTGGGGACCCAGGGCTGAAGCACGAGGCTCGGCGGCCACTCTGGCGCCCCGAGACCTGGCTGCCTGTGGACGACGTCGCGCGCTGCCGATATTCTGGTGGTGCCCTGGGAGGTCCACACATGAACGGAAAGATGATGCTCGCAGCCGCGCTGGTGGCGGCGCTGACGATGTCCTGCGGCGGTGGCGAAGATTCCACCGCCGATGAGTGGCGCGACGGGTACACCTGGAAGCCGGCGGCGCTGACATCGGGCGGCACCTACTCGGGCGTGGCCTTCACCGCCCAGGAGGCCACCACCGTGCTGGACATGGTCAACGCGGCGACCCTGATCCAGCTGGACGATGAGATCGCCCTGCACGCCACGGCGGCCAAGAACATCGTGGCCGCCAGGCCGATCAAGAGTATGACGTCGCTGGACGCCGTGAGCTACGTGGGCGCCACCGCCCTCAAGACCCTGCGCGGCTACGTGCCCAAGTGGACCAAGACCCCGGCCGCCGGCTCCTCCGTGAGCCAGAGCGGGGTCACCTTCACCGCCGCCGAAGTGACCACCACGCTGGAGATGGCCAACGACGCGACGCTGACCCAGCTGGACAAGGAGATCGGCCTGACCAGCACAGCCGCCAAGAACATCGTGGCCGCGCGGCCCATCAACAGCATGGCCGATCTGGACGGGGTCAAGTACGTGGGGGCTGCCGCGCTCAAGGCGCTGCGGGCGTACGTGGCCAAGTGGACCGCGGCTGGCGGCACCACCACCGGCGGCACCCACGACCTGGTCACCTTCACCGCCGCCGAGGAGAAGACCGCCCTGGAGATCGCCAACAAGGCCACGGATCTGCAGCTGAAGACGGGCGGAGTCACCACCTCGCCGCGCAAGAAGATCCTGGCCGGCCGCCCCTGGGCCAGCCTCTCCTCGCTGGCCGCCACCTCGGGCATCGGCCCCTCCACCATGAAGGCGCTGCGCGGCATGGTGGCCAGCTGGGCCGGCGCGGTGACGCCGCCGGCGAGTCTCACCATCACCACCCTGGCCGCGGAAGCTGCCGGCAGCGGCACCGCCTCGCAGTACTACGGCGAGGTCGTGTCGGTGGCCCGCGCCGTGGTCACCACCTGGCCCAGCAAGACCAGCGCCGGGAACATCTCCTTCTACGTGGCTGATCCTTCCGCCGGGGCCAGGAAGCAGCTCAAGGTCTACATCTCGGCCAAGGCGAAGCTGAGCACCACCTTCCTCAGCCAGTTCGACGATACGGCCATCACGGGCAAGTTCACCCGGTACGGCTCGACCTTCGAGCTGCTGCTCGACTCCGGCAAGCTCCACGCCGTGTCCCTCAACCGGAGCGGGCTGTCGTACAGCGCCTACTACAGCGTGCAGGCTGCGTGGAAGAGCACCGCCAAGAACCCGGAAGGCGCGGTGCGGGTCACCTCGTCCTCTGGTTATGTCTACATGGTGCCCCTGCCCGTCTTTCTGGATCACCCCATGTGGGGCGGCTCGCCGCCAGCGGCGCCCAGGGACTCGGGGAATGTTCAGGATCTGGCCTGGAACGCGGCGGCGCAGAAGGCGCTCAACACCTGGCTCGCCTCCAAGGCCTCGTGAGACCGGGCGCTACTGCTGATCGACCTTCAGCACGGCGTTGAGCAGCACGTCGGCGCCCGCCGCGCAGTGCTCCGGTGAGGAGTACTCCGGCTCGCAGTGGGACAGGCCGCCCCTGGACTGGATGAAGATCATGGCCGAGGGGAGCATGTAAGAGGCGAACTGGGCGTCGTGGCCGGCGCCGGAGTTGATCAGCTGGTGGCTCGTCCCCAGCTCCTCGGCCGCGGCCTTGATGTGCCCCACCAGCTCCTTGTCCCAGTAGACCGTGTCCCGGCTCCACATCTTCTCGATCTCGCAGCGGCAGCCGGCCCACTCCCGCTCGGCGCACCCCTTGACGATGTCCAGGACCTTCTCCCGCAGCGCCGCGTCCTCGTGGCGCACGTCGATGCAGAAGTCCACGTAGTCGGGCACGCAGGTGTGCACGCACGGGTGGCAGACGATCTCGCCCGTGGTGTAGACCAGCTCCGGGTGGCCCAGCTTGTCGATCTCATCGTGCAGGTAGCAGATGGTCTGGGAGGCCGCGTACAGGGCGTCCTGGCGCTTGGCCATGGGGAAGGTCCCGGCGTGCACCGTCTGCCCGTAGAAGCGGAACCGGTAGTTGAACATGCCGAGCACGCACTGCACCACGCCCACGTCCTTGCCCGCGTCCTCCAGGATCGGCCCCTGCTCGATGTGCAGCTCGAACATGGCGCGGTACCGGTCCGGGCTGAGGCGGAGCTTGCGATCGCCCTTGTACGCGGAGGCGTCCAGCGCCGCGCCGAAGGTCTGGCTCGGGTCGAGCATGCTCTTGGAGGCCATCAGGTTGTCGTACTCGAAGCTGCCCCTGATCGCCTCGGGCAGGTGGTCGTAGCAGACGATGCCAGAGACCATCATGGCGGGCGGGTAGAGCGAGCCCTCCTCGTTGGTCCAGATCATGGCGGTCAGCGGGTGCCGGTGGGCGATGCCCTGGTCAGCCACGGCCTCGAGCACCTCCATGCCGCAGATGACGCCGAGGATCCCGTCGTAGTTGCCGCCGTTCTTCACGGAGTCGCTGTGGGAGGCCATGACGATGCGCTTGGCGTCAGGGTCGCTGCCTTCGAGGGTGGCGTACATGTTGGCCACGTCGTCCACCTCGATGGTGGCCCCGATGGCCTCCATGCGCTTGACGAACTCCTCCCTCGCCAGGACGTCCTCGGGCGAAAGGGTGTAGCGCGTGACCCCGCCGTTGCCGGCATCGCCGTAGCGGCTGAAGGTCTCGACCTTGTCCGTCATCCTCTCCCTGGAGCATCTATACATTGGTTGTTCCTCCTTTGGGCGCTGCGCTGCGCCGTGGGGCCGTGCAAATGCAACGCGCCTCCGACGGAGCCCCGCCCTGCTCGCCTCGCTGCGCGAGGTTCCGCGATGATGGGCGGGCTATTCCTGCGTCGGGAAGCCCAGGTTCTTGCCGCGCAGCGACGGCTCGGGCCAGCGCACGGTGACCGCCTTGGTGCGGGTGAAGAAGCGGATCCCCTCGATGCCGTGCACGTGGTAGTCGCCGAACAGCGAGTCCTTCCAGCCGCCGAAGGAGTGGTACGCCATGGGCACAGGGATCGGCACGTTGATGCCCACCATGCCCACGTCCACCTCGGTCTGGAACTTGCGCGCCGCGCCGCCGTCGTTGGTGAACAGCGCCACGCCGTTGGCCCAGGGGTTGTTGTCCAGCAGGGCCATGCCCGCCTCGTAGGTCGGCACGCGCACGGTGCTCAGCACCGGGCCGAAGATCTCGTCGCTGTAGATGGACATCTCGGGGGTGACGTTGTCGAACAGGCAGGGGCCGAGGAAGTGCCCGCCCTCGTGGCCGGGGACCACCAGGCCGCGGCCGTCCACCAGCAGGTCTGCGCCCTCGGAGACGCCGGCGTCCACGTACCCCTTGACCTTGTCGCAGTGGGCCCGGGTGATGAGCGGCCCCATGTCCACCTCGTCGAAGCCGTTACCCACCTTCACGTCGGCCATGCGCTCCACGATCATCGGGATCAGCTTGTCGGCCACGTCTCCCACGGGCACCAGCACGCTGATGGCCATGCACCGCTCGCCCGCGGAGCCGAAGCCGGCGTTGACCGCCGAGTCGGCGGCCAGCTCCAGGTCAGCGTCGGGCAGCACGAACATGTGGTTCTTGGCGCCGGCCAGGGCCTGCACCCGCTTGCCCCGCTTCATGCCGTTTTCGTAGATGTACTTGGCCACGTGGGTGGAGCCCACGAAGCTGATGGCCGCGATGTCCGGGTGCTCGATGATGCGGTCCACCGCCACCTTGTCGCCGTGCACCACGTTGAACACGCCCTCGGGGAGGCCCGCCTCGTTCCACAGCTCGGCGGCAAGGTTGGCCGGCGACGGATCCTGCTCGCTCGGCTTGAGCACGAAGGTGTTCCCGCAGGCGATGGCGAGGGGGTACATCCACTGGGGCACCATGGCGGGGAAGTTGAACGGGGTGATGCCCGCCACCACGCCCAGGGGCTGGCGGATCTGGTAGCAGTCCACGCTGGCGGACACGTTCTCCGACAGCTCGCCCTTGAGCAGCTGGGCGATGCCGCAGGCGAAGTCCACCACCTCCAGGCCGCGCTGCACCTCGCCCCTGGCGTCGAACAGCACCTTGCCATGCTCCTTGGTGAGCATGCGGGCCACCTCGTCGGCGTGCTTGACGTACAGCTCACGGAACTTGAACAGCACGTCGGTGCGCTTGGCCAGGGAGGAGTATCGCCAGGTGGCGAACGCGTCCTTGGCGGCGGCCACGGCCAGGTCCACCTCGGAAGGGGACGCGAAGGCGACGCGGGCCGTCACCTCGCCGGTGGCTGATTCGGTCACCTCGCCGAAGCGCTCGGGCTCGGCCTGGTGGGGGGTTCCTCCGATGTAGTGGCGAATGAGGTCCATGGTCTCCTCCTTTTGGATCAGAGGAGGATACCTTACCGGCAGGCGACTTTCGACTGCTGACTACTTCTTCAACAACGGATCGATCCGGTTGACCCAGTCGTGCAGCTGGGGCCAGCCCTTGGGGATGCCGGAGAACTCCACGCTCTGGTCCTTGCGGAATATGACGAAGGCCGGCGTACCGCCGGTCTTGTAGGTCTTCATGAACGAGGTGGACTGGTGAGCGGCGGCGGACTCCTGGTGGCCGTAAAACGGCTTGGTCAGGCCGAACTTTGCCTGCTGCAACGAGGCCAGCCCCTTGTCGAAGGTGTTGTAAGCGTGCCCTTCGAAGGTGGTCTGCAGGAAGAGGAAGATGATGTTGGTGTTCCCCTTGTACTTGTCCATGAGCAGCTTGGTCATGGGGATGCCGTAGGAGTGGCAGCCGGGGCACCAGGTCTGGAACGCGCTGACGAACACCACCTTGTCGTGAAACAGCGAAGCGGGGGGCACCTTGGCGCCGCCCGGCACGTTGGCCCACTTCATGTCAGTGATGTCGAACGGGTACTTGGCCGGCGGCGCGGTGTCAGGGGCGATTATGTCCGGGGCCATCATGTCCGGGGCAGGCGCCGAATCGGGGGTGGCGGCCTGCTGGGCGTCGTCTGAGCAGGCGCCCAGCAGCAGGGCGGCGGACAGGGATATCAGGGCAATCTTGTTCAATTGAATCACCTCGTGGTCCTTCAATGGTAGCGCAACCCCCGCGCTGCGTTACACGCGACCTCGTATGTTGAGGATATCAGCGCGTGAAGCGGAGGATGGTGCCGTTTGTTCCGACGGCGAAGATATCGGAGGTAGGGGTGCCCCAGACCGCGTTGATCTGCCTGGAGGAGTAAGAGGAATCCTCGTATTTCCAGATGGTCCTGGCGACCTTGCCGTCCCAGCACCAGAGGCGAAGGCCGACGCTGTTCAGCACGCCCGTGGTGGCGATGTAGACCTCGCTGCCGCCGATGCCCCACAGCGCGTTGATAACCAGGCCCTCCTCTGACTTCAGAACGGAGGTCCACCCCAGGTTGGTTCGGTGATCGCACATGACCGAGAACGTTTGATCAGCGGCTGAATCCACCGTTTCGGAACACACAACCATGTTGTTGGTGCTCGTGCCCCAGACCCTGAGGGCGCCATCGTTGAATCTGTAGTTGGGGTCCCAGAGCGACCATTTTTTGCCATCGTACCGGACGAAGAACGGCGCGCCTGCATAGTTGGAGCCGTCGTTGTAGGTCCAGCGGGTCCTGCCAGTGACCCAGAGGTCGCCGCTGTTGGCGCCCCAGATGCCGGTGAATTCAGTGAGGTAGTGGCCCCGAAATCGGGTCACCGCATCGCTGTCGAGTTGGAACGGGCTGCGCCACTGCTTGCCGTCGAAATGCAGCACCAGCCGGCGAGTGATCGCCCAGAGGTCGGAGGGCCCGGCCCACCAGACCGGCGCCTGGAGGTCGCCGGTGCCCGCCGTGGCCCTGACGGTCCACTGCCTCCCGTTGTAATGGTAGACGCTGCCTGTGCTGTCCACGGCGTGGACATCGTCGCTGCTCTTGCCCCGGACGCTGATCAGGTGCGCCTTCATCGGGAACGCCTGGGGCACCCACCTGGCGCCGTCGAAATGAACGACTGTGCTGCCGGCGCCAACCGCAAAGATGTCGGACGGGCTGGTTCCCCAGACATCAGTCAGGTCCTCTTGGGTGGGCACCTCAGCCATTAAAGTCACCTCCGCGCCGGCGGCGATGCATTTCCCCGTGGAGGCCATTGGATCCGCGTCGTCGGGGCGGATGTCGTGGGGGCGCAGGTCATGGTGGCCGAGGTCCGGGTAGTTCGCCCCGAGCTCGGGCCATCCCACCTGTGCCCTGGAGTCTGGTTCTGGCAAACAGCCCGCGAGTAGGCAGCAGGCGGCCAGGGGCAGGAGCGCGGGCTGGTGCCGAATGAGGAAATCAGTCATCACACCCCCGGGTTCGATGAGCGGCGCCAGGCGCCTCATCGGTATGATGCTCGGCCTTGAGGATCCGTTCAAATCTGCGGGGCGCCCGGGCAACCCCACTGCACCGGTGGATCCCCCGCCGACCCTGAGGTAACCTCCCTCCACCATGTCCGAGAATGTCATCGCCCGCCTCGCCGAGCTCATCTCCGGGGGCACGCCCTGTGTCATGGCCGTGCTGGTGAAGGTGGAGGGCTCCGCGCCGCGTCACCTGGGGGCCAAGATGCTCATCCTGGGCGACGGCAGCAGCGTGGGCACAATCGGCGGGGGCGCGCTGGAGTCGGCGGCCATCTCGGAGGCGCCGGCGGTGCTCGCCAGCGGGGAGCCGAAGCTGCTGAGCTACGATCTGCGGCCCGACCTGGGCATGATGTGCGGTGGCAGGGCCCAGGTGTACCTCGAGCCGCACATCGCGCCGCCCCGGCTTTACCTGTTCGGCGCGGGCCATGTGGGCCAGGCGGTCTGCCCCGTGGCGGCGAGCCTCGGCTTCGCTGTCACCGTCGTCGACGACCGGGCCGAGCTGACCACTGGCACGCGGTTCCCACAGGCGGCGGCCTTGATCCACGGGCTGGATCCTGCCGCCTGGGAGGCGCTGCCCTTCCATTCGCGCGACACCTACTGCGTGGTGGCCACCATGGGCCACGCCACGGACACCGAGGTGGTGGCGGAGCTGGTCAACCGGCCCCTGGCTTACCTCGGCATGATCGGCTCGGTGACCAAGCGCCGGGCCCTGGAGCGGGAGCTGTCGAGCCGTGGGGTCGCGCAGGACCGCATCGACGCCATCCGCACCCCCATGGGGCTGGATATCGGCGCCGAGACACCGGCCGAGATCGCGGTTAGCATAGCCGCCGAGCTGGTGCGGACCCGAAGGGAAGCGCCGGCGAAATCACAACCTGAAGAGAGCTGAACAGATACCCGCAACCTAATACCCTCAGAGCTGAAGGAGAAAACTAAATGGCCGCAGAGCTTCTCGACACCGTCCTGCTCCTCGCGCTGCCCGCCTCGGGCAAGAGCGAGGCGCGCGCCTACATGGACTCGCTGACCCCCGAGCAGTGCCGGGAGGAGTTCCATATGGGCCCAACGGTGCAGCTGGATGACTACCCCTACGTGCACATGATGCGCTGCGTGGACGAGGCGCTGTATGAGCTGGGCGCCGAGGGGCTCTTTTTCTGGAGCCCCGACCGCCCCTTCCGCGACAGCATCGACTGGGGCACGCTGATCCACCTGGTCAATGAGGACTACGCCTGGCTGCGGTCCGGCACGGCGCCCGAGCCTGTGGATCCGGGGCGCTGGATCCTGGAGCGGCTGGACAACGCGCGGCTGCGGGCCAGGGGCCAGGCCCTGCTGTCGGGGCTCAAGCCCGACGTGTTCGACAAGGTGGCCGCGGCGCTGCGCGCAGAGGCGGCCAAGCTGGTGGCCGAGCGCAAGAAGCAGTGCAAGATCGACCTCGAGGGCAAGACCATCGTCATCGAGTTCGCCCGTGGCGGCCCCCAGGGATCCCGCATGCCCATCGAGGCGCCGTCCGGCTACCAGTACTCCCTGTCCCAGCTGTCGGATGACATCCTGGGCCGGGCCTCCATCCTGTACATCTGGGTCACGCCGGAGGAGTCGCGGCGCAAGAACGACGCGCGGGCGGATCCCGATGATCCGGGCTCGATCCTGTTCCACGGGGTGCCGAGCGAGGTGATGTACTGGGAGTATGGCTGCGACGACATCGAGTACCTGCTGGACAAGTCGCCCCACGAAAACACCGTCTCCTTCCTGGCTCGGGGCAAGCAGTACGACCTGAAGTTCGGTCGGCTGGACAACCGCGAGGACAAGACCACCTTCATCCACAAGCCGCCGGAGCAGTGGACCGAGGAGGAGAAGGCGCCGCTGCACGCCGAGCTGCGCAAGGCCATGGCCCAGCTCGTGGAATAGGAGCGGGTCGCTCCTGGATCCGAGTTGAGGGGGGCCTCAAAAAAACGCTGACGTAAGCAACATGCAGGGCGTCCTGCCGAAAACCCCTGCGTGCCCCGCCAGAATAGACGGGGCAGCGGCCAGGTGGTGGTGGGGCGTGGGACCCTTGCCTGGCCGGGCGCCCGGCCCCAGCCCAGGAAGGACTCGCCGAGTTCAGGGCCAGATGGAGCCGGGGGAGCCAGGAGCGGCTACCGGGGCGTCGCCTTGAGAAAGGCGGCGACCTCTTAGGGTGGGCCCCGCAGGGGCCCGCCTGCCCGCACGCGCC
Organism: uncultured Myxococcales bacterium; assembly: GCA_964511535.1. Lineage (GTDB taxonomy): Bacteria > Myxococcota_A > Polyangia > CAZCFB01 > CAZCFB01. The sequence continues at coordinate 111,700 of CAZEFW010000001.1, read as the reverse complement.
GGCATGGCCTCCTCACTCGGCCCTCCCCCGCCGCCTAATTTCCTCCGAAGATCGGGAAATACCTGCTTAAAAGTAGTATATATGGACAGTCATGCGCTGCCTGGCTCCGGCAGAAATAGACCGCTTTATCAGCGGGGTCATGGACGAAATGGTCGCCAACGGCGTCACCCAGCACCTCTCGGGCTGCCGGCGCTGTAGGGACGCGGTGTCCAAGGCCCGACGTGCGCTCGCCGATACCCGGCTGGTCACCACAGATGAGCGCGAGGGGAGCCAGGTCACCCACCTGCCCGTACGCTGTCAGCGCTGCGGCGCCCAGTACGCGATCCCCGAGGAGCGGGCACGAGGGCGCCGGCTCACCGTGCGCTGCATGAGCTGCGGTGGCCAGATGGAGATCGAGGGCGACAAGTCGGGCCTGCTCTCCGGGCTCCACTCCTCGCCTTCCCTGGTTACCGGCGAGACCGGCGAGCGATGCTGGTACGTGGTGGAGGACCGGGAGCGCAAGGGCCCCTACTCCGAGCTGGACCTGTGCAAGATGATCGAGCGGGGCAAGGTCGGTCACGACACCCACGTGTGGCGCGAAGGGTACGACCAGTGGCGCCCGCTGGAGACGCTGCCCCAGTTTCAGGCCATGTTCGGCGAGCCCGTGCAGGTCAAGCGCGCCAGCACCGATCCGTTCCCGCCCCCCCCGCGCGGCCCCGAGGAGCTGAGCGGGCCAGGCTACGACCCGGCCCGGGTGGCCGGCAGCATGCTGGCCGACGAAGATCCCGACGACGGCCTGGACGACGACACGCACGCCGACGCCCCCACACCGCCGGGGGGCTTCCAGACCTCCACGGACCAGCTGCCCCTGATCAGCAACGTGGCCCCCGGACCGGTGGCTGCCGGCGCCAATCCGGCACGCACGGCCATCATCGACCCGGTGGCTGGCGGTGGCGCTGACAGCAGCGAGAGCGAGATTCGCACCGTGATGCTGCCGCCAGCCGACGAGCAGGACGAGGTGAGCGAGAGCGCGCTGAAGACTGCGCTCCACTCCCCCGGCCAGGCGCCCTACGCCCCACCCCGGGCGCCGTTCCGGCTGGATTCGGAGAGCAACGTCTCAACGGAGCTGCACGATCCCGGCTACACCTCCGAGGAGGTGCAAGCGCAGGCTGCCGCCCTTGCCCACCCCACGCTGGAGGAGGGCGATCCGACCCACCGCGCTGGCCTTGTGGAGCGGACCGCCGAGATCGAGATGCTCGGGGGCGATGAGCCGGAGCCGCTGTCGGATGAGGCGCGCACCCGCCTGCACTATGCGCCCAGGGATCCGCGCGATGGATTGCTGGATGACGAGCCGGGCGAGGCGGACGAGCTGGCCGGCCTGTTCGACGGGGGAAGGCAGGAGCCGTCCTCCCGGCCCCAGCGCACGGAGATCGTGGAGCCCGAACCTCCCGCGCCTGAGCCCTCGCCAGCCCCTGCACCGGAGCCCGCGGCCGAGACGCCCACCAGCCAGGCCCTGGAGAGCGGCGCCTGGGACCGCCGCATGGCTGGCCAGCGCAACGACAACTCGGTGCTTTTTTCGCTGCAGCACCTGAAGAACCTGGCCGGCGGCCCTGTGGCCATGCCCCGGGAGGAGTCGGGCCTGGTGGACATCGAGGCCATCCCGGGAGACAACGCGCCCGCCCCTGCCCCGCCGCCGCTGATCATCCCCGTCGCACCACAGCCCGGCAACCGCATGGCCATGGTTTTGACGGTGGGCATGCTCGGCGTGTTGCTCGGCGCCTGCGCGCTGCTGGGGCTGCTCTACATGGCGCGGCCGGAGCTCTTTTCGGCCCTGTTGAGCCCCGGGCAGCAGCAGAGCGCCGCGACCACCGCCGCGGCGCCAGCACCCGGGCCGGCCCCGGCGCCCAGGCCAGCGCCCGGGCCTGCCCCCGCTCCCGTAGCGACACCCGACGCAGGCGCCACCGTGGCCGACGCCGCCCCTGTACCCGCTGACGCAGCGGGCGTGGCCGCCGAGCCGCCCCCGCAGCCCGGCGCCGCGACGCCCCCGCGGCCGGCATCACCCGGCGCCAGGCCCGCCCCTTCGAGGCCGAAGCCGGCCAGCAAGACCGCCGTCGCCAGCCCCCAAGCTGCCCCCAGGCCGACGCCAGCGCCGAAGCCTGCAGCCGAGGCGAAGGCTCCCGATCCCAACGAGGACCTCGACCCCTTCGCCACCGGCGAGAAGCCGGCGCCGGTTCCCAAGCCCAGGTCCAAGCCCACTGAGGACGCCACGGACAAGGAGCTGGACGATCTGATCAACGCCGCCACCACAGGGGACCTGCCGCCGGCTCGCAAGCCGCGCCCGCGTCGCAAGAAGCGCCCCCGCCCTGCTCCGGCGCCCCGCGCCGACAGGTCCGGCCTGCCCAAGTCCCTGGCCCGCCACCAGGTGGCCGCGGGAATGAAGCGCGCCAATCCTGCCGTGGTGGCCTGCCGGGAGCGGCACAACCAGGTGGGCCTTGTCACGGTATCGGTCACCATCTCCGGCGCCACCGGGCGCGTGGTCAAGGGCCGCTCCCTCGGCCCCCTCGGCTCCACGCCGGTGGGCAAGTGCGTGCTCAAGGCGGTGAAGGGTGGCGCCCGCTTCGGGCGCTTCTCCGGCCCGAACATGACCATCAAGTACCCCTTCATCCTGCGATAAAAAGCCGCCCTGCAATAACCCCGCCCGGCGTTGAAGGGAGACCTCTGCTGTGCAACCGTAAGATCAGCGTGTTGAGACCAAGGAGCACGACATGATCAACTTCATCATTCATTTTCTCGTCCTCGGGGCCCTGATCTGGGTCATCTCCATGATCGTGCCTGGCATGCGGCTGAAGAACATCAAGGCCGCGCTGGTGGTGGGCATCGTCTACAGCATCCTCAACTGGCTGCTCTACCTGTTCTTCTGGTGGATCGCCCTGCCGCTCAAGTTCCTGACCCTCGGCCTGGCCAGCGTGGTGTTCAACGCGGTGCTGCTGAAGCTCACCGACGATATCCTCGACGACTTCGAACTCGCCGGATGGAAGTCTGCGTTCATCGCGGGAGCCTGCATCAGCGTGGCGAACCTGCTGCTGGCGGCGTCCGGCATCTGAGCCCCACCCCGGCGCGGATCCCGGGTTGGCCAACCCGGCGCGCATGTGGTACTCCGGTACCCCAGCTAACCGGAGGTGAAACATGGGCTTCGCGGACCTCGCAGACGAGCTCGAACAGCTCAGCCAGCGGCTCCTCGCCCTAAGGGGGCATCTTTGACATCGAGGGTAACCGCAGCCGCCTGAGCGAGCTGGAGAAACAAACCACCGATCCCAATTTCTGGAACGACCAGGAGAAGGCGCAGGGGGTGCTCAAGGAGCAGACCCGCTGCAAGGCCACGGTGGAGGACTACGACCGCGGCAAGGCGCAGCTGGACGACGCCCTGGCGCTGCTGGAGCTGTGCCAGGAAGAGGACGACAAGGAGAGCGCCGAGGAGGTCTCTACCCTCGGCAGTGATCTGCTCGCCCTGGTGGAGGACATGGAGTTCAAGCGCATGCTCTCCGGGGTCAACGATCACTACGGCGCGCTGGTGAGCATCAACGCGGGCGCAGGCGGCACCGAGAGCCAGGACTGGGCCGACATGCTGCTGCGCATGTACACGCGCTGGTGCGAACGCAAGGAGTACAAGGTCTCGCTGCTGGACCGGCTGCCCGGGGAGGAGGCCGGCATCAAGTCCGCCACCATCTCGGTGGCCGGGGATTACGCCTTCGGCTATCTGCGCGCCGAGGTGGGCGTGCACCGGCTGGTGCGCATCTCCCCCTTCGACGCCGCGGCGCGGCGCCACACCTCCTTCGCCTCGGTGGCGGTCTACCCCGACGTTGAGGACGAGATCGAGGTGGACGTGAGGGAGGAGGACCTGAAGTTCGACTTCTACCGCGCGGGCGGCGCCGGCGGCCAGCATGTCAACAAGACCGAGTCTGCCGTGCGCATCACCCACCTGCCCACGGGCATCGTGGTGCAGTGTCAGAACGAGCGATCCCAGCACAAGAACAAGGCCCAGGCCATGCGCGTGCTCAAGGCGCGCATCTACGAGCATGAGCTGAAGAAGAAAGAGGAAGAGCTGAGCGATCTTCACGCTCAGAAAAAGGCCATCGAGTGGGGCAGCCAGATCCGCTCCTACGTGCTTGCCCCGTACCGCCAGGTCACGGACCACCGCATGGAGCTGAAGGTGGGCAACGTGGACGCGGTGCTTGACGGCGACCTGGATCAGTTCATCCAGGCCTTCTTGCTGGCTGACGGAGCGTAGGCAGCCGGCGAAATACCGAGGACGACCATGAGCAACGAGCAGGACCAGGCCGGCGATGCGCCGGCCGCCGAGGATGTAAACCGCCTGATCCAGCAGCGGCAGCAGAAGGCCGCCGACCTGCGCGAGCAGGGCGAGAATCCGTACCGAAACGACTACCCGCCCGAGCACACCACGGCGCAGGTCATCGCGGCCCTGGAGGGCAAGACCCCCGAGGACCAGCAGGGCTCGGATCCGCTCATCGACAGCCGATTCAAGATCGCCGGCCGCATCGTCGAGCACCGCAGCTTCGGCAAGGCGGCCTTCGTCAAGCTGGCCGACCGCGCCGGCCGCCTGCAGGTGTATGTGCGCAAGAACATTGTGGGCGAGGAGGCTTTCGCTCTGTTCAAGAAGGCCGAGGCGTACGACTTCATCGGGGCAAAGGGGTACTGCTTCTTCACCCGCACGGGCGAGCTGACCCTGATGGCCGAGGAGGTGAAGCTGATCACCAAGGCGGTGCGCCCTCCCCCGGAGAAGTGGTCGGGCCTCAAGGACAAGGAGACCCGCTACCGCCAGCGCTACGTGGACCTGGTGGCCAACCCTGACGTGGCCGAGGTGTTCCGCGCGCGGTCGAAGATCATCAGCCGGATGCGCGCGTTCTTCGACGAGCGCGAATTCCTCGAGGTGGAGACGCCGATCCTGCACCCGATCCTGGGCGGCGCGGCGGCGCGGCCGTTCAAGACCCACCACAACGCCCTCGGCATGGACCTGTACTGCCGCATCGCGCCGGAGCTGTACCTCAAGCGGCTGCTGGTGGGCGGCTTCGAGCGGGTCTACGAGATCGGACGCAACTTCCGCAACGAGGGGCTCGACCGGGACCACAACCCCGAGTTCACCATGCTGGAGTTCTACTACGCCTACGCCACCTACGATGTCCTGATGGACCTGACCGAGGAGCTGATCACCGGGCTGGCCCGGGAGATCCGCGGCGACACGGTGTTCCAGTGCGGCGAGCACCGGGTGGACATGACCCAGCCCTGGCCCCGCGTGACGGTGGCCGAGGCGGTGCTCAAGGCGTGCGCCGACCTGAAGCTCGAGCCGGCCCCGACCCTGGAGACCCTGCAGGACGAAGCCGCGCTGGTGCAGTGGTGCGAGGACGCGGGCCTGAGCGTGGGTGATGGCGCGCTGGCAGAGATGCTGCGCGACTCCGACAGCCACGGCAAGCGCGTCAGCGTGTTGTTCGACCAGCTGGGCGAGGAGCACCTCGACCCGTGCAGGCCGACCTTCGTCACCGATTACCCGGCGGCCACTTCGCCGCTGTCTCGGCGCAAGGACGCCGACCCCGACCTGGTGGACCGCTTCGAGCTGTTCGTGGTGGGCCGCGAGCTGGCCAACGCCTTCTCCGAGCTGAATGATCCGGCCGACCAGCGCGGCCGCTTCGTGGACCAGCTGCGCCAGCGCGAGGGCGGCGATGAAGAGGCCATGGAGTACGACGAGGACTACTGCCGCGCGCTGGAGTACGGTATGCCGCCCGCCGCTGGCGAGGGGATCGGCATCGACCGGCTCGTGATGCTGCTGTGCGACCAGCCGAGCATCCGCGACGTCATCCTCTTCCCGCACATGCGCCCCGAGGGGAAGTGAAGGGAGAGGTCCACCCGGAGCTCGAGGGCGGCAGCGGAAACCTGCGCCTGCCCCTCGGGATCCTCGCCGTCGGCCTGGTGATGATCGGCGCCGGCGCGCTGATCATGCTGCGCGCCGCCACGGGCAGCCCCCGCTGGCTGGAGGCCCTGGCCACGGTGAACATGGTGCTCGGCGGCACCCTGGCCGGCGTGGGGGCCATCGCGGCGCTCTTCAGCGCCATGACCAACAAGTCGGTGGAGTGGTTCCTCGCCTGGCGATACCTCAAGGCCGCCGAAAGTGGCAGCGGGAAGCGCAAGCGCGTCACCTTTTTCTGGAGCCTGATCCCGATCTGGAGCACCAAGGAGGGCTCGCCCAAGACCCTCATCGCCGGCCTGGTGATGGCCGGCATCGCCCTGGCCTTGCTCGTCGGCTCCACGCTGTGGGACGCCTCTGGCCCGTCGGGGTTCATGCCCATGTACCGCGCGGCCATCCGCTACTTCCAGGCGGCGGGCCTGGTGGTGGCGCTGCTGTCTTACCTGGTGATCTTCTTCGGCGCGCTGCTGGTCTACTTCTCGCTGTTCACCACCATCTCCATCTTCGGCGTCTTCCTCGGCACTGCGTCGCTGGTCATCGTACTGTCGGTGATGGGCGGCTTCGAGTCGGACCTGCGGCGCAAGATCCTCGGCACCACGGCCCACGTGACGGTGAGCAGCAAGAAGGCTGCGTTCACCGGCTACCGGGACGTGTTGAAGAAGGTCAAGCAGGTCCAGGGCGTCCGGGCGGCCAGCCCGTACCTGGAGAGCGAGGTGATGATCACCAGCCAGACCAACCTCTCCGGCGTGCTGCTGCGCGGCATCGATCCCAAGACCATCGGCGACGTGACCGACCTGCCGCGCTACCTCGAGGTCAAGGAGGGCGCGGGCAAGCTGGAGTACCTGACCGATCCCGAGAAGCTGGCCCGGTTACCCTCGAGCCTGGTGCGGCCCTACGTGAGCGATCCCATGGGCAAGCCCCCGGGAGACGACGCGGACGAGCCTGCACTGGACGGGGAGAGTGACGGCCGCCGCAGCGGCATCATCACCCGGCTGGACGTGGACGGCGAGGAGCTGGAGCTCAAGCCGTCGGCGGCCCCTGCCCGCCCGGTGTACGCGGGCATCATCATCGGCGCGGAGCTGGCCAAGAACCTGCGGCTCTACGTGGGCGACGACGTGAACCTGGTGGCGCCCCTGGGCGGCATGAGCCCCATGGGTCCGATCCCCCGCTCCAAGCCGTTCCGGGTGGCCGGCATCTTCTACTCGGGCATGTACGAGTACGACACCAAGATCGCCTACATCACCATCCCGGCGGCCCAGCGGTTCGTCGGCCTCGGCGACGAAGTGACCGGCGTGGAGGTGAAGGTGACCGAGATGGAGCAAGCCACCGCCGTGGCCTCCATGATCCGCAACGAGATCAAGGGCAAGAGCTACCTGGTTCGCGACTGGAAGCAGCTCAACTCGAACCTCTTCTCGGCGCTCAAGCTGGAGCGGGTAGTGATGTTCATCGTGCTCACCTTCATCGTCCTGGTGGCCTCGTTCTCCATCATCACCACCCTGATCATGGTGGTGCTGGAGAAGCGCCGGGAGATCGCCGCGCTCAAGGCCATGGGCGCCACCAACCGCTCGGTGCTGAAGATCTTCCTCTACGCCGGGCTCTACATCGGCGCCATCGGCATGATGGTGGGGCTCTTCACCGGGCTGAGCCTGTGCCTTTTTCTGGCCTTCGTGGGCCTGCCGCTGGACCCGGAGGTGTACTACATCAGCGAGCTGCCGGTGCGCATGAGCGCCCCGGATATCCTGCTGGTGGCCGGCGCGGCGGTGCTCATCTCGTTCCTCGCCACCATCTACCCGTCCACAATGGCCGCCCGCATGAAGCCTGTGGACGGCCTCCGTCGGTACATCGGCTAACCAACCTGGACGTAGACGTAGAGGACCCCGCCCTACAGCCCCAGCGCAGTCACGGCCACCGAGGCCCCGAGGCCGGCGGCCAGGGGGATGGTCAGGTTGTCGTCCAGGCGCCCGCTGACCAGCTCGGCGATGGCGCCGGCCAGGCTACCTGCCACGGCGATAATCAGGGCGCTGCCCGGCCCCACCGCCGGGTAGAACACGGCCAGCACCGCCGCCGAGATGAGCGCGCCAGAGACGACGAACGCGGCGCTGCCCTCGAGGGTGCGGTTGGAGCTGATGCGCGTCTTTCCCCAGCGACGACCCACCAGGGCCGCCATGGGATCCGCCACGGCCAGCACCATCACGGCGACCGCGCCGACCATGGGCGTCACGGTGAGCGACAGGATGGCCAGGGCGCTGGAGTACCAGGTGGCCGAGTTGACGCGGTAGTGCTCGTGCGGGTGGGCGATCTTCCCCATGAAGAACATGAAGATTCGGGTGATCACGTCGTAGCGCACCCGCAGCGCCTCCATGGTCCAGCAGAAGAGCGCGAAGGGCACCGCCGCCATCATCAGGCCGCGCGGGCTGAGCACGAACTGGATCAGAAACAGGCTGAACAGCCCCATGCCCACGTGGAACAGCGAGCGTCCGTAGTTGGTCGGCCGCAGCGCCGGCATGGGCACCGAGAGGTGCTCCAGGGTGGCGGCCAGGGTCGCGTAGGAGGGCTGCAGCCGCTGGCGCATGGCCTGCCAGTCCACCCGCGGGCGGCGCATCTCCTCCAGCGTCCGCGACAGGGCCTGCAGGCCCTCGTACAGCCGCGTCATCTGGTCATCGCTGGGGGACGGGCGCTTGTAAGTTTCCAGAATCCTGCGTAATTGCTGCTGGATCTTGGTCAGGCGCTCCCTGGCTGCTCCTTCCATGTCCTGCCGCCACCGAGTGGGGTCGATGGACTGCAGCAGGGCGTGGAGCTCCTGGGCCAGGGTGGTGCTCTCCATACAGAGGGTGGGGGTCATTCGGGTGCTCCGGCTGGTTTCGGCGCCCATAGAGATTCCACAATGGCTCCCCGGATGCAAGGATTTGTGACACAAAGGGGTGGACCCTGGAGGACCCATGACCCCCACCGCCGCGCCGCTGGACATCGCCATCGCCACATGCCTGACCTTGCCCGAGCCCGACCCGGACCAGGCGCCCCTGGACGCGGCCCTGGACGCGGCCGGGATCTCCAGCCGGGTGGTCCCCTGGGACGCGCCTGCGGGCCAATGGCCCCGGGCGCGGATCTCCCTGATCCGGTCCACCTGGAACTATGCCCTGAACCGGCCGGCGTACCTGACCTGGGCCGAGCAGGCGGCCCGGACCTCGACCCTGCTGAATCCCCTGCCCGTGGTGCGCTGGAACAGCCACAAGGGGTACCTGCTGGAGCTCGAGCAGGCGGGGATCCCGGTGGCCCCCACGGTGCTTGTGCGCAGGGGGGCGCCGCCTGACCTGGCGCCGGCGCTGGACCGCGGCTGGCAGGAGCTGGTGGTCAAGCCTGCTGTCTCGGCCTCGTCCTACCGAACCCGGCGCTTCGGCCGGGGGGAGCGCGCCGGGGCTGAAGCTCACCTCGAGGCGCTGCTGCGGGACGGCGACGCGCTGGTGCAGCGCTACCTCGAGTCGGTGGAGGGGTACGGCGAGCGGGCGGTGGTCTGGATCGACGGCGAGGTGACCCACGCGGTGCGCAAGCGGCCCCGCTTCGAGGGACAGGATGAGTCGGTCTCCGAGGCGAAGGCGGTGTCGGAGGCGGAGCGCGCCCTGGCCGGCCGGGCCCTCGCCGCGGCGCCGGGGGGCGGCTCGGGCCTGCTCTACGGGCGGGTCGACATGGCCCCCGGGCCCGACGGTGACCCCGTGGTGATGGAGCTGGAGTTGCTGGAGCCGAGCCTCTTCTTCCCCCAGCGCCCGGCCGCGCTGTCGCGCTACGTGGCCGGGCTACGGCGTGTCCTGGATCAGGGGTAGCAGGGACCCGGAAAGTCGCCCCGGGCACCGCGCTCGAACCCGTCGGTGTACCGCTCCACCATCCCCTCCAGGGAGCAGTATCGCTCCACGCGCGCCCGCCCGGCGGCGCCCATCTCCGCGCGAATACGGGGTGACCCCATGAGCTGGATCAGCCGTCGGGCCACCTGATCCGGGGCGCGACGGTCCACCAGGAATCCGCACTCCGAGGAGACGAGCTCCACGTTGCCGCCCACCGCCGTGACCACCACCGGCAGGGCGGTGGCCATGGCCTGCAGGATGGTGTTGGAGAACCCCTCCGAGGTGGAGGTCTGCAGCAGGATGTCGCAGCCGCGCAGCAGGTCCGGGATGTCGCTCCGGTGGCCCAGGAACCGCACGCTCTGGCCGAGGTGCGCGAAGGCGCGCTCCAGGGCAGCGCGCTCCGGGCCGTCGCCGGCGATGACCAGCACCGCCTGTGGGTGCCGCTCCAGCACCCGCTCCATGGCGGCCAGCTGGGTCGGGAAGTCCTTGATCGGGGTCAGGATGGCCACGCTGCCCACCACCGGCACGTCATCCGGCAGGCCGAGCTCCTGGCGCAGCCCGGAGGGGCCAGGCGCGAAACGTTCCAGGTCCTCGCCGTTCCAGATCACCTGCCCCCGGGCCGTGGGGTAGCCCTCATTCTCCTGGACCGTGCGGCGCACCTTGTAGGAGACATGGATCATGCCCCGCAGCAGCCGGTTGAGCCGGCGCTGCAGCGCCACATGCACCGGCTTCTTGGTGAACCCCTCGTCCCGGCGGCAAGAGAGCACCGGCACCGACGCGAGGCGACCTGCCACCGGCCCCAGCAAGTCGGCGGCGGTGTGGTAGGTCACCAGCAGGTCGGCGCGCTCCTCGCCCAGCAGGTCCGCAATGGCCCTGGCCCCGCGGATCCCCTCGAGGCTCAGGGTGCTGCGAATATCCAGGCCACGCACGGGGACGCTGGCCACCGCGCCGAACTCCTCGGCGATGTCATCGCGACCGAGCACGGCCAGCACGGGCTCCACCCGCTGCCGGTCCATGGCGCCGAGCAGCCGGCGCAGGTGAACCTCCGTACCGGACCACTCAGCCATGTCGTCGATGAGCAGCACAACCCTGGTGGGCGACATCCGTCTCTCCTCGGGATCAGCGGGCGAGCAGGTCCTGATACAGCGCCAGGTACTGCTCACCCATGGCGGCCCTGGAGTAGCGCTCCATGTAGCGCCGGCGGGCCGCGTGGGCCATGTCCTCCCGCCTGTCCGGGGCCTCGGCCAGGGACAGGATCCCCGCGCACAGCCCGTCGGGGCAGCCCGGCGAGACGAGCATGCCGGCGCGGCCGCGGTCCAGCGCCTCGGGGATGGCGCCCACCGTGGTGGCCACAATCGGCAGCCCCGCGCCCATGGCCTCCAGGAGCACCATGGGCAGCCCCTCCTTGATGGAGCTCAGGGCGAAGATGTCCGCCGCTGCCAGGGCCGGAGTGATGTCGTCCAGGTAGCCGGTGAAGGTCACCTGGCCGGCCAGCCCCAGCTCGGGGACCAGGCGCTCGAGCTCCTCGCGCCGCTCGCCATCGCCCACCAGCAGCAGGTGGGCCCGGACGTTGTGCCGCCGCAGGCGATCCATGGCGTTGAGCAGCACATGGTGCGCCTTCCAGCGGTCGAGGCGCCCGACGGTGACGAGCACCAGCGTGTCATCCTCCAGGCCGAAGCGCTGGCGGGCGTCCCGGCGCGCCGCGTCACCCCCTGGCAGCTCCACGAACATGCCGTTGTCGATGCGGACGGCCTCGGAGATGCCCACGGCGTGGACCTCCTCCAGCAGCGGGCCGGAGACGGCCACCACCCGGTCGAAGGTCTGCAGGCACAGCTTGTCAGCGGCCTCGAAGGCCCGCAGCTTGACCCCCTCGGTGAGCCAGCCGTGGCAGGTGGCCACCAGCCGGGTCCGCGTGCCAGCGGCGGCCGCCGCGCCGTACAGATCGGACTTGTAGTTGTGGCAGTGCAGGATGTCCACGCCGACACGGGAGAGGTGGCGTCGGATGACCAGGGGCAGGCGCGCGTCCAGCATGCCCGCGCAGGGGAACGACATCACGTCGAGCCCCAGCTCGCGAGCGGCCCGCAGCACGGCCGGCTCGGCCTGATCGGTGTCGTGCTCCAGCGCGCCCACCGTCACCTCCGCGTCCTCCCGCGCGTGCAGGAACGAGGCGAGCTCCAGCAGGACGCGCTCGGCGCCGTACAGGCCGGCTGAGCTGATGAGCTGTAGGATCTTCATCTGCTCCTGTATTACCCGAGAGGGCCGAGACACGCCACTGTCGACTGACGTCTGCGGACTGGCGACTGTGAACCTCCCGCAATCATGCTACCTTGCTCGCGATGCTCGACCTCGCTTTCCTCGCCCCGCAGCTCCCCTGGCCGCTGGACACAGGCGGCAAGATCCGCACCTACCACCTGCTCGCCGCCCTGGCCCGACAGCACCGGGTCACCCTGCTCGCCCTGGAGGGTGAGGCGCCCCCGTCTGGCGGCCTCGAGCGCCTGCGCCAGCTCGGCGTGCGGGCCGAGCTGTTCCCCCGGCCCGGCCGCCTGGGCGGCGCGGTTCAGCTGGCTCGCGGTCTGGCGGGCCCGCTGCCCTACAACCTCGTCAAGTACCAGAGCCCCTGCATCGCGAACCGGCTGCGCGAGCTGAAGCGCGCCGGCCTCTGCCAGGTGGTGCACTGCGACCACCTGCACATGGCCCCCTACGGCCTCGACAGCGGGCTGCCCTACATCGTGGACGAACATAACGTGGAGAGCGTCATCTGGCGGCGGTTCGCCCGGGACGACAAGGAGCCGATCCACCGGCGCGCGCTGTTCGCGCAGCAGGCCAGCCTGCTGGAGCGCGCCGAGGCTGGCCTGTGCGAGGCCGCGGATCTGGTGCTGCTCTGCTCGGAGGCGGACGGCGAGGCACTGCTCCGGCTCACCGGCGCGCCGGGGCCGGCGACCCGGGTGGTGCCCAACGGCGTGGACGTGGACTACTTCGGCGAGCAGGTCTCCCCCGAGCGTCGCGGCCATGTGTTCTTCACGGGCTCCATGGACTGGGCGCCCAATCAGAACGCGGTGCTCGCCTTCCTCGACGAGATCTGGCCCGAGATGCGCCGGCAGATGCCCGCCCTGGAGTTCGTGGTGGTGGGCCGCAACCCGGGCAAGGCGCTGCTGGAGCGCCAGGGGGTCGACGGGGTCACCGTCACCGGCACGGTGCCCGACGTGCGCCCCTTCATGCGCGGCGCGCTGGCCTTGTTGGTTCCCATGCGCGTGGGCGGCGGCACGCGCCTGAAGATCCTCGAGGCTTTCGCAGCGGGCGTGCCCGTGGTCTCCACGGCGGTGGGCATCGAGGGGATCGAGGCCGTGCCCGATGAGCATTACCTCCTGGCCGAGACGCCCGAGCAGTTCGCCGCCGCAGCGGCGCGCCTCGCCGCCACCCCCGACCTCGGCCCCACCCTGGCCGCCGCGGGAAAACAGCTCGCCACGGATCGCTACTCCTGGCAAGCCATCGGCGGCGCCCTGGCCACCGAATACGAAGACCGCTACGCCAGCTGTCCCCTGTAGAAAATGTCAAGTGGCGGGGTCAGACCCCCCTATATGACATTTTATTCTTCGCCGATTTCCTCAATGGTTCTCCGATAAAATGTCAAGTGGCGGGGTCAGACCCCCCTGTATGACATTTTATTGTGGTCAGCTCGAGGGGCGGGCGAGGAGCTCGGGGAGGGTGGCGAAGCCGGCCAGCAGGTCCACGGTGGCCGGGCCCTCCATTCGGCTGATGCGCATGGGGTCAAGCGAGCCCCAGCGATTGTGGCCGGTGAGGTAGGTGAACGCGGCGCGGTAGCCCAGCTCTCGAGCCAGCTGTACGGCCCCGGGGTCCACGTGCGCCGAGCCGCCCACCGGGTAGGCCAGGGTCCGGGCGGTCACCCCCAGCCGCTCGCGCAGCAGCTCGCGACAGCGCACAAGCTCCTGCTCCTGCTCCGCCCGCGTCAGGGTGGCCAGCACCCTGTGGGTGTGGGTGTGGCAGCGGATGGCCACGCCGCCGGCCTCCATCTCGCGCGCCTGCTCCCAGCTGAGCATCTCACGCCGCTGCACCTCCGGCGGCGCCGGTGATGCCCCGCACGCGTCGGCCAGGCGTTCCAGCAGGTCGGCTGTTTGGGCGGCAGGCTCCAGCTTCATGCGGCGCTGAAAGTGGTCCGCTGCCTGCCGCGCCTGCCCGGGCACCTCGAAGCGCGCGCCGTCCAGCTCCACCACCGGCCGCGTGGCGTGGCGCACCAGCCAGGCGATGTGATCCCACCACCCCACCCTGCCCCGATCCACCAGGTCGGTGGCCACGAAGACCATGGCCGGCGCGCCCAGCCGTTGCAGCACCGGGTACGCGAGGCTGAAGTTGTCCGCGTAGCCGTCGTCGAAGGTGATCACCGCCGCCGGCCGCCGCCCCCTGAACGGCGCGCCGGCCAGGTGCTCCAGCAGGCGCTCCTCGGACAGCAGCGTGGTGTGCCTGGTCAGCCACCGCACCTGCGCCTCGAAGCGGCTCGCGGTGGTGTGGTAGACGTCCTGCTCGAACGCCGGCGTGAACCCCTGATCATCCGGCCGGATGCGGTGGTAGTTGAACACCAGCAGCCGCCCCCGGTGCAGCGGCCCCAGCAGCGCCCTGTGCAGGCTCAGCGCGCCTGTGCGACGGAGGATCCCCGACAGCAGCTGCTTCTTGCCCGGCATCCCGCGGCCCTACTCCCTGTCCCGCCGCGGAGGCAGCCGCCGCGGCCGCGCAGGACGCTCCATGCGCTCCCCGCGGGGCGGCCGACGCCCCTGCCCCGGGCCGAGGCGCCGCTTCTGCGGGACCGGGCGGCCCCGGCCCTGGCCCTGGCGGCGCTCCGGCACCAGCTCCCCCTCGATCTCCACCTCGCGCCCCACCTGACCCGCCTCGTCGGCGGTGGCCTCTCCCTCGGCCTGGTCATCCGCCTCCTTCCGCGCCGCGGCCGCCACCAGCATGGCGTTGAACAGGCCCATGGCCATGGTCATCACCAGGGCGAAGGTGTAGCGCATGAACTGGTTCGAAAAGAGGATGAATACGCTGAAGCTCAGCTGCAGCGCGCCGATGCACTGGGCCAGGTACGCCTCGTTGAACGGCGCGAACTTCTGAAACCACTTCACCGCAGCGCTGGTCTCCCTCCGCAGGTACCAGATCATGCTGAAGAAGATCAGCCCCCCGATGATCCCGGTCTCGGCCAGGCACTGGGCGTAGACGTTGTGCGGCAGCAGCGACTTGAAGTCGTTCTGGCTCGTGAACCGATAGAACCCGCAGCCGTAGATCGGGTACATCTTGAACAGCCTGTAGGAGGCCTTCAGCAGCTCGGTTCGCTCGCTCTTGGAGGCCGCCGAGTCGGCGCGGTCAGGCGAGAGCCGCGGCAGCACCACCAGCACGCCCACCAGGGCCACCACCAGCAGGAAGATGCCCAGCACCTTGCGCTTTCCCCCCACGAACGCCATCCACAGGTTGATGCCGAGCTGCAGCTGCCCGCCCCGCGAACCGGTCAAAAAGAGCACGCCCCCCAGCACCG
This sequence comes from uncultured Myxococcales bacterium, assembly GCA_964511535.1. Classification (GTDB taxonomy): domain Bacteria; phylum Myxococcota_A; class Polyangia; family CAZCFB01; genus CAZCFB01. Next base: position 96,369 of record CAZEFW010000001.1, on the reverse strand, counting down.
CGATGCACCCCATGGCCGCCAGCTTGAGCAACTTGCTCCCCTGCCGCCGCATGTAGAAGATGCAGCCGAGGATGGCCCAGTTGACGAGCATGCCGAAGTCGTTGGGGTTGCCCCAGATGCTGTTGCCCGGCCCCTGCAGCCGCATGCCGTGCAGGTGATAGCTGTTCCACGGTTCGCCGAAGCCGATGAACCGCACTCCCATATCGGTCTCCGCCCAGGCCCGCTCACCCTTGCGGAAGAAGTGGATGTAGCCGGCGTTGAACGCCATGACAATGCTCGAGAGGGTCACGGCCGTGAGGGAGGTTTGCAGCCGCTCCGGCGTGTTCATGTGCCGGGTGAAGTAGATCAGCATCAGGATCGTTGGCGCTGCCTCGCCCAGGATCCAGCCCCGCAGATCCACCCCTGACGGGAACACGATGAAGTGCAGGACCAGCAGCATCACCATGGCCACCATCAGCTTGCTCGACTTCAGCGGGGCCACCCCCTCCACCTCAGGGGCAGTGTTGGATCTGCCCATGTGCAGCAGGGCGCCCAGCGACATCATCACGATCATGGCCGGGATGGCGGGCACCTTGATGCCCTCGATCCACTCGTTGGGCCGGATGATGATCGTGGCGAGGTACGCGGCCAGCCCCGCCGCCGGATTGATCAGGCAGGCGAGCGCCCCGATCCCCACCGCGATGGTAATGATCAGGCCCATGATCTCAGGTGCACCCCTCGCGCCGGATCATCACTGCTGTGGGGCGCCCTCGTACGGCCCGATGTCAGGCGCCTTGCCCTGCACTCTCGGTGCGCCGGCCGCGTCCACGTCCGGGAACGGCTGAACCACCACGCCCCTGTCCAGCGCGGCGCTCCCCTTGCGCAGCCTGAAGTTGCCGTCCGCCGCCTTGATGAAGCCCGGGTCGGTCACCCGGTTGCCCTTGCCCAGCCCCAGGGCCGCCGCGCGCGCCGTGAAGGCCAGCGGGGTCAGGTTCACTGCCCTGCCCTTGCTGCGCACCCGCATGATGCTGCCGGTCTTGATGCCCGAGAAGATGCAGCGCTGCACCTTGACGTTGGCCCGGTTGGAGAAGAAGAGCCCGCCCGAGGTGTTGTAGAAGATGGAGTTGATCAGGGACACCTTGATCGGCTCGTCCACGCCGTAGCCGGCGGTCAGGTTGTAGCTCTTGGGGCCCTTGTAGTTGTGGAACGCCACCAGCGAGTTGAGCATGCGGTAGGTCCCCTTGAACATCACCACCGAGGCGTCGGCGCCGGTGTGGTGGATCACGGTGTTGATCACGTCTCCGCCGTGCCACATCTTCAGGCCGTTGCGCCGCACGTTGTGGATCTTGCAGCCGTAGACCAGCACGTCCCGCGCCTTGAGGTCGATGCCGTCGGCAGACGCGCCGGTCACCTCGACGTTGACCAGCACCACGTTCTCGCCGTCCTCCACGGCCACGGTGTCGGCGCCCGAGCCGGTCCCCGGGGCGCCCCGCACCAGCAAGTTCTCGAACCAGAGGTTGTTGCAGGGGCCGCCGTTACAGCTCACGCCCAGCGAGGCCCCCTTGACCACCAGGTTACGGAACAGCACGCCGTCCACAGCCGCCTTGTCCTGTCCCCGCAGGTCGGGCCAGATTGTCACGCCGTCCACCCACTGCCCGCTGCCCGGCAGGTCGATCATCATGTCCGACAGCACCGTGCCCTTGACCGTGACGCCGATCTTGCCGATGCCCACGCCCGCCGAGGTGAAGCCCACCAGGTCGATGCCCTGGACCATCACGTGGGAGCCGCCGATGAGGATGCCCCGCTTGTTCAGCGGCACCCGGGGCACGATCTTCGCCCGCTCGCCCGGCACTGACCGGAGCACCAGGCCATCCTGCTCGATGCGGATGGCGGCGTCATCGTCGGTGGGCCCCTCCTTGTAGGTCCCGCCGCGGAGCAAGATGATGTCCCCCTTGCCCGCCGCCATCACGGCCTCGGAGACGGCGCCGTCCTTGCCAGGGCTGATCACCTTCACCTTGCCCGAGCTGCCGTACTCCTCTCCCAGCGGGTCCGGGAACCGGTCCCACTTGATGGCGGAGACGGTGGGCAGCCGTCGCGGCCTCGGCTTGCCCCTGTCTGCCTGGCGCAGCTGCTGGATCGTCATCGTCGCCGGCGTGGCCGCCTCGGCTGCCAGCTGCCTGGCGGGCGCCGGGGTAGCAGGTGGGGCTGCGGCCTGTTGGCCGGTCTGGAGCTGGGGCGTACCGCTGGCGCTGCCGCCCGAGCACCCCAGCACGAGCCCCAGCGCGCACGCCCCCACGGCCGCCGCCCATGGTCTTCCTGGTCCGATCATGCGGCCAATAATAGCAGACCTTGGGCCCGGATCCCTGTTTGCCGGTCACAGCCTGGAGCCAGGAAAGGTCAAATATTTGACATAGTCCGGTCCGGGGCTGTAATAGGGGTGCGATTTTGTACGACGGGTAGGTTTCGGAAGGTGGCGGCGCGAGCGTCAGGCATGTCCACAGGGTGTCAATGTTTCACCACTCCTGTCGGAAACCTGTCGCGGTGCGGCACCGAAGAGGTGGTGGAGAGGGGAGTACGGCGCGGAAGGGAGCATGGAACAGATCTTGCGTACACCCGGGCAGATGTGGTCCCGAAGTTGAAGCGAGAGCGAAGCCGATGATCCAGAAAGCTATCCTGCTAACACCCCCGAGAGCTGAGAACGTAGGTGGTCAGGACATCCCCGCCCCCATGGTGGAGCTGGCCGGCGTGCCGTTGATCAAGCGCAGCCTACAGACCCTGGAGAACCAGGGGATCCATCAGGTGGTGGTCGTCGTGGGCTACCGTGGAGAGGAGGTTCGACGCCTCGTCTCTTCGGACCCCAAGATCACCGCCGAGATCACCTGGGTCGAGACCTCCGATCCTGGGATCTCGGACGGCACCTCCCTCATCCGGGCGCGCAGCCATGTGGATGAGCCGGTGCTGGTCCTCGGGTCACAGTTACTGTTCGCGCCCGACCTGATCGGGCCCCTCGCAGACGCCCACCAGGGCTCCGCACCAGGGACCCTGCTGGTGGATCGCCATCTCGGCCGGATCTACGATCTCGGCTCGGCCATGAAGGTCCGGACCGCCTCGGGCACCGTGCGCGACATGGCCCAGGATCTTGACGATTTCGACGCCGTGTCCGTGGGTATCGCCGCGGTACGCCCGGAGTTGCTCTGGTCCATGGATGAGACCCTGGTCGCAGGTAAGGGGCTGGAATCATTGCTCCTGGCTGGTCCCGCTGGCCGGCGGATCCAGGCCCGGGACATCAACGGAAGCCAGTGGCAGGAGGTCTGCTCTCCGGAGACCCGCCTTCACGCCGAGTGGCTGGTGCGGGCCTACGGCGCCGACCTCAACGGCAAGGAGCCGGGCCACACCGCGCCCCCCCCGAGCCCCAACGATCCGCGCCGCACCCTGAGCTATGTCGAGGGGCTGCTGTCCGAGAAGAACGCGCGCCACTACGTGCTGTTCAACCCGGGCCCGGTGCTCACCTCTCCGCGGGTCAAGAGCGCCCTGGTGCACCACGACGTGTGCCACCGCGACAGCGACTACGCCGGCATCGTCTCCGGCCTGAAACGCAAAATCCGCCGGGTCTGCCGCGGCGGCGCCAACCATGACGTGGTCCTCTTCTCAGGCTCGGGCACCGCGGCCATGGAGGCCGCCCTCTCGTCCTGCGTGCCGGCCAACGGGACCCTGCTGGTGATCTCCAACGGCGCGTTCGGTGAGCGCTTCGCCGAAATCGCGGACGTGCACCACATCCCCACGGTTCACCTGCGCTACGAATGGGGCGAGCTCATCGACACCGAGCTGGTGGCCAGGACACTTGCCGCTCATCCGGAAATCGTAGCCACCATCATGTGCCACCACGAGACCTCCGTGGGCGTGCTCAACCCGATCCGGGAGATCGGCCGCCTGTGCCGCGCGCGGGACGTGCTGTTCTTCGTGGACGCCGTCAGCAGCCTGGGCGGCGAGGAGCTGGACGTACGGCGCGACAACATCGACGTGCTCATCTCCAGCGCAAACAAGTGCCTGCACGCCATCAGCGGCGTGTCCTTCGTGTGCGTCAACTCCCGGGTCTGGCCCCGCATCGAGGGCCAGGCGCCCCGGGTGTACTACCTCGACCTCAAGCGCCATCACCGCATCTCGGTGGAGCAGTCCCTCACCCCGTTTACCCCGGCGGTGAGCAGCTTCTTCGCCCTGGACGCGGCCCTGGACGAGATCCTGTCCCAGGGTGTGCACAACCGCATCGCCCACTACCAGCAGCTCAACCGCCGGATCCGCGACGCCCTGCGGTCCATGGGCATGGAGTGCTTCACCGACACCGGCCACGAGTCCCACAGCATCTGCACCGTCAAGACGCCGACCTACATCACCTGGCGCGAGCTATACGAGCAGATGAAGGCCCGCGGGTACATCATCTATGGATGCAAGGACGACCTGCAGGACCGCTACTTCCAGGTTGCCAACATGGGCGAGCTGAGCGAGGAGATGGTCCAGGGCTTCCTCGACACCCTGCGACAGGTGTTGGAGAAAGCCGCCCGCCGCAGAGGCGAGGTCGTGGAATACCAGCCTATCCAGGTCGCCAACTAAAGCAAACGTAGACGTACACGCAAACCTGGCCGCGCCCCCCTCCCCCACTCCTACCTCTTGCCCATTGCGCCCCCCCGCGCTAATAGTCCTGCGTCATGGCGCTCGTAGCTCATATCACCGACCTCCACCTGCTGTCCCTCGAGGGCATCACGCCCCTCGACCTGTTCAACAAGCGCATCACCGGCGCCGCCAACCTGCTGTTCAACCGCGGCGGCGAGTTCCCCGTGGAAGTGGCGCGGCTGGCGGTGAACGACGTGAAGGACCAGCGGCCGGACCATGTGGTGGTCACTGGCGACGTGAGCAACCTGTCGCTGCCTGGCGAGTTCGAGCTCGCAGGGGAGGTGCTCGACGGCCTCGGCATGCCCCCCGGCACGCTGAGCCTGGTGCCGGGCAACCACGACGCCTACACCCGCGAGGCGGAGCGCTCCGAGCTGTTCTCAGCCATCCTGGGGCGCCACCTGCGCGGCGATGTCCAGCCCGGCCCCGGGCATTTCCCGTACATGAACCTGGCCAGCGACGGGCTCGCCGTCGTCGGCCTGAACACGGCGCGGGCCTCGTTGCCGATCCTCTCCACCGGCGATGTGGGCAGCCACCAGCTGCGCCAGGCCGAGGCCTTGCTGCTCGACCCCCGCTGCCGCGAGCGCTTCCGCATCCTGGCGCTGCACCACGCCCTGGGCGGCCCCCACGCCTCCTGGGACCGACGCCTCACCGACGCCGACGCTCTCAAGGCGATGTTGCGCAGGGTGGGCGCGGATCTGGTGGTGCACGGCCACATCCACCACCATACCCGCGCGAGCATCCCCGGCCCTCTGGGTGATATCCCGGTGGTGAGCTGCGCCTCGAGCACCTGGCTCGGCGAGCACGACCCGCCACGCCGGGCCCAGTACAACCTCTACGAGACCGACGGCAAGACCCTGACGCGGATCCGCGTCAGGCGCCTGGATTCATCCGACGGAGCCTTCGAGGAGGTGGAGGAGCCGGTGGGCTGATGGGTCACGGCGCCAGGGGCGGCAGGTCACGCGGCGGGGTCGGCCGTGCCCTGCGCAAGCAGGGGGGCAAGGCGCTGCTCGGGTTCATCAACGGGCTCGACTGGGTCACGCGGGATCCGTCCAGCCTGGTGGACCAGACGCCCCACGAGCTGGTTTTTCAGCACGAGATGCTCAGCCTGCGGCACTACTCGCCCGAGGGGCAGGAGGAGCTGGAGCTCGGCACCGAGGTCATGCCCGCGGTGTCAGGCCGGCGCCACCCTGTGCCCGTGCTGCTGATCCCGCCGCTGATGGTCAAGCCGTTCATCTATGACCTCGTGCCCAACCGCTCCTATGTCCGCACCCTGCTGGCCCATGAGTACTCGGTCTACCTGGTGGACTTCGGCGAGCCGCGGCGCAGCGACCAGTGGGTCCGCCTGGACGACTACGTGCTCTCCTGGGTGCCAGAGGCGGTGGATGGCGTTTGCCAGCACTCGGGTCAGGACGCGGTGAGCCTGCTCGGCTACTGCATGGGCGGCCTGTTCGCCCTGATGCACGCCTCGGCGCACCGGGATGAGCGCGTCAAGAACATCATCACCATCGGCTCGCCGGTGGACTCCCACAAGATGGGCGCCCTGGCCTGGCTGGTCCAGGTGTCCCACCGGCAGCTCGACTTCGTCTCGCGCCGTCTGGGCAACATCCCGGGGGACCTCTCCTCGGCGGCGTTCAAGATGACCGCTCCGCTCAAGAGCTTCACCCGCTACGCGGACCTGTTCATCAACCTCTGGAACGAGGAGTACGTCAACGATTTCGACGCGCTGAACCAGTGGACCGATAACTTCATCGACTACCCTGGCGAGGCGTTCCGCCAGCTGATGTCCGACTTCCTGGTGGGCAACAAGCTCAAGGACGGCCGCTGGACCTTCGGCCAGCGCACGGCTGACCTGGCGCGCATCACCTGCCCCCTGCTGGCCTTCGCCGGCCATGACGACCAGATCGTGCCGCTGGAGGCGGTGCGGCGGGTGGCGGATCTGGTGAGCAGCGAGGACACCGAGGTGCGAGAGGTGCCGGGCGGACACATGGGCATGTTCGGCGGACGCCGGGCAGTGTCAGAGGTGATGCAGGCCAGCGCCGAGTGGCTTGCAGAGCGTTCTGGAGGCTGAGCATGGAGGACCCCAGGGAACCGTCTGCGGGGCCGGTGCGGGTGGCGGAGTTGACGCTGGACAATCGCCGGCAGAGCGAGGCGTTGCTCGGGGCCGGCGTGAACGTGGACCGCTGCCGGGTGGCCTTCCGAAACATGCTGCCAGCGGCCGAAGAGGCGCGGCTCCTGGCCGTGCTGCCTCACGGCATCAGCATCACCTTCGGCGATGAGGGGGACGGCTTGCTGGTGCCGTGGGGGAATATCAGCTACGTGACGTTCAGCTCGTAGACGAAGACGTAGACGTAGACGAAAGACCGTCAGATCTTCCGTTTACACCCGCGATTACGCTTACATCTGGGTGGTTTGCTAAGGGGTCTTCGAGGGGTCCTGGCGCAGGATGATGTGGAACCCGAAGGGGGTCTCGATGGGGTCGGAGATGTCGCCGATCTTCATGCCCTCGATGGCCTTGTCGAACTCCGGAACCATCATGCCCTTGAACCACTTGCCCAGGCTGCCGCCCTTGGCGCCGGACGGGCCGTCGGAGTGCTTCTTGGCCATATCGGCGAACTTGGTCGGATCCTTGCGGGCCTGCTCGGCCAGCTTGGCGCACTCTTTCTGCGCATCCTCCTTGGTGCGGGTGACCTTGGGATCGGCCCGCATGGCCCCCTTGTAGGCCACCAGGATATGCGAGCCCGCGTACTGGGGCGGGGGCGCGGTGCGCTTGATGATGTGGTAACCGAAGGGCGTCTCCACCGGCTCCGCCACGTCGCCCACCTTGAGGTCCTTGGTGGCGATGGCGAACGGGTGGTTGCCCAGGCCGGCCGGGATCATGCCGAGCGACCCGCCGTTGTTCTTGTCGGGCGCGTCTGACTTCTCCTTGACCAGGGCGTCGAACTTGGCCGGGTCCTTCTTGATCTGAGCGGACAGCTCCTTGGCCAGCTTCTCGGCCTCCTCCTTGGTGCGGGTGATCTTGGGATCGGCCCGCATGGCGCCCTTGAAGGCGACGAGGATGTGAGCGGCGGCCACCTGCTCCATCTTCTTCATCTCGGGCGGCGGGGCGGGCGGCTTGTCCTTGGCCTGCTCGGTGGCCTCGGTGGCAGCCTTTGCTGCCTCGTCAGCCACGCCCACCGGAGCCTCCTTGGTCGCCCGCTTCGCCAGCTTCTTGCAGCCGGTCGGGGCGCCCAGCAGCAGGGCCGCGACCAGGCCCATGGCGGCCATCTGCCCGTATCTCTTGATCTGCATGGTCTCTCCTTTGCGGTTTGAAGTGCGACAGCATACAGCCAGCGAAGGGCAGAGGCCAAGGAAACCTGCCATTGGCGGGTCTCAATAGTCGGTAGTGGGGAGTGGGGAGTCGGGAGTTGGGACCTGTTAGTCGCTACTACCAAATCCGCCTCTTGCGTGCGAGGGAACCGTCATGGTATCTGTGCCTGTCATACATAGCCAAAGATAGAAAAGATGCTTTGTTTTCGCTGTGGAAGCCCGGTGGATGATGCAGCCACGGTTTGTGATAACTGTGGTCAGGATCTATCCCTCACAACAACCATCACGGATGGCAAGATAGAGCTGCCTCAAAGGCGGCCCCGTCAAACCTCCCCCGACCTGCTCCGCGCGGCCACGTACCGGCCGGGCGAGGTGCTGGCCGAGCGCTACGAGATCACCGACGTCCTGGACGGCGGTCCCCTGGGAATGGTCTACAAGGCCCTGGATCAGGAGATCGAGGTGGAGGTGGCGCTCAAGGTCATCAACGCCGAGCTGATCCCCACAGAGGACGCGCGGCTGCACTTCTTGAGCGCGATGCAGCGGGTGCGGGAGCTGTCTCACGAAAACGCCGTGCGATACCTGGACGTGGACCGGGATGGCGGGCGCTGCTTTTACGTGATGCAGTTCCTGGAGGGCCTGACCCTGCGCAAGATCCTCAACCTGCGCAAATCCAAGGGGCAAATGTTCTCCCTGCGCGAGGTGGAGCCGATCTTCTCGCAGCTTTGCGACGGGCTGCAGCAGACCTCAAAGCATGTGATCCACGGCGGGCTGAAGCCCGAGAACATCATCATCCTGCCGGACCTGCTCAAGATCACCGACTTCGGTCTGCCCCTGGCCCTGCCCCTGGAAGCCTACGCGGGGGCCCAGCGCGCTGCGGGTGATGCGTTCCTGTACCTGGCCCCGGAGGTGCGGGAAGCTGAGAGCTTCGACGCACGGGCAGATGTCTACTCCATCGCCGCGATCCTGGTGGAGCTGCTCACTGGCGATACGCACCAGGGCGGCGAGGTCAAGCTTCGCGAGATTCATCAGGACATCCCCGAGGCGTTCGACCTGGCGTTGAGCCAGGCCCTGTCGCGGGATCCCTCGCGCCGCCTGCCGAACACGGGCCTGCTGGGCCATGAGCTGAAGATCGCCATGCTCAACCGGCCGGTGTCGCAGACCCTGGCCTACGGCATCAGCGCGGATGACGTGCAGGAGGCCATGTCGGCCATGGGCGAGGAGGCGGCCCAGGCCGAGCAGGTCCAGGCCGAGCAGGTCCAGGCCGAGCAGGTCCAGGAAGAGCCAGTAGCGGTGCCGCCGTCGGACACCCTCGAGGGGGTGGATGACGGTGATCAGGTCGCGCCGGCGGATCTTGGCGTGGCAGAGGAGCTGGAGCCCGAGCCGGAGGAGCCCGCGCAGGAGCTGACCGAGGAGCCGGAGCCAGGCCCCGAGCCCGGGGTGCGCTACAGCACCATGGAGGGTATGCAGGAGGAGGAGCTGTCTCCCGTGCCGGCCCCCCGGCGGGCCGAGGCCCCTGCAGAGGACCAGGACGAGACCATCGACGGGGTGGACCTGGCCGAGATCCTGCCGGGTGAGCAGGTCGCCGATGAGACGGATGAGCCCGCTGATCAGTTGGAGGCGGCGCCGGAGCCGATGGAGGAGCCGGAGGATATAACGCCCCCGGAGGACGCTACGCAGCAGCTCGATCCGGCCGACCTGGAGCAGATGTCCGAGGAGGACGACGAGGACGACCTGGACCTGGACGTGGAGGTGATGGAGCCGGTGGTGCTCGGTCCAGGGGTGTCCGACCAGGACCGCACGCGGCGCGTGGACTCGGCGCTCATCGCGGTGGCCGACCAGGAAGAGGAGGATCCGGACGAGGAGCCTCCGATCCTGATCCCGCCCGGGGTGGAGCCCGAGATCGGCCATGGTCCCCATGTCTCCATGGAGGATGGTCCGCAGGTCAGCGGCGAGGTGCCGGTGGACCACGGCATCCCCGATGGCTACGCCAGCGAGCCCGGATACGCCAAGCGGGCCGCCGAGCTGGGCGAGAAGATGCAGTCCCCGGAGGTCGAGGAGCGGGAGACGCGGGCCCGGGAGGCGCTGCAGGCGTTCGACTTCGACGCGTCCCTCCAGGCGGCCATCGACGACACCATCGACGAGCCTGCGCCCGAGGAAGAGATGCCGGTGGAGCCGATGGATACCATCGACGAGCCCCCGCCGGCTGCGGCGGTGCACGCCGCCGCGTCTCACCGACCCGCGCGCGAGGTGTCCAACCTCGGGGTCCAGCGGCTGGGCCCGCCCGGATCCACGCCGCCGCCCAGCGCCCCTGCTCCCACCGACGAGGTGGCCGCGGAGGTGCTGCACGAGGACGCGGTGCCGCTGCCCATGGACGAGTCCCCCGCCGAGGAGGAGCGGACCGACATCGCCGCGCCGGTGCCGATACCGGCCTCCAGCGGAAAGACCGTCCGGCTCGTGCTCGGGATCCTGGTGCTGCTGGTGCTCATCGTCACGGTGGGTGTGATCACCTATTACAACCGCAAGGAGCGGCAGGAGGCCCTGGCCGAGCTGGCTCGCAAGCGGGCCCTGGCCATGAAGCTGCTCAAGGACAAGGAGCAGCCCAGGGGCAATGCCGCGTCAACGGCCGCGGCGGCAGGCGAGCCGGAGAAGGCATCGCCGTCAGCGCCGGTGGATGAGCCGGGGCAGCTGGATCGGGCCGCGGTTGACGACCCGAAGCCCGCGCCCTCACCGTCCCCCGCACCTGCGGTCGAGCCCAGGCCTGCGCCGAAGCCTGCGCCGGCGGCGAAGCCGAGGCCCGCGAGCAAGCCGAAGCCGGCTACCAAGCCGAGGACCGCCAGCAAGCCGAAACCGGCGAGCAAGCCGAGGCCGGCGAGCAAGCCGAGGCCAGCGAGCAAGCCGAAGCCCGCGCCTGCGCCAGCCCCCGCGCCTGCGCCTGCGGCGAGCTCGAGCGGAAGCTGCCCCGGCGGCATGGCGCACATCCGCCGCAAGGGCAAGGAAGGCTACTGCATCGATCGGTACGAGTTCCCGGGTCGCGGACGCCGTCCCAAGCGCGGTATCAGCTTTGGCGCTGCCAAGGCCACCTGCGCCAAACGCGGGCTGCGCCTCTGCTCCGTGCGCGAGTGGATGCGGGCCTGCTCCTCCACCTACACCTACGGCAAGACCTACGACGGCGCCCGCTGCAATACCAGCGGCGGCCAGCCAGTGGCTGCCGGGTCCATGCGCAAGTGCCGCTCACGCTGGGGCGTCTACGACATGAGCGGCAACGTCTCGGAGTGGGTGGCCGAGAAGTACGTCATGGGCGGCGACGCCATCAGCGGCCAGAAGTCGGGCTGCCGCAGCAACGCCCGAGGCGGCGGCATGAGCGGGTTCCGGTGCTGCGGCGACGAGGAGTGGGAATAGGCTCGCTTCGCTCGCAGGCTTCAGGCTTCAGGCTTCAGGCTTCAGGTTTCAGGCTTCAGGCTTCAGGCTTCAGGCTCGCGGTTAGGGCTCTAGGCCGCAACCTTCCGATACCGAAAGTAGAGCGCCACGCCCGGGGCCAACAGGGCCAACCCCAGCAGGGTGTCCCTCGGGTTCTGCACCAGGGTGACGATGACGAAGCTGGCGGCGAAGGCCACGAACAGGGCGGGCGTGAATGGGTAACCCCAGACCCTGTATGGGCGGGGCTCGTCGGGCATCTTGCGGCGCAGGACGAACACGCCCGCCGCGGCCAGCGCGTAGAAGATCCAGCTGACGAAGATCAGCATGTCCGTGAGCTGGTCGAAGGAACCGGAGAAGACCAGCGCCGAGGACCAGATGCCCTGCACCAGCAGCGCGGTGACGGGCGTGCGGTAGCGCGGGTGGACCTTGCCCAGCGCCGAGAAGAAGAGGCCGTCGCGGGCCATGGCGTAGGAGACCCGCGCTGACGCGAGGATGGAGCCGTTGGTGGAGCCGAAGGTGGAGAGCACCACCAGCCCCGAGAGCAGCGCGCCGCCGGTGTGGCCCATGACCCGCTTCATCACGTCCGCCGCAACCAGCTTGGACCCGGCCATCTCCGCCACGGGCAGCATGTACAGGTACGCCAGGTTCACCAGCAGGTACACCCCCACCACGGTGGCCGTGCCCAGGCCCAGCGCGCGCGGGATGTTGCGCGTGGGGTTGCGCACCTCGCCGGCCAGGAAGGTGACGTTGTTCCAGCCGTCGTAGGACCAGAACGCGCCGGCCAGCGCCATGCCCACCCCCGCGACCGTGGCCCACAGGCCGCCCGCGGTGAGCGAGGGCACCACGCCGCCCGGGTCGACGAAGTTCTGCGCGCTGCCGTCGCCCAGGGTGAAGGTGAGCGCCACCATGCCCCCCACCGCCAGCACCTTGAGGGTGGTGAAGATGGAGGCGATGGCGCCGCCCAGGGCCACCCCGAGCATGTTCACGCCGGTCAGGGCCGCGATGATGCCCACGGTGAGCAGCTTCAGCCCCAGGTTCGACAGCGGGGTCATGGTCACCGGCCCGAACAGGTGGATGGACGGTCCGGGCGTGGCCAGATCGAACCGCGTCAGGTCGACGAAGTAGCCGAGGTACTCGGCGAACACATAGGCGATGGACGCGATGGATCCCGACTGGATCACGGCGAACACCGCCCAGCCGTAGATGAACCCGACGAAGTCGTTGTAGATGCGGCGGAAGTAGACATACTGCCCGCCCGCCGCCGGGAACATGCCCGCCACCTCGGCGTTGGCCAGGGCGCCCGAGCAGGTGATGAGCCCGGCCAGCGCCCAGGTGGCCAGCAGCCAGCCGGGCGAGTGCAGGTAGCCCGCCATCACCGCCGACTTCTTGAAGATGCCGGAGCCGATCATCGACCCGATCACCACCGCGGCGGCGGTGTAGAGGCCGAGGTTGGGGACCAGCTGGGGGGGGCGGGGCTCGGGTGTGGAGGAGGTGGTCATGGCGTGTTAATCATGGCGCATAAATCATGGCGCTTAAATCATGGCGCATAGGGGCGCGGCTCAGGGACCGTCCACGGTCTCGGCCGGGGCCGGATCGGGCTGCGGGATGTCGGGCTTCACCGGCGCGGCGGAGGTGGCCGCCAGCACGGCGGCGGCCAGCTTGGGCGCCATCACCCTGGCCTGCTGCGCCAGGGCCTTGCTGATGCTCACCGCCACCTCCCTCGGGTGCCGGCTGGCGCAGGGCAGCGAGACGTCGAAGGCGTGGCGCATGAGCACCTCGTCCGAGCTCGCCAGGGTGAGCACCAGGCGCATGGCGAGGCGCGCCTGCCAGGTCTTGCCCGCGTCCACCTCCTCCATGGCAACCAGCACCCCGGACAGGTAGGCATCCGGCTCGCGGGACTTGCTGCCGCCGCCCACGGCGCTGAACTTGCCCGACGCGCGCAGGTGGTTGGCCAGCATCTCGCGCACCATGCCGGCCGGCTCCGCGGCCCACTTGTGGTGGGCGTAGAAGCGCAGCTCGTTGGCGGCCACGCGGTAGGCCAGGCGCGGCGAGTCGTAGCCGCTGGCCGAGCTGAAGGAGAGCACCTCCAGGGTGGGGCCGGTTCCTTTTGCCGTGACCGCCGACGGGCCAGACAGGTGGTAGAAGTGCTCCTCCTTGGGGGTGGTGGCGAAGCAGCCCCCGAGCAGCAGGGAGCTGAGCATCAGCAGCGGCAGGTGGCGTCTCATGGGATGTCCTTCTCCTTGAGGGTCTCGCCCCGCAGCAGCAGCGAGGGCCGCTGGCGGATGGCGCGCGCGAAGTCCTTGAGATACTCGGAGGCGCGGTTCAGGTCGCGCAACATGGCGGCCAGCTGACGGTCTCGCAGCCGCACCACCTTGCTCAGGTCCCCGCTCAGGGTGCTGAGGCGCAGGGCGGTCTGCTTCATCGCCTTGACCGCGCCGTCGATCTTCGGGTCCGCCACCCGCCTCTGCACAGCCCGGGCGGACGAGGTGATGGCGTTGAGCGTGGCCTGGGGCCGGATCGACGCCACGGCCCGGTCGAGGGAGCTGGCCGCTCGGGCCGCCGCCTTGAGCGCCAGGTTCAGGTCCTCGCTGTTCTCCTGGATCACCTTGTTCAGTGTCCGGGAGGCCTTCTCAGTGGCCCGGGTGGCGCGATCCAGGTTGGTGAAGATCCGGTCGATCTTCTTCTGGTTCCCCTCCACCACGCCACGCCCGGAGACCAGCAGCTTGTCAGTGTTCTCCAGGATGGAGCGCACGCGGATCCGGTTCGGCTCGGTGGTCAGGGCGAGCAGGTTGTTGAGCAGGCCCTCCATCTTGAGCGCGATGCTGGTGGCCTTTCCGGTGAGGGTCTGCAGGGTTGAGGACCCCGGCTTGATGAACGACTTGTCGGTGTTGGGCGGGATGCGCTCGCTGGCCGCCGAGCCGCCCGTGAGCTCCACGAACTGCAGCCCGGTGATGCCGATGGCGGTCATGATGGCCCGGGTGTCTCTGGTGATGGGGGTGCCGGGATCCATGGCGAGGGTCACATGCACCGACTCCACGTCCTCGCCGATGCGCACGCTCTCCACCTGCCCCACCCGCACGCCCTTCATCTTGACCACCGACCCCACCTCGAGGCCGCTGACCGACTCGGTGAAGGAGACATGGTAGCGGTCCTTCGGGTTGAACATCTTGATGCCCGCCAGGGTCCCCACCGCGCCCAGGAAGAGCAGCAGCGCCAGGATCATGAATACGCCCAGGCGGATCTTCTGCGAACGGGTGCTCATCCTTCCTCCTCGAGCGCTTGCAACAGCGTGGGGCCGCTGAGCGCCTCTTCGGGCGGCGGCTTGCGGGCGAAGAAGTCCCGCACCTTCGGGTCGGCGTGATCCTGCAGCTCGGGCACGGTGCCCTCGGCCAGCACATAGCCGCCCGGCTCGAGCATCACCACCCGGTCCGCGATGAGGGCGATGCTGGCCAGCTCGTGGGTCACCACCAGCATGGTGGTGCCGTACATGCGCTGCAGATCCCGCAGGATCTGGTCGATGCCGGCGGCGACGATGGGGTCGAGCCCGGCAGAGGGCTCGTCACACAGCAGCAGGTCCGGATCCATGGCCATGGCCCGGCTCAATGAGGCGCGCTTGCGCATGCCCCCTGACAGCTCGGACGGCAGCAGGTCCGCCGTTCCGGGCAGCCCCACCATGGCCAGCTTCGACTCCACGATGCGCTGGATCACATCGTCCGGGATGTCCGTGTGCTCACGGTAAGGCAGCCCCACGTTCTCCCCCACGGTCATGGACCCGAGCAGCGCGCCGTTCTGAAACAGCATCCCGATGCGCCGCAGGAACGGGATGCGCGCCTGGTCTTCCAGCAGAGACGGGTCCTGGCCGAACACCCGCACCTTGCCGTCCATCGGTTGCAGCAGCCCCACCAGGGTGCGGATCACCGTGGACTTGCCGCAGCCCGATCCGCCAATGAGGCACAGGATCTCGCCCCGCCGCAGGGTGAACGAGACATCCCGGATGATCACCTTCTCGCCGTAGCCCGCCACCAGGCGCTCCACCTCCACGATGACCTCGCCCGGGCGGGCGGCGGCTGCGGCGGAGGCGGGGGCGGCTGGGTTCATGGCGGCGGTCATCCGAGCAGGGTGGACAGGGTGGTGAAGATGGAGTCCACCACGATTATGGAGAAGATGCTGGCCACCACCGAGGTGGTGGTGGCCCGGCCCACGCCCTCGGCGCCGCCGGTGATGTTCAGGCCGGTGTAGCAGCCGATGAGCACGATGATCCAGGCGAACACGCCGCTCTTGGCCAGGCCGTTGGCCAGGTCGCCGATGGTCAACGACTGCACGGTCTGGTTGATGTAGGCGGCGGCGCTCAGGTCGAGATAGAACACGCCAATGCAGAACCCGCCGAGGATGCCGATGAAGTCGGCCATGATGGTCAACGACGGCTGGGTCAGGGTGATGGCGTAGATGCGGGGCACGACCAGGAAGCGATTCTCGTTGATGCCCATGGTACGCAGGGCGTCGATCTCCTCTCCCACAACCATGGTGCCCAGCTCGGCAGAGATGGCAGACCCGCTGCGGCCGGCCACGATGATGGCGGTCATCAGCGGCCCGAACTCACGCACCATGGAGATGCCCACAAGGTTGGCCACGAAGATGTTGGCGCCGAACTGGCGCAGCTGGAACGCGGCCTGGAAGGCCATGATCAGCCCGAGCAGGAACGCGATGAGCCCCACGATGGGCAGGGCGTCCACGCCGATGCGAATGGCCTGGGTGGAGGTGAACCCAGGCGGCGGGAGCTGGCGCTTCAGCGGCGCGATGAGCCCCCAGTAGGCGGTGTCGGCCAGCAGCTGCAAGAACGCCACCACTGCCCGGGTGCCGCCCATGACCGCGTCGCCGATGGCCTCCAGCGCGCCCACGCGCTCCGGGGCGCTCTGCCGGGCCGGGGCCGGCGTGTGCTGCAGCGCCTCGCGCACGTGGCCCGTGGCGCCCACCGCCCGCAGGGTGCCCCCCTTGCGGCGGGCCAGCACCAGGCCGTGGGCCAGGCAGGCCACCCCCGCGGAGTCGGCGCTGGCCACCCCGGAGAGGTCCACCGTCACGGTCCGCCCCTTGCGCATGGACCGTGACAGGGACCGGGCCAGGGCCGCGGCCGAGTCCGACTCCAGGTCCCCCGCCAGTTGCAGGTGGATCCCGTCGGGTAGATCGGTCTTGGTGATGCTCAAAGGCACCCGTTGACGGTATCCCCCGCAGGGGGTGGGGTCAATTTCCTGACGGAGGCGTCGGGTTGCGGTGGCGGGACCGCGGCGCGACGCCCTGCCCCACGTTGCCATCCCCACCCCGGCGGGATACTCTCAAAACAACGCATCCAGGATGGCTGAGAAAACAAATAGTTCGAGCGGATCCGCGCAGGGCCCGACGGGAAAGCCGCCCAGGTCGAAGTACCTGGGCATGGCCGTGGGCCAGCAGGTCAAGCTCACCAAGCGGCTGGGCAACGATCGCCTGGGCGAGATGTTCGCAGCGGTCCACCCGGTGCTGGCCCGGCGGTTCGCGGTGAAGGTGGTGCGCCCTGCCCTGACCCGGGAGGACAGGCCGCGGGACAGGCTGCGCCAGGTCGCGCGGGAGGTGAGCGTGCTGGAGCATCCGGCGGTGGTGCCGGTGCTCGACTTCGGCCAGCTCGGCAAGTCCACGTTCTACCTGATGCTGGAGTTCGTGCGCGGCACGGCGCTCAACCGCGCCCTGGTTTCCCACCAGCCCCTGGAGCTGGGACGCGCACTGGGGCTGCTGGTACAGCTGGCGGACGTACTGGTGGCCGCCCACCGGGAGCGCGTGGTGCACGGCGACGTCAAGCCAGGCAACATCCTGCTGGTGCGGCGGCCGGACGGCCGCGAGGTGCTGCGCCTGTCCGATTTCAGGCTGAGCCAGGCCCTTGCGCTGGAGCCCACCGCGGAGGATCCCCTGGCGCACCTGCGGATCTACTCGACCCTGGAGTTCCTGCCGCCGGAGGTCATCGCCGGGGAGGCGGCGGACGCGCGCGCTGACATGTACGCCTTCGGCGCCCTCGCCTACCGCATGGTCTGCGGAGAGCCGGTGTTCAAGGGCAAGCCCCTGGAAGTACTCGAGGGGCACCGATCGATGGAGCCGGTGCCCCCCTCACGCCGGCTGCAAGACCGCGACACCTTGCCCGCCAAGGTGGACCGGATCATCACCCGCTGCCTGTGCAAGGATCCGGCCCGCCGCCCCGGATCCATGACCACCATCGGCCAGGAGCTGCGCAGCCTGATCCAGCTCACGGGCGCGGCGCGGCTCTCCCGCGTCACCCTCACCGAGGGGGTGCCCGCGGTCGGCAGCGTCGACCCGGAGGAGCGAGAGGCGCCGCTGCCCGAGTCTCCCGCGCGGGTCCGCGACTTGCTCTACGCGAGCATCCATGAGCTGGCCCGCCTGGCCATGGCCCAGCGGGTCGCGTCCGACGAGATGAAGCTGGAGCTGGCTACCCTGGAGGAGGTCGAAGCCGGGATGCGCCAGGTCCAGACCGAGTACGAGGAGATCGACGAGCGCGTGGAGGAGGTCCGCCGCGGGCTCCGCGAGCGCGAGGCGAGCCTGCGCTACGCCATCATCGACCTGAGCCTGACCCGGGACAGCCTGGCTGACCGCCCGGAGGCCGCCTCCCAGGTGCGGGACCTCGAGTTTCAGGTCACCGCCCTGGAGCAGAGCCTCGCCAGGCTCGAGAAGCATCGCGGCGAGGTGATGGAGACCCTGACCAAGGAGCTGCTGCGTCACCAGGAGGCGGTGGACTCCGAAGAGCGTCGCATCGGGTCCTGTCACCGGCGGCTGCACGGCCAGATCGAGGCGGTCCGCCACCGGCTCTCCGGCGAGGACGCGGTGGCCCTCTACCGCACCATCACCCGCTGTCAGCGGGCCCTCAAGATTCCCGCCGCGTGAGCCGAAGGTCCAGCAGGTGCTCCGGGTCCACGTTGCCCATGGCCCGGAGCATGTTGCCGCGCAGTCCGTGCACCTCCCCGGCGAGGTCGCTGATGAGGCGCTTGATGCGCTGACGCTTGGCGTCGGGGTTGTCGTCGCACCCCTCGGTGCCGCAGGTGGTGATGGGGAACGCCATGCGCTCGGCGTACTCCACCAGCCACTCCTCCGGGACATAGGCCAGCGGGCGGATCACGGTGTTGACGCCGTCGTCGGCGAGGTAGCGCGGCGCCATGGCCCGGAGCTTGCCGCCGTAGAACAGGTTCAGCAGCAGGGTCTCGGCCAGGTCGTCGAGGTGGTGCCCCAGGGCGAGGGTTCGACAGCCCAGCCTGGCCGCCAGGGTGTACAGGGCGCCGCGGCGGATGCGCGAGCAGAGGGAGCAGGGGATCACCCCCGGCTCCAGCTTCTGCTGCAAGATCTGCTTGACCGGCACATGCTCCACGAAGTGCTCGAAGCCTTGCTCCGCGCAGTGGGCCGAGAGCCGCGAGGGGTCGAAGCCCTCTCCGCCCTGATGAATGGTCACGGCCTGGATCTCGAAGTCCACCGGCGAGCGGCGCTGCAGCAGGTGCAGCACGTGCAGCATGGCGATGGAGTCCTTGCCGCCGGACACCGCCGCGAGCACGCGATCGCCTGGCTGGATCATCTGGTGCTCGGCCACCGCCTTGCCGGCCCGGCGGACGATCTTCCGCTCCAGGCGGCTGGAGAAGCGGAAGGCCCCTCGGGTGGACTTCTCCGAGCGCGCGGGCGGGTCAGCCAAGGTGCAGCTTGAGGAAGTCGGCGTACTCCGGCCCCCGGGGCAGGCGGGTCTCCACCGAGACGCGCTTGCCCCCCTCGGTGAGGAACACCGCCGCGCCGTACCGCTGCCACGCCGGCAGGTCGCGGTACTCGATCTCGTTCTGACGCAGGATCTCTTCCTTCTCCGGCGGCTCCAGGCCGGACAGGATCGCCTCCACCACCTCCGGGCTGCGGTCGCCGCGCTGGCTCAGCACATGGGTGCAGTAGCGGTTGAGCGAGCCGAGGAACGCTTCCTGCTGGCGCCATGAGAAGTACGCCAGCGCCTGCTCCTTGCCCGGGAAGCTGAACAGGGAGCAGCCGAACAGCGCCTCGTCGTCCACCTCCAGGCTCATCTTGCTGGACGCGAGGCCGATGAGGTAGCCCAGCAGGGAGCCGAGGTCTTGCCAGCACGCCTCCGCCGCGGCGGGCTCCAGGCCGACTGAGAAGCCGAGCCGCTCCACGTAGCCGTAGGTGCCGCAGGCGTCGCCCCCGAGCAGGTGCGAGGCGGTGCGGATCATCATCTTGCCGAAGCTGGCATCGAAGGGCTGGACGAAGTCGAAGTCGGGGGAGCTGAGCAGCCCCTCGAAGTCGACCCCGATGAACTGCGCCACCAGGAGCTGGCCCCGGGGCAGCGGCGCCGCCGCCGGGACGCGGAACCCGTCAAACCATGCCGCCTGCTCCCCGCTCATGGACGCCGCCTCTGCCTGGCCGGGCGCGCGGCGCGCGGCTTGCGGCGGCGGAGCACGCGCCTGGTGCCGGCGCGGGCCTTGATCTTGCGACGCCGGGGCGCTGGCTTCCGGCGCCGGGTGGTCGATGGGGCCGGCCTGGCCACGGTGCATGCCATGGCAGGCGCTTCGCTGGACGCGGCCTCTTCCCTGTCCTCCGCTGCGGGCGCCTCGTCCCTGTCCTCGTCGACGTCCTCGGCGGCCTCCCCTGCCTCGTCGTCCGCGTCCTCCTCATCGTCCTGCGCGCCGGGCTCAACCGGGGTGTCCTCGTCGTCGTCCCAGCTCACCTTCAGGTCCTCGAGGGTGAGCTCGCGCTCGGGCGGATCCTCGTCAGCACTTTCCTCGTCAGGCTCGAAATCCACCGCGGGCTGCTCGGAGGTGTCGCCCTCCTTCGCATCGTCCCAGGAGGAGTGCCTGGAGAGGCCGAGCTCATCCGCCAGCTCGTCCATGGCCACGCGAACGTCCGCTGACGGCTCGTCCGGGAAGGCCTCCTCGGCGTCGCCCCCGATCACGCCCTCCACCAGCAGCTCCTCCTCTTCCTCCTCGTCCAGCTCTTCCTCCACGAGATCGTCGGTGACCACGATGCCTGACTCCTCCATGACGCCCGGTTCGTCGTCGTCATCGTCGTCATCGTCGTCATCGTCGTAGAGCTCGTCGTCGTCCTCGGCGTCGAGGTCCTCCTCCACGTCCTCCTCGTCGTCGTCGTCCTCCTCCTCCAGCTCCCCTTCCTCCTCCTGCTCGCCCACAACGTCGAGGTAATCCTGCAGCAGGTCATCGGGGAAGATCTCATCCTCTTCCTCCTCCTCCTCTGCCTCGGCGCCCTCCTCCATCTGGCCCACCAGGTCCTCGGGGGCCGGGATGCTCGACTCGATCCGTCCAGCCGGCGCCTCGCCGCCAGCGGCCTCCTCATCAGCCACCGGCTCCAGCTCGCGGTCCTCGAGGCTGATGGTGGGATCGGTGCCCTCGGCGTCGATGTCGGTGACGTCCTCGAGCGCCTCGCCCCACAGGTCCACGCTCTCCTGGGGCTTGCGCCCCGGCACGGCCCCGGCCGGCTCCTCATCCGCGGGCACAGGCGTGCGCTCGGCCTCCAGGGCCGCGGCCGCCTCTCTGGCCTCGGCGAAGGCCTCCTCCACTTCGGGTTCCGGACCGGCCGTCGCGCCGGCGGCCTTGTCGAAGTCGAGCTCGTCCGCCGGCTCGGGGCTCTGATCCGGCGCGGGCGCCGCGCCCTCCAGCGCGTCGTACGGATCGACCATGCCGAGCATCTGCCGGGTGTAGCGGCCCAGCCGCAGCCTGGACATGCGCAGCCCGAATGCGAAGGCGAAGTCCTCGAGGTCCTCGAGCATGGACGCGGCCGACGAGAAGCGGAGCTCCGGGCGGATCTCCAGCGCGCGCATCACCACCGCCTCCAGATCCGCCGGGTAACCGGGGCGGATCTGCGAGGGGGGCGTGATGGGCCCCGAGAGCACCCGCCGCAGGGACTCGTACGAGTTGACCCGGAACAGCCGCTGCCCCACCGTGAGCTCGTAGAGCAGGATCCCGACGCTGAACAGGTCGGAGCGCGCGTCCTTGGCCAGCCCGTTGACGACCTCGGGGGACATGTAGGCGAACTTGCCCGCGTGCAGGGCTCCCTCCTGACGCATGCGCCCCTCGGCGCCGGCCAGGCCGAAGTCCACCAGCTTCACCACCCCGTCCACGGAGATGAGGATGTTGTTCGGCCCGATGTCGCCGTGGACCACCCCCATGCTGCGGCCCTCACCGTCGCGGTAGGTGTGGGCATAGCGCAGCCCCTCCAGCAGCTGAGCCACCAGGCCGAGGGAGATGTCCATCGGGATCATGTGGCCGCGCCGGGTGGCCATCTCGGCCAGGTTGCGCAGGTCAGTGCCCCGGACGTTCTCCATCACGATGAAGAAGGAGCCGTCCTCCTCCTGACCCACGTCGAAGATCTGCACCACGTTGGGGTGGCTCAGCGCCGCCGCGACCCTCGCCTCCTGCAGGAAGAGGTAGACCGCGCCGTGGTGGTCAGAGAAGCGCCGGTGGATCCGTTTGAGCGCCACCTCCCGACGAAACCCTGCCTCGCCGGTCTGGTGCGCCAAGTACACCTCCCCCATGCCGCCCGCGCCCAGCTTACGCAGGGGGATATACCGCTGGTTGAGCAAGCTCTTGGTCACCGGTTCCTCGCACCGCTCGGAAAAGGCGAAGTTGCCATCCTACGTCACCAGGATCAATCCCAAATTGCTCTCGCGTTATATAGGTGGTACCGCGAGGGATGCCCCCGGGACAGGCCACCCCGCCCCTGCGGACCTGGACTGCAGCGTGTATGGCCGCCCTGGTCATGGCTGGATTGCTGTTGGCGCCGGGCGAAATCAACGGCGATGGCGTGGGGTACCTCAAGCAGCTTCGGGGGCAGGAGCTGTCCCCGGGCCACCCGCTCTACCTGCCCCTGCTCAGGCTGGTGGCCCTGGCCTGGCAGGATCCCGGCGCCACGCTCCTGGACATTGCCCCGCGGCTGCGGCTGCTCAGCCTCTGCTGCGCCGCCCTCGCCCTGCCGCTCCTGGTGGACGCGGCGCGCCTGCTGCTGGGGCCCGGGCGCGCGCTGTCGGTCCTGCTCCTGCTGGGCGCCAGCCACGCCTTCCTGCGCAGCGCCATGGAGCTCGAGAGCTACGCGCCGGCGCTGACGGGCGCGGTGGCGTCGCTCTGGGCCCTGGCCCGCGGGGCGCGCGGGGGCGCGGCGTGGGCCGCTGCGGCCGGCATGACAGCGGGCATGGCGGCCGGGCTCCACACCACCCTGGTGTTGCTCGCGCCGGCGCTGGCCCTGGCGCCGCGTCGTCGTCGCGCCGCCAGCCGGCGCGCCCTGGCCCTGTGCGTGGCGGCGGCCACCCTCGGCGTGATCCTGGCCTGGGCCGCCTGGCGACAGGGGCTGCAGGGTCCGGGCGAGCTGCTGGCCTGGCTCCGCTCGGCAGACCACGGCGTGCCCTACCCCCACGGCTGGCGCACCCTGCCCGCCGCCCTGTGGGGGCTGTGCCGATCCCTGGTGCACGCGCCCTACCTGCACGAGGCGGCGACATGGCGCGTGGCCCTGGGCACCGCCCTCGGCGCGGCCGCGTGGGCGGCGCTGGTGGTCATGCGCGCGCGGGACACGCCAGCCACCACGCGCCGGCTGGCGGTGGCCTGGTCAGCGCCGCTGGCCCTGTTCGCCGTGGCCTTCTTCCCGTCGGACACCGAGCGCTGGATCTTCGTCCTTCCCGGCGCGTTGCTGCTGCTGGCCCCGGCGCCTGGGCGGCGAACCCTGGCGCTGGCCGGCGCCATGGCCCTGGTGAACATCGGGCTGTACCAGGTCCCCCTGTCCCGCGACACCGAGCCGGCCCGCCGCGCCGCGGCCGCCGAGGAGATCTGCGGCGCCGGGGACATGCTCATCTCGCCGGGGCATGGCTGGGAGGAGCTGGTGGGGCTCGGCACCCTGCAGCCGCCGCGGGTGTTCCCGCTGATCCATCACGTGGGCGCCGAGGGTGGGCTCTCCGCGGCCGTGGCGTCCATGCGCGGCCTGGCAGCCGAGACCGAGGCCGCCGGCGGGGCGGTATACGTGGCGCGCCTGCGCGGCTCACCCGACCCGCGCGGGTTCAAGGAGCTGGCCTGGTTCGGGCTCGACCGGGAGGGCTTCGCTGATCTGTTCGGAGACTGGACGGCCCACCCGACCCGGGTGTCCGGCCTCTACCGCCTGCGACGGCGCGCCAGGCCGAGCAGCCCCAACAGGAGCAACAGCGGCCCGCCTGCTCCCTGAGCGGTCCCGCCGCCAGCGGCGCAATCACAGCCCTCGTCCTCGTCGTCGCCGCCGCTGCCGCCGTCCGGGCCCGACGCGTCCACCCCCACATCCGGCACGGGCAGGTCAGGCGCCGCCGTGTCGGGCTGCAGCTGGTCGGGCTGCTGCTGGTCTGGCACCGCGTCCACGGCCGGACCGTCGGGCAGCAACAGGTCCGGCCCCGCCTCGCTGGGCGGGCCCGCGTCGTTGTTGGACAGCGGGCAGGGCTGGGGGTATTTGCCCGAGGGGTCTGCCTTGCCCTGCATGCCGCAGGCGTAATATTTGTTGGACGGGTCCCAGCCACAGTACGGCTTGCTGAAGCAGTCCTTGATGCGCACCTTGCCCTTGTCGCAGTACTTCAGCGTGTCGCCCGAGCAGCACCCCTCGGCGGTGACGGCCCCGCAGGTGTTCTGGTGGCAGCGGGTCTTGTCCACGCCGCACATGTTGCCCGGGCCCGGCTCCATGTTGGCCAGCACGCCCTTGGGGATCTGCATGGTGATGCAGTGGATGGCGCCCTGCCCCGGGATGATCACCTTGCTGTCGATCTTCACCAGCTTCCAGCCGGGGAACACCTTGGCGTAAGCGGCCATGGCCGCCGCCTCGTACGTGGTCTCGTCGTCGAAGGTCGGGATCAGCACCACGCCGGGCTTGCCGTCGTCAGTCAACGACAGGGAGTTGGTGTAGGTGCGCCAGGTCTTGTAGGAGCCCGACCCGCCGATGTCTGGCATCGGGATGCGGGTGACCTTGACCGACTTGCCCGACGGCGTCTTGGTGCCGAGGAACAGCTTGGCGTTGGCGTCGAGGATCAGCTTGTTGCCGCTGTGCTGGGTGGCGGTGTACTCCCCCATCAGCATGTGGTCGTCGGAGCCGAACTTGCTGAACATGTCGATGTGGGCGATGACCCCGCCGGTCATGGGCTGCACGAACAGCACCTTCTTGCACCCCTGGTACTCCTTGAGGATCTGCTCGATGGCGCTCTGGGAGTACTGCAGGTTGTAGTAGTTGACACCCTTGGTCACCGAGCAGAGCCCGTCGCTGGTGGTCTGGAAGTTGCCGCCCTCGAAGGAGAGGTCGGGCCGGTAGACGTTGATGCCCCACGCCTTGGCCAGCTCGGTGGGCACCGAGTCGTCCAGGGGCCGGGTGTAGTAGTACTTGTAGTCGATGAAGGAGAGCTTCTCCTTGCCGGTGCTGCCGGTCTCGACGATGCTCACCGGCGCGAAGTCCCGGGCCCAGATGGCGTTGGACTTGGCGGTCCACCAT
The DNA here is from genome assembly GCA_964511535.1 of uncultured Myxococcales bacterium. Lineage (GTDB taxonomy): Bacteria > Myxococcota_A > Polyangia > CAZCFB01 > CAZCFB01. The sequence continues at coordinate 71,490 of CAZEFW010000001.1, read as the reverse complement.
CTGATGTTCTTGGCCTGCTCGGCGTAGGTCAGCCCGATGCTGTTGAGCTGCATCTCGATCCACTTCTGCTGGCTCGACGACGAGCGCACCATCACCACCGGCACCTCGCCCCAGGCGCCCTTGATGATCTCGGTGAACAGCTTGATCCACTTGGTGCCGGTGTAGCCGGCGCGCCAGTTGAGCAGGTACGCCTGGCTCGCCTCGTACTCGGCGGGCGTGCGGAAGTTCTTGGTCTTGGGCGGCAGCGTGATGTGCAGCAGCTTTGCCGTGGCGGCGCGCATGATGGAGAACTTGTCCCCGGGCGACTGCCCCTTGGCATCGGCGATGGCGGCCAGCCGCTCGATCTGCTCCTCCCAGGCGGTGCGGTGGGCGGGCAGCTTCTCCTGGCCATGGCCGAGGAAGGTGTAGAAGGTGTCATCCGGCGGCCGGGCAGGAGGCGCGGGGCTGGGCGCTGCCAAGGCCGGCTCCCCCGACGGGCTGAGCGCCGCCGGCGCTGATCGCGCGCCGAACCCGGGGTCGTCCAGGCAGGCGCCCCCCAGCAGGCAGGTGGTTATCAGGGACAGGCAGGCTATTCTGTTCATGAAGGCTCCCGAGTAAGGACATATTCTACCACCGCCAATTTTGGCGTGGATGTAATTCTGCACTCGAACCGGGCCATCGCGCCGGGTTCCACGCGGCGCCAGATGGCGCTATCCTCATGGCCCCACCTGTCACGACTGGAGAGCGAGTATGAGCAGCGAAAAGAAGGCCAACTTCCCCAACTCCTACCCCGAGTGGGCCCGGGACCTGGGCAAGGTGTACTACGCTGGCAACACCAGCATGTTCGTGCTGCACGGCAACGTGGACGACCTGGTGCGGGTGGAAGAGCGCGAGAAGGTGGAGTACCGGGTGCTGCCCGAGTTCCTCGCCACCCAGGTGTTCGGCTCCTGGGACCTGGTGCTGTACTACGACATGACCCGCCCGCCCCGGGCTCTGGCCGGCGCCAACAAGGAGCGCCTGCAGGAGATGAACCGGCTCATCGAGCGCCACATCGGCAAGCTGGGGGAGATCCCGCGCGACCCGGTGCGGGTGCTGGCGCTGCTCAACCGCTTCCTGGAGCTGATGCTGGTGGGCAAGAGCGACAAGGACCGGCCCGCGGTGGCGCTGATCATGGACTACGCCCACCTCTGCTTGCCGTCCACGGCGGTGTCCCACACCTCCAAGGACCTGGCTGCCAACCTGGCCACCATGATGGGCTGGGCCCGCAACCCGTACATCAAGCGGGTCAACTTCGGCTTCTGCCTCATCAGCGAGAAGGTCAGCGACCTTCACGCGGCGCTGGTGCGCAGCGCCCACACCCAGGAGATCGAGCTGCCCTTCCCTGCCGTGCAGGACCGGCTCTCCTTCATCGACTGGGTGCGGGCCGGCAGGACCTTCGACAGCATCTGCGAGGTGAAGCCCGAGCTGCTCGCCGAGCTCACCGCCGGGCTCACCCTGGTGAACCTGCAGGGGCTGCTGCAGGGGGCGCTGCGTCACAAGAAGGCCGTGACCCTGGACCAGCTCAAGGACTACAAGAAGACCATGATCGAGGGGGCGTGCTCGGGCATGGTGGAGTTCGTCGAGCCCCAGCACAACCTGGACATGGTGGTGGGCCACGTGGCGGCCAAAAAGCGGCTGCGCGACGACGGGCGGCTGATCCGGGAGGGGCACCTGGACGCCGCGCCCATGGGGTACCTGCTGTGCGGCCCGGTGGGCACGGGCAAGTCGTTCCTCGCCGAGTGCTACGCCGGCACGGTGGGCATCTCCTGCCTCAAGCTGCTCAACTTCCGCTCCAAGTATGTGGGCGAGACCGAGGGGAACCTGGAGAAGATCCTCAAGGTGCTGCAGGTCATGGGGCCTGTGGTGGTGATGGTGGACGAGGCGGACGCGGCCCTGGGCAACCGCGGCCAGTCGGGCGACTCGGGCACCCAGAACCGGGTCTTCGCCCAGATCGCCTCGCAGATGGGCAACACCAACTTCCGCGGCAAGATCGTCTGGTTCCTGATGACCTGCCGGCCGGACCTGCTGCCCATCGACATCAAGCGCCAGGGCCGGGCCGAGATCCACATCGCGCTGTTCTACCCCCAGGGCGAGGAGGAGCTGCGGGAGATGTTCGTGGTGATGGGCAAGAAGAACGGCGTGGAGATCCTGGCCGCGGACGTACCCGACTGCGGCGCAAAGCGGCTGTCCGGCGCGGACGTGGAGGGCGTGGTGAACCGGGCGCGGCGGCTGTCGTTGCTGGAGGGCGCCGACGCCATCACCGCGGCGCACCTGAAGCAGGCGCTCGATGGGTTCATCCCGTCGGCCGAGGACGCCGAGAAGCGCATGCAGGAGATGGCGGCGGTCATCGAGTGCACCGAGGCGGAGATGCTGCCCGAGAAGATCCGCGAGAAGATGCTCTCGCCCGAGGGCAAGGCGGACCTGCAGCGGCGGTTTGAGAGGTTGCGGGTGCAGTTGGAAGCTTGACGGCGGCCTGGGGCCGCAGAATGACAAAATGACAGAACGACGAAATGACAGAATGACAGAATGAGGCGGTTGACTCTGGCGCTGTTGGTGTTGGGCTGTGGGTGCGCTTCGGGGGTTCAGGACAGGTCCGCGGAGACGGCGCTTTCGGTGAAGTTCCAGGGGGCGGAGCTGGTGACGATCCGGGCGGGTAAGGCGGCGTTGACCATCGGGGGCAGAGGGCTGGTCAAGGATGAGGCGGGCGGGGTGTCGGGCATGATGGGCAAGCGGGTGCTGTTCCGATCCAATCAGGACCGGGATGTTTTCAGCCACGGCAACTGGCGCCTGCGTCGGGTGGGGCAGCAGCTGGAGGGCAAGGTGGAGGGGTACGAAGCCCGCGTCACGGTCAGCCGGTCGGGCGACACCCTGCACATGCGGGGCAACGTGGGCCTGGCGAGCCTGGCCATCGTGCTGGAGCCGGCGCGGCTGGACATCATGCTCATGGACATGGGGCTCAACTTCGCGGCCTCGCCGGTGCTGGCCCGGGGCCGGCGGATCTACGCCACCGGAGGGCACCAGTATGTGCTGACCATCCACCAGGCCGCGCTGGATCGGACCGACACCGCGGTGGAGTACCTGCTGCTCATGGCGGCGGTGGAGCTGCTGGCGCACCACCGCCGCATCGGCGACATCAACAAGCCGGGCTGGATCGGCGCGCCGCCGGATCATTACCAGCGGAAGGAGCGGTGATGGGGGTATACTCGCCAGCCATGCGAACCGCGTTATTCATCGCGCTGGCCGCCCTGCTCTGCGGCTGCTCTGGCGTGGATAAGAAGAAGCCGCCCATCGGCGTATCGGCCATGCGCTTCACCATCGGAGGCAACCCTGCCCTGGAGGTCCGGGTCACCGACAAGTGGATCATGGTGGGCCGCCGGGGCGTGGTGAAGGCGGGCAAGGGCGTGTCCGGCGTGGTGGACAAGCGCCACGAGCCCGAGGAGATCAAGCGCAAGAAGCTGAAGGTCAAGAAGCTGGCCCGCTGGAAGCTGACCCGCAAGGGGGACCAGCTGGTGGGCACGGTGGCGGGCAAGCCGGCGGTCATCAACGTGACCCGAAAGGGCAAGGACCTGAAGCTCGAAGGCAAGGTCGGCGCCTCGGAGATCAAGGTGCAGCAGCGCCACTACAGCCTGCACATCAGCGCCGAGGACACCTCCCTCGACTTCGGCATGGAGCTGTCGGGCAGCACGGGCGGCGGCAGGGTGTGGATGTCCAGCGACGGCTGCTGCCGCCTGAGCGTCTCGGAGGCGGTGCTGCGGCGCACCGGCACGCCCCTGGAGCTCGCCATGCTGGTGCTCGCCATGGAGTTCGCGGTGCAGAATCAGGTGGTGGACGAGAAGATCCACCCCGGCTGGGACGACGAGCTCTCCGACAAGGAGAACAAGCTGATCAAGTAGCGCCGGCAGGCGCCCTTGACCCCCCGGACGCTCGGGGCCGATACTCGACTGGGTGGCCGGTCAAACCCACGCCGACTGACCGCCGAGGTGGAACAGAAGATGCTCACCTGCGCCGAGATGACAGAGCTGATCACCGAGTACCTCGAGGAGACCATGTCCCTGGAGGACCGGCTCGAGTTTCAGAAGCACGTGGGCCTGTGCCGCGACTGCCGCGAGTACCTGCACCAGATGAAGGTCACCGTCGAGACCCTGGGCGCCATGCCCGAGGAACCCGTGCCCGAGCCGGTCATGGGCGAGCTGCTGCACAAGTTCCGCGGCTGGAAGGACCGGCTCGGTGAGGCGGCCGCCCCTGCCAACAGCGGAAGCGACGAAGACGCCGGTGGTTGAGACGACCCGGGTCGCCGTGGTGGGCGCCGGGCAGTCGGGCCTGGCCGCCAGCTACTACCTGCGCCAGCACGGGGTGGAGCATGTGGTGCTCGAGCGCGGCCAGGTGGCCAACATGTGGGCCACCCTGCCATGGCAGGCGCTGCGGCTGGTGACCCAGAACTGGCAGTGCCGCCTGCCCGGTGAGGCCTCCTCGCCCGGGGATCCCGAGGAGTTCATGGACGCCGCCCAGGTGCGAGACCTGCTGCAGGCGTACGCGCAGCGCCACGCCGGCGAGGTTCGCGCGGGGGTGGAGGTGCGGGCGGTGACCCGGCGCGACGGGGGCGGCTACCTGCTGCAGACCTCCACGGGCGACCTGGCCTGCGAGGCGGTGGTGGTGGCGACCGGCACCTTCCACGCCGCCGGCATCCCGCCCCTGAGCGAGCAGCTCGGCGACGGGGTCCAGCAGCTGCACTCCATGGAGTTCAGGCGCGCAGACGCTCTCGCCGACGGGGCCGCGCTGGTGGTGGGCTGCGGCCAGTCCGGCTGGCAGGTCGCCAGGGAGCTTCACCAGGCCGGCCGGCGCGTCTTCTGGAGCCTGGGGCGCGGGGCCATGTTGCCCCGTCGCTACCGCGGGAGGGACATCTTCCGCTGGCTCGACGAGCTGGGCCTGCTGGAGATCCAGCTCGCCCAGCACCCGGGGGGCGATCGGGTGCGGGATGAGCCGCGTCCGTTCTTCTACGACCTGAGCCAGCGGGGCCCGTCGGATCCCAGGGCGATGGCCGGCGAGGGGATGACCCTGCTCGGGCGGGTGGTTCGCTCCGAGCCCGGGGTGTTGCACCTGGCGGATGACCGGGACGGGCGGCTGCGGGAGCTGGACCAGTCGAGCCGCGCCATGGCCGAGCTGGTGGACACCTTCGTGGATCTCCAGGGGCTCGACGCCCCGGCGGGCCTGCCGGTGGTCAGCAGCCACCGACCGCCTCCGGCGCCGCGGTCCCTCGCCCTGGACGCCGAAGGGATCGGCGCCATCATCTGGGCCACCGGCTACCGCACCACCTGGCATCGCTGGATCGAAGCTGACATCTTCGACGACGGGGGCTACCCCCGGGAGCAGCGCGGCGTCACCGCCCTGGAGGGCCTGTACTTCGTGGGCCTGACATGGATGCACGGCTGGGGATCTGGCCTGCTCTACGGCGTGGCGCGGGACGCCTCGCACGTGGTGGACCACCTGGTGAGGACCATCCGCTAAGGAGATTCAATGATCATCCTCGGCATCAACAGCGCCTACCACGAGTCGGCGGCGGCCCTGATCCGGGACGGCGAGATCGTCGCAGCCGTGGAGGAGGAGCGCTTCAGCCGGATCAAGCACGCCAAGCGCGCCCGGGTGGACAACGCCCACGAGCTGCCCTGGCAGTCGATTAAGTTCTGCCTCCTCAGGGCGGGGGTCACCGAGGCTGACGTGGACCATGTCGGCCTCTCGATCCACCCGGACGAGCGGCTGCGGCTCAACAGCGACCTGCCCGACGCGGCGCGCGCACGGCCCGGAGACTTCGGCACACCCGAGGGCGAGGAGGCGTTCCACGCGTCCAACATGGAGGCCCGCCGGCTGCTGCAGGAGCGGTTCCCCGCCGCCGAGGTGCACTCCCTGCGACACCACCTGTGCCACGCTGCGAGCGCCTACACCGTCTCCCCGCTGCAGGACGCCGCGGTGCTCGCCATCGACGGTATCGGCGAGTTCCACTCCACCTGGCTCGGCGTGGGCCAGGGGGGCAAGCTGCGGCGGCTGCTGGAGATCCCGTACCCCAACTCCCTCGGGTTCGTCTGGGAGAAGATGTCCCAGCTGCTGGGCTTCGACGCCTACTCCGGGCCAGGAAAGATGATGGGCTACGGGGCCATCACCGACCCCATGGGGGAGCTGTCCGGCAAGTGCCACCTGGAGACCATGCGCGAGATCGTGCAGCTGCAGGGCGACGGCACCTTCGCGGTGGACAACGACGTGATGCGCTTGCGCAGCGGCGACTTCTACGAGCTGGAGCGGCGCTTCGGCCAGCGGCGCCCCAAGCCCATGGACCGCTACGAGGACGCCTCCATCGCCGCAGCGCTGCAGGCGGTGACCGAGGAGGCGATCGTCCACCTGGCGCGCACGCTGCACGGTATGGCCAACGCCGCGTCCCGGGAGGCGGGGGGCGGGCCGGTGGACGCCATCTGCCTGGCTGGCGGCGTGGCCCTCAACTGCGTGGCCAACGACAAGATCCTGCGCGAGTCCCAGTTCAGCCGGCTCTGGGTGCAGCCCGCGGCCAACGACGCGGGGACCGCCCTGGGCGCCGCCGCCCTGCTGCACGCAGAGGTGCTGGAGCAGCCCGGGCGGCCGCGCATGGATCACGCCTACCTCGGCCCGGAGTACGACGACGAGCGCATCTGCGCGGCGCTCTCGGCCGCGGGCCTGGAGTCCGTCCGCCCGGAGGATGTCACCGCGGAGGTGGCGCGTCGGCTGGACCAGGGCGAGATCGTGGCCTGGTACCAGGGGCGGCTGGAGTTCGGCCCCCGCGCCCTGGGGCACCGGTCGATCCTGGCCGATCCCACCCGCTTCGACACCCGCCAGCGCATCAACACCCAGGTCAAGATGAGGGAGTCGTTCCGGCCCTTCGCCCCGTCGGTGCTGGACGTGATGGTGGAGCGGTTCTTCGACATGCCCGACGGCACCCTGTGCGCGGACTACATGCTCACCGCCGCGCCCCTCAGCGACGATCGCCTGAGCCAGGTGATCCCGGCGGTGGTGCAGGAGAACGGCATCTCCCACCGGTCCACCTCCCGCCTGCACCGGGTGAGCCCTGACGCGGCGCCTCGCTATCACCGGCTGATCCAGCGCTTCCGCGAGCGCACCGGCGTGGGCGCCGTGCTCAACACCTCGTTCAACATCAGCGAGCCCATCGTCAACACCCCGGAGGAGGCCATCGCCACCTTTGGGCGCTCCGGCATGGACTGCCTGGTGCTCGGCGACCATGTGGTGGAGGGGGCCGGCCGGTGACCCCGGCGGACCTCCACCAGCCTGCGGGGGTGGAGCTGGGTCGCGCGTCGGTGGACGGCGTGGCCGGGGCGCGGCTGATGGTGATCCTGCGCGCCCCGGGGTGCGCCTTCGCCCGCCGCACCGGCGGGTGCACCAACTGCGGTTTCTGGCAGCACCTGACCAGCGATGGGGCGCCCGTGCCTGACGACGCGTACGTGAGCCAGCTGCGCGCCGCCCTCGAGGCCCACGCCGAGGTCCTGGCCGACGTGGTGGAGCTGGACCTGTTCTGCTCCGGGTCCTTGCTGTGCGACGGGGAGGTCTCGCCCGAGGCCCGCCGGCGCCTGCTGGCCCTGGCCGCTGACCGGCTGCCCGCCCTGCGCGCCGTGCTGGTGGAGTCCCGCCCCGAGTACATCTCCCCCGAGGCCCTGCGGCCGCTGATCCAGGCGCTGGCCGGGAGCGCCGCGCGGCTGGAGGTGGGCATCGGCCTGGAGAGCGCGGACCGCGAGATCCGGGAGGAGCGCATCCGCAAGGGGTTCACCCTGGAGCAGTTCGAGGCCGCCGCCCGCGCCCTGAGCTCCTGCGGCCCCCGGGTGGGGCTGCTGGTCTATTTGCTGCTCAAGCCGCTGGGGACCGGCGACGCTGAGGCTGCCCTGGACGTCCTGCGCTCCGGGCGCTACCTGAACGACCTGGCCCGCGAGCTGGGCCTGGCCGTGCGCATCGCCCTGGAGCCCACCTTCGTGCCGGAGCAGACCGAGCTGTACGAGGAGCTGGTCGCTGGCCGCTACGCGCCCCCTTCCCTGTGGCTGGTGGCGGCGGTGACGCGAAAGCTGCGCGAGGAGTTCGACCTGCCCGTACACGTGGGCCTGAGCAGCGAGGGCCTGCCCGCGCGGCAGGTCCCCTCCGGCTGCCCCCTCTGCGCCGCCCCCCTGCGGGCCGCCCTGGCCCGCTTCAACGAGACCCAGGACCCTCACCTCCTGGCCTCGCTCCGGTGCAAATGTCAGGCTGAGTGAGCTATAGTGTGCCGCTCGACCCGAAAGGACCGCTCGCCATGACCATCGACGCCATCAAGACAACTGACCCCGAAATCGCTGAAATGATCCTGGCCGAGGAGCAGCGCCAGGCAGACAAGATCCGCCTCATCCCGTCGGAGAACTACGCCTCCGCGGCGGTGCTGCAGGCCACCGGATCGGTGCTGACGAACAAGTACTCTGAGGGCTACCCCGGCCGGCGCTACTACGAGGGCCAGCAGGTCATCGACGCTGTGGAGAAGCTGGCGCGCAAGCGGGCCCGCAAGCTGTTCGGCGCCCAGTCGGCCAACGTGCAGCCCTACTCTGGCTCGCCGGCCAACCTGGCGGTCTACTTCGCCTTCTGCCGCCCGGGTGACACGGTGATGGGCCAGAGCCTGCCCCACGGCGGGCACCTGACCCACGGCTGGAAGGTGAGCATCACCGGCAGCTACTTCAACCCGGTGCAGTACACGGTCCACCCCGAGACCCACCTGCTGGACTACGACCAGATCCGCGACCTGGCGCTGAAGCACCGGCCGAAGCTGCTCTACGCCGGCGCCACCGCCTACCCGCGGGTCATCGACTTCGAGGCCTTCGGCTCCATCGCCGCCGAGGCGGGCGCCATCTTCGCCGCCGACATCGCCCACATCGCGGGGCTGGTGGCCGCCGGCGTGCACCCGAGCCCGGTGCCCCACGCCGACGTGGTGACCACCACCACCCACAAGACCCTGCGCGGCCCGCGCGGCGGCATGTTCCTGTGCAAGAAGGCCCACCGCAAGGCGCTGAACAACGCGCTGTTCCCCGGCCTGCAGGGCGGCCCTCACAACCACACCACCGCGGCCATCGCCGTTGCGCTGCAGGAGGCGTCCACCGACGAGTTCCGGGACTACGCGGCCCAGATCGTGACCAACGCCCGGGCCCTGGCCGGGGGGCTGCTGGAGCGGGGCTTCGACCTGGTGAGCGGAGGCACGGACAACCACCTGATCCTGATCGATCTGACCGGCAAGGGAGTCGCCGGCAAGGTGGCAGCCAAGGCCCTGGATCGCGCCGGCATCGTCTGCAACTACAACACCGTCCCCTTCGACCCGCGCAAGCCGTTCGACCCGAGCGGCATCCGCCTCGGCACGCCATCGCTCACCTCCCGCGGCATGAAGGAGCCGGAGATGCTGAAGCTGGCCGCCTGGATGGAGCAGGTGGTGGCGGACGTGGAGAACGAGGCGCTGCTCGACCGCATCGCGGCAGAGGTCAAGGAGCTGTGCGACGCCTTCCCCGCGCCCGGGCTGCCGGTGAGGTAGCAGGGGCAGCATGACTGACAAGCAGCCGCGCCTGGCCCTGGTGCGGGTCAACGAGCACCAAGGGGTGCACCCGTTCCTGAGCGAGACCAACGTCTCGGGCCTCTACCCGCCCCTCGGCGTGACCTACCTCGCTGGCGCCGCCCGCGCGGCGGGGTACCCGGCGTCCATTATCGACGCCCATGTGCAGAACCTCTCCCACCAGCAGGTGGCGCAGGTGCTGGCGCAGCTGCAGCCGGACGTGGTGGGCTTCACCTCCACCACCTTCAACTGGCCGGTGGTGGCCGACCTGGCGCGGCGGGTGCGCGCTGCCCTGCCCCAGGTGCAGCTCTGGGTCGGCGGGCCGCAGCTCTCTCTCTTCCCGGACGAGTGCATGAGCGAGGTGGCGGTGGACCTGGCGGTCATCGGCGAGGGGGACGAGACCATCGTGGCGCTGCTGGACCGCATGGCCGCCGGCGAGCCCCTGGAGGGCACGCCGGGCACCATCGTGCGCGCCCCTGGCGGCGAGCTGGTGCGCGGCCCCGTCGCGGAGGTGATCAAGGACCTCGACAGCCTCGCCCTGCCCGCCATCGACCTGCTGCCCCTGGAGCGGTACCGCGCCCTCAGCCTGCCCTCGCCGTTCGTCTCCATGGTCACCAGCCGGGGGTGCCCCTTCCGCTGCCGCTACTGCTCGCAGGTCTACGTGGGGGGCGTGTACCGGGAGCACAGCGCGCCCCGGGTGCTGGAGGAGGTGCGCCGGGCGGTGCACCAGTTCGGCGCCAGGGAGATCGTCTTCTTCGACGAGACCTTCACCATGACCCGGCGGCGGATCCTGGAGGTGTGCGAGGGGATCCTGAGCGAGGGGATCAAGGTGCGCTGGAACGTGCGGACCCGCATGGACCGCCTGGACGAGACGCTGCAGGAGGCGATGTACGCCGCCGGGTGCTGGAGCGTGCACGTGGGCATCGAGTCGGGGTCGCCCCGGATCCAGAAGCTGATGAACAAGCGCCTCAAGCTGGACCGGCTGCCCCCGCTGCTGGAGGCGGCGCGGCGCATCGGCATGGAGACCCGGGGCTACTTCATGTTGGGCTACCCGGGCGAGACGCGCGCCGAGATGGAGCAGACTATCCGCTTCGCCCTCGAGCTGCCTCTCGACTGGGCCAGCTTCACCATCACCCACCCCATGGCAGGCACCGACATCTTCCATGACGCCCTGGCCGACGGGCTCTTCGCCCGGGACTACTGGCGAGATTACACCCTGGGTCGGGTGGGCGAGCCGCCGGGCTACTTCGTCAGCGACGAGTACAGCGAGGCGGACCTGCAGGCAATCCTACGCTCGGCGTACATGCGCTTCTATCTGCGCCCCGCCCAGCTGCTCTCCAAGGCCAGAAACCCCCGCCTGTGGAGAGAGTTGCCAGGTATTGTCGGGACGTTGGCAGAGGTTTATTGAGGATCAGGGCGAGGTTCTGATCAGTAGGTGACCAGCGCCTTGGGGTTGAGCCAGCGCCGCACCACGGCGAAGGTCAGCTCGCCGCGCATCATCAGGTCGAAGCCCATCTGGGCCAGCTTTACCACGTTGGCGGCGAAGGCCAGTGAGACCACCGGGCCGGGGTGCTTGCGCAGGGCCTCGCTGTCCGCCAGGTGGCGGATGAGCCCCTTGGGCACGAAGTCCTTGGAGACCATGACCACCAGGGCCGCCCAGAATTGATCCTCCGGCTCCCGCTCGTAGGACAGGTCCACCCGGAACTGGCGAAACACCTTGGTCGCCCTGCCCTCCACCTCGTCCGGGGTGATGACCCCGTCTGCCAGCAGGCGGCGCGCGATGGCGGACCCCGGATAGACCGCCAGGGAGAAGAGCACCATCTCGTAGGGCCGGGGCAGCTTCAGCAGCAGCTCCACCAGGGCGCGCTTGTCCTCGCTGGTGGAGACCGGGTCGTCCAGGATCACCTGGTAGCCCACCCGCACCCCCGACTCGTGCAGCACGCGCGCGGCCTCCAGCACCTTCTCGTCCGGCACGTCGCGGCAGTAGAACTCGCGGTTCACCCGGGCGGTGTGCTGGATCCCCATGAACACCGTGTCCATGCCTGCCGCCTTGAGCCGCTGGACCCGCTCGGTGGTCACCACCCGCGGATCCATGTGCACCTCGAACGGCAGCCCCACCTCGGCCGGGTAGCGCTGGCAGAACTCGTCGAACCACTGCCTCTTGACCGGGAACTCCTCGTCGTCGAAGCGGATCCGCCGCAGCTGGGTGAACCAGGTCTTGGCGTAGTTCGCCTCGGCCAGCACGTGATCCAGGCTGCGCAGCCGGAAGTACTTCTGCCCCGGATAGATCTCGTCCATCACGCTGTTGGAGCAGAAGGTGCAGCTCGGGAAGGGGCACCCCCGGGAGGCCATGATCAGGAAGATCGGCTCCTTGGCGTAAGGGTCGCCGCGCTCGATGCGGTCGCCGTCGATGAGCACCTTGTCCGGCGAGTGGAAATCGGCGAAGGGCAGCGAGTCGAGGTCCTGGAGCAGCTCGGCGGCGCCGTTGCGCGCCAGCCCCTCGGGCGTATGGACCCACAGCCCTGGCAGGTCGGCGATGTCCTGGCCCTTCCTCAGCCGGGCCACCAGCGCGGGGATGGTCACCTCCGCCTCCCCGACGCACACCATGTCCGCCACCCGCGCAGCGTCCTCGGTGCAGCTGGTGGCGTGGAAGCCGCCCCAGACCACCGGCGCCCCGAGGCGGGTGCGCACCTGCTCGGTGATGTGCGTGGCGATGCGGTGGAACGCCGAGGCGCGCACGCTGACGCCCACCAGGTCGGGGGCCGCCTGCTCCAGCTCGCGGATCAGCACCTCCACCTCGTCGGTGGTGGGCGGCTGGATGTTGTTATTCACCCAGTCCTTGAAGTACACCTCGTGCACGTCCACGCCGTCCCTGCGCAGCACGGCGGCCAGCAGCCGCACGCCGCTGTTCTCCACCACGTACAGCGAGATCAGCGCCACCTTCAGGTCCTGCTTGCCGAGCAGGCCGGTCCAGCCCGGGCCGGGGGGCGGGTCTGCGGGGCGCCCGTACAGGTCGGAGTCATCCATTCTCAACCGCCGTATACCTTGCTCATGATCTCCACCGCGCCCTGCATGCAGCCGGGGCAGCTGTCCACCACCTCCCGCGCGGCGTCCGCCTTGGGCGAGTACCACACCGTCTCGAAGCCCTCCCGGTAGATGTTGCCCACCGGCTCCTGGCGCAGGCCGCAGGTGATCAGGTCGCCGTACGGGTTGAGGTACATCAGGTCCCGCAGCTCCCGGCAGCGGAACCGCAGCGCCTCGCCCCCGCTCACATGCTTGCGATAGACCAGCTTGTTGATGGCCGCCAGGGCGAGCCGCTCCAGCGGGTTGTAGCTCTGGCGCGCCCCGTACCCGCCCTGCTCCAGCCGGTCCAGCAGCTTCGCCGGCTCGCCGGTGCCCAGCAGCTCCACCTTCTCTCTCGACAGGTTGCAGTGGCGCAGGAACGGCTTTACCCGGAAGCCCGCCACCACGTCCACGCCCAGGGCCTTGCAGCGCTGGATGAGCGGGTCCATGTCAGCCAGGCTGTCGTCGGTGAGGGTGAAGTTCACCGCCAGGGAGAACGGCACCCGCCGCCGCACCTCGGACAGCGCCTCCATGGTCTGCATCACCTGCTTGAAGGTGCCCGGCTTGCCGCGGGCGGCGTCGTGGGTCTCCTCCAGGCCGTTGAGCGAGAGCCGCAGGTGCAGCCCGGGCCAGCCCTCGCGCTCGGCCAGCTGGACGATGCGATCGGTGGCGGTGCCGTTGGTGACCAGCTGGATGACGAAGGGGTCCACCTCCTCGCGGATGACGCGCACCACCTGCTCCAGGTCGGTGCGCAGGAACGGCTCGCCCCCGATGATCTTGACGATGTCCAGGCTGCGCAGCTGGGCGAACACCGTACGCCACTGCTCCGCGGTGAGCTCTCCCTCGTTGTCACGCTCCCACGCATCGCAGGCGGTGCAGCGCAGGTTGCAGCGCCAGGTGATCAGGAAGTGGGTGGCCCGGGGCCGGGGCGGCGGATAGTCCGGCCGCGGCAGGCGCGCGCGCAGCACGTTGCCGTACGCCCTGAGGCGCGGTCCCAGCTGCAGGTCGGGGCGCCTCACCCGTTGCCCTCCGTACCCGCGCCGGTGATCTCGCGCATGCGCGCCACGGCGTCGGGCAGCGAGCGCCCGGCGCGGCGGAAGTGATCCTCGATGTACGCCTCGCACATGGGCAGCTTGTCCTGGAAGAACCGCTTTACCTCCGCCGGGACGTAGGTCGGGTGCTTGTTGAACAGCACGTCGGGCAGGTGCTGCAGGCTGAGCATGCAGTAGCCCTGGTTGCCGAATGTGTGCTTGTCCAGGAACCGGGAGCCGATGGTCACCCCCGCGGCGGTGAGGTCGGCCCGCTCCACCGCCTTGCCCACCTCGCCCTCGATGAGGGGCGCCGAATAGATCAGGCCGTAGCGCGCGCACAGCTCCCGCTGGAGCTCGATGATCACGGGCATCGACATCACCGCATACTGCCCGCCCACCGAGCTGCCCATCATGATGTAGGCGACCTGATTCTCCAGGTTGTAGATCATGATCTTGGTCACCATGGCCATGGTGCAGCCGAGGCAACAGCCGAAGGTCTGACCGTACTCGCGCACGTCGGCCACGATGGTGTCCATGGCGAGGCGCTTGAACAGGTCGCTGGTGTCCAGGAACTCGTGCGTGACCAGCTCCGCGCCGACAGCGCTGGACAGCGAGTCGGAGGTGCGGCGTGACCAGCCGTTGAAGATGTAGCCGTAGCCGTGGTCCAGGGTGTGCAGGTGGGCCTTGCGGCCGCGCGCGGCCACCTGGTAGGCCACCCAGGTCGAGTCGAGGCCGCCCGAGTAGCAGACGGACGCGTCGCCCACGAGGTCGCCGGTGAATGGTGAGGGTCGGTTCATGGTCAGGTAACGTCTCGATAAGTTTATCAACGGCCCCGAGCCGCGAGGGCTCCTGGGCCGCTGCAAGAGCCCTTTGTAGCCGCTAACTGAGCTTATCGCAACGACGGACCGGCGCCAGCGATGGCGACGGCGAGGTCCTGCCGGAAGGCGGCGCCCGTGGCGGGACGGTGAGCGGGGTCCTTGGCCAGGCAGCGCAGGACCAGCTGCTCCAGGGCGGCGGGGATGTCCTCGCGGCGGGACATGGCGGCCAGGGAGGGGGGCGGCTGGTGGATATGCCCGGTGAGCACCTCCATCAAGGCGCCGTCGAAGGGCGGCCGGCCCACGAGCATCTCGAAGGCCATGACGCCGAGGCTGTACAGGTCGGTGAGGTGGTTCACCCGCTGGCCCGCCACCTGCTCGGGCGACATGTACACGGGGGTCCCGAGCACGCCCCCCGTGGCGGACAGCCCGGTGGTCTCCTCCGGGTCGAGGATCTTGGCCAGGCCGAAGTCCATCAGCTTGACCTGGTCGGCGCCGGAGGGGAGCGGGGTGAGGGCCACGTTGCCGGGCTTCAGGTCCCGGTGGATGACCCGGCAGGTGTGAGCCGCGCCGAGGCCCGCGGCGATCTGGTGCAGGATCGCCGCCGCGCGCTCGACGGCGAAGGGCCCCTGCTGGTGCAGCACGTCCGCGATGGTCGGCCCCTCGACATACTCCATCACCAGGTAGGGCGTCTCCTCGTGGTCATGGCCGAAGTCGTACACCGTGGCGACGTTCTGGTGCTCTATGCGGCAGGCCGCGCGGGCCTCTCGCCGGAAGCGCCCCTGGGCCTTGGCGTCCGCGGCGCGCGCGTCGTGCAGCACCTTGATCGCCACCATGCGGCGCAGGACGCCGTGCTCGGCGAGGTACACCTTGCCCATGCCGCCGGTGCCGAGCACGCGGATGATGCGGAAGCGTTGGCCGAACATTTCTCCGGCTTGCAGGTCCTGACCCATCAACCAGCTATCCTACCGTGCAACGGCTGCGGGGTCACCAGCGGGGGGGGGGCGGCGCTATCCGCCGTACTCCTTGAGGAGCCTGCGGCAGCGACTCTGGAAGTCGCGGTTGATGACCCGGGTGCCTCCGCGGTTGGCCCGGGTGCAGCGCTTGAGGGTCTTGATGGCGGCGGCGCGGTGCCCCTCGTCCCACAGGATCTGGGCCCAGCAGTACAGGGTGCGGCTGTGGCCGGGGGAGTGATCCCAGGAGCGCTTGATCTCCTTCAACCCCACCTCGTTGTCCTGGAGCGGACCGGGCAGCTTGTGGTGGTACATGGCGGACAGCCGCGCAGCGCCGCCGTCGTCGTAGGTCGCGTCCAGCTTGCGCGCTCGCCGCAGGTATGCCAGGAACTTGCCCCGGAAGCCGCTGGTGAGGGCCTTGACCACGCTGATGGAGCTGCCGTGCTCGCCGAGGCATATGGCGGCCCAGTACCATCCCTCCACCTTGCGCGGGGCGGCGGCGATGGCCTGCACCGCATGGTAGTGCCCCTTGCGGCCCAGGGTGCCAGAGCCGCCGGTGCGCTCGCGCTCCCAGTCGGCCAGGCGGGCGAAGGCCCGGGCCACCCGCCAGTGCGCCCCGTAGGACCGGGGCGCGACCTTGAGCGCCTCACGGTAGAAGCCGATGGCCTCCCAGGTGGTTGGCTTGTCTGCCCGGCCGTGGAACAGATCGTCGCCGCGGCGCACCAGGGCGTCGACCTTGCCCTCCCCCGCCGGCTGCCGGGCCATGGCGGACGGGGCCGCGAGGGCTGACAGCAGCGCGATCAACAGGCTGATTCCACCTACGCGATTCATCCGATGCACCACCCCAGGGCCCTGGTTGAGGAGATATGGTAGCTGGATGGTGTAAAGGTGACAAGGTCGTCAGTATATGATGAAGGGTGTTTCGCTTATTTGGAGGTTGGGGAAGGGGGAATGGACGGCCAGGGAGTCAAGGGTGAGCGACCCGGGGGCAGTGGCGGAGGTCGAGGCGCCACAGGATCATCTGCTTGCCGTAGAACTGAAACCGCCCCAGCACAACGAAGCCCCAGGAGACCAGCTGCCGCGCGGCGAGCATGTTGGAAGCCTCGGTGGTGATCTTGACCGCCTCGTGGCCCCGGGCAGCCAGGGCGTCGAACAGGACCTTGTTGATCAGCCCTGGCGCCCCCCTGCCCCGCAGCCCGCGGTCGAAGGAGCAGAACATCGACTCGGCCCGCACCGAATCGCCGCTGCCGGGTGGGCTGGCGCTGCGGCTGAAATAGAGCGCGGTCTCCATCAGCGGCAGCAGCGCCGCGGGTCGCCTCGCCAGCGCCTGAATGGTCGCCAGCCCCAGGGCCGGCCCGTGGCGCAGGGCGGCGTCGCGGAACATGCGAGGCCCGTCGCTGGTGCCCGCGATGAACCCCCTCACCCTGCCCCCCTCCCTGTAGACGAAGCCGATGAAGTCGGGGTGCGACAGGAGCGCGCGATAGACCTGCTGGACGAAGCGCTGGCCGAGGCTGGCCCAGAGGGAGGTGCCCATTGCGCCGTGCAGGCGGGCCACCTCTTGCAGGTCCCCCGCCTCCATGGGGCTGATCCGCGCCCTCAGCTGCGGATCCACCCTGAAGGGCGACAGGCTCACTCGCCCGCGTCGTGGGCCCGGCGCACCGTGGCGCCGAAGGGGTCGGTCTTGATGGCGCGGTCCTGGGCCGCCAGGAAGCAGCCGATGAAGTCCTCGTAGGCGATCTCGAACGACTCGTCGAACAGGCGCCGGGTCAGGTGCACCGCCACGGGGTTGATGGGGCGCAGCTCTTCGAGGGTCTCGGCCACGGCCTGGTCCAGCCCTCCCGGGGCACACACCCGGTCGATGAGGCCGATATCCAGCGCCTCGGCGGCGCCGATCTCACGACCCGACAGCGCCATGCGCCGGGCGCGCCCGAGGCCGATGTACTTGGCCAGCCGGAAGGTGCCCATGCCGGGCAGGAAGCCCTGCTTCACCTCGGGCAGGCAGAACCGCGCACGATCCGTGGCCACGCGGATGTCGCAGGTCAGGGCCAGCTGAAGGCCGCCGCCCACGCACTGGCCGTCGACCGCGGCCACCAGGGCCATGGGGAGCCGCTCCAGGGTGCGGCAGGCCCGCTCCCAGCGGGAGAAGCCGCGCACGTCAGGCTTCTGGTCCGGGGGGAAGTCGTGCAGATCGATGCCCACGCTGAACTGCTCGCCCGCGCCACGCAGCACCACCGCCTGGTCCTTGGACTCGTCCTCCAGCAGGTAGCACGCCTGCTCCAGCTCGCGAACCATCAACACGTTGATGGCGTTTTGCCGCTCCGGGCGGTCCAGGGTGAGGGTGGTCACGCCCTCGGCGCTCGTCACCTTGATGGTCTGTTTGCTCATGGCTTCGTTCCTCTCACCAGCGCAGCAGCGCGGTCTCGATGGAGATGCCCGGTCCCATGGTGATCAGCACGCCCCGATCCCCGGGGCGCACCACGTCCTCCCGCTGCAGCTCCTGGTACGAAAACAGGAAGGACCCCGACGAGAGGTTTCCATACTCCTGCAGGACGGAGCGGGTGTGGCGCACGTCATGCTCGGTCAGGCCGATGTTGTACTTGATGCTGTCCACGACCTTCTTGCCGCCGGAGTGCACCACCCAGTGCTTGACGTCCCGCCGCTTGAGCCCGTTGCGCCGCAGCAGGGCGTCCACCGGCGTGGCGATGTGCTCGCCCAGCAGGTACGGGATCTCCCAGCCGAGGTAGAAGGAGAACTTCCCCGCCTCGAAGTCGAAGCGCATCTCCTCGCGCGCCTCGGGGATCATCAGGCACTCGAAGTCCAGCAGCGCCGGCCCGTCCGCCGTGTCGTGGCTCGCGCCGGCCACGATGAGCGCAGCTGCGGCGCCGTCGCCGAACAGGGAGTTGACCACCCCCGTGCGCACGGTCATGTCGAACACGTAGGCCGCCGAGCAGACCTCCACGCACACCATCAACGCCAGGCGCCCGGGGTTGGCCGCCGCCCACTGAGAGGTGGGCACCAGGCCGTTGATGCCGGCGTTGCAGCCCATGCCGAGCATGTCCACCCGGTGGGTATTGGGGCGCATGCCGCACTCGGTGACCAGGTAGGAGGCGAGGCCCGGGCAGAGGAAGCCGGTGCTGGAGATCACCATCAGGTAGTCGATGTCCGCCGGTCGAGCGCCGTGGGCCGCCAGGCAGCGCTCGATGGCCTCGCGCCCGATGCGCAGCCCCCAGGACTTGTGCTTCTGGATCAGCGCCTCGCCGCTCTCGTCGGGGACCTGCCCGTCGGGGCCAGGATCCGGCAGCACCAGGTGGCGCTTGCGGATGTGGCTGCTCTCGAAGAAGCGCCGGACCAGCGCGTTGTCGCAGTGGAACAGCTCCAGCAGATCCTGCTGGGTGTAGGTGGTGGGCGGGTTCGCCGTGCCCACCGACACGATCCGCGGCGGCGCCGCTGTCCGGGGGCGCTCCACGAACCTTACCTGTCCCGCGCCTTGCCGCCCCTGCCCTGGGGATAGAGCAGCGCCTGGGCGCAGGAGGTGAAGGAGCGCGCGCCGGACTCCGAGCGCGCCAGGGCCAGGGCCTCCTTGGCCAGCCGCAGGGCCAGCGGGTCCTTCATGGCCGCGGCGGCCGCCCACTGATCCACCCGGTGGGGCAGCTCCTCCGGCGTGACCACCTCGCTCACCAGGCCGCAGGTCAGGGCCTCGTTGGCGGTGAGCTCCTCGCCGAACAGGATCATCCGGCGCGCGGCAGCGTCTCCCACCAGCCGCGGCAGGCGGTACAGGGCGCCTGCAGCGGGCAGGATGCCGAGGCCGGTCTCGGGCAGGGCGAAGCGCGCCCGGTCGGTGGCCAGGCGCAGGTCGCACGCCAGGGTCAGCTCCAGGCCGCCGCCCACCGCCGGTCCGTCGATGGCGGCGATGGTCGGCCTGGGCAGGGCGTCCAGGCGGTCGAACACATGCATGGCGAGCATGCGCAGTCCGTCATCCACGCCGCGAGAACGGATCTCGCCCAGGTCCGCGCCGCCGCAGAACTTTCCAGGCGTGGAGCTGCGCAGCACCACCACGCGCACCTCCTCGCGCCGCTCCAGCCGCTGGATCCCCTCGTCCAGCGCCTCGAGCATCTCCTCGGTGTAAGCGTTGGCGCGATCCGGGCGGTTCAACTCCAGGATGCCCACGGCGCCGTCGGTGCGGTATCTGAATTCAGGTGATGGGCTCATGGTCTTGGTTCCAGGAGAAACGCTAACATACGCGGCCTATGGCCGCGAATGCCAGAATGCCAAAATGCCAGAATGCCAGAACGCCGGAATGCCGATACCTGGCAGGCCAGAGTTGAGAACGCTGACGTCTGTCAGCCCACCTCCCTCAGCGCAGCCTTCACGCCGGTGGCTACCTGCTTCAGGTCCCGGCCCTTGAGCCCCGGATGTACGGGGAGATGCACGATCTGTTCGGCGGCGCGGCGGCTGTTGGGGAACTCGCCCGCGGGGCCGCCGAAGAGGTCCAGCACGGAGCAGTCCTCCATGAAGCCGAGGTCGGTGTCCACGCCGTGGCGGCGCAGGGCGTGGGCGAAGCGATGCCGGTCGGGGTGGAACACCGGGAAGGACATGAACACGCACCCCTCCTTGCAGCTCGGCACCGTGATGCCCGACAGCGACGACAGGGCAGCGTGCAGGCGCCAGCCGTTCTTGACCCGGGCGCCGTTGAGCGCGCGGTGGCGCTCGAGCTGGGTCAGCCCCACCGCCGCCATCATCTCCGACGGCAGCGCCGATCCCTCGGGGTCGCCCATGGGCTCGGCGGGCTCGTCCATGATCTTGTGCACCGGATCGACGCCCGCCGCGCCGAGCAGGCGGATGCCGGGCAGCACCGCCAGGTTGAAGATCAGCGGGCTGGTGGCCGCGGTGATCCCCGAGGCCACCACGGCCAGCTTCAGGCCCTTGCCAAGGCTCATGGGCGGGTGCCGGGACGCGAGCTCGTTCATGCGCGCCGCCAGGGTCTCGTCCGCGGTCGTCGCCGCGCCGCCGCCCAGCAAGGTGAAGTTCTTTGTGGGGCCGAAGGTGTACAGGGCCGCCTCGCCGAAGGTGCCCACGGGCTGCCCCCGATAGGTGGCCCCCACCCCCTGGCCGCAGTCCTCGATGAGCGGGATCCCCCGGGCCCGGCACAGGTCGCCCACCCGCTCCAGGTCGCCAGGGTTGCCGAACAGGTGGGTCAGCACCACGGCCCTGGTGCGCGGACCGAGCACTGAGCGCAGGTGGTCCGGCGAGAGGTTGAATCCGTCCGGCTCCAGGTCCACGAACCGCGGCGTGGCCCCTGCCCCCTGGATCGCCGCAGGCACGGCCGCGAAGTTGAACGCCTGGGTCACCACTTCGTCGCCCGGCGACATGTGCATGCCACGGAGGATCCAGTAAAGGGCCACCCGCCCGGACGGCGCGAGCAGCACATGCCGCCCGTCGAGCAGCTCGTCGGAGAACCGCTGCTGGAACTGCCGCACCCTGTCGTCATCGCCGGTGACGGCCGCGCGCAGGAAGGCGCCGGCCTCGCGCAGCGAGAGAGAAGGTCGAAAGCGAACCACTGCCATGGAGCCTCCTTTTGCGATGATGCCGGCCAACTTTACAGCGTCTACGCCGGTTGTCCATGCCCCGTCGAGGAGCTGCGATGTAACGGCCCCCCCGGGCGAGATACTTTGCAACATGAAGCGCATGTTGCCGCAGCTCGCCAGAGCAGAGTTCGAACGACTCAACCGCTACTCGGGCGATGGCCTGCCCAACCACTGCCGGCGCATGGGGGCGCTGACCCTCGCCCTGGCGGCCGCGCAGGACACGCCGGTGGACGAGGAGCTGGTGTGGGCCGGCGCCTGGCTGCATGACATCGGCCTGCTCGTCTCCGGGGACACCTCGCAGGAGACCTACCTGCAGCGCGGGCTACGCCACTGCGCGCCGCTCATGGACCGCTGGGGCGTACACGGCGAGGCCCGGAAGACCTTGACCGACATGCTGCTCTACAACCACTCCCTCCGCCCGGTGACAGGCATCGCCCCGGCGGCAGAGTTGATGCGCCAGGCGGTGCGCGTGGAGCACAGCAACGGGCTGCTGCGCGCGGGGCTGAGCCGCGCCGTGATCCAGCGGGTGTTCATGGACCACCCGCGGGACAACTTCACCCATGTGCTGGCCGACTTCACCCGAATCACCGTGCTCGGCGACGGCGCAGGGACCCTGCCCGCCATCTTCTTTCCCTGAGGTCTGCGCTGCCGCCCGCCTCGGTGCGTCAGGCGTCGAGGTCTGCCCGGCTCGGGGGCTCCAGCTGCGACAGCGCCCGGGCCATGCGCTGCATCCCCTCCTCCAGCCGCTCGGTGCTGGTGGCGTAGGAGATGCGGATGTTGGCCGCGCTGCCGAAGGCATCGCCGGGGACCACCGCCACATGCGCCTGCTCGAGCAGATAGAGCGACAGCTCCACCGAGTCGCGAACGGGCTGGCCCTTGAACTGCTTGCCGTAGTGGGCGGCCATGTTCGGGAACAGGTAGAACGCGCCGTGGGGCGTGGGGCAGCTCACGCCGTCCATGCCCCGCAGCAGGGCCAGCACTCGGTCCCGCCGGGCCATCATCGCTTGCCGCATGCGGTCCAGATCATCCTGCGGGCCGGATATGGCGGCGATGCCCGCGTGCTGGGCGATGGAGGTGGCGCATGAGGTGGCGTGGCTCTGGATCCGGGCCATGGCCCCGATCACATCCCGCGGCCCCGTGGCGTAGCCGATGCGCCAGCCGGTCATGCTGTACGCCTTGCTCAGGCCGTTGACGGTGATGGTGCGGTCACGCGCGTCCGCATTGACGCTGGCGAAGGAGACATGGGTGTGCCCGTCGTAGGTCAGCTTCTCGTATATCTCGTCGGCGATGACCCAGACCCCCGCCTCCTTGCACACGGCGGCGAGGTCGGCGAGCTGCTCCCCGGTATAGGTGGCGCCCGCGGGGTTGGACGGGTAGTTCAACACCACGATGCGCGTGCGGGGCGTGATGGCATCGCGCAGCTGATCCGGGGTCAGGCGGAAGCCCTGATCCTCCTCGGTGGGCACGATGACCGGCTCGCCCGCTGCCAGCCGCACCTGCTCCGGGTAGGAGACCCAGTAGGGCGCAGGGAACAGCACCTCGTCCCCGCTGTTGACCAGCGCCATGGTGGCCAGGTAGAGGCTGAACTTCGCCCCGGGCGACACCAGCACGTCTCCGGCGGCGTACTGCAGGCCGTTGTCCCGCGCCATCTTCTCCACGATGGCCAGCTTCAGGCCGGGGAGGCCGTCGTTCGGGGCGTAGCCGGTGTAGTCGCGGTCCAGGGCCTCCTTGGCCGCGTCCTTGACATGGGCCGGCGTCGGGTGGTCCGGCTCGCCGATGGAGAGGTCCACCACGTCCGCGCCCTCTGCCCGCAGGGATTTCGCCGCGGCGTTGATGCTCAGGGTGGTGGAGAGCCCCACGCGGTTGACGCGCTGACTCAACATGCGATGCGGCCCAGATACATGTGAACTCCTCGGAAATGGCGAACAAATCGCTCGATCGGCGGCGAAAGTACCGCTGAACTGGTGTAGGTTGCAAGCATTGCCAATCCCGCTTGAAAGTCTAGAATGGTGCGGAACACCTGCACTTGGCATAGCTAAAGGAGAGATCCATGAAAACCACGGCACTGATCACGGCAGCGGCGCTTGCATTCTGCCTCGGCTGCAGCGACGACTCGGGAACCACCCAGCTTGACGGCTCGCTGTTGCCGGACCTCGGAACCGGCGGCGAAGCCGGGGCCGACCAGGGCACCTCGGACCAGGGCGCGACCGGCGACCAGCAGGCCAAGCCCGACACCAAGCCGTCGGTGCCATCTGCCCTGCAGCTGGTGGTCAACACCCTGACCCTGCCCAAGAGCGGCACCCAGTTCGCCGTGGACCTGGACGGCAACGGCAAGAAGGACAACCAGCTCGGCAACATCCTGGGCGCGCTGGCAGCGTTCATCCCGGCCAAGAACTCTCCTCAGAGCCAGATCGACGCACAGATCAAGCAGGGCAGCCTGCTGCTGCTGTTCGACCTGCTGGCCAAGTCCATCGTCAACGCCACCACCTTGACGCTCAAGATGTACCTTGGCGCCGACCTCGACTCCAACGCGGCGGATAACTTCTCCGGCACCGAGGAGTTCGGCATCAGCTCCAGCTCCCCCACCAACCTCAGCATGCCGGGCAAGATCACCAACGGCGTGATGAACGCCGGGCCTGGCACCATGACCGTGCCCATCCCCCTGGGCACCACCCCCACCAACGTGTCGCTCAAGAAGGCGCAGGCCACCGGCACCCTCAAGAGCACCGGCCTCACCGCCGGGCAGATCAACGGCGCCATCCCGTTCACCGACGTGAACAGCAAGCTGATCCCGGCCATGGCCACCATGCTCAACGACCAGTACACGACCACCACGGACACCACGCTCAAGAACCTGCTCAAGACCCTGTTCGACCCCAACGGCGACGGCAAGATCACCGCCAAGGAGATCACGGGCAACCTGCTCATCGGCATCTTCCTCAAGGCGGACGTGGACACCGACGGCGACAAGAAGATGGACGCCATGAGCGTGGGCATGGGCTTCACCGGCGTGAGCTGCAAGATCAAAGGGACGTGAGGGGCTGGCCTCGCTTCACTCGGCGGCTTGAGGCTTGAGGCTTGGGGTTTGAGGCTTGAGAGGGGGGGCTGGACTCGCTTCACTCGGCGGCTTGAGGCTTGAGGCGGCGCTGACGCTGCCGTGCTAGATTCCGGCATGCGCCGGCCTCGCCTCATCGGCATTGTGACCGCCGCCGTCCTGGCGGCGCTGCTCATCACTGTTCACCATGTGGTCATCCCGCTGCAGAAGGCGGGCGCGCTCGACGACGGCGCGGTGATGATCGCCGCGGTGGCGGCCATCGTGAACATGCCTGGCATGATGGTCTCCCGCTTCTTCTACGTCACCGAGCACCATGTGCCGCTGGAGGATGTCTCGACCTTCTTGCTGCTCTCCTCGCTGGTCACGGCGGCGCTGTGGGGGCTGGCGGTGTACGTCGTGGCGCGGCGGCTGCGGGGGCAGCCCGCCCCTGACGGCCCCACCGACCGGCGGGTCTTCCTGCGCAGGGCCGGCGCCGCGGCTGCGGCGGGAACGGTGGCAGGGCTGGGCGTCTACGCCACGCTGGTCGAGCCCTTGCGGCTGAAGGTGCGCCAGCTGCACATCGCCATCAAGGACCTGCCGCCGGAGCTGGAGGGGCTGCGGGTGCTGCACCTGAGCGACCTTCACCTCGGCTGGTACACCTCCACGGCGTTCCTGCAGCGAGTGGCGGAGCGGGCCAACGCGCAGAAAACGGATCTCATCCTGCTCACCGGGGATTATGTGCTGGCGGGGACCGAGTACATCCGGCCGGTGAGCCGCATCATCGGCTCGTTGACACCGGAGGTCGGAACCCTCGCCGTGATGGGCAACCACGACCACTGGGTGGGCGCCGAGCAGAGCCGCGCCGGCATCCAGGCGTCGGGCGCGCGGCTGCTGGAGAACCAGTCCATGTGGATCGACCGCGACCGTCAGCTGGTGCCCGCGCGACCCGCCGGCGGCGGGCTGTGCATCGCCGGCCTGGAGGATCCGTGGGAGGGGCGCCCCAGCCTGGACCGGGCCCTGGCCGGTGCGCGCAAGGGGGACCCGCGGCTGCTGATGTGCCATAACCCGGACTTCGCGGAGAACGCCGACGTCCTGACCTGTGGTCACCGGGTGGACCTGATGCTCAGCGGCCACACCCACGGCGGCCAGGTCCGGCTGCCACGCCTCGGCACGCCCATCACCCCATCCCGCTACGGCGCGCGCTACGCCCACGGGCTGGTCCAGGGGCCCAAGTTCCCGGTGTACGTCTCGGCCGGCGTGGGCACCACCATCCTGCCGGTGCGGTTCCGCGTGCCGCCGGAGATGACGGTGATCACGCTGACGCGTGAACAAAAAACAAGGAACTAGAAACAAGAAACAAAAAATGAATTAGCCCACACACTGTGGCCTCATTTTTTATTTACCTTTTCTTGTTCCTTGTTTTTTGTTTCCTCGCCCTTCCAAGCCCTCGGTATATTCCATACATGCCAGAAAATCAGAGTTCCCTCCTCGACCGTATCCGCTTCGAACCAGAGCTGACGCTGATCAACGATCTCATCGCCCGCTTCCAGCTCGACCCGCTCATCGACCAGTTCGAGGTGCAGCTCGGGTTGAACCCGGTGGTGCAGAAGATCGTGGCGAGCCAGATGAAGCTCACGCCCACCCTGGCGCCGCGCCTCTGCTCGCTGCTGGACCAGGCCGTGGAGCGCACCGGGTTCGACGAGCCGGTGGATCTGTATGTGGCCTCCGACGCCGAGTGCAACGCCTACGCCGTGCACTCCCAGCAGGAAGGGTCGCCGCACATCGCCAGCCTCTCAAGCGCGCTGGTGGAGCGCATGACCGACACCGAGATCCGGTTCGTGCTCGGTCACGAGCTGGGTCATGTGCACTACCGGCATTACCGCGCCGGCCTCATCGCCGGCGCCATCGGCAAGGACGCCGAGGGCAACTCGCTGATGCCGCTGCTGCTCCAGCGCCGCATCGAGAGCTGGGATCGCCTGGCCGAGCTGAGCGCCGACCGCGCCGGCTTCCTGGCGGCGGAGGGGCGCATGGACGCCATCGTCTCGGCCTTCTTCAAGCTCACCGCGGGGCTCGGGCCGGAGCACCTGAAGTTCGACATCTCCGCCTTCCTGGCCCAGCTGGAGGACCTGCAATCCCTGGGACGGCGGGAGCTGGTCTCCCGCTTCAGCCACCCTGCCACGCCCATCCGCGTGCGGGCGCTGCAGCTGTACAGCGAGGCCGGCGCCGGCGAAGCCACGGCCGAGGCCCTGGACGTCGTGGACCGGGAGGTGGGGGGCATCGCCGCCCTGATGGACTACGAGGTGACCCAGCCGCTGGAGGTGCAGGCGCGGGACTTCCTGCTGGCCGGTGGGCTGCTGGCGGCACACGCCGACGAGGAGGTGAGCGACGGCGAGTACGAGACGCTGGTGGATCTGCTGGTGCCGTTCTCGGCGGACCCCGAGGGGGAGCTGGCCAAGATCCGCAGCGCGGACGAGGCCCGCGAGGCCCTGGCCACCGCCACCGAGTGGCTGCGGGAGAACTCGGGCGAGGAGCGCTACTACCTGTTCCGCCAGCTCGCCACGGTGGTGGCCACAGACGGCGAGATAAAGGGGTCGGAGGTGGGCTTCATGCAGGAGGTGGCCGAACAGCTGGGCATCCCATCCCAGGCCGCCAACGAGATGCTCTACGAGGTGCTGGCCGCGCACCTCAAGCCGGTGCGCGCGCCGAGGAAGCTGTTTCAGGGGGAGTAGGAGCAATAAGCCGCGGCTTTTTGCTTCCCCCCCTCGGCCTTCCCGTCACTCCCACACCAAATAGCTCGCCCTGGCCGCCCCTGACAGCGGGTTCGCGCCGTCGTAGATCAGCAGGCTTCCGCTGGCTGCGTGGTAGTCGAAGCCCTGGCGGCGTGAGCGGGAGAGCGTGGTCAGCTTGCCCGCGCCGCCTCCCACCGTGAGGCTGGCAGAGATCGTGCGACCGGGCAGCGCCAGGGGGCGCGCCCGGCGGGCCATGTCCCGGGCGAGGGAGACCAGCAGGTGGGCCACCCCGCCGGCGTCCTGGCAGATGGGCGCGGCGCGGCCGCCCACCGCCGCGGCGAGCTCCAGAAATCCGGTGCCCCGGCTGGTCACGCCGCACCCTGTTTCAGGCCGCGTGGTCAGGGCGTGGGCCACGGTGCCCTTGAGCTGGCCCAGGGCGGTGGCCGCCGGCAAGACGCCCGGGGCGAGGCTGCCGCCATCTCCCCGCAGCAGCGCCACGAAGGGCGCGACGGAGTCGCCCACCACCGCGGCCTGCGCCGGGGTGAAGGGGGCCGGTGGTGCGGCGCCGCCGAAGGCGCGGGACACCACCGAGGCCGGGCGGCTGGACACCAGCAGCACCGCCGTGCCTGCTGCCGTGCGCAGCCGTCGGGGATCGCCGGCCTTGCGCGGCAGGAGCGATGCGAGGGTCTCGCGCAGGTTCGTCAGCCCGTGGGCGCCGCTGCCCGCGGGGCGGTTGCCCGAGGGACCGAGGACGCAGGGCTGGAGCTGGGGCGGCAGGTCCCCCGACCCGAAGCCGCTCCAGAAGGCGCCCTGCTGTCCGGTGACCGTGGAGCACAGGCCGTTGCTGTAGCTGCGCGACCCGTCGGTCAGGCGCCCCATGCCTGCCACCGCCATGCGGAAATCGAGCCCCAGCTTGGTGGCCTCTGTCCACATGCCCGGGATCCCGTCGTGCAGCTCCAGCCGCGTGGCCAGCATGGCGTCTCCCTCGTCGATGATCCAGAGCAGATCGAGCGCCGGCCCGGGCGGGATGGCCAGAGGAGCGCAGCGGCCCGCCAGGCGGCTGGCGTGGGCGGCCACGGCGGTGCCGTTGGCCAGGTCAGCGGCGCGCACCCGCGCCTTGCTGATGCGGATGTCATAGTCGTTCCGGGTCACGACGCCGCCGGTGAAGATGAGCTGCCCCCGCGCCCTGCGCAGCACGATGGAGCCGGCCAGCACCAGCGCCTGGCCGGCCGCCTGCTGGGGGCGGGGCAGCTCGCCGAAGCGGCTCCGCTCTCCTCCGAGCAGCAGCGGCAGCAGGTTGTTGCGCGCCCAGTTGATCTGCACCGAGCTGGCCACCTTGAGGTCCAGCAGGATCCCGCGCACCATGGGGTGTCCGTCGGGGCTGACGCCGGCCTCCCCCGGCGCGCGCACGGTGACAGCGCTGAACACCTTCTCCTGGCGCAGCAGCGCCGCCAGTTCGTACACCTGATGCCCGGGATCAGCCCCCAGGGATGCCCGGGAGAGCACCAGCCCCGACAGGTCCCCTACCCCGCCGATCCAGTCCACCGTGGCCGCCGCCTCCAGCGGGCCGGGGGTCTTGATCGTAACCTCGGCGAGGGCCGCGCCGCGCGCAACCGCCAGGCTCAGGTCGGCGCCAGGGTGGCGCCAGGTCAGCAGCGGCTCGAAGGCCAGGCCCGGGCAGCCGGTCACCGGCGCGACACCGTCTAACGGCCTCACTCCGGCGTCGGACAGGGGCGTCAATCCCTGCCCGCACGAAGCGGCTGCCGCCGCCGTTGCCACCGTCAGGGCGATGGCGGCGGCTCGGAGAACCATGTGGTCAGCTGCCGGCACCGGTCGGATCATACAACCAAGTGGTGGTTACAACGTAGCAAAATTATGTGACAATGCTCCGACCGTTCACCAATCCCAGCTCATGCGAACTTCCCGCAGCCATATCACCACAAGCCGGCGTAGTAGTGGCATATGGAGTCCAGCATGCCTCTGCTGATCGGCGACAGGGCGCTGCTGGACGCGTTCCGGCGCGGCGAGCGTGAGGCCATCGAGCGAGTCTACCGCGCCTATGTGGGGCAGGTGACCGGCCTGCTGAGGAAGGGCTTCTCATTCATGAGCGGTGGACAGCAGATCCAGTTTCGCGGCTACCACGACGACTGGGAGCTGGAGTGCGCCGTCCAGGACACCTTCATCCAGGCGTTCTCGGCCACCGCCCGGAGCTCCTACGACGGGATCAAACCTTTCGGCCCCTACCTGATGACCATCGCGCGCAACCGGGTGATCAGCAACCTGCGCAGCGAGCAGCGCGAGCAGCGCCGGCGGCGGGAATTTCTGGCGGAGCCGCCGCGTGAGTCCGGGCCCACGCCCGAATCCGAGGCCATGGAGCGTCAGCTGCGTCAGCTGGTGGGCGCGTTCGTCGCCTCCCTGCCCGTCGAGTTCCGCGAGTTCTACGATCTGCGCTACGGACGGGAGCTGAGCCTGATGGAGACGGCGCGCAGGCTCGACCTGACCCGCATGAAGGCCCGGGTCCGGGAGCAGAAGCTTAGGGCGCGGTTCCTGGATTACATGCGGCGCAAGGGCCTCGACCCCAGGGCCGCCGCGGCGCTGGTGGTGCTGGTCCTGGGAGGTGGCGCATGAAGGCCGCTGGCCACCTGGCGCTCCCCCGGTTCAGCAGCAAGGCCGTGCAGCGGCTGTGCGAGCGGGCCATGGTGCGCGGGATCACCCCGCGAGAGACCGAGCGGCTGGATCGTCTGCTGGCGCAGAACCCCGCAGACAGGGAGGCGTACACCAGGCTGGCCCGGCTGATGCGCGCCATGGAGGGCGATCCGCCGCTGGGCGCGGTCCAGGTGGACCGGGTGCTGGACAACGTGCTCGCGGCGACGGCCTCGACCCCGGCGCCGGCCCGGCTCTCCTGGGCATGGTCCATGGCGCCGCGGCTCGCCCCGGCCATGGCGCTGTGCGTCCTGGCCCTGGTCTCGGCGCTGCTGCTCACCCTGCCCGTAGGCTCCTCCAGCCCGGAGTTCGCGCCTCGCGGCGCCGCGGTGGCCGCCGGGGCCGATCCGGATCGCATCCTGCTCAGGCCCTTCTGCATCCGGAACGGGATCGTTCACAAGGGGCCGTCCGGCAACGACCAGGTCCAGCCGGACGCCCGCTGCCTGATGAGCGACGACCTGCAGCTGATGGTGACCCACCGCCTCGACTATCCGCACCTGCTGGTCTTTGGCCAGCTCATCGCGCCCGGCAAGGCGGACAAGCTGGTCTGGTACTACCCGGTGCCGCCGACGGGGGAGTCGGGCAAGGCACCTCCTGGCGTGGAGTACGCGCCCCTGGGCCAGGCGATTCACCTGCGCGTGAACCACCACCCCGGGCGTGTGCGTATGGTGGGGGTCTTCTCCCGCGAGCCCCTGTCCGCCGAGGTGCTGTTCCACTGGATGCGCGGGCTGGGCCGGGATGACTCGGCCGCCGGCCTGTTGCGGAACCTGGCGGGCCAGCGCGACCTGCTGGTGCTCGAACGCTGGGTCGAGATCCAGCCGGAGGTCCGCCCATGAGCCGCCGCGCCGCCCTGGCATGCGCCCCGCTGATCCTCGCCACCATGGCCGCCTCCAGCGCGTGGGCTGCCCCCCCGCCCCGGCCGGCCGAGAGCACCCATGTCCTGGTGGTGGCCAGCAACCGCAGCCTCGACAAGGACGTCAAGCCGCTGCGCTTCGCCGACGACGACGGCGCCCGCTACTGGGAGTTCTTCTCCGGCTGGGCCACGCGGGTATCCCTGCTCACAGTGCTGGATCCACAGACCGCGCGGATCCACCCGCGGGCGGCCCGGGCGGCCCGGGTACCCTGGCGCCGCAACCTGAAGGCCGAGGTGGCCCGGATCCGGGCCGAGGTGCAGCGCGCCAACCGCGCCGGTCGCAGCACGCGGTTCATGTTCATCTATATCGGCCACGGCAACGTTGACCGCCACGGCGAGGGGTACATCAACCTGCAGGACCACCGCCTGCGCCGCAGCGAGCTGTTCCGCGAGGTAATCGATCAGGTGCCGGCCACAGTGATCCACCTGGTCATCGACGCCTGCAAGAGCTTCTTCCTCGTCTCGCGCGGCCCGGGCGACTGGCAGGACGACCGCGCCGGCCGGTCTTACGGCGCGGAGATCCGCGCCTTCCTGGCCCGGGACACCCTGCGCAGCCACCCCCATGTGGGGGCGATCCTGTCCACCTCCGGTGATGAGGAGGTGCACGAGTGGTCCGCCCTGCGCGCCGGGGTGTTCTCGCACCAGCTCCGCTCCGCGCTCAGCGGCGCCGCCGACATCAACGGCGACGGGCGGGTGGAGTACTCCGAGGTGGGCGCGTTCATCGCGGCGGCCAACCACCGGGTGACCCACCAGCGCGCCCGGGTGCGTCCGTTCGTGCGGCCTCCGCCGGCGGATCGCCGCGCGCCGCTGGTGAGGCTCGACCGGGCCAGCGGCCGGGTCACCCTGCGGCTCACCCAGCAGGATCGGGGGCGCTTCTCGGTGGAAGACGAGCGGGGCGTGCGCCACGCGGACCTGCACAAGGCCGCGGACGGGACCCTCGGCATCGCGCTGGCATCGGCGCACCAGTACTTCATTCGTCACGGTGACCTGGAGGCGGTGCTGCCCCGTGGCGGACGCGGGGTGGT
Organism: uncultured Myxococcales bacterium; assembly: GCA_964511535.1. Taxonomy (GTDB): domain Bacteria; phylum Myxococcota_A; class Polyangia; family CAZCFB01; genus CAZCFB01. The sequence goes on along the minus strand of CAZEFW010000001.1, from coordinate 40,038 downwards.
GGAGCTGGGATCCCTGGATCGCGGCCCGGCTCGCTCCGAACCCCGCGGCGCGCTGGACGCCACCTACCGCAAGAACCTGTTCGCGCTGCCCCTATCGCGCTCCTATTACCTCGGCTTCCTGGCCACCAGCGATCTGCCCGCGGTGAGCTTCACTGCCCGGGCGCCCGCCACGCGGACCCGCCGTCTGGGGCTGGAGCTGGACCTGTCCTACGGTGCCGCGGGGGTGGTGATGGAGCACCTGCATGACGGCGTTCAGCACAACCTGTCGGTGGGGCTCAAGAAGGCGCTCGGGGATATCTGGCAGGTCGGGGTGCGGGCCGAGCTGGGCCTGTCAGGTGGAGACCGGGGCGACATCTCGTCGTCGCTCTACCGCCTCGGCCTCGGCGCCGAGGGGGGCCTGCGGCTGCCCCTTCACGCGCGCTTCACCCTCGGGATCGAGGCGGCCCTCGCGTACCAGGCGTACATCCTGAGCGAGCGGGTCGCCTCCACCGGTCAGCAGGAGCACTCCAGCGATACGGGCGGCCTGCGGTTCGGCAGCCGCGTGTCGCTGACCATCACCCCCTTTGCCACCCTCGCCCGCCTCGGGATCCTGCTGCACGGAGGCTACTTCGCCCACCTGCACCGGGTTACCGGGAGCACGCGAATCTCCGCCCTACCCGAGGGCGGCATGGGCGTGGTGTACGGGTTCTGAACACCGTCCCCGGGAGCGGGCCGGGCCATCGCCCGGATCTCGACCATCAACAGTTAGCTGCTGACTGTTGGCGGTTGACCGTTAGATTTTTTCGTGAGGTTGCGAAGACTCAGAACTGAACGATGAACCGCGCCTGTAGGGTGTGGGCGATCTCGGCGTCGGCTTCGTGGGTGGTGCCGATGCCCGGAATCTCGGCCGGGCGGTCGAGGCCGGCGAGCGGGAAGAGCACGCCGTACTGGATGCCGGCGAAGAAGCCCTCCTCGATGTTCTTGTAGAACACGTCCAGGTTGAGCTCCACGCCCAGGTTCGGGTCGTTGCCCGGGTAGGCGATGGGCTTGTGAGCCACCGAGTGGATCATGGCCAGCTTGGCGCCGAAGCTGTCCACCAGGTTGTACTGGATCCACGGCTTCCAGAAGAACGCGTTGGACACGGTGCCCATGATCTCCCGGAACAGGATCAGGTCCACGTGATAGTCGTAGTCGAAGCGGAACTCGGAGTTCCTGGTGTCCAGCGATACGCCGTCCTTGGTGATCAGGTTCGGGTCCTGGATGGTCAGGTTGTTGCGCCGGTTGAGCCAGAACAGCTCGTTCTGGTCGCCCGAGGCCATGCCCATGTGCAGGCCGATGGTCAGCGCGTCCCGCAGGAACTTGTAGTGGGTCTTCATGGCCCAGCCCCACTGGAACACGTCCAGCTGGTCGAGCTTGTTCTCGTCGGAGATGTTGTCGATCTGGCCGTAGATGATCACCGCCTCGGCCTCGAAGTAGAACTTCTTGTACATCAGCTTGAACCACAGGTCCGGGATCACCGCCCAGGCCGAGCGCTCCACCATGTTGCTCGCCAGGGTCTCCACCGAGCTGCCGAGCCCCGCGTTCTTAGGGTAGCCGTAGTCCTGCTCGCGGTAGACGAAGTAGGAGCCGTAGTTGAGCAGGAGGTCCCCCCGCTCCACGGTGTCCTTGACCACCTCTTCGGAGTCGATCTTGCCCACCACGAACACCCACTGGCTCACGTCATCCATGGGCTCGAGGTCGATGGCCTGCCCGTCGGTGTAGGGCGCCCCGCGCGCCACGGACAGCGACGTGGGCCCGCTGGAGGCGAAGTCGTAGCCGGCGCCGAAGATGTGGCCCACCAGCCTGGTGACGAAGAAGATGCGGTCCGCGCTGTCGCCGTAGTTGCAGTCCCAGCAGGAGCCGTCGTTGGCCAGCATGCCGAGCCCCCACTTGGAGGGCATGCGGCCGAAGCGCAGCTGCCCGAACGGGGTGCCCACCTCGGCCCAGGCGCGCTTGACCAGGATGGCCGGCTTGCGGCTGTTCATGCCGGTGATGGGCGCGGCCTGGGTGTCGGAGAATGCGGTCAGCGGCACGTGCGGCGCCGGGTTGGAGCCGCCGGCGGTCTGACCGTTGGGCGTGGAGCCGAGCACCAGGTTGTCGAACACGTCGAACTGGGCGTGGATGCGGACGTCCTCGCTGACGTTGATGGTGGGCTCCAGCCGCAGCCGCATGTTGGCGCCGCCCAGGAACTCTGACGGGCAGCTGTCCGGGTCCAGGCCCCGGTCGCTGCCGTCGAGGTTCTTGTTGGCCTTGGCCCTGTCCGAGCAGCTGTTGGTGGACTTGGGCGTCTCGGAGATGGGCCGGTAGAACGGCGCCTGGTAGGTCGAGCCGATGTTCCCCTGGCCCAGGTTGCCGTTGAAGAACATGTCGATGCGCAGCCGCAGGTATCCCTTCATCTGGAACAGCTGAAGCTTCTTGGTCTCCTGGCCAGGCCATGGCGGGAGCGCAGGCAGCTCGGCCTCCTCCTCCTCCTCGGCCTCGGGAGCTGCTTCGGCGGGTCCAGCGGGCTTGTCCTTCTTGGGCTGGGACCCGAGCCCGCCGCCGGGCCGCTGGCCACCCGGGTTCATCATCTGGGCGGCGGCCTGCCCGGGCCACAGCAGCGCAAGGAGACAGAGGGCGTAGATGGTTCGGCGCAACATGTGCGATTCCTCCAGAGCCGAAAAAAGTCCGGCGACTATACAGCAGTGGTGTTGGGTATGCTACCCGCACCGGGCACCCGCGGCAGGGTGATTTTTAATCGAATCTTGAAAAATTAGTAAGCTGGCTTTCGGGATATTGTTGTTCTGTACTCGTCCTGGTACCCTGATTCGGTAACCCGAGCACGGAGGGGCGCCCATGCCCCGTTGTACTCCGCCAGTGGTTCTACTGCTGGTGGTCACCACCACCGCCGCCGGGGGGTGCGGAGCCGCGACCTACCACATGCGCGGCCCGGCCACGGCGTTTTTCTACGGCGAGCGCCCGCCAATTGATCAGCTGGTGCCCTTCCGTCACGTGGTGCTCGAGCCAGAAACTGCGGGTCCCGAGCCGGTGAAGCGGCTCACCGCCCGGGGCGTGACCGTGTTCGCCTACCTGGCCGCCATGGAGGTGGACCGCACGCGCCCCTGGTACAAGGATCTGCAGAAGCGCTGGGTCCTGGGGGAGAACCGCGCCTGGAACAGCGCGGTGCTGGATCTTCGCCTGCCCCCGGTGCGGGCGTTCCTGCTGGACCTTGCGCAGCGGTCCTGGGACCTGGGCTACCGCGGCTTCTTCCTCGACACCATGGACAGCCACCTGCCGCTGGTGTCGGACCCGGCGGCGCGCAAGGAGGTGGAGCGCGGACTGATTCAGCTGGTGCTGGCGCTTCACAAGCGGTTCCCCGGCGTGCGCCTGCTGTCCAACCGCGGGTTCGAGGTGTTGCCGCGGCTCGCCCCCCTGCTCTCGGGGGTTGTGGCCGAGTCGCTGTTCGCCGGCTGGGATCCCGCGACCCGGACCTTCCGCCCCGTGGCGCCCGCAGCGCGCGCGTGGCTGCTGCCCCGCCTTCGGCGTGCCCGCGCCATGGGCCTGCCGGTCACCGTCATCGACTATATGCCCCCGCGCCAGCGTCGGCGCGCGCGGGGCACGGCCCGCCTCATCGCGGATCTCGGCTTCATCCCGTGGATCGCCTCGCCCATGCACGACACGGTGGGCATGGGCGAGCTCGAGCCGGTGCCCCGCCGGGTGCTGGTGTTGCACGACAGCGGCGGCGAGGACATCGCCCGGGCCAGGGTGCACCTGAAGCTCGGCCCGGTGCTGGACTACCTGGGGCTGGTGCCCCGCTTCGTGAAGGTCCGCGGCCCCCTGCCCCCCGGGCCCCAGGCCGGACGATACGCGGGGGTCATCCTGTGGAACCTCCAGTCTCCAACCCTGCCCACAGGCGGCGCGCTCCAGGCATGGCTCGGCGCCCGTATGGATGAGGGGCTCCGCCTCGCCGTATTCGGGATGCTTGGGTTCGAACCGACCGAGGCCTTCCTGGCCCGGCTCGGCGTGGTGCCCAACGAGCATGACCACCGGGGCAAGCTGCGGCAGGTCTCGGTGGATCCCACGGTGGTGGGCTTCGAGGCGCCGCCGGTGCCCGATGGCCGCCCCCTGGCCTCGTGGCGGTCCGGCACGGGCGCGGCCATGCGCACCGCCTATCGCCTGCAAGACGCCTCCGGCGTCCAGCTCGATCCGGTGGCGTTCGGCGCTGCCGGCGCGCTGGTCCAGGCGCCGTTCATCTTCCGCCAGAGCGCGGGTCAGCGGGCCCGCTGGGTGCTGGAGCCGTTCGCCTTCCTGCGCCGCGCGCTGGCCCTGCCCCGGGTGCCGGTACCGGACATCACCACCGAGAACGGCAGCCGCCTGCTCACGGCCCACATCGACGGCGACGGCTTCCCGAGCAAGGCCGAGCTGCCCGGCGCGCCCCTGTCCGGCGAGGTGGTCCTGCGGCGGATCCTGGCCCGCTACCGGCTGCCCACCACGGTCTCGGTGGTGGAGGGCGAGGTGGGCCCCGCCGGGCTCTACCCGCAGCTCAGCCGACGCATGGAGCGCATAGCCCGGCGCATCTTCGCCGAGCCGTACGTGGAGCTGGCCAGCCACTCGTTCTCCCACCCCTTCAGCTGGCGCGGCGCCGAGGGGGGCGTGGTGGACGAGCGGCACGCCCAGAACCACATGAAGATCCCTGGCTACCACTTCGACCTGCACCGGGAGGTCGCGGGCTCCGTGGGGTACATCGACCGGCGCCTGGCGCCCAGGGGCAAGCGCACGCGGGTCTTCCTCTGGACCGGCGACTGCGTGCCGTCGGCCCGGGCGGTGGCCATGTCCCGACAGCTCGGCCTGCTCAACGTCAACGGGGGAGACACCGACATCACCCGGGACCACCCGTCCCTGACCCGGGTGGGCCCCATGGGCCGTGAAGTGCCGGGCGGCTACCAGGTCTACGCGCCGGTGATGAACGAGAACATCTACACCAACCTGTGGCGCGGGCCGTTCTGGGGCTACCAGCGGGCGCTGGAGTCCTTCCGGCTGACCGACGCGCCGCGGCGCCTCAAGCCGATGGGCATCTACTACCACTTCTACTCCGGCACCAAGGAGGCGTCCTTGCGGGCGCTGGAGAAGGTGTATGACGGCGCCCTGGCCGCTGCTCCGCTGCCCCTCTACCTGAGCGAGTATGCCCGCCGGGTCGAGGCGTTTCGTCATGTGAGCATCGCCCGCCGGCTGGGGGGCGGGTGGGAGCTCCACCGCAGGGGCGGCCTGCCTCGCACAGTCCGCATCCCGGACCGGTGGCCCGACCTGGTCCGCTCGCGCGGGGTGGCCGGGGTGCGGGTGCTGCCCCAGGGGCGCTACCTGGCCCTGGACGACGGCCCGGTGACCCTGCTGGCCACCATCGACCGCGAGCCGCAGCTGCCTCACCTGGTCCGCGCCAACGCCGCGCTGGCCCGCTGGTCGCCCGGCGCCCGCGGGACGGTGAGCTTCCGGCTGAGAGGGCACATGCCGGTGAAGCTCACCCTGGGCGGCGTGGGCCCGGGGTGTCGGGTGGATGGCGGACGAAAAAAGACTCACAGCCGGCGGCGAGGTGGCCGCCAGATGACCCTCCACTTCCGCGGGAAGGACACCGGTGAAGCGCGAATCGTCTGCAAATAAGCGTCCCCACGACGCCGGCGTCACCGGGCCCCGGTCCCGGCTGCTCCGCCCCATCACCATGGTGCTGTTGGCGGTGACCGTGGGCACCACGCTGCTGCTGCTCTTCCCGCACATCGACTTCACCGCGCCTGATCTGGCGGGCAAGCCCGACGAGCTGACCGCCGACTACCTCAGGGTGCTCCTGCGCAGCAAGCCGCGGGATCGCGGCCTTCGCCTGATCCTGGGACGACAGCAGCTCGAGCTGGGGCACTACAGCCGTTGCCGGGCCACCCTCGCCCCCCTGCGCGAGGGCCGGGACGCCACCGCAGTGCAGGCCCGGATGCTTTACCTGGCGGCGACCAAGGCCCTGTACCATAAGGACCCGGGCTCGGAGACCGGCAAGCGCATGCGCGCGTCGGCCAGGGTCCAGATCGCCCTGCTGCTGGAGGATCCCCTCGGCACGGCCGAGCTGAAGAAATTGACCCGCGTCAGCCTCGAGCTGGGCCTGGATCGGTTTACCGGCGCGCTGTATGACCGGCTCGGGACCACGGAGCCGCGCCGGCGCAGCAAGTGGTACGCCACCGCGGGCCGCTGGTACCTGGCCGCCGGCCGGTATGGCGAGGCGGCGCGCGCCTACATGCGCGCCTCCACGGTGTCCCGCAGCCATGGGGAGGCGCTGGCCCACGCCCGCGCTGCGGTGGAGGCGTGGACCGCTGGCGCGCGCCCGGAGCGGGCCCTCGCCCTGTGCCGCAAGCAGGTCACGCGCTTCCCCGGCGACGATGCCCTGCTCAAGCGGGTGGTCACCCTGGCCCTGGCCGTGGGGCAGCAGGCCGTGGCCCTGGAGTACAACGGCCGGCTGCTGAAGCGCCACCCCGGCAACCGGCACTACATGGAGCGCCAGATCCAGCTGGCCCGAGGGGCGGGACAGAACCAGCTGGCCCTGCGCCTCAACACCGCCCTGCTCTCCAGGAAACCGCGCAGCAAGCGGTTGACGCGGCGGCAGGTGGCCCTGACCTTGGCCCTGGGGCACAACGAGCAGGCATACCAGCTGGCGCGCAAGCTGCTGGAGATGGATCCCGAGGACCGGGCCAGCCGCCTGGAGGTCGCCCGCCTGGCGCGCTGGACGGGCCGCCCGGAGGTCGCGTTGAGCACCTTCCGCTGGCTCGCCGCCAGGGGGCACCGGCGCTCCCACGCCGACGCCCTCGCCCTGGCGCGAGAGCTGAGCCGCCCCGGTGTGGTGATTCAGCTGATCCGCCAGGCGGAGCGCCGGCGCGGGCTGGTCCGGGCAGAGGTCCAGGAGCTGGCGCGGGCTCTGGAGGCCACCGGGGAGCCCGCCCCCGCCGCGGCCGCCCTGGAGGCGTACCTGTCGCGCAAGCCGAAGGATACGAAGCTGCGCGTCGCCCTGGCCGACCTGCGCCAGCGCCTGGGACAGCACGAGGCCGCGCTGGCCGCGTCCGAGGCCGTGACCAGGGACGCCGGGCCGGTGCGCGAGGAGGTGATCCGCCAGGCGCAGCTGCTCTGGATGATGGGCCGCGCCAGGGAGGCCATGAAGCGGCTGCGCGCCCACGCGCCGCGGGTGGCCGCCTCGGACCGGCAGTTCTGGGCCATGATGGGAGCCCTGGCCTGGGACCTGGGCGCCAGCAAGGACACCCATCGCGCCTACCGCCCCATCGTGGGCGTGGGCAGCCCCGCAGCGCCAGAAGAGGAGGCGGCCGAGCGCTTCGTGCACGCCGCCATCCGCCAGGGTCACCTGCTGGAGGCCCTCGGCGTGGCCGCCAGGATGCTGCGCCACCGCGGCAAGTCCGGCCTGCTGCTCGACACCCTCAAGGCGATGAGCGCCGCTGGCAGGTGGGAGGAGCTGCGCGCGGCTCTGGCCCGGCTGCGGCTGGAGGTGCAGCTGCAGGGCGACGGAGAGTACTGGCTCGTGCAGGCCGCGCTGGCCCGCCATGACGGCGAGCTGTGGCGCGCCGGCGAGGCGCTGCGTCGGGCTCTGCGCATCATGCCGGCCAGCCGAGATGTCCGGCTGGCCTGGCTCTGGCTTCTGGTGGACACCGGCGCCGAGGAGGAGCTGCGCGGCGCCCTGCGTCGGTACAGCGATGCGGCGCATCGCGATCCCGCCTACTGGCCGGCCTACGCCTCGGGCAGGGCCCTGCTGGGGCAGCCCCTGCTCGCGCTCCGCTTCAGGCGCTGGCTGGCCCAGCGACACCCACTGGAGATCCGCCATGTCGCCGCCTACGCCGACGTGCTGGAGCAGGTGGGGCGCCGGACCCGGGCCTGGCGGCTGCGGCAGTACATCGCGCGCGACCTGCAGCAACGCGCCCACAAGACCCTGGCCCGCTTCGTCAAGGGCGCCAAGGGCGCGGCAGCGGCCCGCAAGCTGACACCCCGCATGGAGCAGATGCGAGACACCTTGCTGGCGTTCGGGGGCGTGATCTGGCGCGAGCGCGGGTCCTCCCTGGCGCGCAGGTGGCTGCACCCGGTGCTGCACTACGCCAGCTTCGACCCCACGGTGCAGCGGTACGCCGTGGCCTGGAACCTGGCCCGCAACAACCTGCGGAAGGCCCGCGGGTGGATGCGCCTGCAGCGCCAGAGCGGGCACCCCCCCACCGCCCAGCAAGAGCTGACCGTGGCCATGGCCGGTCGGGATGGCGGCGCCCTGTCCAGCCTGCTCGGCGCCGCGGACAGCGGGCTCACCGTGGTGGATCGGGTTCACGCCCTGACCCGGCTCGGCCGCCGCCGCGAGGCCCTGCGCCTGGCCCGCTCGGCCGCCGCGAAGGAGGCCGTCAGGACCGGCGCCGAGGCCGCCGCCCTGGGCCGCTCGGTGCTCGCGCTGGAGGACGCCGTCGGGTCCTGGGCCCGGGCCGACGCGCAGTGGCTGGCGGTGGGCTCGCTGGACGCCTTATCGCTGAAGATCGCCTCGCGGGTGCGCTTCGGCGACCTCGCGGTGGAGGGGAGCGCGCTGCACCGCAGCCTGCTCACCTCCCCCACCGGGGGCCTGACCGGCGGCAGCTTCGAGCGCTGGCGCCTGCGCCTGGGCGGCGCCATGGAGGGCCGCGCCTGGGACGCTCGCCTCGGCCTCGGCGTCCTGATCACCGGTGAAGGGCAGCACCGGTTCTCCCCCGGCTTCCTGCTGTCCCTGCGGCCCTGGGCCGGCGCCCTGCTGCAGCTGGAGGGGATCTACGCGGGGGACGCGGACGAGTCAGCGGCGATGATGCTCTTCGGGTTGCGCAGCCGCGCCCTGACCCGGCTGCGCGTGGACGTCACCCGCCGCCTGCTCTCCGAAATGTCCGTCTCCTGGGGGCACTTCACCGACCTGGACGGGGGCGCCATCGGCCACGGCGTGGGGGCCGAGGGGGCGGTGGCCTACGCCCTGTCCCTGATGAACCCCGCGCTGCGGATGCGGCTGGGGGCCAGCGGCGGCTACAACTGGCTGCAGCCGGACTTGCCCGCGGGAATCGCCGGGAAGCTGGCCCCCGCATCCCCCATGGATCTCGTATTGCCTCAGAAATTTTTCACGGCCGGCATTGGTGCTACAATTTCGCAGTTGCTGTTCGGAGGCTGGAACCGTCCCGGGCCGCGGCTGGCAGGTGAACTGGACGGATGGCTCGGCTACTGGTGGCCGGACCACCGGCTCACCTTCCGGCTCACGGCGGGGCTCTCCTGGCGGCTTTTCGCGCGGCACCGGTTGATCGCCAACTTCAGCTACGGCAATCAGCAGGGTGTCACCGCCGGACAACACAACGCAGGGGTGGGGTTGAAGTATGAGTATCGAATCGCGCAATAAGCGACTCCTGCTGGTCGCCCTGCTCCTGGCCGCCCCGGCCCTGCTGGCGGGGTGCGCGGTGCGCTCGGTGCACCGCACGGCGCCCCTGCCCAGGCAAGCGCGCTGGGCCCTGCTGCCCCTGCTGAACCACTCCCAGACCCCTCAGGCCGGTCAGCGCGCCGAGGCGATCCTGGAGACCCTGCTGCGGGCCAACGGGATCCCGGACCTGGAGCAGTGCCCGCCGGAGCAGATGAACGGCGAGCTGCCAGAGCTGCGCGAGCGGCGCCGGCTGGACAAGGCCATCTCGTGGGCCAAGAAGAACAACTACCAGTACGGCGTGACCGGCAGCGTGGAGGAGTGGCGCTACCGCGGCCTCGACGGCCAGCCCGCCGCCGGCCTCACGGTGCGCGTCATCAACCTCGACAGCGGCAAGGTGCTCTTCTCCGCCTCGGGGGCCCGATCAGGGTGGGGCCGGGACACCATCAGCGGGGTGGCTCAGAGCCTGCTCGAGGACCTCACAGACCAGCTCCGGTTCAAAAACTGATCCTTGCTCAACCGTAAACGCCCCGACGAGATCCAGCAGCAGAAGCCCTGGGTCGGGTGGGCCGAGACCACCCTGGTCACCGCGGCCATCGCCCTGCTCGGCGCGTGGATCCGCCCCTCGGATCCGCTTTTCGTCAGCGCGAGCTTCCCCTGGTCCGTGATGGCGCCGCTGCTCACCGGGCTGCGCTACGGCTTCGCCCACGGCCTGACCAGCGCCCTGATGCTGGTGGTGCTGCTGGCGTCGGCGTGGCGCCTGGAGTGGCTGGCGCTGCATGGCGGCTTCCCGGCCGAGCTGGCGGTGGGGCTGGTGGCGGTGGGCATGCTGGCCGGTGAGTTCGCCGATGTCTGGCGCCGGCGCCTGCAGTGGCTCTCCACCATGAGCAAGTACCGCCAGGGCCGCCTGGAAGAGTTCTCACGCGGCTATCACCTGCTCAAGGTGTCCCACGACGCGCTGGAGCAGCGGGTGGCGGGCACCACCCAGAACATGCGCGAGGCGCTGACCTCCCTGCGCGGAGAGTTCCTCTCCGGGGCCAAAGACGACCGTCAGCCCCTGTGGGGGTACGGCCCGCGCGTGCTGGACATGTTCGCCCGCTACGGCAAGGTGCAGGTGGCCGGGCTCTTCGTGGCCGAGGGCGGGCGGCTCACGCCGGAGCCGGTGGAGGTGATGGGCGATGGCTGGGACGTGGCGCCCCACGACCCGGTCCTGCACGAGGCCTTCGACGGGGGGCGGCTGGTGAGCGTGCAGCGCGAGGGCGTCTCCGACCGCGACGAGACGCGGCTGCTGGCGGCCATCCCGCTGGTGGACGTGGAGGGCAAGGTGTGGGCGGTGGTGGCGGTGCGGCAGATGCTGTTCGTGGCCTTCCAGGGGGACAACCTGCACCTGCTGGCGGTGATGGGCGGCCACATGGGGGACATCTTCACCTTCGGTACGCGCATGATCAGCGGCGATCCCCTGGGCGCGGATCAGTTCAAGGGGCAGCTCGAGCGCAGCCTCTCCGACCTGCGTGGGTTCAACCTGCCCGCCGCCATCGTCAACATCATCCTCGACAGCGGCCCTGACCAGGAGGCGCTGGCCGTGGAGGTGCTCAACCAGCGGCGCGGCCTGGATCAGGCGATGATGTTGCGCCGCGGCGACGGCACGCCGGTGATCTTCATCCTGCTCAACCTCACCGACCAGCAGGGCCTCGACGGGTACCTCGGGAGGCTGCACGGCCTGCTCGAGGATCGCCACGGCGCAGAGCTGCCCGGATCCGGGATCCAGGTGCTCGGGCGCCTGCTGACCCGCGACCACAGGGCGGACACCCTGTACGCCGAGCTGTGCGCGGCGGGGCGCGTGGCCAGCGGGGACGTATAGCCGGTGTCGGGGCGCGCGCAGGACGCCTCCAGCGAGGCGGCGCCTCGTCACAGGGGGCGCGGGCTCGGCCGGGCTCTGCCCGGCATCGCGCTGGAGGCGCTGGCGTTGTGGCTGTTGCTCACCGCGGAAGATCCGGCCGGCACCCTGGCCCTGTTCCTGGCGCTCCACGGCGTGGCGTGCCTGCTGTCCGCCCTGGCCGCCCGGGCGCGGCTGCCGCGGGAGCTGGGCGGCAGCCCCCTGAAGGCGCTCGCCCTGCTGGCCGCCCTGCCCCTGTTCATCCCAGGCCTCGGGATGCTCGGCGTCCAGCTGGTGCTGGTGCCTGCCCTGCAGCGCGCGGGCATCGAGGAGGAGAAGCCGTGGCGCGCCACCGACTTCCCTGACCTGCCGGCGGCGCCGTTTCGGGTCTCGGCCCAGCCGATCTACATCGCGGTGGGCCTGGCCGGCGTGCTGCGCCATGTCTCGGATCCCGACCTGCGGCTCAAGGCGGTGATGGCGAGCAAGCAGATGCCCGATCGCGTGGCCATCCCGCTGCTCGACATCGCGCTCAAGGACAAGGTGGACGATGTTCGGCTGCTGGCCTACTCCATGCTCGACGGCAAGGAGCGGGTGATCTTCGACCGGATCAAGGCCCTGATGCAGGAGCTCAAGGAGCTGCCCCATGAGCTGCTCGATGAGCGCGCGCTGTTGCACCTGCGCCTGGCCCAGGAGTACTGGGAGCTGGCCTACCTCGGCCTGGCCCAGGGCAAGGTGCTGATGCATGTGCTGGGCCAGTCAGAGGAGCACCTGGGGGTGGCCCTGGCTGCTCGCCCCGGCGACGCCGGCGCCCACCTGCTCAAGGGTCGGATCCACCTCAAGCGGGCCGAGGTGGCGCCGGCCCGCGAGGCGTTCACCCGGGCGGCCGAAGCAGGCATGCCCCCGGACGTGGTGGCGCCCTTTCTGGCCGAGGTGGCCTTCTGCGAGCGGGACTTCGACGCCGTCAGGACCCACCTCGGGAAGCTGAGCGCCTCGGCGGCGGCCAAGTCTCCCATGGCCGAGGTGGTGCGCTGGTGGTCCGAGCAGTGATCACCGCTGAAGCATGAAGGTCTCGTACTCCAGGTCATCCAGGCGGCGCTGCAGCACCATCAAGCCGGCGAAGGTGGCCGTGGTGGTGGCCAGGGCGTAGCCGTAGCCGTAGAAGGCGTAGCCCAGGCGCAGGCTGATCATGGTGAACAGGATGTTGCCCGCCAGGAAGATGAAGTTGATGAGCAGCGCCGAGCGGCGGTAGTCGAAATAGAACACCGCGTTGAGCACGCCGAGCAGCACCATCTGCATGCCCACGCCCACCAGATCGATGTTGAACAGCGGCAGGTAGAGCCGGGAGATGCCGATGGCGTCGAGCAGCCGCGGGCCAGCCAGGATCAGCGCCACCGCGGTCATGCCCTGCACCTTGAAGATCTCGTAGATCCCCTGGCGCAGGGCGAACACCATGCGGTCCTTGAGCGTGTAGATCCGCCCCAGGCTCTCGCCGCCGCGCACCGCGTCGTAGAACGCATCGTACCGCTCGGCGAAGTCGGTCTCCATGCGCATCAGGAACACGCCCATGCCCGGGATGATGGAGAGGTAGGCGAGGAAGATCGGCAGGTCGTAGATCAGCGAGGCGCGCAGGGGCCCGATGACCATGTCCGAGGTATGCGGCGTCATCCAGAAGATGAACTTGTCTGACCAGATGGCGAGGTTGTTGAGCAGCCCGATGAGCAGCAGGCTGTAGAACGACTGGTCCCGGCGCAGGAACTCGAAGGAGACCAGCCGCCCGGTCTCGAAGGCCGGGTACTGCAGCACGATGAGCGCCAGCAGGGCGAAGAAGATCACCGCCTGGGCCAGGGTGAAGCCGGCCAGCATGCCGGGCAGCCCGTGGCTGCTCATGGCGTAGGCGCTGGCGGTGAACAGCGCGTAGCCCAGGAAGAGCACCCAGAGCACCGCGCGGTACGCCTTGAGCCCGCTCAGCAGCACCACCACCACCCACAGGTCGCAGAGGCAGACGAAGCAGACCATCATCAGCGCGCGATAATAAAAGGGCTGCCCGCCGAAGAAGGCGAGCACCGCCCCCGCCCCGAGCGCGCCGCTGACCACGGTGGTGAGGGTCAGCGCGCCGAGCAGGTTCGGCACCACCACCTGGGCGCGCTCCTCGAACAGCCGGTCCGAGACGAAGCGGGTGAACATCAGCTGCAGCACGCCGGTCAGGATCAGCGAGCCGGCCATGAGGTAGGTCACCGAGACGGCGAACTGCCGCACCTCATGGGGCGGGACCCCGGCCGAGAGGCAGAGCTTGCCGCTGATGAGCACGCCGAGGATGGACACGACCCACGGCCCGGCGCTGATGAGCCCCGCGTAGCCGTAGCCGCGCAGGATGCCGCCGAAGCTCTCGGTGCGCAGGTGCTTACGAAGCTCGAACCCGATGGCTCCCACGGGAGGTCTCCAGGGCATCGCCGTAGATCCGGCGGTAGTTCTCGAACAGCAGGGTCTCGTCGTAGTACTTCTCCACCCGTGCGATGGCCGCGCGCTGGGCCGCGCGCCAGGTCTCCTCGTCGCCCAACAGCTCCACCGCGGCGTCGGCGGTGGCCTCGGGGCTCGCGATGGGCACGACCCGCCCCGCCGGCCCGATGGCGCGATCTTCCTCGGTGCGCCCCTCGATGAGCTCCCGGCAGGAGCCCACATCGGTGGCCAGGCAGGGCACGCCCGCGGCGAAGCCCTCCAGGGTCACCAGGGGCTGCCCCTCGCTGATGGAGGTGAGCACGTTGAGGCCCATGCGGGGCAGCATGTCGCCGATTTTCTGGAAGCCGAGGAACTTGACCTTCTGCTCCAGGTCGAGGCTGCGCACCAGGTCGCGACACTCCCGCGCGCAGTCCGGATCCTCCTCGTCGGGGCCGATGATCCAGCCCTCGGCGTCGGGCAGGCGGCTGACCACGCTGCGCATGGCGCGCACGAAGGTGCGGATGTCCTTGATCGGGACAACCCGGCCGATGAGGCCGAGCACCCGGGGGACGCCCTCGCCGCGCTTGCCCCGCAGGGGCGAGAGGGCGTCGCAGGCGATGCCGTTTGGGATCACCATGGTGCGGCTGTCCTCGGCGCCGTCGTCCACCTGGCGCAGGCGGTTCCCCTCGTACAGGGCGATGATCGGATCCGCCGCGGCGTAGGTCAGCCTGCCGAGCCCCTCGAAGAAGCTGATCCAGAGCTTGCGGATGTACCCCACGCGCTCGTCCAGGCCGCCGCCGAAGGTCTCGCGGAACTCGCGGATCCACTCGGCGTGGGCCAGGTCGATGCGGCGCTCCTTGGTGTAGATGCCGTGCTCGGTGAGGATGTAGGGGCGGTCAGTGGCGTTGCGCAGCATCACCCCGAGCAGGCCCGCGTAGCCGGTGGAGACGGCGTGGTACACCCGGGCGGGCGGAAGCTCCCGGGCCAGCCGGGCCAGGGTGAACAGCGGCGCGTGCATGGTGCGCACCGTCCAGAAGTAGTCCACGAAGGAGGGGTCGGTGCACCACCTGCTGTACTCGTGGGTGATCCGGTTCCACGACTGCTTGCTGTAGAGGAAGTCGCGGCGGGTGATCCCCTTGCGGCGCTTGCCGATGAGGGAGGAGGCCCGGCGGAACAGGTCGTCCGACATCCCCGCGGTGGGCTCCCTGAAGAACTCGTGCAGCTCGTTCATGTCGGCGAAGGCCGCGGCGTTGCCCCGGACCGCGCGCGGGATCATGGAGGACCACGACTCCATCAGGTAGTGCACCTCGAGGTGGATCAGGTTGTCGGGCAGCTCGTAGCGGATGTCTCCGTACATGTCCCGCGCGCCGCCGAGGAAGGCGATGGAGAAGGTGATCTCCGGCAGGCCCTTGATCAGCTGGTGGACCCAGGAGGACACGCCGCCGCGCACGTAGGGATAGGTGCCCTCCAGCAGGAAGGCGATGTCCGCCACCTCCCCCTTCTTCTGTGTCGGCAAAATGGCCACTGGTTAATTAGTCATCGCCGCAGCTGCCGGCGCAACAAATAGGGCGAGCTTCGCTCGCCCGGCTTCAGGCTTCGGGCTTCAGACTTCAGGGGAAAGTGCCATTCACCCTGACGCCTGAAGCCTGAGGCCGCGCCGTCCCGCAGGGGCGGCGCTCAGAGCTCTGCTGACGGGCAGTACGGCGCCAGGGGGCACTCGCCGCAGCGCGGCTTGCGGGCCGGGCAGGTGGAGCGGCCGTGCAGGATGAGCCAGTGGGCCACCTCGGTCCAGCGCTCGCGCGGTACCGCGGCCATCAGGTCCCGCTCGACCTTCACCGGGTTCGTCTCGCGGGTAAGGCCGAGCCGCCCGGACAGGCGCTTGACGTGGGTGTCCACCACCACGCCCTCCGCCATGCCGAAGGCGTCGCCGAGCACCACGTTGGCGGTCTTGCGCGCCACCCCCGGGAGCTTGACCAGGGCGTCCATGTCGGCTGGCACTTCGCCGCCATGCTCGCCGGCGATGGCCGCAGCGGCGCCGATGATCGACTTGGTTTTCTGGCGAAAGAAGCCGGTGGAGTGGATGAGCTGCTCCACCTCCGCAGGATCCGCCGTCGCGAGGGAGGCAGCGTCGGGGAATCGCGAGAAGAGCGCCGGCGTCACCATGTTGACCCGCACGTCCGTGCACTGGGCCGACAGGATGGTGGCCACCAGCAGCTGCAGGGGCGTCTCCCAGTCCAGGGCGGTCTCTGGCTCGGGGTAGAGCTGCTCGAGGAGAGGCAGGATGATGTCCAGGCGCTCCTGGCGCGCCTTCTTGGATTCGCGAGGCATGGCCCAGAAGGTAGCACGGGGCAGCGGCGGGGCCGCTGAATGCCAGAGTGCCAAAATGCCAGAATGCCAGAATGCCAGGAGGCCTGGCAGGCTTGCGGCAAAAGCCGAAAGCTGGCACCTCCACCTTGCGCTCGGTGTGCCGCCTGTGTATGTTCCACGCGTACTGCTGGAATGGAGCAAAAACATGGGCAGTAACCTGCTTTTGACCCGCGTCGAGGACCTGCTGAACTGGGGGCGGAAAAACTCGGCCTGGTACCTGCTTTTCGCCACCGCCTGCTGCGCCATCGAGCTGATGCAAACCGGCGGCCCGCGCGGCGACTTCGAGCGCTTCGGCTCTGCCTTCCGCACCTCGCCGCGCCAGTCCGACCTGATGATCATCGCCGGCACCATCACCTACAAGATGGCCACCCGCGCGCGCCTGCTCTACGACCAGATGGCCGACCCGAAGTACGTGATCTCCATGGGCTCATGCTCCAACTGCGGCGGCCTGTTCCAGCCCGGCTACGCGGTCCTCAAGGGGATCGACCAGGTCTTGCCCGTGGACGTCTACATCCCCGGCTGCCCCCCCCGCCCCGAGGCGCTGCTGGAGGGCCTGATGACCCTGCAGAAGAAGATGGGCGAGGAGCACGGCTGGCTGGCCGGAGGCTGGGACACGGTGCGGCCGGTGGGCTGAAGAACAAAAAACAAGGAACAAAAAACTCCAAATGAAAAATGGTCCGGACGCTCGAGCTTCCGGGCCATTTCTTGTTTTTTGTTCCTTGTTCAGCATTTTTTGTTTCCCGCCTCTGCCCCCTATCTGAGCTACCCTCACCCATAGATGCCGTCCATGGATCTCCACGCCCGCCTCCAGCGGCTCCTCGGCCCTCGCCGCGCGCCTTCGGACCCTGATCTGCTGGCGCCATATGCCGTGGACGAGTCGGGGCTGGGCGAGTTCCCGCCGGACGCGGTGGCGCTGGTGCAGAGCGTGGAGGAGGCGCAGGAGGTGCTGCGCTGGTGCGAGGCGGATCGGGTGCCGGTGGTCCCGCGCGGGCTGGGCACCGGCATGACCGGCGGCGCCCTGGCCGTGCAGGGGGGCGTCGTGCTGAGCACCGAGCGCCTGGGCCAGGTGCTGGACGTCGACCGGGACAACTTCACCGCCGTGGTGCAGCCGGGCGCGGTCACGGGCCAGTTCCAGCAGCAGATGCTGGACGAGGGCCTGTTCTACCCGCCGGATCCGGCCAGCCTGGACAGCTGCTCCCTCGGCGGCAACGTGGCCGAAAACGCTGGCGGGCCCTCCGCGTTCAAGTACGGCGTGACTCGCGAGTACGTGCTCGGCCTCGAGGTGACCCTGATGGGGGGCCAGACCCACAGCCTGGGCCGCCGTACGGTCAAGGGCGTCACCGGGATGGATCTCACCGCCCTGATGGTGGGCAGCGAGGGCGTGCTCGGGGTGATGACCGAGCTCACCCTGCGCCTGCTGCCCCGCCCGGAGCAGGTGGTCACCTTCATCGCCCCCTTCGCCGATCCGTTCACCGCCTCGGAGGCGGTGACCCGGCTGATCCAGGATGGCTACCAGCCCCGCACGCTGGAGTTCCTGGATGGTCAGGTGCTGGAGCACCTGCGGCAAAAGGGCGGCTGGCCCATCCCGCCGGAGGCCGGGGCGCTGCTGCTGCTGGAGCTGGACGGGCGCGCTGACGCGGTGGAGCAGCAGCTGGTTGAGGCGGCGGGCGCCTGCGAGGCGGCAGGCGCGGCTGACATCCTGGTGGCCACCGACGAGGCCCGCCGGCGCCAGATGTGGGACATGCGGCGCAAGGTCTCCCCCACCCTGCGCGAGCTGCACCGGTTCAAGGTCTCCGAGGATATCGTGGTGCCGCGGGCCATGATCCCGCAGATGGTGCGCCGCCTGGACGCGCTGTCAGCGCGGTTCGGCGTCACGGTGGCCAGCTACGGCCACGCCGGCGATGGCAACCTGCATGTCAACATCCTGTGGGACGATCCGGAGCAGCAAGACTCCATCCCGGAGCTGGTGGAGACGCTGTTCCGGGAGGCCCTGGACCTGGGCGGCACCCTCACCGGGGAGCACGGCGTGGGGCTGGCCAAGAAGCCGTACATCCACCTGGAACAAGCTCCAGCGCTCATCGCCCTTCAAAAAGAGCTGAAGCGCAGCTTCGATCCCCACAACCTGATGAACCCGGGGAAGATGTTCCCCTGAGCGGCGTCGGTTCTCTTGAAGCCGGATGGCGCTGCCCGCTTTCTGCCTTCAACCGATAACAGTTAACAGTCGACGGTTGAACAGCTGCGGAGTGGCGTCAGGCAGAGGTTTCCCGTGGACGATGGCGGTCACGGACAGTATGTTTGCCTGAGCGATGCTTGAATACATCATCATAGGGTGGGCCGCGGCCCTGGGGGCGATCATGGGGCACGCCGTGGCCCACCGCGCCTCCAAGAAGCTGGTGGAGCGGGCCCGGCGGGACGCGGACGCCAAGGTGCGTGAGGCGAGGGACCGCTCGGAGCAATCCCTGCGGGAGACCCGCGCCGAGGCCAAGGAGGAGGCGCTCGAGCTGCTCAAGACCGGCGAGGAGCAGGAGCACAGTTACCGCGAGGAGAACAAGCTGCTGCAGGAGCGCATCGAGCGGCTCGAGGCGCGCTCCGAGCGGCTGGACGCCGAGCTGAACCAGCGCAGCCAGAGAGCTGAAAAGCGACAGGGCGAGGTGGCGCGGGTGCGGTCCGAGGCGGACGCCGCGCGCCAGCGGGCCCGGGAGATCCGCAAGTCCACCACGGCCAAGCTGGAGGAGCGCGCGTCCACCAGCGCCCGCCAGGCGCGCCAGGAGCAGGTGGACGCCATGGTGGCGGAGCACAAGGCCACCTGCGCCGACCGGCTGCGCAACCTGGAGGCCACGGACAGCGAGCATTTCGCGCGCGAAGCCAAGCGAATGATGGGCATCGCCCTGGGCCGCTACTCGGTCTCCTACGTGCGCGAGCGGGTCAGCTCAATGATCCACCTCAAGCCCGAGGAGGTGGCCCGGCTCAAGGAGCGCCCTGCCCTGCCCAACCTGATCGAGGAGGGCACCGGCATCCACCTGGCCTTCACCGAGAGCGGCGAGAGCATCCGGCTCGAGGGGCTCGACGGCGTGGGCCGGGAGCACGCCCGGCGCTGCGTGGCCCGGCTGCTGGGCAAGAAAGAGGCGAAGGACCCGGAGCGGATCATCAAGTCCCTCGGCGCCGATCTGACCAAGGAGATCAAGGCCAAGGGCGTGGAGGGGTTCAAGGTCCTGGGGCTCAAGCCCGCGCACGCGGAGCTCACCATGCTGGTGGGCCGGCTCTCGTACCGCACCAGCTACACCCAGAACCAGTGGGGGCACGCCATCGAGGCCGCCTTCCTCGGGGGCATGCTCGCCGCCGAGATGGGACTGGACGTCACCATCGCCAGGCGCGCCACCTTGCTGCACGACATCGGCAAGGCGCTGACCCACGAGATCGAGGGCTCCCACGCGGTGATCGGCGCCGAGCTGGCCCGCAAGCACGGCGAGGACGAGATCGTGGCCAACGCCATCGGCGCCCACCACAACGACGAGCCGATGAACTCGCCCTACGCCCCCATCGTGGCCGCGGCTGACGCCATGAGCGGCGCCCGCCCCGGCGCCCGCCGCGAGATGGTGGAGAGCTACGGCGACCGGATCGGCGATCTCGAGCGTATCGCCAAGCGGTTCAAGGGGGTGGACGCGGTGCACGCCGTGCAGGCCGGCCGGGAGATCCGCGTGCACGTCAACGAGGGCCGGGTGAGCGATGCCCGCGCCGAGGAGATCTCCGAGGAGATCGCCGCCAAGATCTCCGAACAGGTCACCTTCCCCGGGCAGATCCGCGTCATCGTCATCCGCGAATTCAAGGCCGTGGAGATGGCGTCCTGAGTAAACTCCTGGCTGAACCCCATCCGAGAGGAACGACCTCCCATGGAACATGAGCTGAAGCTTATCCCCTGCTCCGCGCACCCCGAGCTCTGCGCGGACATCGCCGCCCAGCTGAACGTCTCCCTGTGCGAGACCGAGGTCGTGCGGTTCTCCAACGAGAACATCAAGGTCAAGATCGCCGAGAACGTTCGCGGCACCGACGCCTTCGTGATCCAGACCTCCACCCCGCCGGTGAGCGACGGCATCATGGAGCTGCTCATCACCATCGACGCGCTGAAGCATGCCTCGGCGCATCGGGTCACGGCGGTGCTCCCCTACTACCCGTATGTGCGCTCCGACAAGAAAGACGAGCCGCGCATCTCCATCACGGCGCGCCTCATGGCCGACCTGCTGCAAGCCGCCGGCGCGGACCGGGTGCTGACCATGGACCTGCACTCGCCGCAGATCCACGGCTTCTTTCACATCCCGGTGGACCACCTCACGGCCACCGACGTGATCTGCGATCACTTCGCCGGCCTCGGCCTGGACAACTGGGTGCTGGTGGCGCCCGACGCGGGCGAGGTGAAGGACGCCGGGCGTTACGCCAGCCGGCTGGACATCCCGCTGGCCATCATCGACAAGCGCCGCCACGGTGATGATGAGGCGGCCAAGGCGTACCATGTCATCGGCGATGTGGCGGGCAAGCACGCGCTGATCATCGACGACGAGATCGCCACCGGTGGCACCATGGTCGAGGCCGCGCGCCTGCTCAGGGGCCACGGCGCCGCCTCGGTGACAGCGGCTGTGGCTCACGCCGTGCTGAGCGGTCCGGGGCCCCAGCGCATCCGGGACAGCAAGCTGCGGGAGCTGGTGGTGACCGACTCGATCCCCATCGGTGAGGAGAAGCGGTCGGACAAGATCCGGGTGCTCAGCGTGGCGCCGCTGTTCGCCCGGGCCATCGCGTGCATCCATGATGGAAGGTCGGTGAGCGCGCTTTTCTGAACAGGGGGTCCACGACCTTGGTGATGGGCGGCCGGACGGGGCAGCACACGCGACGCGGGGTCGCGTTTCACGCAGTGGTGATCCTGGCGCTGCTGGTCCTCGGCCTGCGGCACGCCCAGACCATGCTCCAGGGCTCGGAGCACCTGCACCTGCAGATCCTGATCGGGCTCTTCGACTGGATCGACGCGGGCCGGCTCTGGGTCCGCGGGGAGGAGCTCGGCAACACCGGGCTGTACCTCGGCGGGCCGCTCTACGCCTGGCTCTCCTACCCGGCGCGGCTGCTGAGCGACAACCCGATGCTCGGGCTGCACCTGACCTACATGTTGGTGGAGGCCGCCTGCCTGCTGGTCTGGTTCTACACCCCGACCGCCCCGGCGCTGTCCCGTCGCGCGCGGCTGGTCTCGGGCCTGGCGCTGGCGCTGATGGTGGAGTCGAAGGTCTTCATCTGCCAGAACGACACGCTGATGGGCATGCTGGCCGTGCCGCTGTTCGTCACCTTCCTCTGGGCCATCCGCTCCACCTCCTGGCGCGCCATGGCCCTGCCCGGCGTGCTGGCCGGCCTGGCGGTTTGCCTGCACCAGATGGCGCTGTTCCTGCTGCCCGCCATGGGGGTCACCTTGCTGGTTCGCCGGGAGATGTTCCTGCCCAGGGCCGCCGCCGGGATCGTCGGGATGCTGGCCACCGTGGCCCTGTTCACCGTGCCGGGTCTGGTGATGGACAACCGCTCCATCGTGGACGGCCCGCCGGTGCAGATGGGCGGCGATGTGCTGGCCTTCGCCCTCTCCTTCTGCACCAACATGGTGGGATATCCCACGGTCCTGGTGGGCGCGCTGCTGGTGGGGCTCGCGCTGGCGAGGCGCCAGCAGGTGTTGTCTGGCGAGCAGCTGGCGCTGATCTGGTTTCTGGTGGGCGGGGCCAGCCTCATCCTGCTGCTCGCCCTGCGCCAGATGGCGGTGGACCCCATGAGCACGCCGCCGCCCACCTACCGGGACGTGCGGTTCGCCATGATCAACCCCGCCCGGGCGGTGCTCATGGCCGCGGCGCTGCTCTGGCTGTACGACCGCGCCGCGCAGGCCCTCGAGCGGCGCTCGCTGCCCCGCCCCACCGAGGCCCAGGCCACCGCCGTCGCGGCCGTGGTGTCCATGGTGGTGCTGGCCCTGCTGGTGGCCCGCGGCGTGGCCCGGCTGGAGCAGGAGTGGGCCCTGCAGACCGTGGACGGTCGCATCGAGAGCCCCCGGCGCACCAGCACCACGTTCATGCTGCACGACTCGCTGTCCAGGGACCCCGCCGTGATCGCGGGCAAGCTCCCGGACCCCATGGGCCCGCTGTTTCACCTGGATCTGGCCGCGGCCGTCAAGTGGCGCCACTTCAGCCCCCTTCGGCCGCAGCTCACCGGCACCTCGGGGCCCAACATTTTCGCCTATCGTGCCCTCGGGGAGCGCAGCGGCAGCGGCGGCCTGGCCCTGCCCCCCGGACCGCCCTGGGACACCGTGGCGCTGGTCCCGCGGCTCAGGGGGGCTGACCTGGAGAAGCTGCCCGGCGTGCGCCAGCACGGCCCGATGCTGGTGATGACCCGGGCGCTGTTGCTCACGCCGGTGATCCACATGGGCCACCTGTCGGGCGCCGATCACATGGAGCTGGTGGGGCTGGATTACGCCCTGGCCGAGCGCAACCTCGACCGGCTGCTGGTGGCCCTTGAGCGGGGCGCGGCCGAGCCCGAGCTGACCCTGGCGGTGGAGCCGCCCAGGGGTGAGCGCCTTGAGGTGACCGCGGGCATATCCGCCCACTCCTCCCTACGCGGCACGACCCTGTCGTACTACCTGTTCGACCTCTCTCGAGGGGGAGCGCCCCTCCGCCAGGCGCTGGAACATGCGGCCCGCCCGGGCGGACGGCTCACCCTGGAGGTGCAGTGCCTCGGCCGCTGCCCCATCAATCTCTCGGTGCTGCAGCTCCCGCCCCGCCAGCCGCGGGGAGCTCGTAAGCCCTGACATCGTCGTCGGCGAAGATGGGCGCGGGCACGCAGCGCTCGAGGCAGCGCCTGAAGCGCCCGTCCAGGGCGCTGTGTCCGGTGCGGTGGAGCACCAGGAAGCGGTAGCCCCGCTGGCGCAGGTGCTCCACGCCGCCGCAGCCGCCCTTGCAGCGGAAGCGGTGCATGTCCAGCTCCAGGTCGGGCGGGTGGTTCGGCACATGCGCGTCCATGCCGAGGCGCAGCACCAGGTCGTACATCTCGGGAGTCACGGCGCCGCCGAACCCGTCCATGTCGAGGTTGTAGGGCACCCGCCGCCGGTGGGTCAGCTGCGCCAGCAGGTAGCTGCCCAGCTCGTTGTCCGTGGCGGGCGCCGGCAGGTCCACCACGCCGCCTGGCCCCCGGGCTGTGCCGAGCTTGCGGTAAACCGGGTGCACCGCGTGTTCGCTCCAGGGCAGGGTCACGCCGCCGCGGAACCCGACGAGGAGCTCGGCCGCCAGGGCCAGGCTGATGAGCGCCACCTGCAGGCGGCCAGCGCCCACACCACGACGGGAGAGCAGCAGCGCCAGGGCGGCGCCCATGGCCAGGTACACCAGCGGCAGGGCGCGAAAGGGCGTGTAGACCTGGGTAAAGGGCGGCACGTAGTTGCACAGCCACCACGCCGGGGGCGCCAGGGAGTAGCCCCCCAGGCTCACCATGTGGCCGCCGATCTTGATCCCGCCGCCGATGGCGAACAGCAGCGCGCCGGCCCCGAGGCAGAGCCAGCGGCGGGACCGACGCACCCAGAACAGGGCGAACCCGCAGGCCACCAGCCCTGCCAGGCCGAGGTAGGCGCCGTGGTGTCGCAGCTTGGTCTGATACGCGCGGGTGGGCAGCACCAGGCTGGCCAGGTCCACGCTCACATGCTGCGCCAGGAACTCCTGGTGGAACGCCGGGTCCTGGGGTTGGGTGCGGGTGGGGGTCAGGCTCCGTGGATGCACCAGGGAGTGGTGGACCGCGAAGGCCATGGGCGCGGTGAGGACGCCGGCGATGGCGAAGGTCGCCACCACGCGCTTGCAGCGCGCCCCCAGGGCGAGGCCCCGGCGAGAAAGCATCAGGAACACCGCCCCGAACACGGTGAACACGCTGTAGTAGGGCGAGGCCGCGAAGGTCAGGGCCAGCGCCACGCCGGCGACCAGGTTGCGGCGCCAGGTCCCGTCCACGCGCTCCACCGCCAGCAGGGCGAGGGGGGTCCAGCCCAGGGCGGCGCACTCGATGGGCCCGAAGACGAAGTTGTCCAGGGTGTACGGCGCCAGCGCGTAGAGCAGCGCAGCCGGCACCGCCGCCAGCCGCGAGCCGCCCACGCGCCTGAACAGCAGGTACGCCCCCAACAGCGCCAGCACCAGGTTGAGCATCATGGCCAGGTTGAAGGTGCCTACCGCGCCCCAGAATGGGTAGAAGAACAGCGACTGCAGGGCCGTCGTGAGGCTCAGCGGCGTGACCACACCCTCCGCGTACACCATGTCCGTGACGAACATGGGCAGCCGGTGGTGCACCACCATGTCCTCCGCGAACGCCTGGTTCAGGTACGCGCTGACCCGCTGCTCGGAGTAGAGCGGGCCCATGATCCGGCCGTCCAGATCGGCCAGCACTGGCCAGAACAACACCAGGACCAGGGCGACGCCGAGCAGGGTGACCAGCAGCAGGTCGGCGTGGGATTTGATGGCGCGGTGCATGAGCGTATTCGGGTTGATGCCAGTTGCTAACAGTCGACGGTCGACAGTCGACAGTCAACAGTCGGCGCGGGTTCTCCGGACGCCTGGTTCCCGAGGGATAATGGCATTTGGACATCCTGGCAATCGGGCAATCTGGCGATCAGTTCGGAACAGGGCGCACGGCCGACCTTAACAACCTTCTGTAATCCCTGTATTATTCAAGGCCAGCCAGGTCCCGGAGATGCTCCTCTCAAGCAACCGATATCGAAGCCTTTTCAGCCACAGGGCCGCAGGCTTGCTCTCGCTCGTCCTGGCTGTGGGCGCGTGCGATGAGGGGTGCACCCCTTCCCCGGCAGGCGCGCCGGATGCCCGGCGCCAGGCGAGGGCCCCTGCCGAGGAGGCCGTGCCCACGCCGCCCCACGGCCCTCCCCTGCTGGTGGCGCGGGAGGACTACCGAGCCTGGGGGTGCGCCGAGGCCGTCGCCCTGGCTGACCTGAACGAGGACGGCCGCCTGGACATGGTGGTGGCCAACGACTTTGGTGGCGGCGTGATTATCTACCTCGGCGATGACCGGGGCGGGCTGCACTCGCCGCGCTTCTTGCCGGTGGGGCGCAAGACCCGCTGGGTCATCGCCACCGACCTGGACGGCGATGGCCACGTCGACCTGGCAGCCACGGCCACCGCCGCGTTCCAGCTGATCACCTTCAAGGGCAAGGGGGACGGCACCTTCGCCCGTACCGGGGTGCTCACGCTGGGCGAGCCGATGAAGGGCAAAACGGACCCCAACGCCCTGCCCGACCACGCGGGCCCCGAGGGCATGGCGGCGGGTGACCTTGATGGAGACGGCACCCCTGACCTGGTGGTGGCCAGCGGCGAGTGGACCACCAACCGCAAGGTCTACATCCTGCGCGGCAAGGGGGACGCCACCTACCACCCGCCCGTCGCCCTGGAGGTGGGCGACACGCCCTTCTTCGTGGGGCTGGAGGAGCTCAACGGCGACGGCAAGCTCGATCTGCTGGTCACCCTGCGCAACGAGGACCGCCTGGTGGTGATGCCGGGCAAGGGGGACGGCACCTTCGCCCCGGGCCAGCGCTACAAGACCGGCCCCTTCCCCTCCTCGGTGGCCTCGGGCGACTTCAACGGCGACGGCAAGCTCGATCTGGTGGTGACCGCGCGGGCCGGCGACAGCTACTCGCTGCTGCTGGGCAAGGGGGACGGCACCTACCAGCAGGGCGCGCGCCGCCCCTCGAAGGGCAAGATGCCGGAGTTCGTGGTGGCCGCGGATATGGACGGCGACGGCAAGCAGGACATCGCCATCATCAACGGCTACTCCGACACTCTCGCCGTGCACCACGGCCTGGGCGACGGCCACTTCGCCGAGGCCCGGGAGTACGGGGCCGGCCACTGCGCCAACCACTTGACCGCCGGCGACATGAACCGCGACGGCCGGCCCGATCTGGCGGTGGCCAACTGCGGCGGCGAGGACGCCTCCATCTTCCTCGGGCAGGAGGGTGGCCGCTTCGCCGCGTCCACGGACATCGGCCTCGGTATGGTCACCGTGAAGCTCGCCCTGGGGGACCTGGACGCCGACGGGGACACCGACCTCGTGACGGCGCACATGGACCAGAACAAGATCACGACGCTGTACAACGACGGCAAGGGCGCCTTCCCGCGCCGGGAGCGTCATGATCAGATCGACGAGCCCTCTGCCGTGGCCATCACGGACCTCAACGGCGACCGCCGGGCCGATATCGCCGTGACGGGAATGGGGGCCGGCGTGATCTACCTGATGCTCACCGAGCCGGACGGCATCCTGGCGCGCAAGCTGGTGCGTCCTGCGGGCCTCAAGGCGCCGTGCGATGTGCTCGCCGTGGACATGGACGGCGACGGCGACAGGGATCTGGTGGTCTCCGACGCCGGGGACGCCGGGATCCTGATCCTGACCAACGACGGCAAGGCCGGGATGAGCCTGTCCGGACGCCTCCCGCTCAAGACCCCGGCGTGCAGCATGATCGCGGGCCATCTGGACGCCACCGACGGCGTGGATCTGGCCGCGGCGTCCCGGGAGTCGGATCACATCCTGCTCTGGTCGGGAGGCGACGGGCCGGGCGCCCTGCGCCCCACGGGGCGGCTACCCGCCGGGCCCGACCCGCGCCACATGGCGGCAGCGGACCTGGACGCTGACGGCCACCTCGACCTCGTCACGGCCAACCTCAAGGGGTGGTCGGTGGGCCTCTACTTCGGCCGCGGCGACGGCAGCTTCACCCCGACCTACCTGCCCCTGGCGGCCCACTTCCCCACCGGGGTGGCGGTGGTGGACATGGGCGGCGACGGCAAGCTCGACCTCCTGGTCACGGGCGGCGCGGCCAACAACCTCGTGCTGTTCGAGGGCCGCGGCGGGCGCACCTTCTCACAGGCGCGCCGCTACGGCAGCAGCAAGAACCCGGCGTTTATCGCCGCCGGCGACCTGAACGGCGACCATCAGCCCGACATCGTGCTCGGCAACGCGCACTACCTGGCGCCCGCCTGGGCGGAGCTGGGGCGGGACGAGGCGCGCAACGACATCTCCATCCTCTTCAACCAGGCGCGCTGAGATGTCCCCGCCCACATCGACCCGGATCCGCGACGCTGCCCTGCTGCTATTGGGCTACCTGATCCTGGTGTTGCTTGTGACCTTCCCGGCGCTGCTGCACTTCTCCTCCACCTGCCTGGGGGAACCCCAGGTGGATGTGCACTGCCACCTGTGGGACATCTGGTGGAGCCACCGCGCCCTGGGCGAGGGGATCGGCGAGTGGTCGCGCTCGGAGCATATCTATTACCCGGCCGGCATCTCGGTCTGGCGGTTCTTGGCCGGGCCGCTGATGTTCCTGTTCAGCACCCTGATGCACCTGGTGCTCGGTGAGCTCAAGGCGGCGTACAACGCGCTGATCCTGTGCTCCATCCTCTGCTCCTGCGTGGGCGGCTACCTGCTCGGCGTGCGGGCGCTGGGCGACCGCACCGCGGCGCTGCTCGTCGGGGTGGTTGTGGCCATCAACCCGGTGGTGCTCAACCATGTCACCGACGGGCTGCCAGAGTTCGTCAACCTCGGCTGGGCCATGCTCTTCCTGCGCTCGCTGTTGGTGATGAACGAGCGGCGGGACCTGCCCAGCGCCCTGGCCTCCGTGTTCTGGTATGTGGTGGCCACCCTCTGGTGCTGGTACATCGGCGCGCTGCTGGTGATCCTGGCCGGCATCTTCCTGCTGGTGCACACCCACATCCCGCGGCTGTTTACCGCCGAGCGCCGGTACCTGCTGGTGCTCTGCCTCTGGGGCGCGGGGATCCTCGCCATGGTGGCCGTGGCCTCCAGGGCCACCGGGGTGGGCACCGTGAGCCAGCGGCTGCGAAGCGCCGAGGCGCAGATCGTGGCTGGCATGCGGGGCGCCGAGGACCAGATCGACATCCGTAAGCCGCACTTCCTCTACCCCCACGCGCGGCGGCTGGGGGTGGAAGACATCCACAGCGTGGAGTCGCTGGAGATCAAGCTGCTCACCTCGGTGGATCCAGTGGGGCTGGTCTCGGCCTGGTCCCCGGACGCGCGCCAGGCGGAGCTGTTCCCCCTGCGCTGGGCGGCGCCCCTGCTGCTGGCCCTGCTGGCCGCGGCGCTGGCCCGGCAGCGCCTGGTGCTCTTCGCCGGCGTGGTGTTCCTGTTCACCTCGGCGGTGGCCCTGGGCCCCTGCCTGGTGGTTGACGGCGGCGTCTGCTGGGAGGCGTGCGGCTGGACACCTTACTCGCTGCTGGGCAAGGTGGTGCCGGGGCTGGGTCGGATCCAGTTCCCGCGGCGCATGCTGCTGCTGGCCATCCTGGCCCTGGCCCTGCTGGCCGGCCTGGGGCTGCGCGCGGTGATGGCGCGCTGGCCCCGGATCCCTGGCCCGTTGCTGCTCAGCATCGCCGCCCTGCTGTCGGTGGTGGGCGCCCTGTCGCTCACCGGCTACCCCATGGCGCGCTCGAGCCTGCCGGTGCCCGGCTTCTACCGCCAGCTCGCCGAGCACCCGGAGGACTTCGCCATCCTCGACGTGCCCTTCACCTACGGCGCAGCGGTGACCCACCACGGGACCGGGCCGCGCTACGCCTACTACCAGACCGTTCACGGCAAGCGGAAGTACGGCGGCGCGGTGCCGCTTTACCTGGCGGATCCGGATCACCCCGAGGAGATCGAGACCAACCCGCTGCTGCGCGCGCTGCGGGAGCTGGCCGACGGGAAGGAGCACGGCGTGGCGCGGCCAGAGCTGGAGCGCGGGGCGGCGGATCTTCGGCGCTATCGCTTCCGCCACATCGTGGTGCACACGGGCGACCTGGAGCCGGGCGCGCTGGCGGCCATCCGCGACCTGCTGACCGACCTGATCGGCCTGCCGCGCCTGGACAACAGCGTGGCGGGCGACCGGCTGATCATCTTCGAGCTGTGACCGGGACGGTGTAGATCAGCAGCCGGTCCGAGGGGAGGGTCCCGTCGCGACGCGGCGCGCCCAGCAGCCAGTCCAAAAGGGTACGGGCCCGGTCGAACGCCGCCGGGGCCAGGTCATCCCTGTGCAGCACCACGTGCTGGAACCGGTACTTGCGCAGGGTGGCCCGCGATGCGGCGGCCTCGGCGCCGGTCAGCAGGGGCGCGTGCCCTCCCTGCTGGATCTTCGTCAGCGCGCCCAACAGCGGATCCGTCGCCAGGTCGGCGGGCAGCTGGCGCGGCGCCAGATACGCCGGCACCGGCCCGGAGAAGATCCGCTTGCCGTGCACGGTCTGGAGGTAGGTGTGCCGGCTCAGCGGGTAGGTGGGCTGAACCGCCGCGCCCGCGGCGAAGGGGACCTCAAGCAGGGCGATGTCGCCGGGGGCGCTGGCCAGCCCATCGTAGAACCGGGGGTGCGGGATGGCGCTGATCATCAGCGGGTGGTTCGGGTGGCTGGCGCGCAGGAAGATGGAGGCGTCGGCGCCCTGGCACAGGCCAAAGAGGGTCGCGGCGCCCACCAGCGCCAGGCCGGTCGTGCGGCCGCGCCCCGGCGCCGTGACCACCGCGTGCAGCCCGAGGGCAGACAGCGCCAGCAACCCCACCACCCCGGGGAAGAGCAGGCGGTAGGGGAACTGCATCCGGGCGAGCCCCGGCGCCAGGTTCCCCATCAGCGACAGCGGCGTCCAGGCGCAGCTGCCCCAGAGCACCTCGTCCCCCAGCACCAGGCAGGGCCCAAGCGCCAGCGCGCCGCACCCGAGGGCGAGGCCCCCGAAGAACAGCGCGCGCCGGTCGCGCAGGGCGAGCCCGCCCAGCAGCGCCAGCACCAGGGGCACGGCCCAGCGCACCGGCCAGAACGGAGCCTGGGGGTCTCCCGGGTCGCTGGCCACCAGGGCGGCGGCTGGATCCACCGACGTGAAGAGCTTCAGCTCGAACGCGTCCACGCACTCGCGATCCGCCGGGCTCTGCAGGATGCCCAGGGCCCGGGTGCGCGCCGCGAGCACGCCGAATTCGTCACTCAGGCGCACCTCTTCGTCGGCCAGGGCGGCGGTGACCTCCGCCTGCACGGGCAGCAGCCGGCGCCCGGCGCCCGGCGCGCTGAGCTTGCCCAGCGCCCACCCGGCGAAGGCGCCGCACAGGACCAGCAGGCACAGCCCCAGCACCAGCAGGCGCCGGTTCTCCTCCAGCAGCCGGGCCGGCCCGGCGTGCACCATGAAGAACAGCAGGGCCACCCCGAGCAGCAGGAAGCCGAGGTACCAGGCCCAGGTGGCCGCCACCAGGTACCAGAGCAGCGCCAGGCAGAGGCTGCGCAGGTCCCGGCGGGCCTGCAGCCTCACCAGCGCGGCCATGAACAGCATGGACCAGCCGAGGTTGACCAGCTCCGGGATCGCCACCTGGACCTGCAGCAGCGCCAGCGCGTTGAACCCGGACAGGGTCCCCAGGTAGAACGCCACGCCGCGGTGGTCGGTGAGGCGGTGCCCCAGGGCGTACCCGCCGAGGCAGGAGACCAGCATGGAGAGCAGCACCATCAGGTTGTAGGTGGCCTCCAGGTCCCGGGTCAGGGCCCAGGGCACGAGGCTGACCAGGTAGAGCAGCGGGCCGCTGTTGGAGCGCCACAGGTCCACCCCCGGCGGGTAGTTGATGTGCGCCGAGCTCAGGAAGGAGAGCTCGGAATCGCCCAGGGCGCGGGACCACCACCAGAAGTCCCAGAGGTTGTTCAGCTTGTCCACGTTGGGCTCGCCCAGGGTGCCCGAGGACAGGTCCAGACAGAGCGGCCAGGTCAGGCACAGGGCCAGCGCCGTGTATGCGGCGGCCACCAGCGCGGCCCTCCCGAGGGGGCGCATCTTGCGGTTCGGAGCGACGATACCGTCGAGATTACTTTTTCGCCCGGAAGGCGTCGAGGATCAACTCGGCCAGCCCGTCGGCGATGATGCGGTGGCCCTCGCGGTTGGGGTGCAGGCCGTCGCTGAACAGGGCCGCCACGCCGGGCGGGTGAAGCTCGTAGGATAACTCCACGTCAAGGATCGGCACGCGCGCCTCGCGGCCGAGCCAGAGGTAGTTGTCACGGTACGCGCGCAGCCGGTCCAGCCCCCACGGGTAGCGCGAGGCGTCGTAGAACAGCAACACCGGCACCACCTTGATCCCCCTGCGCTTGCAGCCGTCCACGATGGCCTTCAGGTTCTGGCGGTGGCCTGCCGCTGATACGCGCGCCTCGCCAGAGGCCTCCGCCACGGTGGTCTCGAAGATCGACTTGATGGCAAGCTGGTGCCTGTCCGCGCCGCCGCCGGCGCGGCGCGCGAGCCCTGCCAGGGTGGACAGCAGGGCTGACCAGTGGACCGCCCCGCCCTGCTCCGCCACCTGCCCGGTACGCTTGAGCAGCTCCGCGTCCTGCCAGCCCACCACCATCAGGTCGGACCAGAGGCTGGCCACCACCACCACGTCGGGCTTGAGCTCATCCACGACCTGCTCGAACAGCAGCCGGCTCTGCAGCGATGAGTAGCCGGGCGTGGCCGCGTTGAGCATCTCCACGGTGCCGCCCAGCTTCGACTGCACCCGCCCACACACCATGTGCGGGTAGGAGTCTCCCTCGTCCACGCCGTGCCCCCACACCGACGAGTCGCCCAGGAACATCACCCGCCGGTGCTCCGCGCTCCGGCGCTGCTTGACCGCCGGGCCGCGCCAGCCGCGCGCGTTGATCCGGTAGTGGACCTTGTCGAAGGTGAAGTCCCCGGGGCTCAGCCTGAACAGCAGCTTCTGGTCCGGGACCAGCTTCAGCCCGCCGTACCGCACGGCGCCGCCTGCCTGCCACGCGCCGCTCAGCCGCAGCGCGCCCTCGGCCAGCGCGAGCAGCAGCAGCAGCGCGACGACTGCGAATGCGATCTTTTTGGATAGGCTCATGGAGCGGCGTCCGGGGCTGCATACGCTAACACACCTCCCTGGCCGGTTCATGTTAGACATGGGGTGATGCTCGCTGACCTCCGCCTGAAGGGGCCGGGCGCGGCGCTGTTGTTGGCCGCGTTCCTGGCGTCCGGCTTCTCCGCCCTGACCTACGAGCTGGTCTGGATGCGCCTGCTGATCTACGTGTTCGGGGTCACCTACTACGCCATCGCCACCACGGTCACCGTGTTCATGGGCGGGCTGGCCCTGGGCGCGCTGCTGGCGGGGCGCCTCATCGACCGCGGCCACGATCCGATCCGCGCCTACGTCGTGCTGGAGATCGCGCTGGCCATCATGGGGGCGGCGGTGCCGTTCACCCTCCCCCTGCTGGAGGGCCTGTACGTGACCCTGCACGGCGCGCTGGATCCCGGGCTCGGCGGCCGCATCATGATCCAGTTCGCACTCTGCGCCGCGGTGCTGCTGCCGCCCACCGCGGCCATGGGGGCCACCCTGCCCGTGCTCTCGCGGTATGTCATCACCCGGCCCGCGGAGGTGCGCCTGGGTGTCGGGCTGCTCCACGGCGTCAACACCATCGGCGCCATGCTCGGCTGCGGGGTCACCGGCTTCTACCTGATCTGGGCCGCGGGGCTGCTGCCTGCCAACATGATCGCCGTGGCGCTGAACCTCGCCGCCGCGGCCCTCGCGGCCCTGGCAGGGCGGAGCGCGCCGGCCCTTCCCCCTGCGGAGCGCGCCGGCCCGGGCCCGGCGTTCGGGTCGCGCTGGTGGCTGGTGGCCTTCTTCTTCTCCGGCGCCATCTCCATGTCGGTGGAGCTTCTGCTCACGCGCATCGCAGCCAACCTGTTCAACAACCCCCACACCCTGGTGTTCGCGCTGGTGCTCGGGTGCTGGCTGGCGGGCCTCGGCCTCGGCAGCCTGTTGATCACCCGGGTGGCCCGGGGCATCGCCCCCCGGGTGCTGTACGGCGCGCTGCAGATGTGCGCCGGCGCCCTGGTGGTGGCATCGCCGCTGCTGCTGGGCGCCATCCAGGCCGGCGGCGGCGTGGGCGCCGGCAGCGTGGTGGAGCGTTGGGGCCTGGCCTTCCACAGCGCGGACATCACCTGGATCATGCTGGTGGCGGGCGGCGTGTCCCTGATCTTCGGCATGCTCTTCCCGCCGGCCAGCGCGCTCTACCTGCGGCGCATGCCCCGGCTGGGCGCCACCGTCGGCGCGGTGAGCTTCACCATCACCCTGGGCGGCATCGCGGGGTCCTTCTTCACCGGCTTCTGGCTCATGCCCCTGCTCAGCGCCAAGGACGCCCTGCTCGCCATGGGCGCGGGCTGCCTGATCCTCGGGTCGCTGGTGCTCGCGCCTGCCCTGGCGCCCGGTCCCCGCGTGAGGGCCGCGCTGGCCGGGCTGGCCGTGACCGCGAGCGTGGGCGCGGCCGCCTGGATCTCCGTCACCCTGCCGGACCACGCGTTCCTGCCGCGTTACGTGGAGACCGAGCGGGTGCTGTTCCACCGCGACGGGCGCAGCACCTCGGACGCGGTGGTCATCACCCCGGCATCGCCGCAGCCGATGCTGATCCCCAACGGCGAGATCCCCCTGCGGGGCGAGGACATGGCCACCTACCTGCCGCTGCACCTCCACCCCTCCCCCAGACGCATGCTGCTCATCGCCTTCGCCACCGGCTTCAACTCACACATGGCCCTGCGTGATCCTGCCCTGGAGCACCTGACCTGCTGCGACCTGAGCGACAACCAGCTGCTCATGGCGCCCCTGTTCAAGCATGAAAACGGCGAGGTCTACGACGACCCGCGCTTCCGCTTCGAGGCCAACGACGGCCGCAACTTCCTGGTGACCAACCGGGAGCCGTTCGACGTCATCTACAACGACGCCGCCTTCTTCGCCACTTACCTGCACATGTTCACGCGGGAGTTCCTCGCCCTGACCCGCGCCAACCTGCGGCCGGGCGGGCTGTACGTGACCAAGCTGCACCTTCACCTGGTGGGCGAGGCGGCCATGCGGCGGCTGCTCTCCACCTTCCTCGAGGTGTTCCCCCGGGCCTCGATCTGGCGGGTCAAGGAGCCCCGGCGGGGGCGCATCGCCCACGCCGAGCTGCTGCTGCTGGTGGGCCGCGCTGGCGGCGGGCCCGTGTCCCTGGAGCACCTGGACCGGGAGCTCGCCCGCCGGGGCGCGGCCAAAGCCTTCGGCCTCGACCGGTGCGGGCTGATCAACCGCTACCTGGTGGACGGTGACGAGCTGGCGCGCGCCACGGGCCAGGGCGTGCTCATCGAGGACCTGCGCCCAATGCGCTTCTCCCAGCTGTTCCGCCGCCACCCGTACGAGTTCTCCGAGGAGGAGTTCACCCGCTGGCGCGGCGAGCACCCGTGGGCCACGGCCGAGCCTGGCGACCCGGCGCGCTGGATCTCGGGCGTGGACTCGGAGGTCCTCCGGGCGTGCCATCAGCGTTGAGGCGAGCGGACGATCTCAGGCAGGATCCAGGCGCCAGGTCACCTGGTGGGCCACGATGCCGCCGCCGGCGATTGGCCCCTCGATGAGGAACGGGCGGCTGGCATACAGCAGCTGCCGGCCGGTGCTCACGCACTGCAGATCCAGGGCGAGGTGGTAGGTCCCTGGAAGCAGCGGCGGGCGATGGTAGAGGAGCCGCAGCAGGGTGTCCCCCTCGAGCAGCTCCGGGCTGACCTCTGCCAGGTGGACCATCACCTGCCCGGAGGTCAACATGGCCAGCAGCCGGGCCTCCTCCCCGTCCAGGGCGGGTAGCGGTAGCATCGCCGCGAGGGACTCCCCCGGGCCCAGGCGAGGCGGCGGCCCTCCCTGGTCGCCGTCGAACCGGAGCGCATGGGTCTTGCCGTCCGGGCGTGCCCCGGCAGCGCGCTCCGCCTGCAGGCCCACCCTGGCCAGCGGCAGCGGATCACGCTGCTCCCCGGCGACCCGCAGCGTGAGCGCGCCGTGGCGCACGTCCAGCGGCGCGACGCTGTCCTCGTCGGGCCACACCCCCGCTGTGACGCGGTACTCTCCGGGCGCCAGGTTCAGGCGCGCGAGCCGCATCGTCACCCGGCCCTGCCCTGGCGGCAGGCGGTCCACGGCGCCGCGGGCCAGTCCTGTGTTGTGGCCGAAGGCCAAAAGATCGTCGCCGCTTCGCAGCAGCTGGACCCGGAACAGCGCGCGCGCCGCCGACTGCTGCGCCTCGTAGCGGATCTCCACCCGCAGGGGCTCGCCCGGAGGGTGCTCCTCCCGCTGACGCCCGAGGTCGTCCAACAACGCCAGGCTGGTGATCCGCACCGCCTGCGCGTCGTAGCGATTCTGCTCCCTGGGGGGCAGGCCGAGCCGGGTCGCGTGCTCCGCGAGCTCTCGCTGGCGGCGCTGGCGCGTCTCGTGGGTGTTGTCGTGCGGGCCGCTCCAGCGGAACCAGTGCTCGGGCATGTTGGTGTTGATCCCGAGCTGTTCCCTGTGCCGCGCGATGCGCGAGCGCGGCGTCAAGTGGCACACGTTCACCGCGCCCAGGCGCCCGATGAAGGGGCGGCTGAACTCCAGCACGGAGCAGGTCTCCTGGAAGTGCTGCTCCTCCTCGCCCGGGAAGCCCACCAGCAGGTTGATGGCGACGTCGACTCCTGCCGACATGGTGTCGTTCATCAAGCGCAGCGCGTCGGTCACCTGGAACCCCTTGCCCATGGCGTCCACCACCGGCTGGGAGAAGCTCTCCACGCCGAAGGTCATGCTCTTGCACCCGGCGCGCGCCATCCGGCGTAACAACCCGGCGTCCATGTCCGGGTTGATGATGGCCTGGCCTGCCCACTCCACCGGCAGCCGGGCGTCGATGATCAGATCGCAGAAGCGCTCGAGCTGCTCCAGGTCGCCGTTGATCATCAGGTCCGCCATGGGGAAGAAGCGGGTGCCGTGGCGGCGATGCAACGTCTCCACCTCCCTGAAAAGGTGCTCCGCGTTGCGGCTGCGGTAGGCGCCCTGCATGCGGAAGTCGTTGCAGAAGGCGCAGCACCGCAGGCACCCGCGGCTGGTGAGCAGCGGCAAGCGCCGCTCAGTCTGTCCCGCCGGGATCAGGTCGCTGTAGTCGGGCACCGGCAGCAGGTTCATGTCCGGCGGCTCCGGCGGCGGCGCCACATGCCAGGACTGTCCCAGGGGCACCATCGTCCCCGGCACGCCCCCGGGGTCGCTGCCCTCGAGCAGCGCGCTGAACAGGGGCGCCACCACCGCGTCTGCTTCTCCACGCACCGCCACGTCCACCAGCCCGGGCGTATCCAGCCGCTTCTGCGTCCATGGGTCGCACAGGCTGTTGGGTACCGTGCCCTCCGGGCCCTCCGAGAGCCAGTACATTGACGGCCCGCCCAGCACGATGCGCGTATCAGGGGCGGACCGCCGGATCAGGCGGGCCACGTGCAAGCTGGTGAGCAGGTTGGCGTCGGTGGTGGTGAACCCCACCACCGGCGGGCGGCGAGCGAGGATTCGCTCGGCGGCCTGCTCCAGCCCCGGCCCGATCATGGCCAGCAGGCGCTGCAGATCCTTCTCCCTGCGCCAGAAATGGAGGCGATCCATGTGCCAGTAGCGGGCCAGATCACCTGAGGCCTCACGGTAGACGCGGCGGGTGACGTCGTGGCATTCGCCGCGCAGGCCCGCGGCGCGTAGCTGCGCCACGATCATGGCGCACCACAGCGGCGGCATACGCGCCTCCCAGGGAGGACACATTACCAGCGCGAAGTCGTGCTCCTGTGCGGGTCCGGCCACTGGCGTATCAAGGAGTCCGGACCGCCGAGTTGACCGCCGGTCCTACTCCTCCTGGACCGAGCAGGTGGTGGTGCCGGCTGCCTGGCCTCTCGCGGCGTCGTAGTCCTGGGCTGCCTTGCGGTCGAAGGGGTCCTCGGCGGGGCCGCCGCGGCGCGGGTTGTATACCTCGGTGAAACCGGTGAGGTAGGCGGCGGGCAGGCCCTTGTCGCTGCGCATGGTCACGCCGCCGGTGAAGAGAACGGAGTTGTCCAGCAGCCGGGTGGCCCGGTGTCCGTAGCGTCCGATGGACATGGTCTTGGTGGTGGCCGAGCGCCGGGACACGACGCCAGCGGTGATGCCGTAGACCACAAGCTGGTCGTAAGCGCAGAACGGCGTGGCCACCTTGTCGCACGGGGCCAGCTTGACCCAGGTGGAGTTGACGTTTCCGCCGGAGAGCAACACGCTGCCGTCGGCCAGCGTGGTGGCGGCGTGGTACCCGGCGGGCTTGAACGCCCCGGCGTTGCTCACGTCCACGGCCGTCGCCTTGATGGTGGCGCCGTCGCTCAGCTGCATCAGGGGATAGCTCTTGGGTGTCTGAAAGTCGACCGTGCGCAGCGTATCGGTCTCGCGGCCCAGCAGGAATCCCCCGGCCAGCAGCGCGTGCCCTGGCGACGCGGTGGTGTCGCCGTCCTTGAGCCCGAGCGGGGTCAACGTGTGCCACCCGCTCGCCTCGGGTGTGGTACCGCCAAAGGGGACCTTGCTGGCGCTCATGCTGCTGGCCCCCTTGAGCAGCGACTCCCCGGCGAAGTCCTCCTCCCACTTTGACACGCAGCCGGCGGCGGGCGGCGTGCCGCAGGTGTCGTCCATGGTGCCGCCGACCACCGCGAAGCTGTCCTTGCCCAGGGGCGCCACGGCGTGGCCCACCCGGGTGCGCTTGAGCTGGGTCTCGTAGAGCGGGCCCGGGTTCTTGCCGCCCCGGCCCGACTTGCCCTTGAGGGCCACCATGAAGGAGGACTTCACCTTGGTGAACCCCTTGCCGGTGCCGATGCTGGTGTAGGCCGAACCTCCCCCCGTAACAAGCAGGTGGTTGCCGTCAGGCGTCACGGTGGCGCGTGGGAACATCACCTTCGGGATGCTGGACAGCGGCATATAGCTCAGGGTCGTCGCGCCGCCGGTGGTGGAGGGGGTGATGGTCACCAGCCCCGCCTCCGCTGCGCGGGAGTTCTCGTGAGGCGTGAACAGGAACGGGTAATTGAACGATGTGGATGAGCCCGCCTTGAGCCGCACCACGGCCGCCCCGGTGGTCGCCGGCGTCAGGCCGCCCACCACCAGCACCTCCCACGGCCCCTCGGCCGGAGAGGGGAGCAGCGCCGCCTGGTGGAACGCGCGCGGGGGTGCCTTGCCCGGATCCAGGGCGGTGAAGCTCATGCTGTCCGGATCGTACAGCTCGGCGCCCGCCGTGGCGTAGGCCTCCTCGGTGTCGTCGGTGTGCAGCTTGTCGCCGCTGCCCGAGGCCTCGGCGACCATGCCGCCCAGCAGCAGCACCTGGCCGTTGGGCAGCAGGGTGGCGGTATGAAACGCGCGGGGTGAGCGCATGGTGTCGGCGCAGCTGCGCTGGTCCACCGTGCGCAGCAGCATGTTCAGCTCGGCGCCGCTGAGGTCCACGCGCTCCATCTGCCCGGAGTAGGCCAGCGACAGCGAGCCGGAGGTGCCGCTCTTCTGGAACGCCTCCAGGCGCATGGCGAGGCGATCTACCTTGTCGGTGGGCACCTGAAAATCGAGGGCCTCGCCCGGCTTGATCACCCGGTCGCACACGATGCTGTACTTCTTGCGCATCTTCTTCGGAGCGATGTCCGATTTGGCCAGATCTCGACGCATGAAGGTCAGCCGCAGGGTGTAGGTGTTGGTGGCAAGCCGCGTGGTGGTGCTGGCGGAGCCGGAGCACTGGGGGGCGGCCCCCGCCGGTGGCTGCTGCACCAGGTAGAAGTTGAGCCGCGAGTTATCCTCGCCAGAGCAGCCCAGGGCGGCGCCGGCGAGCAGGATGAGAACTGTAATCAAGCTGTAGTTTCGCACGAGATCAAAGGTAATTCTCGGGGCTCGACCGCGTCAAGGAAAGGGCGGCGTCGGCCATTGACAGGTGAGGCGCCGCGGAAGACAGTTGAACCACCATGTTCGTACCTCGGGGGTGTATCCATTCAGCGGTGGTGCTGCTCTGTGTGGCCGTGGGCTGCCACGACACCGGCAGCGTGCAGCGTCCGGGATCGGATGTGGGCGTGATGGATCTTGCGGTGGACGCTTCCGCTCCCGACACTGCCCCCGCTCCCGACACTGCCTCCGCTCCCGACACTGCCCCCGCTCCCGACACTGCCTCCGCTCCCGACACTGCCTCCGCTCCCGATAAAAATTTAGATGACATGGCACCCGATATTGCTCCCGCTCCCGACACCGTCCCCTCTCCCGACGCGGGCGCTCCAAATGACGCTGCTCTCGACGCGAGTCAGACGGACTTGGGCCCCGGCGTGCTGCCCAAGAGCCTGTGCACTGCCGACAAGTGGTGCTGGGAAAACCCGCTGCCCCAGGGCCGGGACCTTCACGCAGCCTGGGGCGATGCCAAGGGCACCGTGGCCGTTGGCCAGGCCGGCGTGGTGCTGGTGCATGACGGCAAGGCGTGGGACTACCTGTCGCCCCAGCCCAAGTTCGACAAGGACCTGTATTCGGTGTGGGGCCACAGCGGCGGCTACTGGGTCGCCGGATACGCTGGCAAGGTGCTGTACTGGGATGGGCTGAGCTGGCTCGACCGCTCGCCCGGCAGCGGCGGCACGCTCACCGGCATCTGGAGCCCGGCCAAGGGCGAGGCGTACGTGGTGGGAAACGGGCCGGCGTTCTACCGCTACAGCTCCAAGCAGTGGTCCGTGGTCAAGGTGCCCGGGTTGACCGGGCAGATGAGCGCGGTGTGGGGCAGCTCGGCCAGCACGATCTTCGCCGTGGGCAAGGCGGGCGCGGCGGCCATGCTGTCGGCCGGCACCTGGAAGACCACGAGCACCGGCGTGACCAAGGACCTGAGCGCGGTTTGGGGCGCCTCCTCCAGCGAGGTGTATGCCGTGGGCGCGGGCGGCACCATCGTCAAGTGGGGAGGCGCATCCTGGGCCACGGTGACCTCCGGCACCTCGGCGGACCTGCACGCCGTGTGGGGCGACGGCAAGGGCAACGTATACGCCGGCGGCGCGGACCAGACCCTGCTGCAGCAGTCAGGCAAGGTGTTCAAGCCGGTGACCTGGACGCCTGCTGTCACTGGCACCATCGCCGCCAAGCGCAGCGTGCGCGCCCTGGCCAACGGCTTCGCCCTGGG